>JBAUUR010000094.1:0-17531 GCA_049582805.1 Gallionellaceae bacterium | reverse complement strand
GATCCTCCGTCAACACCAGTGCCGCACGTTTTGTCTTGCCCGCCATGATCACCCCCGTTAAGAGTTGCATAAGAACCATGGCTATTATAAACTAATCTGTAATGTTATTGTTGGAACGATCTACTAGTGACATGCGTGCAAAAATATTATCTTTCAGGATAAATTGATGATACAGCGCTCCAGCCAAGTGCAACGCGACAACCGCTATCAATCCGTTAGCCAGGTACCCATGTATATCATGCGAAGTAAAGTCCTCAAAATCCTTGGGCAACGTACCGGTATGGGAGAACAGGATGGCGAACAAATCTGCAGAAAATGCCAATACCAGGCCGGCCACTATTACCAGCACTGTCAACGTGTACAAAAGATGGTGGACACCGGTAGCCAATTTGTCAACCAACGGCTTGCCAGTCACGATTGGAGCCGGCCTTGGTTTTTTGACGCGAATGACCAACTGGGCAATGGTAAGAACAAGAATCACTATTCCGCCAATGATGTGCAGGATCGACAACCCGGCCTTTTGCGGATCGGTGCTTTTCATTTCGTCCAACACAAAGAAACCCAGCGCGAACATGCCCAAGATGGCTACCGCAAGCAGCCAGTGCAGGACAACCAGGGCGGGATGATAGCTTTTGACTTCGGGCATCAGGAATCCTCGTGTATTCAGTCAGTAAATATTGCCTTGGGGGAGAACTTGACAATAATTGTAAAAATCATTTTGCTTTGGCAGCCATCAGTTTCTCGTATTTGATCTGCAATTGCTCCTTGCTTTCCACCCAATCCGGGTTTATCGGAATGCAGTCCACCGGGCAAACTTCCACACACTGCGGCGTATCGTAGTGGCCTACGCATTCCGTGCACTTGTTCGGATCAATCACATAAACGCTGTCTCCCTGCGATATGGCGTCATTCGGGCACTCCGGCTCGCACACATCGCAGTTGATACATTCGTCAGTAATCATCAATGCCATACTCTTCTCCTAGTCATTCAAGCTTCTTTCTTTTCCATCAATTTTGCAGCCACGAGAGGCGACACAAATTTGCTCACGTCGCCGCCAAAGCGGGCCACCTCGCGCACCATGCTGGCTGAAATAAATGTGTACTGCTCTGCAGGTGTCAGAAATAGGGTTTCAACATCCGGATGCAGACTGCGGTTCATTCCGGCCATCTGGAATTCATATTCGAAATCCGATACTGCGCGCAAACCTCGCAACACCACGCGCGCATCCTGCCTGCGGACAAAATCCATCAACAAGCAATCGAAGCCCTCAACACGAACGTTGGCAAAATCAGCAAACACTGATCGAGCCATGGAGATGCGTTCATCCAGCGTAAACATGGTCGCACTGCGGCTGGCCGCGACTGCCACCACGACTTCCCCGAACAATCCGGATGCCCTGCGCACCACATCCTCATGGCCGCGCGTAATGGGATCGAACGTGCCGGGGTATATCACCTTAATCATGTACTGGTTTGCTCCGTTGCAGTAATTGGTAATGCACATTGCCTGCCCTGGCGCGCTTCAACGTTTGCCATGCTGCGTCGGGTTGAAACGGTTCACCGGTTTCCAGATACAGCTGCCCGCCCTCAGCCATCCTGTCCGCCAACAACGGCAAGACCCGGCGCGGATAGTCACTCTGGAACGGCGGATCAAGAAACACGACATCGTAATGGCCGCTGTCCCGCCGGACAAATTCCAGGCCATCTTCACACTGCAGCGCCACATTGGCACAGCCCAGTTTCCTGCAATTCTGTTGCAGGGCGCGGAACACGGAGCCATTGCTTTCCACCATGACTACTTCGTCCGCCCCGCGTGAAGCCGCCTCAAAACCCAAGGCCCCGCTGCCGGCAAACAAATCCAGACAGCGCCTGCCGGTCAAATCCTGCCCCAGCCAATTAAACAACGTTTCCCGCACACGGTCAGGCGTGGGACGCAACCCTTCCGCGTCAGGAAACTCAATCAAACGTCGGCGATATTGACCGCCGATTATACGAACCCGATTTATTTCCCTTTCTCCACGTCGGCGCCTGGCTCTTTGCTTTCAGGCGCCCCGACGATTACGGTTGCCATCGCATCGGGGTTGATATGACGCTTGAAAGCATCCCGAATCTGATTGACCGTGACCTTGTCGATCTTGCCGACAAAATCGTCGAGGTAGGTCAACGGGAGATGATAGAACCCGATCACACTGAGGTAACCAAGGATTTTCGAGTTGCTGTCTATGCGCAGCGGGAAGCCGCCGATGATATTCTGCTTGGCCGCTTTCAGTTCTTTTTCGGTCGGCCCCTTATCGATGAACTTGCGCAGCGTGTCGCGCACCAGTTCCAATGCCTCATCAGCCTGCTCCTTTTTGGTTTGCAACCCGATCTGGAAAGCGCCTGCCTGCTGCATTGGAATGAAATAGCTGTACACGCTGTATGCCAGACCGCGTTTCTCGCGCACTTCCTCGGTCAAGCGCGAGACAAAGCCGCCCCCGCCAAGAATATAGTTGCCGACATAAAGCGTAAAATAATCCGGATCGGTGCGCGACATTCCGGGCGCACCCATCAGAATGTGGCTCTGGGTGGCCGGATGCGGGATACGCAATTCACTTGGCTTGATCAGGGTTTGTACGGCAGGAATGCCTTCCCCATTACCACCGGGAGGCAGTTGCGCAGTCAGCTTCTGCGCAATGCTTTCCGCCTCTGCGCGCGTCACATCTCCCATGATTGCTACCACGGCCCCTTTGGCCGAATAATGGCTGCGATAGAATTGCTCCACCTCCGGGCGCTGAATGCTTTCCACGCTTGGTATTTCCCCGTCTGATGGAAAACCATAAGGATGAGTACCAAACACTGCCTTGTTGAATGCCTTGCCGGCAATTTCCTCCGGCTTGGTATCAGCTTCCTTCAAGGCATCGATCAACCGATTTTTCTCGCGCGCCAGCACGGCCTCCGGGAACAGGGGATGCTGCAGTACATTGGCCAGTATATCCAGCGCCTTGTCCCGCTCTGCCTGGCTGCTCAGGGTGCGCAGGGTCAAACTGGCCCGATCCGCGTCAAAATCACCGCCCATTAACGCCCCGATATCGGCAAGATTGCGCGAGATGTCATCTTCGCTCATCCCCTCAGCCCCAAGATCGAGCAAACCATGCGTCAGTCCGGCAAGACCTTCTTTCCCCGCCGTATCAAAAGCACTGCCCGCCGCAAAATTCACTGCCACGTCCAGCATGGGCAAGTCATGGTCCTCGACAAAATACACCTGCGCGCCACTGTCCGACTGCCAATGCTGGATATGCGGAGTGGCAAATGCCAGCGAGATGCCAGCCAGATATATCAAGGCAACAGCAATAATTTTCTTAGCGTAAGTCACGTAACGCCCCTCCACCGAAAGACCTGTGTTTGCCGGAAAGCGGCTGCGGATCCAGGGTGGCAACACTCAGGTTGTCATCCTGGAAATATTCGCGCGCCACATCCTGCACCTGCTGCGCAGTCACCTCCTGTATTTTTTTCAGCATCAATGGAATCGCTTTGTAGCCCAGTCCGACGCTCTCCAATTGCCCGATCTGCATTGCCTGATAAAACACCGAGTCACGCTTGTAGACTTCTGCAGCCGTTACCTGTGCCTTGACTCGCTTCAATTCATCCTCGCTCACGCCGTCTTTAACCAATCCTGCAATCTGATCGCGCAGCCCGGCTTCCAGATCGGCCACACTTTTGCCGGCACTGGGCGTGCCTTCCAGTATGAACATGCCTGGTCCGCGCGAAGTTGAGTCATATCCCGCGCCCACGCTGCTGGCAAGTTGCTGTTCACGCACCAGCGCCTTGTTCAGCCGTGCGGAATCATTGCCATCCAGTACGCCCGCCAGCACCTCCAGGGCATAGGGCTTCCAATCCTTCTCGGTATCGCGCAGTGCGGGTGCATGATAGGCCATCACCAGGTAGGGCAACTCGGCGGGCGCCTTGACCACGATACGCTTTATCCCGATTTGCTGTGGCTCGCTTAAATTTTTTCTCTCCGGCAGTTTGCGTGCGGGAATCGGGCCATAGTAGCGCCGGGCCAGGGCGAACACCTCGCTCGCCTTGACGTCGCCCGCCACCACCAGCGTCGCGTTGTTGGGCGCATACCAATCCTTGTACCACTGCCTGACATCGCCCGCATCCATCCTGAGCAAATCATCCATCCAGCCGATCGTCGGATGCCGATAAGGGTATTCCTGATAGGCTACGGACATCAGTTTTTCATACATCAGGGCACGCGGCTCATCATCAGTGCGCATGCGCCGCTCTTCCATTACCACTTTGATTTCCTTGCCGAACTCATCCGTGGACAAGGACAGATTGCGCATCCGATCGGACTCGAGCTGCATGGCAAGCGGCAGCCTGGATTTATGCAACTGCTGGAAATACGCGGTGTAATCGTCGCTGGTGAAGGCATTTTCACGCCCCCCCGCGGCAGCGATACGTTTCGAGAATTCGCCCGCCGGAACCGCTTTGGTGCCCTTGAACATCATATGTTCCAGCGCATGGGCGACTCCCGTATCCCCGGTGTGCTCATCCATGCTTCCGGCACGGTACCAGACCTCCTGCACCACCACCGGGGCGCGATGGTCTTCCTTCACCACCACCTTGAGCCCATTGCCGAGAGTCTTCTCATACACCTCAGCCTGGGTCACCGCTGGCGCTGCCGCTGCAACGAACAGAACAACAGAAAACAAAAAATTCATCAAACGGGTTCGCATTTCAATCAATCCTTTTTTGTAGCCCAAAGCCGGCAATCCCAATAAAATCACTATTGCGGCAAAGGCCGCCACGAAAAGCGCGTATTATGCGCCATTTTGCCTCTCTCCGACTATCCCATACCATGTTTGGTTTCCTGAAAAAAGACCCTTCAATCAACTCGCCCAATCAATCCACCGCGGAGAAACGCAGCTGGCTTGAGCGCCTGAAAACCGGGCTGGCGCGCACCGGCAACCAATTGACCGAATTGTTCGGGCGTGGCGGAAAAATTGATGACGACTTATATGACGAACTGGAAACCATCCTGATCACCGCTGATGTCGGCATGGATGCGACCCTCTATCTGCTGGCTGAATTGCGCCACCAGGTCAGAGAAAACCGCCTGACCGATGCAGACCAGCTCAAGGAATCGCTCTATTCCTGCATGCTCAAGCTGCTCGCGCCACTGGCACAACCCCTGCAAACCGGCTCGCACCAACCCTTTGTCATCATGCTGGCCGGAGTTAATGGAGCAGGCAAGACGACTTCCATCGGCAAATTGGCAAAATATTTTCAGGATCAAGGCAAGTCGGTGCTGCTGGCAGCGGGTGACACATTTCGTGCCGCTGCACGTGAACAGTTGATGGAATGGGGCGCACGCAACAATGTTACCGTCATCGCGCAGCAAAGCGGCGATGCCGCAGCAGTCATATACGATGCGGTTCAGGCAGCCCAGGCACGCGGCATTGATATCGTCCTGGCCGACACCGCAGGACGCCTGACCACGCAGATGCACCTTATGGACGAGATCAGGAAAGTCAAACGTGTCATTGCCAAGGCGCTGCCGGACGCCCCGCATGAAATATTACTGGTGCTGGACGCCAATACCGGACAGAACGCACTTTCACAGGTCAAGGCATTCGACGCGGCATTGGGTGTGACCGGACTGGTAATCACCAAGCTCGACGGCACCGCCAAAGGAGGGGTAATCGCCGCCATTGCCAAGGCGCACCCGATTCCCGTACGCTTTATCGGTGTGGGCGAAGGGCTGGACGATTTACGGCCATTCGTCGCGGAAGATTTTGTCGCGGCCCTGCTTGGCATGAATGAACCCGATCAACCTGATTAACTCCCTTGACGCCATTCATCTCTATCGCACGCACCCTGTGTTTACCGTAGCACCACTTGAAAACTGAAATGATTACTTTCAACCAGGTTAACAAGCGCTATCCGGGCGGCTATGAGGCCTTGAAGAACATCAGCCTTGAGATCAGTGAGGGCGAAATGGTGCTGCTGACAGGGCATTCCGGCGCGGGGAAAAGCACGCTGCTCAATCTCATCCCGGCAATCGAGCGACCGAATGCCGGAAGCGTCATTGTCATGGGACAGAACATCGCCTCACTCAAGTCAGGGGCGCTGCCCTACCTGCGCCGCAACCTCGGCCTGGTGTTTCAGGATCACAAGTTGCTGTTTGACCGCAATGTGTTCGACAACGTCATGCTGCCCCTGAATATCTGCGGATTTTCTCCCGCCGAAAGCACCAGCAGGGTGCGCGCCGCACTCGACAAGGTTGGGCTTTTGTCGCGCGAAAAGGCCAATCCGATCACATTATCCGGTGGAGAACAACAGCGGATATGCATCGCCCGGGCCATCGTTAACCGCCCTTCCATTATCCTGGCCGATGAACCAACCGGAAATCTTGACGCTGACTCTGCAAGCGACATCATGTCCATTCTGAAATCCTTCCACCAAGTTGGCGTCACCCTGATTATCGCTACCCATGACGATTCGTTCCTGCGCCAATCCGGGGCGCGGATGCTTGCCCTGAAACAGGGAGAGTTGCAGCAATGAAGAGTTGGCTAACGCAGCATATCCAGGTGCTGTTTTTCACCTTGCGTCGCCAGTTTGCCAACTTTGGCGCCGGCCTGCTCAACATTCTGGTCATCGGTATCGCGCTCAGCCTGCCGACTGGCGCTTATGTATTGTTGCAAAATGTGCAGGATCTTGCTGCACGGGTTATCGGCACGCCGCAAATCAGCATTTTTATGGACATGGATAGCAGCAAGGACGATATAGCACGCATTGAACAACAGCTGAAACAACATGACGCCGAAATAGACCACACCGAATTCGTAGCGCGCGACCGTGCGCTGGAACTGCTCAAGCACACCACGGGGCTAACCGACGTGATAGGCGGACTCGCACAAAATCCCTTGCCGGACGCCTTTGTGGTCTATCCGAAACAATCCGGCCCCCAGTCTCTCGAAGCCTTGCGCAATGAATTTTCGCAATGGCCAAAGGTTGAACATGTGCAACTGGATTCAGCCTGGGCGCGCAAGCTGGAGGCCTTGCTCAAATTTGGCAAAACAGCGATCCTGATCCTTGCACTGTTGCTCAGTTTCGCCCTGGTAGCCGTGACCTTCAACACGATACGACTGCAAATTCTCACACAGCGTGACGAAATCGAGGTGTCCAAACTGATCGGCGCCACGAACAGTTTCATTCGCCGCCCTTTCCTGTATTTCGGCACGATGCAGGGCTTGCTCGGCGGAGTGGCCGCATGGGCCATTGTCACAGCCAGCGTTCTGGTGCTCAACGGAAGTCTGTTCGATGTGACGCAACAGTACGCCAGCGGCTTCGTTTTGCAGCCCCTTTCAGCGCAAGACGGCTTATCCCTGCTGATATTCTCGGCTTATCTGGGCTGGCTCGGTGCATGGCTTTCAGTCGCCCAACACCTATGGCGTCTCGACCTTCGATGAGATTGCCTCAGGCACCTGCTTTACCGGCAGCTCTGCCGGATGCTGCTTGCGCCACTGCCACGGCTTGACCGGATGGGCTTGCGCCCACAAGCCGCGTCCTGCCTTCTGTGCCTCAGCCTGCAAGGCAATATAACGCGGGTCCCGGAAATAGTGTGAATACTGCCACGCCATGCCACGGCGCACTTGCTCTTCATTCACGTCAAGTCCATCGATCGACAATAGCGCCACGATGCGGCCATATTTATCCACAGCCCGGGTTGCGACACGGATCTGTTTGCCAGACACCATCCCGGCCAGCGAACGGCGCGAAGCCATACCGAAATCCTGGCCCTTTTCCGGCGCATCGATGTCGGCCAGGCGAATCCTGGCCGGATGGCCGTTGCGCAGGATCACCACGGTATCGCCGTCGATTACCGCGATGACCCTGGCGGAAAAGGTTCTGGCAGGAAAGGCAGCGCAAGGCGGCGACCCGCAGGATTCTTCGGCGTATGCAACATTGCATGCACAGGCAAGCAACACCAGCAGTATGCGCAGGGTCATGCCTGGACAAGAATGCTTTTGACCAGCGCCAGGCACAACAGCGTGTACCCCGCGGCCAGCATGTCGTCGAACATGACTCCCAATCCTCCATGCCAGTGCATGTCGTAGTAGCGGATCGGCGGCGGCTTGATGATGTCGAAAAAACGAAACAGCGAGAAGGCCAGCAGGCCCCACAAAAACCCCGGCGGGGTGAAGAACAGCACCAGCAGAAAGGCGACAATCTCGTCCCACACGATGCCGCCATAATCCGCAACACCCAGTTCACGCCCCGTCTTCTCGCAAACCAGTACGCCGAAAGAGAAGGCCCATACCAGCGAGATCAGATAGGACTGGGAATTCATCAACGGCGCCAGGAACCAGTAAATCGGGAAAGCCACCAGCGTTCCCGCCGTACCGGGTGAGCGCGGAAACAGTCCGCTGCCGAATCCGAACGAAATGAAATGGGCAGGATGACTCAGGATAAAACGCCATGAAGGCTGCACATGCAATTCATTCGAAATGGTCATAACCCGCTTCCCCGATTGATATGACATTGCCATCCGCTGCGAGCACCTTGCAGCCGTTGCCGGCAACAATAGCGCCAATGCGGGTCAGCGGCAAATCCAAGTTCATTGAAATATCCTCCAGATCGTTACGGCGCGCAATTGGCGCGGTAAAACACAACTCATAATCGTCGCCGCCGGCCAGCGCGCAGTGCTTGCCCACAGGCTGGTCAAGACGGGATCGCAGAACACGCGAAACCGGCAAAGCATCGAACTTAATCTCCGCACCCACATTTGCACATTCCAGGATGTGGCCGAGGTCAGCCAGCAAGCCGTCGGAAATATCGATCGCGCCGTGCGCCACGCCGCGCAACAACTGTCCCAGCGCGACGCGCGGTTCAGGACGATGCAAGCTGTCAGAACACGCAGCAAGTTCTTCGGCGCTCAATCGCACCTTGCCCTGCAGATGCGCCAGGGCCAGCGCGGCATCGCCCAACTTTCCCGATACCCACACATCGTCGCCTGCCTGCGCGCCGGCACGGCGCAATGCCATGCCCTGCGGTACTAAGCCCAGGATGGTGACGCACAAATTAAGCGGCCCGCGCGTGGTATCGCCGCCGACCAGTTCCACGCCAAAGCGTTGCGCAACGGAAAAAAAGCCGTCGCTGAATTTTTGCAGCCATGCTTCCTCTGCTTGCGGCAAGGACAAGGCCAGCGTCGCCCAGCGCGGCTGCGCCCCCATAGCCGCCATATCGGAAAGATTCACCGCCAGTGTCTTGTGACCCAGCAGGAACGGATCGGCGCCAGGAAAAAAATGCGTGCCGCTCACCAGCATATCGGTGGAAACCGCCAGCTCCATGCCATTGTCCACACGCAGCAGCGCTGCATCGTCGCCCACTCCCAACTCAGCACCGGGACAGGCGCGGGTAAAATAGCGGCGAATCAGATCGAATTCCGACATGTTCTACCCGTGACAACAATTATTTGGCCGCTATTTCAACCGCGCGCGCCCGCGCCGCGAGCTTGTCCAGCACGCCGTTGACGTATTTGTAGCCATCGGTTCCGCCATACGACTTGGCTAGTTCCACCGCTTCGTTGATCACCACGCGATAGGGAATTTCCGGCAGGTGCAGCAACTCGTATGCGGCCAGCAGCAGAACGGAATATTCTATCGGACTGAGCTCATCCAGCGGCCGGTCCAGGTGCGGCGAAATTGCAGCCAGCAGCTCGGCGGGCTGCGCCAGCACACCGCGTAATAGTTGGGAATAAAAACCTGCATCAAAGCGCCCCAGGCCTTTTTCTTCGGCTATCTGTCTTTCGATTTGCGCCGCATCATTGCCACTCAGCCGCCACTGGTAAATGCCCTGCAAAGCCAACTCACGCGCGCGATGTCGCGTGCTTTTGGCAGGAGCTTTTGCGGTTTTGCCGTTCATGCGATCTCTTTCAGCAAGTTCGCCATCTCGATCGCCACCAGCGCCGCTTCCGCGCCCTTGACGTTCATGCGGGCTTCCGCCTGCTCGTCGGTATCGGTCGTCAGAATGGCATTGGCGATGGGCATGCCGCAATGCAGTTGCACCTCGCCCACCCCACGCGCGGCTTCATTGGAGACGACTTCAAAATGGTAGGTGTCACCGCGGATCACCGCGCCCAGCGCAATAAGCGCATCGAATTTTTTGCTCTGCGCCATCTGCTGCAGCACCAACGGAATCTCCAGTGCGCCGGGAACCGTTGCCAATCTGATATCCGCATCCTTCACGCCCTGCTGCGCAAGCTGCGCGCGGCAAGCCGCCAGCAGCCCTTCGCACACCACTTCGTTGAAGCGGCTCTGCACGATGCCGATGCGCATCCCCGCGCCATTCAGGTTTTTTTCGATTTCTTTCATTTCAGTCTCTCTAAATTCCCCGTAGGTTGTCTCGCGTAATCCTTGATTTTCGCTTTCGCGTGGCAACAAGTAGCAGGTAGGGTGCGCTTGCGCACCAAACCATCTAATGGTGCGCAAGCGCACCCTACAGTTCAACTACGATTTCGCGTGGCAGTACCCCACCACTTCCAGCCCGAACCCGGCCATGCTCGGCAGCTTGCGCGGCGTGCCGAGCAGGCACATCTTGCCGACATTGAGGTCGCGCAGGATCTGCGCGCCGATGCCATAGCTGCGCGGGTCCCATTGCGATGCGTGATGCGCCTCCGGCAATGCGGCGGCGCGCGCCAGCAAGTCCTGCGAAGTTTCGGTGTTATGCATCAACACCACGACCCCGGCATCAGACTGGCTGATCTTCAACAGCGCCTCATGCACGCTGACGGATTTCGGGTAACTGGCCTGCTCCAGAAAGTCCAGCGCCGATAACGGTTCATGCACGCGCACCAGCGTTTCATATTGCGGCTGGATGTCGCCCTTCACCAGTGCCAGATGCGTGCGCAGGGTCGTCTTGTCCCGATAGGTCACCAGTTCGAACGGACCGTATGCAGTCTGTACCAGACGCGCGGCCACGCGCTCGACCAGTTTCTCCTGCTGGCTGCGGTATTCGATCAGGTCGGCGATGGTGCCGATCTTGAGTTGATGCAGCCCGGCGAACTCGATCAGGTCCGGCAGCCGCGCCATCTCGCCGTCGTCCTTGAGAATTTCGCAGATCACCGACGCGGGCGTCAGCCCGGCCAGTTGCGCCAGGTCGCAGCCCGCTTCGGTGTGACCCGCGCGCACCAGCACGCCGCCGGGCAGCGCGCGCAACGGAAAGATGTGCCCCGGTTGCACGATGTCTGCAGGCCTGGCGTTCTTGTCCGCCGCCACCTGTATCGTGCGCGCGCGGTCGGCCGCCGAGATGCCGGTCGTCACGCCCGTTGCGGCTTCAATCGAAACCGTGAAATTCGTCGCCAGCGATAAGCCATTGTCACGCACCATCAGCGGCAGGTTGAGCTGCTTGCAGTGCGCCTCGGTCAGCGTCAGGCAGATCAGCCCGCGCCCGTGCTTGGCCATGAAGTTGATCTTTTCCGGCGTGACGAATTCGGTGGCGAATATGAGGTCGCCCTCGTTCTCGCGGTCTTCCTCGTCCACCAGCACCACCATCCGCCCGGCGCGGATTTCGGCGATAATGTCATGTATCGGTGCTATGTCGGTCATGCGGCAATTCCAAAAAACGCGCGCCGTATATCGGCGCAACTTGTGCGATTCTACCATCTTGGCATACGCTGCTCACGCTGTTGATCCCTGATAATCTATTAGACCAAATGTCCCCTCCCCCTTGCACCCGCAGGGGGTAGGCCGTGGTTGTAAAGCCGCTAAAGCGGCAACAACCACACACCAGGGGGAGGGACGTTCCGAATCAGACGTTCCGAATCAATGGAGACCCTTTTGATTCTTTTGATTCTCGAGATCAAATGACACGGCAAACAAAATCAACATCCGGCAACTGGTCCGCCAAGGTGACCCGCGAAAGTTTTGCGCTAGTGCTTGAGGATGGGGTCTTCACCTGGCAAGACCCGAAGCGGATCGCGCAGTCGCTCAAACGCTCGGCGGACACCAGCACGCGCCGCAAGGCCTCGCCGTTCCGCTCCGCCATGTCCATGCTGGTGTTCTATATCAACCGCGCAGGCAAGAACCTGGACATAAACCAGAAGCGCATCCTGGAGCAAGCCAAGGACGAATTGCGCGCACTCTACGGCAAAGGCTGAGACACCATGCGGCCTTCATGCGCCGTATGCGGGATGGTTCGGGGTGAAGGCGAAATAATCCTGAAAAATTTAGCAGATTGATATGGATGGGGTAATGGCGTAGGGTGTGCCAAATTTAAGAAGCAAAAATCCATCGAATTTGGCACACTGTAAATACGCAGCATAGCCAGTTCGTATATTTTTCTTCTAAATCTAGTCAGGTGTCTAGCCGAGTGGGGTGGCACACCGCGCCCACGCTGTCATCAAACCTCGACATGGTTGACGATAGGCAGGGCTGCCCATCCTACGATCTAAACCTTCCCCACCTCCAGTTCGTAGGGTGCAATAAACGTAGTGCATTGCACCGGATGCTCACGGTAAATGGTGCAATGCCCGTTGGTTATTGCACCCTACCCCTTCTGCGCCGCCAGCATGCGCTCGACGTAGCGCGCGATCAGGTCTATCTCCAGATTCACTTTCGCTCCCGCACGCAGTTCGGAGAGCGTGGTCACCGACAGCGTGTGCGGGATCAGGTTAACCTCGAATTCGCTGCCCGCGACCTGGTTCACGGTGAGGCTGACGCCGTTGATCGTGATGGAGCCTTTCACCGCAATGTACTTGGCAAGCTGATGCGGCGCACGCACCACCAGCCGCCAGCTTTCGCCGGTGTCGTTGAATGCCACTACCTCGCCCACGCCGTCGACATGGCCGCTGACCAGATGCCCGCCTAATCTGTCCGACAGGCGCAGCGCTTTTTCCAGGTTGACCAGTGCACCCTGCCGATCCAGTCCGACGGTGCAGTCCAGCGTTTCGCGCGACACGTCCACAGAAAACTCATTGCTGCTCTTTTTCACCACGGTGAGGCACACGCCGTTCACCGCGATGCTGTCGCCGAGCTGCACGTCGTCCATGCCGAGCGCATGTGTCTCTACGGAAAGGCGCAGGCCGCCGTTGCGGTCTTCAGTGCGGGTGATGGTGCCGATGTCGGCGATGATGCCGCTGAACATTCTTCCTCCCGATACAACCAAGTTGAGTGGGTTAGGCCGCAGGCCTTAACCCGCCAAGCAAAATGGTGGGTTCGCTTCGCTAACCCACCCTACATATCTGATTTTTTCACCCGCGCCACGATGCGCAAGTCCTTGCCGACGTGGCGCACGTCCTGCCATTCCAGATTGATGCGCTGATCCAGGCTGGTCAATTCACCGAGCCGAGCCAGTCCGCGCGCGGCATCACCCAGCAGTTGCGGAGCAAGGTAGAGCACCAGTTCGTCCACCAACCCGGTTTGCAACAGCTCACCGTTCAGGGCGCCACCCGCTTCCACCAGCACTTCGTTGCAGCCGTTAACAGCAAGATCGCGCAACGCTGCGTTCAAATCCACCCGGCCCTTCGCGTCCGCTAACAGGGTGATGCGCGCGCCCGCTTGTTCCAGCGCGGCGATTTTTTTCGCGTCTTGCGTGGCAGTGTAAACCCATACAGATGGGCGATCTGCATAGTTTTCTCCCCCACCCCCAGTCCCTCCCCCGGAGGGAGAGCGGAGCGGTCCCTCGCCCAGAATGCGCGCCGAGGATGGCATGCGCAGATAACTGTCCACCACCACGCGCAACGGCTGGCGCGCTGTTTCAATATCGCGCACATTGAGCTGCGGATCGTCCGCCAGCACAGTGCCGATGCCGGTCAGCACGGCGCAGGAACGCGCGCGCCAGTGCTGCACATCCTGCCGCGCTTCCGCGCCGGTAATCCATTTGCTCGCGCCATTAGCCAGCGCGGTGCGCCCGTCCAGGCTCGCCGCGATCTTGCTGCGCACCCAAGGCATGCCGCGCGCCATACGCGCAAAAAATCCGATATTGAGTTCTCGGGCCGCCGCTTCCATCAGGCCGCATTCGACCGCGATGCCCGCCGCGCGCAACTTCTCGATGCCCTGCCCAGCCACTTGCGGATTGGGATCCTGCGCCGCCACCACGACGCGCGCCAGTCCTGCAGCAATCAGCGCATCGGCGCAGGGCGGCGTACGTCCGTAATGGCTGCATGGTTCCAGTGTGACATAGGCAGTCGCGCCGCGCGCCGCTGCATCGGCAGCGCGCAGGGCATGGACTTCGGCATGCGGGTCGCCGGCGCGTTCGTGCCAGCCTTCGCCGACAATGTTGCCATCGCGCACCAGCACGCAGCCAACACGCGGATTGGGACTGGTGGTGTACAGGCCGCGCTCTGCCAGTTGCAGCGCGCGCGCCATCCACTGACTGTCCTGCGCCGTAAACATCAGCCGGTCGGCGGTTTGCGCCGTCTTGCGGGTGATTTGCGCACCGCCTCCACTGCTTCGGTGAAATCGCCCACGTCCTGAAAACTTTTGTACACCGAGGCAAAGCGGATATAAGCCACCTTGTCCAGCTTCAGCAATTCCTTCATCACCATTTCGCCGATCTGGCGCGAGCCGATCTCGCGCTCGCCAAGCTCGAATATTTTTTGCGTGACGCGATCTATGGAAGCATCCACCAATTCGGTGGGCACCGGACGTTTGTGCAGGGCGCGGGTAAAACTGGTGCGCAGTTTTTCTTCGTCGAATTCACTGCGTGTGCCGTTCTGCTTGACTACCTGTGGCATGCGCAATTCAACCATCTCGTAGGTGGTAAAACGCTTGTCGCATGACAGACAGCGGCGACGGCGGCGGATACTATCGCCTTCCTCGCTGTCGCGAGTATCCATCACCTGAGTGTCTGGATGCTTGCAGAAGGGGCATTTCATAATGAGTTGTTAGACGTAAGACGTAAGTTGGAAGTTGGTTTTTGCTTTAACTACCAACTTACGTCTAATAACTTACGTCTAGGCCCCATACACCGGGAACTTCGCGCACATCTGCTTGACCTCGCCCGCCACGCGCGCGATGATTGCGTCGTCATTGGGTGCGTCGAGCACGTCGGCGATCAGATTGGCGAGTTTCTCGGCTTCCAGCTCCCTGAATCCGCGTGTGGTCATCGCCGGGCTGCCGATGCGAATGCCGCTGGTAACGAAGGGTTTTTGCGGATCATTGGGAATGGCGTTCTTGTTCACCGTGATATGGGCTCGCCCCAGCGCGGCTTCGGCGTCCTTGCCGGTGAGGTTCTTGGCCTGCAGATCGACCAGGAACATGTGGCTGTCGGTGCGCCCGGACACGATGCGCACGCCGCGCTCCTGCAGCACCTTGGCCATCACGCGCGCGTTGTCCACCACTTGCCGCTGATACGCCTTGAATTCCTTGCTCATCGCCTCCTTGAGCGCCACCGCCTTGGCCGCGATGACGTGCATCAGCGGACCGCCCTGCAGACAGGGAAAGATCGCGGAATTGAGCGCCTTCTCGTGCTCGGCACGGGCCAAAATCAAGCCGCCGCGCGGACCGCGCAACGTCTTGTGGGTGGTGGTGGTGACGAAGTCGGCGATGCCCACCGGAGAAGGATAATAGCCCGCAGCAATCAGTCCGGCATAGTGCGCCATGTCCACAAACAGGTAGGCGCCGACGCTGTCGGCAATCGCGCGGAAGCGCTTCCAGTCAATCACCAGCGCATAGGCGGAAGCGCCCGCCACGATCATCTTCGGCTTATGCTCGTTCGCCAGCTTCTGCACGGCGTCGTAATCAATCTCTTCTTTTTCATTCAAGCCATAAGTGATGGCGTTGTACAGCTTGCCGCTGATGTTCACCGATGCGCCGTGAGTCAGGTGGCCGCCGTGCGCCAGGCTCATGCCCAGAATCGTATCGCCAAGCTTGAGCACCGACACATACACCGCCTGGTTGGCCTGCGAACCGGAGTGCGGCTGCACGTTGGCGTATTCCGCGCCGAACAGCGCCTTGGCGCGGTCTATCGCCAACTGTTCCACCACGTCCACATACTCGCAACCGCCATAATAGCGCTTGCCGGGATAACCTTCTGCGTACTTGTTGGTGAGCTTGCTGCCCTGCGCCTCCATCACTGCCGGGCTGGTGTAGTTTTCCGAGGCGATCAGCTCGATGTGGTCTTCCTGACGGCGGTTTTCATTCTGGATCGCCACCCACAATTCGGGATCAGTAACTGCGATGGTGTTTTTATTGGAAAACATGAATCGCCTTCTTGAATTATGAAAAATTAACACCATATTTTATCACGTGCACAGGGATAGCAACCAATTCGGGAAATAGCGCTCGAATTATCTTTTCTTATGTAAAACGCATTGCTAGAATGATGCTGTAAATCGGTTTTTCTCTTCAAAACACTAAAAAGGCAAATATCATGAATACGAACGAATCGACGATGGCAACCGAAGCTGCTGTGGAACATATCCACAGAGACAAACTGATGGCTGATCTGAAAGAAGTAGTGGCTGACGCCGAAGAACTGCTGCGTGCGACAGCCACTCAAACAGGCGAACGAATCGTTGCCGCCCGCGCCAAAGCAGAAGAATCCTTGAGAATAGCCAAAGTCAGGCTGGCGGATGCGCAGGTGGCAGCCATGGCAAGAGTCAAGGCGACGGCCAAGGCCACCGACGATTATGTCCACGAAAATCCCTGGAAAGCGATAGGCGTCGCAGCTGTAGCCGGTCTATTGCTTGGCGCCCTGATTTCGCGCCGCTGATTCAGCCCATGTCCCCCGAGACCGGCGACAGCGGCAAGAGCGGCGGACTGTTCGATTCCATGCGCACGACGGCGGGTACACTGCTCGCCATCGTGCAGACGCGAGTCGAACTATTGTCCACCGAACTCGAAGAAGAGCGGATACGGCTGACCTCAATGTTGATGTGGATGCTGCTTATGCTGTTCTGCACCGGGATGGGCGTCATTTTCTTCACACTGCTGCTGGTGCTGGCGTTGTGGGATGACCACCGTTTGCTTGCTGTCGCCATTCCGGCAGTGCTGTTTTCTCTCGGGGCCGTTCTTGCCTGGCAGGTGGTGGCCGGCAAGGCGCGCAGCAAACCACGCTTGTTTGCAGCCAGCTTGACGGAACTATCCAGGGATCGAGACCAACTCACCCCATGATCATGAACGCAAGACTGATAGAACTGGCTGAACGCCGCGCCACCCTGATTGCCCGAGCCGCAACTCAGCGCAATGACCTGGCCCAGGCGACAAGCCCGCTGCGCACCATATTTTCTGCCATAGACCAGGGTATTGCCATTGCAAGCTACCTCAGACAACGTCCCATACTGCTGGCGGGCGCAATAGCGGCGCTGATCCTGATTCGTCCCGGATTTTTCTTGAAATGGCTAAAGCGCGGCTGGTTGGCATGGCGCTTTTCGCTCGCCATAAAACGCACGCTGTCCGGCCTGCAAAAAGCCCCTTAACAGTTTGTTGAAATTCACCCCAATTTTGAGGGGTCACATTGAGCCACGATAATATTTTTGATTCTAACGTTTCGATAAATGCGAAAGCATGTCGTCATATGCCTTCACGCTTGCGTTTATTGCC
>JBAUUR010000093.1:0-31581 GCA_049582805.1 Gallionellaceae bacterium | reverse complement strand
AAATGTGGAAAATTTTTGACCTCTCAGAAAGCCCTACAGTCGATTTTCAGATCACCGGGAGGGGTAAAGTGACCACGGAAATTCACTCTTTTCTCTGCATGTATGATAATTTCAACAAACTGCTAGTTGGCGGTAGTACCTGCAGCCGCCGGCACCGGCGTTTTGCCTGCGGCACCAAGCACCAGTTTCACCGGAATGTCCTTCCCTTCGGTTTCCACTTTCTCAGCCGGCAGCACCGCAAGGCGCTCCGGCGGCACGCCGGCAGCTTTCAGAGCCGTGGCCGTGGCTTCGCCCCGGGCCGATGCCAAGGCCAGCAGACGCTCGTTGTCCACCACCACCCTGTCGCGCAGGCGCTCGAACAGGACTGTGTAAAAATCCGTTCCCTTCAACCGGGTCACTTCCTGCTCACTAAGTTTTCTTTTTTCGCGGAACAGGCCGGATAGCCGGGAAATCAACTTGCCAGCGGTGCTCTCTTCGAGCTGGCCCGGATTGGCCTCGCGGAAACCCTGTTTGAGGGCAGCAAGCTCTGCGCTGCCAAAACGTTCCGAGTACAATTTTTCCAGGGCCGCCTGAACCTTGGGTTGGCGTGTGGAGATCGGGCCGGGATCGCTGTCACCTTCGACCTGCTGGCCGCTCTTCTCAATCACGGCGCGGCGCACCTGCCGATCCTGCAGCGCCGCCCGATCCGACTCGGCATAGGCACCTTGCAGCGCCAGGGATAGCCGGGGCCGCTTTACGAGGATGCCGGCGAGCCGCACCAGCTTCTCGCGCTCCGGCGGCGTCAGTTGCGCGTCGCCCGCCTCAAACGAGATGTCCTCGAATTTCTCGTCGCTGCCGAATAGTGCCCCAAGCGCCCGGAATGGGGCGGTGACGATCTTGGTGAGTACATTGACGATCGCCTTCCAGATGATCCTGCTGTAGCTGAACTGGGGGTCGTCCAGGCTGCCGGAAACGGGCAGGCCAAGGTCGATGCGGCCATCGGAATCCTGCAGGATGGCGATGGCCAGGTCCAGCGGCAGGTTAATCGCTTCCGGGCTTTCCACTCGCTCGCCCAGGGTGAGCTGGTCCATGATGACCTGATTCTCGCCCTGCAACTGGCGGTGCTTCATCTTGTATTCGAGGTCGAGGGAAAGCTTGCCGGAAGTGATCTTGCGGCCGGCGAAGGTGGCCGAGTACGGCGTCAGCCGGGTCATTTCGATATTGCGGAACACGACCTTCAGGTCCATGAAGTCGGTCGGATTGAACAGGTCGACTTGGCCGACGGCACGCGCGAGGCCATAATCGTCCACCTCGCCGTCCAGTTCGAGCTGGCTGGGGGCACCGGGCCGGGAGGAGATCCCCGTGACAACTCCCCGGAGATCATGGATCCGCGTGGCGAACGGCAGAGCCAGCGAATTGTCGGCGAAATCCATCGCGCTCTTGCTGACTCGCAACCGGTCGATATCGACCAGGAATGGGCGCGCCTGACCTGCCGCTGCAGACTGCTGCTCAGCGGGCTTCGACGCGGCAGCGGCCTTCGGCCGCAGGATGCGCGTGATGCTGACCGACTTGTCCTTGTTGATGATCAGTTTGGTGTCTAATCCAATGACGGCGAGCTCACCGATGTCCAGCTTCGTTGGTGTGACTTCAAATGCGCGGCTGCCCAGGGAATTCCAGGCCATAAACAGATTGCCCGATTCGGCCTCATTGAGACGCACGTCGCGCAAGGCGAAGCTGCCCCGATAGCCGGATCCCTTGGCGTTGTAGCTGGCTCGACCTTCGCTGGACAACTGTCCCTTTACCAGTTTCAGTTTGGCAACAGCGGACAGGTAGGGCTGGGCCGGTGCGAGGTTGAGCGCCGCAAGCTTGATCCGGATATCCGCTGTCGGCCCGGCTGGAACGACCTTGCCTTCCGCCTCGAAGTTGCCTCCGCCCTGAATCTTGAAAGAAGATTGCAGCGGCACTGCTGCCTTCCAGTCATCGCTGATCCCTTCGATGTCCAGTGTGATGTCTTCAAGCGCCAGCTCCGCTGCCGGTGTGACGGACTCTTCGCGCAAGGCAGCGCCGAATTTGGTCAGCTCCAGTTTTTCTACCCGATAACGCCAGCCCGGTTCGGCAGGGGCGTTCGCGGTCTCTTTTTTCGCTGCCGGTTTGGCCGGGGCGGGGGATGAAACAGACTGCAATGTCTGCAGGATATCGATGCGGCCCATTGCGTCCCGCGTGACCCGTACGCTGCCATCCTTGAGCGCAACGCGGCCCAGTGTCGCCAGGTGCGTGGCCAGATCGACGCGGACATCGTCGAGGGCGAGGCTGCCGAGTTCCAGCGCCTTCGGGCTCCCGTCCTTGCCCCGCTCAAGATTGAGCCTGCCTCCCGTGGCGCTGATATTTCCAAGAGTGAAGCTGTTCTTCACCAGGTCGAAACGGCCTTCCTTCGCCTCGATGGAGTCGACCGCGACCGATGGATCCGAGTCCCGATTTCCCTGCAGCCTGAGGCCGGTGAGCTTCGCCGTAATGTGTTCAAGGTTAAGCTCCGGCCTTCCTCCGGCATAGGCAAAGCGGTAGTCGGCTGACACGCCGAAGATTCCGGCTGGCGGGGCAATCGGCAGCACATCCTTGATGTAGGTCGCCAGGCGGGCGATGTCCACATCCTCGACGCTGATGCTGCCGGTAACGACCGGGGGTTCGAGGCTGGCCTTGCCCTGCCACGTCACGCGGGCACCGTATATCGTGCGGGCCGCGACCTTGAACCGGCCCTTGTCGTCGGACAGTGTGGAGATATCCGTGAGCTCCAGGTTTATCGGCTCGATGCGGGTGGCGAAGACGGGCGCGGTCCACATGTCGGTGAAGTCCAGCCGGGCGCCGGCCAAGACCAGGTGATGGATGTCGAGCCGCGGCAACGCCGACCCCGGCGTCTTCTCCTTGCTCTTCAACGCATCGAGCAGGGCCGACCAGTTATTGCGGCCGTCTGGCTGCATCACGACCGTGGCTTCAAGTCCATCGAGGTGAATGCCGTCGAAAACGAAAGCCCCGCGAAAAATACTGGCGACAGACATGTCCACCACCAGTTCGCGAAAGGCCAATAGCGGCTCGCCATCGGGCCGCGCGAGGCGCAGCCCGGTCAGGCGCAGGCTATTCTTGAAAGGATTGAACTCCGGCCGGTCCATGGTAAGGCGGTGGCCGGTCTTTTCAGCGATGAATTTTTCCGCCTGGCTCTGGATGATGCGAGGCAGGGCCAGCCAGGCGAACAGCAAATAGAAGACGGCGAGTCCAGCCAGGGTCAGCGCCAGGGTCTTGCGGGAGGGCAGCGTAAGGGCCATGCTCGACCTCGAATATGCGGTGTAGACCGATTGTAGCGCTTGGTTACTGAATCGCCCAGAGTCTTGGGGTAATTCGCAGTTCTGAATGGCCGCCTTGGGAAAATGGAAGGGGCTTGGGGTCGATCTTTGCAATTTGTCTTGACGGTCGCTGACCGGCAACTTCGCGCCCTGAGCTACACCGTCAAGTTATTTGCAGACTCCGATATGTTCGCCGGTAGTGACGAGCCTCGACGCCTTAACGTCTTTAAATAAACGGATCCGTCATAAGGAGCCGGTGTCTTCCAGCCACGATAGATTATTCGTATCCAATTAAGGCGCCCTTAAACGCTAGGGCTCGCAGGGCTGCCCGCTGAGAGCAACCTTTGTTGCCAATTGCGGACAGTCAAGCGAAAGCATGATGACAGCTAACCTGCACCGCAATTCCTGGCATCGCCTTAATATCCCTTATTGCCCCAGCCTAAAAGCCAAATCAGCCTTTATTGTGGCGGGGCGCCGTCTGGAGCACTCTCTGGAGCACTCTGTAAAGCATCGGGGGGACTAGTCGGTACGGCTTGCCACCCACCCTGACACGAAGCCACGTAGGGGTAATATCCCTTCGACGCAGCACAGAAATACCAGAACTGCTGTGCCGATGGCGCGGCAGCGGGTGGTGCATAGGCTGGAGCTGGAGGTGCATAGACCGGCTGTGGTTGCGCATAAACCGGTGGAGCATAGTATGGGTAGGGCGCGTAGTAAGGTGCATAGTACGGGTACGGATATCCCAAGTCGTAAGCGATAGCACCACCTATCAGCGCTGGACCAATCCAGCCACCCCCCCAGCCCCAACCGCCACCACGTCCCCAGCCACCGCCATATCCACCGCCATATCCACCACGATATCCACCGCCACCACCATATCCACCGCCATGACCACCACCATATCCACCGCCACCGCTATATCCACCGCCACCGCCATGACCACCACCGCCATGACCACCACCGCCACCATGACCACCACCATCCGCAGCGTAAGCCGGAGTGGTTGATAAAATCGCAAGAATTGGAATAAGTAGTGTTTTTTTCATGATAGGACTCCCAGGTAATTTTACTTTTCAAAGATGTCTGCGGATCAAGTTTCCTCCACATTTCTGTCAACCACAATAGCCGGTGCATTTTGCATTCAACTCGAATGTTCGACCACTTCGGTAAAGCAGCGTTCCCGCCAAAGCCACAATTTTGTTGATTACCGGAGAAGTGGGGGCCTGCCGCGTGTTTGAATTCTCGATGGCACCCAGGCTTTATGTCTTTACGAGGAGCTCTTGCATCCAATCGCGAGCTTGAACCCTTGGACTTCCTGGCTCGTTTGAAATCAATTTTGCAATCCAATGCCACCAGACATGCGGTAGTTGTGATTTCTATAGGGAGTGGTGGCCGGATAATTAACGCAAATGTACGATAAGCGGACATTGGTGATTGGCCGGACTGTGCCAGCGGAAGTTCGCAAAATACACTGAAGTTCGAAAGGACTCTAATTTGTGAATATTCTATGCTGCTTTCAACCTGCCAATATTTGTCAAAGCGGGGTATTTCGTAAAAAAGAAAGGTGTTTGGTATTTTACGCCGGAAGGTGAAAACGCGCTTAAACTGGGCGAGGTCGGCCTGCTAAATGCGGCCACTGCTGTGTATCGAGCTTGGAAAAATGAGAACCCGCCCACTGAGGTGGTGGAAGACCAAAATGTTAGTGACGAAGGCCAGCAAGGTCAGGAGGCCACGATTCACGAAATTGAGCAATTGGCAATCGATCGAGGGATACTTGTTTGACGATCGATTCCAATCGGATGAGCGCTCAAAAAGTCACGGTTATAGTGATGCTGTCGGTGTAGCTACCGACAGATGCGTCTTGCCCGGCGGGAATCGTGCCATATATGCTCAAAGTCGTAGAACCGTTGCGAGACACCGTCATGATATTGCTACCCCCAGTACCGTCTCCCCAGACAGTGGTCCGCGCAGAGTTAGTGTATAGATTGTAGTTCAGATGGTTTACGCCGCTACTCATTATTCGTGACGCGTAGCTGTTGCTCTGGCCAGTGCTAAGCGTTACGTTTTTTGTAGCACTGCCTTGGTTGTTGCAGTTTATAGTCAAGCTACCTACGCCATTGTTGTTCGGAAGGGCAGCATAAACGTTATAGGCGCCGAAGCTGACATTGGTAACTCCAGTGAACGTGCAGGAGGGCGCCGCCAGCGCAGCTTGCGCTATAAGAAAGAAGCCTGCCACACTTGCGTAAAGGATTGTAGGCCGCATTGAGCGCATCATTCTATGCCAGACTTTATCTGGGCCAACATCAAACAATGATTCAGTTGTCATTGCTTCACACCTTTGCAAATGAAAGTGCCTAGATCTGGCAAGGGATCTGTACTCGCAGTGTACGGGACATCGAATTCACAGCTTTGGCCACGCCAGGTCGCACTCAACCTGTTGGTCTGACTGAGGCCGACGACATAAGCCTCGCCATTGTAACCGACTGTAAAATGCTCCTCTTCCCCGACAATATGCACCGAAGCACCGACTGGTAGCGGACTGCCGTCTTCGAGCTGGATTGTGAGCGTCGCTCCGCGCGAGTGCCTGATTGGAAATTTTACGTCGACACCGCTACGATAATTCGGAATTGCATCGATCTTGAGTGTCCCAATTTCCGCATCCAATGGCACATCGCGCTGATCGATTGATATCACGTTCCTGTCATAGGCTCGCAGCTGGGGTATGAGCGCATTACCGTTGCTGTCAGTTTGCCCAGCTGGTTGATTGTCTGCAAGTATATGCACATTAGGATAGTCCGGAATGCGCACGACAGCGAAACTCTGATCGATGTGACGACTCAGGAATGCGTCGCCGGCGAATAGCGCCACTCCGCCCGATACTTCCAAGCGCGTAGCAGTGGAGCCTAGTGAGTCTGCGGCACCGACAGAATAGGTGCCAATATTGTTCTGGAGAGAGTAAGACGCTTCCTTGTAACCGTCTGTTTGAGATAACAGTTTGTAGCCATAGCCTTCTCCCATCGGCAAGTTGCGTTGCAACGTCGCGGTGAAATCGTCGCTGTTGCCGGAATTGCTGCCGCGGACTGACTGCTGACTGAAGCTGACACTGGTCGATGGGCTTAAAGGGATACTCAGCAAGGCAAAAATCGTGGTGTTCACATCGCCGACCAAACTGCGCGCTGCGGATATGTTAAATGAACCAATTCTGCCGAGAGAAGTACTATAACTAAGCGTGGCTATGCGTGCATCGGCCTGACCGCGGTTTTGTTGAATGACATACGCGATGCCAACCGAGCCGGCGCTACCCGAAGCATAGCTCGCGGCAAAGCTGCTCAACTGGATTGGCTCCAACTGTTGAGGGGTAAGTCCGACCTCCGTGAAACCGGCGGTTGTCCATTGCGTGCGCGCGTTAAAGCTCCACGGCAGCGCCTCACGATCAACGCCAAGAAGGGCCAGAATGCCATTGTTTGAGCTGCTATGGCTGCCAGCAATGTAGCTGCTGATTGTCCCGACTATTGGTATCAGGTAGTCCCCGCCGACGCCCAAGGTTACCTGGCCAGACAAAGCTTCTGCGTGCACTTCGCCGGTGAAACGCTCGCTCATGCCGCGGCGATAAGTACCGGTGCCAAGCCAACTGCCGTAATCGTTGCTATTGATACCGAAGTTCTGGCGCACAAAGCCAAATTCATAAGAAAAATCTTCCAACCCCTCGCGCAACAGCGACGCGCTTGAATAAAACGGTTGCGTGATAAGTTGCTCACGCCCGAGCAAATCTCGCACCACGAGTTGTACTTCCCCTGCGCCCGTGACGACAGGGACATTGCTTATCGAGAATGGCCCGGGCGGCACGTCCTGGCGCGATACGAGCGCGTTGTTAATTAACACGTCGACGGTAGACGGCAATACCGCCTGGCCGACGGCGTTTTGGAGTGGAAGCGTAATAAAGCCAGGTTGCGTGGAGAAATCGGTGCCGTACTGGATGCCGCCGAAACGTACTGAACGGCCCCATGAACCCGGGGTGCTGATCGCGTCACCCAGACGCAGAGTTTGCATTTTTTCCGGATAGTCGACAGTCCACGTGGTGTCGAGTCGTGTTACGCCCGGGTTGCTGCCAAGGTAGTTGGCAAGCAGATTGGTGGTGCCGACTCCAAAGGAATTGAAATATCCAAGCTCAAATTGTCCCGTGTTCTGGGTTGCGTCGCTGGAGTGCGCAGAATAAAGATCGTAATTAACGAATCCGCCATTGCTTTGCGTGGCCGGTGGCGGGATAGGCGTGTTGCTCATATCACGGGCGGTTTCGGCGAATGCTTCAGGTCGCATTTCGATCATGAGCGTCAGCTTTTTCGGGTCGAATACATGCGACACATCATGGATTGCGCTGAGCGGATAATATTTTTCACCTTGGTAATCAATAGAAAGGCTTGTATCGGGCAGCTTTAACCGCCACCCCAACAGGTTCCTGCTCGACAGGTAAAGCATCCCGCCTTTGTCTTCGAGTACCAGCACCGTTTGATTCAGGTGCTGGCGGTTAATATCGACGAGTAATAGCCATTCCTGGAATTCTGTGGCGGCAGAATTTGTCTGCTCAGCGAATTTTGGACCATCTCCCTCGAGTGCCTGGCTTAATGTGGGAATCGTGGTACCGTTATCGGAAGCTACCGCTTGGTACTGGCAGATCAAGCAGCCGATCAGAAGCAAGCTCACGCATTTAAGGAGTTCCAACAGGAAGTTCAATATCGACATTGCCTGCATCGGTGTGCGCTGTGAGGCGAAGACTTCCGCCGGTTATTGTTTTGGAAGGATCTGTTTTTATTAGCCACTCGTGCATCTGGCCTGCAAGGATGTAATTCAATCCGGATTCGCCGCCTATCGGTTTGTCGTTGCCAACATCATAGAGCGCGAAATCTGATACCTGTACATGCGCGCTGCCCTGGTTTTGCAACGCCACTTTCAAGCTGTTATCAGGCGCAGCCGAGATCGTCCATAGCATCTTGGGAGTAGCTTTCAACTTCTGTGGCTTCACGAATACCGGCAGGCCGATGCGCAATGTGACTTGCACTCCCTTGAATCCAGGAACGGGTTGCGACGGCAACTCCTGCAAGTATATTCGATAGGTTAATTCGGTTGAAGTATCCGCCTTCCGTCGTAAAGCTGAACGGATGACCTGTTCACTTTTTGGCGCAATGGTAATGATGGGCGGTGAAATGAGCAATTCTCGGGTCGGTGTATAGACATCCTTCCCATCGAGTTGTGACCAAGCGGTCGCCTCAATTTGTATCGTTGTCGGTTGGTCGGAGTTGTTTCTGATATTGACCGATGCAACTTGTTGCTGCGGGGACAATTCTATGCGAACGGGGTCAACCGACAAGTCCCCCGCTGCCGCAACCGCAGGTATCAGCGCCGCCCAAACAATATGGGCGGCGCGTAATGCAGGCCTCCATTGGCGACCAATACCAGTCATGCTTGCCCTCTGTAGCCGTAGGCTAACCAGATCACTAGAAATTTATCGCGGCGGTTACCGAGTCGGTATACGACGAATCCACGGAAACATCCTGCCCCGCAGGTATCGTGCCGCAGACATTGTAAGTCCGGCCCGCCTTGCTCGCTGGGCTGGTGAGGGTCAGCAATCCGCCCCCGGTGGTGGTCCAGGCCGTGCTGCCAGGATAGGTGCATGCCGTACCCGGAGTGTTGTTAGGCGGCTGGAACAGGTTGTATTGCAGATCATTTGCGCTGGTTCCACCCAACATCTGACGTTGCGTGCCCGAAACGTGGAGCCCGTTATCCATGCCGACGGTTAGTCCGCTGGCGCCCTTGGTACACGCGACGGTGACGCTGCCGTTCTGGTTAAGGGGTGTGGAAGCATTGGTTACCACCGGATCGTATGCACCGAATGCAAGCGGCGTCGTGCTGATCGAGCAATTCTGTGATATCGATGCCGACACGGCGAGGGTTGCGGTAGCGGTGGAGGCGAACACGGAACCTGAGATCAATGACAATGCAGTTACAGCGCAAACTCTAACAATCATTTTGTTATACATTTTCTTTACTCCTTATCAGATAATAAACAAACAAACCAAAATACTATTTTTACGTTGACCTGCGAAAATTCGCCGCTACAATCGGGGGAGCAAGAAGTGTGCCGCCAAGTGAAACTTTAGGCTTCTCGTTGATATTTCAATGGAAAAATGGAATTAATCGGTTTCCACCCGGTTTACAAAACCAAATATCGTCATCTGATGTGACAATATTTGGCAAATCATTGACGCTCACCTACCTGCATCACGGGCGCTATAAATATGCATAACCAGCAATTCATCAGCAATAATCCGTCCAGCACAATCGAAAAATAGCAATGCATTTTGGAGAGTCTGTTCTCTAGCAGTTTGTTGAAATTCTCGATATTTGCAAATGTGGAAAATTTTTGACCTCTCAGAAAGCCCTACAGTCGATTTTCAGATCACCGGGAGGGGTAAAGTGACCACGGGAATTCACTCTTTTCTCTGCATGTATGATAATTTCAACAAACTGCTAGCTTCGAGTTGAGTTCTATGCGCCATACAAATTTGAAAGCTGAACGACAGCGCTTGAGCAAGTCGAATGTCGCCTTCGGGTTGGTTTTGCCCCTTGGCTCGACGGCGTTAAATGCCAATACCGTACCCCTATTACCCTATCGTAAGCGAAGGGGCAAAACAACCTCGCAATCTGGTTGCGATGCTGCGAAGCGTAAGTTCATGCCACGTTGTATATCGGATTTAACCGCATCCGATTTCTCATTCAGTCGGCTGCGAAGTGAATCGCACCAGACACCCATCGAGATCAAGCTTGTCGCGATTTGATGCGACTGCAACCAATGCGCCCGGTTTGGCGGTGTTTCCATTGCCTATCCCCAAATCGGATATATATCGCGCGACAGAACCGGACATTTCAATTGCGCTCTACAAAACTATCTTGATCGTATTGCATGGATAATTTGGGCTATATTATGAAAGGGCACAGACGGAATCAATTGAATTGTCATGCACCATTTCCTGGCTGATCTTATTCTGGTCACACATGCATTGTTCGTGGCGTTTGTCATTCTGGGGCTTGTCGTGGTCATGCTTGGAGGGTATTGGCGCTGGGGATGGGTCAAGAACCGGTGGTTCAGGGTCATCCACCTTCTGGGAATCGGAATCGTAATAGCGGAGTCATGGCTTGGCTTGATATGCCCGCTCACCGAGTGGGAGAACCGGTTAAGGGAGACAATAGGCGGCACTGCCTATTCCAATTCTTTTGTCCAGTACTGGCTGCATGAGATCCTGTTTTATGATTTTGACCCCTGGGTTTTTACGGTTGCCTACACTGTGTTTGGAATTCTTGTGTTGATTGCCTGGCTGCTGGTGCCGCCGGGACATACACAGCACTAAAAGTTTTAAGACCCTGCTGAGCAACTGCAGCGATGGGCGATATGCGATTATTTATTCTCGCTGTCGATCCTGATCAGCGTAATCTCGGGCGCAGCAAAAAGGCGTATCGGCGGACCCCAGGTTCCGGCGCCGCGGCTGACATACAGCCGGCGCCCGTCAGCCAGATGTGTGAGGCCGGTGCGCACGCCGTAGGTAAGCCGCGTTAAATAGCCAAACGGAAATATCTGGCCGCCATGGACATGGCCGGAAAGTTGCAGATCGAATGGGATATCCTTATCAACTATTGGCTGGTGCTTGAGCAGGATGATGAAGGCGCTATTTTGCGCTGAAGCGAGCGCTTGTCGAGTATCCGCGCTAGCCACTTGAGCCAGCGACCCTGCGTTTGGATCATCGGCTCCCGCAATAATGATTCCTCCGGCTGCAACTGACTCGCCGCGCAACACGGTAAAGCCTGCGCTGCGCAGGAAGCGGAGGGAGCTTTCCAGCCCTGCATAGTATTCGTGATTGCCGATTACGGCATATGCCCCCTTGGGGGGCTTGAGGGCGTGGAAGTGCCGGGCCAGTTCGTCAAGGTCGTTCCCTTGCCCATCCACAACATCTCCGGTAGCCACGATGATGTCGGGCTGGAGTTCGCGCAGCCTGGCGATGACGCGCTCAAGAAACTCATCTCCCAGCATCAAGCCGAGGTGCAAATCGGAAATCTGCGCGATGGTCACTCGGCCGATGGCAGCAGGAAGCTTGGGGGTGATAATTTTGATTTCCTCAACACGTATCTGCCGGGCCTCGACCAAACCATAGCCCAGCATCGAAAGAGCGAGCAGGCCAACGATTTGCAACGCGATCGAATCATTCAGGTGCCAGTTGAAACCCAGGAGCGTTGCCAGCACATGACCCAAGTCGAATACCAGAGCGAGGGAACAAAACAGGAACAGGAATCCCATCCAGATATAAGTCACCCACGAGCTTATGACGGTTGCGCCGTGCCAGTTTTGCTTTGCCATCTGCCAGAGGATCAGCGGTGAGACGGTCATGACGAGTCCCCATAACGCCAGCACCAATCCAAGTTCCGTTGAATGCGGAAAAGCCAGCCACAGCTTGCCGAGAGCGTAGATGTGCATGGCACCATAAATCAACAACGCCATGCTTAAGAAGGCCAGCATGCCCAGACTCCCCGTTGTTATCTCTTCCAGCAAAGAATGCGCAGCTTATTTCTCGAGGTGGCGTTGAATTCGCCGCCCGGAACCCCGACGCCTAGAGCTGCGATGACTGCGCAGGCGCGGACGGAATGCCGCGCATGGTTGGCCTTTAATATGTTCGTATCGGAGAAATGTGGCAAGATTCGTTCAGCCATGGATATACGTTTCTGAAAATTGCGCAAGCAAGCATAGTGACTAACCGCAATCGATGCAATCAGCATCGCAAATGATTAAAGGGCAGAAAATATATGGCCGCCTGGTTGATGCACAAGGTTGACTGCCGATCTGCGACCGAAAATCCGAAAATGCTCGATGCGTAGCAATCCGCCTCATTATGGAGGAGTGTTTTGCAGCCAATTGCCGCCGCGCGCTATCGGGTGAATGCATTGATGGGTAGAATGACCGGCTCAAGACACTGCTGCCAAGGTATCTCCATATGCTAGAAAATTTGACGCCATTTCTCCTGCACTGGGGCATCATGGCGCTATCGCTCTGGGTGGTCAGCTACATATTCAGCGGCATAAAATTCGCTGACACTTCTTCATTGATCATCTCTGCGCTGCTGCTTGGCTTTGCCAACGCAATCGTAAAGCCGCTGCTGATTATCCTCACCCTGCCGCTGACACTGGTCACGTTCGGTCTTTTCCTGCTGGTGATCAATGCACTGATGATTTTGCTGGTATCCTCTCTCGTTCGTGGCTTCACCGTTTCCGGATTCTGGACCGCCTTCTTCGCCAGCATTTTCATCTCCATTCTCAGTTTCTTGATCGGCTTGTTCCTCGACGGCGGAAGCCCACCGATGCAATTGCCAGAGCATGGGACCTGGCTGTGAAGTTGTTGCGCCAGCAGCGAGGTAAGCTGAAAAAATGGACACCAACGCTTTATTAAACGTGAAACGAAGGAGTTAAATGAAACGAAGGATACCGACGGCGACCAATGCATCGCGTCCGCTCTGTTCCTTGATCCAATCCATCAGCGCGCCCATCGCCACCGTGTGATCCGGCGCCGTCACCAACCGCGAGAAGTTGTCCGCCCGGTCCAGGCTCTTCACCCGCAAGGCGGCTTCCGGCTGTCCGATCCGCTCAATTTCTCCCCACAGAATCTTCTGGACTGAGTCACCGGTCATTTGGCTTCCGTCAACGCGTCTGCAACCTTTCTTCGTTCATTCCTCGGACCAGAAGGATGGCGCTTGATCGGGGACTCAGTTGGTAGATTCGCGGATCTTCCCAGAGCGGTTCCTCGCCCGCAGCAAACAGATCTTGTGGCGATTCGCGAGAAGTATCGACGGCAAGATGCCATTGGGCCCCGGGCGGTACCGGAGGCAACCCGAAATCGACCGCATCGGTGCCGGCATTGAACAGCAGGCAAAGTGCGTTCTGCTCATCTTCCTGGATCAGACAGGCAAACTGCTTTTGTTTCGGATCGGCCCAGTCGGGCAGTCCTCCTTGCGGCGCAAACCAGTGGATCTCGGCGTCCGTATAGAATTGCTCCTTGCTCAGAATCGGATGGGCGCGACGCAAGGCGATCATGCCAGCGGTGAAGCGGAAAATTTCCCTGTGCTGTTCCAGATAGCGCCAGTCATGCCAGCTCGTTTCGTTGTCCTGGCAGTAGGCGTTGTTGTTGCCACCTTGCGTGCGGCGAATTTCGTCGCCGCCGAGCAGCATCGGCACGCCGCGCGAAATAAGCAGGGTCAGCAGGAAGTTCTTGATCTGGCCTTTGCGCAAGGCCTCGATCCCCGCATCTGTTGTCTCGCCTTCAACGCCATAGTTTTCGCTGAAGTTGGCGTCGGTTCCGTCATGGTTGCCTTCGCCGTTTGTTTCATTGTGCTTGTGGCGATAACTCACCAGGTCGTTCAAGGTAAAGCCGTCGTGGCAAGCGACAAAGTTGATGCTGGCCCCGGGGCCTTTGCCCGACCTGGTGTAGATGTCGGCGCTGCCGCAGATGCGGCTGGCGAACAGGCCGAGCATGCCCTCATCGCCGCGCCAGAAGCGCCGCACATCATCGCGGTAGCGGCCGTTCCACTCCGCCCAGCGCCGCTCTGAAAAACTGCCCACCTCGTACGCACCGGCGGCGTCCCACGCCTCGGCGATGATTTTCACGTCCCGCAGGATCGGGTCCTCGGCGATCCGTTCGAGCAGCGGGGCATTGGCCAGCAGTTTGCCGCTGCCGTCGCGGCCGAGAACCGACGCCAGGTCAAACCTGAATCCATCCACATGCATCTCCACCACCCAGTAGCGCAACGCACCCATGATGTGATCCCGCACCACGGGATGGTTGGCGTTGATGGTGTTGCCGGTGCCCGTGTAGTCTTTGTAGTAGCGCTGGTCTGACGCCAGCAGGTAGAAAATCGCGTTATCGATCCCGCGGAAACACAAGGTCGGGCCCAGTTCGTTCCCCTCCGCCGTGTGATTGAACACGACATCCAGGATCACTTCGATGCCGGCATGATGCAGCGCCAGCACCATTTCCTTGAATTCCAGCTTTTGCTGACCCAGACCTCCCGCACTGCTATAGGATGATTTCGGCGCAAAGAAGGCCACGGGATCGTAGCCCCAGTAGTTTCTGAGCGGCTTGCCTGTTTGCGGGTTGATGCCCGACATTTGATGTTCATTGAACTCGTGTACCGGCATCAATTCCACGGCCGTCACGCCAAGCTCTTTCAGATAGGGAATCTTTTCCATCAGGCCGCGGTACGTGCCGGGATGTTGCACGCCGGCGCTGGGATGAATGGTAAACCCGCGAACATGCGTTTCATAAATCACGGTGTTTGACCATGGATGACTGAGCGGACGGTCGTCATGCCAGTGGAAGTGCTCGTGAGTGAACACGCATTTCGGCATGGAGCCGGCATCATCGACCTTCGAATAAACCAGATCTGGCTCTGGCACTGATGGGTCATATCCCCGCGCCGCGCCAAAATCCCAATCAGGCAGCGGCGAGATCGCTGTCGCAAAAGGATCCAGGAGCAGCCTGTTGAAATTGAAACGAAGTCCTTCCCTGGGGCTGTACGGGCCGTCCACCCGGTAGGCATAGAGTTGACCGGTGCGAATCCCATCAACCCATACGTGCCACACATCCCCCGTGCGATTGCGCGCGGGATCGAGATCAACGACCCTGGACGGCTTTGCGTCAGCCGGTCGGTCGAACAATGCCAGCCGAACGCGGCTGGCGTGACGGCTGAACAAGGCGAAGTTGACTCCCCCTGCATATTCATGGGTTCCCAAAGGCAATGGAACACCTCTGCGGACTTCTGTGTGTTCGGAAACTTCGGCTACGTAATCATGCAGCGGGCGTTCAGGTGTAGTCATGTTCGTATTGGATTATCTCCGCCATAAAATTCGGGCGGCTTCGTAGGGGAACCGCCATGCCGGGGTCGTGCGATATGAGTTGCGCCATGTAGTGAAGCCAGCCGGCACCCATGCGCGATAGGTGTAGCTATCTGTTGCTCCCATCATCTGTTAACGCACGCGCTCATCTCCACTCGCTCCGGCGCAGTACCGTTAATCGCATAAAGATGGTTCTTCATCAATTGCACTGTGATTTTTTCCTCAATGCCAGAAAATTCGGTTTCTCAAATTCACCGACAACATCATGAAAGACACTGCCCTGTACGAACACCTTCTTGGACTGAAATCGCCTTGGTCGGTGAAGTCTGTTGATCTTTTCCTGGCGGAGCAGCGCGTGGTTGTAGAAGTTGTTCTCAAGCGAGGTCAAGTGTGGGCCGATCCTATGGATAGCACGAGGCGAGCTCACATCAACGGTTGGAGCGAACGCCAGTGGAGGCATTTGGATACCTGCCAGTTTGAGACGATCATCAAAGCGTGCGTACCCCCAGCTCAAATACAGCAACGGCAAAGTCGAAGAGCTGGCTGTGCCATGGGCTGAACGCTACAGCCGAGTCACCCTTCTGATGGAAGTTTTTGTGATCAAGCTGCTGCAAGCTTGTCCCACCACCCAAGGAGTTTGCGAACTCACGCGGCTTTCCTGGAACACCGTCAACGGTATCATGGTGAGTGCTGTGGAACGAGGCATGCTGCGTCGCAGTGAGGAGAGTGTGCCCCATCTTGGGATTGATGAAAAAAGTTCCGAACGTGGGCACAGTTACGTCAGCATACTGACTGACATCGACCGCTCGCGAGTTCTTGATCTGGTGCCTGAGCGAAAGCTGAAAGCGGCCAAGAGTCTGCTGGGAACACTCAGTCCGACTCAATGCGCCTCGGTCAAAGCGGTAGCCATGGATATGTGGCCTGCTTATATAAGTGCGGCACAAGCGTGCCTCCCCCAAGCCGATATCGTTCATGACCGATTTCACGCTTCCAAATACCTCGGGAAGGCGGTCGATTCGGTGCGCAAACAAGAGCACCGTAGTCTGGCTCAAGCGGGCACGTCTCCGCTGACGGGAAGTAAATATGCGTGGCTCAAGACCTATGCAGATGGGCGCAGTGCCGAGGCGGTTTCGTTTCGAGCTTTGAATCAGCTCAACCTCAAGACCAGCCGGGCATGGCGTATCAAAGAAACGTTCACTCAGTTCTGGAGCTATTACTACATGGGGGCTGCCAAACGATTCTTTGACGCATGGTCCAACAACGCCATGCGCAGTCGTTTGGAGCCGATCAAAAAAGTAGTCAAAATACTCAGGCGCCATGAGACCGGTTTGCTCAACTACAGTCAGCACAGAATCAGCAACGCCTGCGCCGAAGGATTCAATAGCGCTATTCAACTCATCAAAGCCAACGCCCGAGGATTTCGCAACTTCACCAACTATCGAGCGAGAATTCTGTTTCATTGTGGTAAGTTAGATATGAGCTTAGGCTGATATAAATTCACAGCTAATTCGACGATGAACCATAAAGATAAATTGTTGACACTCACGATCTATTCTATCTTGCCATCATTTCAAAATCCTCTGCGCAATCGGCGGTAAGCCATTTATCACCCAGTGGTGCCGATCTTGGTGAGCACGGGGTTGACGATGATCTGCCGGCCGGCCAGTGGCTGAATATCGAAGCAACGATTCAAGATGGCTTGCCTTTGCGTAACATCCAGCCGATAGCAACCAGCGCCCAGCCATCAAACAGCAGGCTGATGCCCACATATAGACCCACCAGCCACAGGGAAGTGGCTGGCCACCCGATCAGAAACAGCGAGGCCAACAGGGCCGAGGCAACACCATTGAAAGTCATCCAGCCCCAGCCTTTGGCAGGATAGATCGACTGGGCGAGGGCGAAGCTGCCCATGGCATCCAGCAACAGATAAACGGCCATCAACAGTCCCACCGCTTCCACACCTGGTACAGGATAGAACAGCATCAGGCCGCCGATGATCAACAACAGGGCAGGTTTGATCCAGTCCATGACGTTCTTCGGGCTATATTTATAGGTGTGCATGGCCCATATAATGCCGCCGATAAGCAATAGCCAACCGACAAAGAGCGCGGTGCTCAGGGACATCACACCCGGCAGGAAAATACCCGCCGTTCCCAGCACGATCAGCAGGATCCCGGTGATCAAGGTATATGGCCCGAATTTATCGAGGACTTTTTTATCAATGGGTAGAACGTTCATCATTTTTCTCCTGGATTATCCTGCGGCTGCAACCTTATGTGGAACAACCTCTGGACCAGGCAATTCCTTGGTCGCGAGCGAAAGCGCCAGACTCGTTACCGAAGGGTTCAGGCTATCGACCATCGAACTCGGAATCAGGATCGTGGCCCCCCGTTCCTTGGTGGTCTCGTAAATGATATTCATGGCGCGAAGCTGAAGCGCTGCGGGATGGCCGGCATAAATATCGGCGGCCTCGACAAACTTTCCGGCAATCGCGGCTTCGGCTGATCCGAGAATCACCCGCGCCTGCTTCTCGCGCTCAGCCTGAGCCTGACGCGACATGGCATCCTGCAATGCTTCCGGGAGGGCAACGTCGCGAATCTCCACCGAACCCACCGTTATGCCCCAGGGAGCGGTCTTTGCGCCTATCTCGTTCTTCAGTTGCTCGTCGGCGTCTTTGCGATCGGATAACAATGCGGCCAGCATCGAAGAACCGATCATCTCGCGCAGCGAGGTTTGCGCAACCTGGTCGATAGCTTGGCGGTAATTGGTAATGGCCAACGCAGCTTTTTCTGCGTCGTGCACGTGCCAGAAAATGATCGCGTCGACATTGACCGGAACGGTGTCCCTGGTCAGCGCCTGCTCGGCGTTGAAACCCGTAGTCTGTATGCGCTCGTCGATTACGGCGATCACGTTGTCGATGACCGGGATGATGACGAACAGGCCCGCCCCCTTGACGCTTTGCAGTTTTCCCATCCTCAGGATGACAAACTTCTGCCACGTATTGGCCATCTTCAGCGACAGCGCGATGATAACGGCGACGGCGAAGAACGCCAGTGCCAGATAGAGGCTCACCCAGTTGCCGGCGGCAAGGCCCGCGAGGATGAGAACGAAGACCAGAAATGATGTGATTGGATTCATGTTCATTGTTCCTTGGTGTTTGGTTGAAGTTTTCAAACCTACGCGTCAATGCTAGCTATTTCTGTGCGCCAGCGAACCAACGCGCGTAATCAAGCAACAGCGTTCGGGCGTTGTTGTGCTCGTGGCACGCCGGTGACTTTCCTTGCGATTCTTTTGCCGCTTGCATCAAATATTCTGATTCGCTCTCCAGCCTGTCGCAATCGGATCAGCGCTGCCACAGGAGATGAGCATCTTGCAGAGAAACCGCCACGTCATGGCGGTGCGGCACGAGTCGTGCAGTATGGGCAGACGCAGGGCGCTGCGCAGGCTTCCATGCCGATCAGGCACGGCTCCGGATTGCCGCAGAACTTCGCTATCTCACTCCCGGCGCAGTTGTTCGCGCAGCGCAGTGTTGCCGTGCGCAACCATGCCGTGAATCACAATCACTTGCTTTGCAAATCGATGCCTGTCAGATTAATCTTCATTGCGGACGCTCTCTCTGGTTAGCAGTTTGTTGAAATTCTCGATGTTTGCGAATGTTGAAAATGTTTGACCTCTCAGAAAGCCCTACAATCGATTTTCAGATCGTCGGGAGGAGTAAAGTGACCACGGAAATTCACTCTTTTCTCTGCGTGTATGAGAATTTCAACAAACTGTTAATGGGCTTTGCTGCACCACGACTTTGGCATTTCGACGCCGTTAGGGGTAGCGGGCGTCCATTCGATTAAGCGAGAAAGCATCCGAACAGCCCTGGAACCTGCGTCGCTCCTTGACTTGATTACCGTGCGGACTGATCGCGCAGGTAGGTGTCCTGGCTCGGCGACCTCCAGCCACCACCGAGTGCCTTGAGCAGCGCCGTACTGGACAGTAACCTGCGCCCGGCGATATTCAGGCTGCCGAGATCCGCGCCAAGCGCTGCTACCTGCGCCGTTACGACGTTAAGATAACTCACGGTACCTGCCTGATACTGTTCGCTAGTCAGACTCAACGAATCATGCGCCGAACGCGCCGCTTCGAGCTGCATCGTCTCTTCACGCGCCAGGACGCGCAACGAGACCAGGCTATCCTCGACGCTCTGGAACGCGGTCAGAACCGTCTGACGATAAGTGGCGACGTTCTGGTCGTAGATTGCAATAGCTTGTTCTTTCTGGGCCGAGTGAGCTCCTCCGTCGAACAGCGTCATTGCCAGCGACGGGCCGAGCGACCAGAAACGGTTAGGCAGCGAAAAAAGATTCGACCAGCTCGAACTCTGGAAACCGCCGGAAGCGCCAAGCATAAGCGTTGGGAAGAAGGCGGCTTGCGCCACGCCGATCTGTGCATTCGCTGCGGCAGCACGCCGCTCGGCGGCCGCCACATCGGGCCGGCGCTCCAGCAGGGTGGATGGTATGTCGATGGGAATCGACGGCAGTGCCGGCAGGACATAAGTCGGTGCCAGGGTAAAATCGGCCGGCGCTTTGCCAACCAGCAATGCGATCGCGTGTTCCAGTTGCCCCCGCTGTTCGCCGAGATCGATCGCTTGCGCCTGAGTCGATTTCAATTGTGTCTCTGCCTCACTAACGTCAAGATCACCGACGACGCCGGTGTCGTAGCGGTTGCGCGTAAGTTGCAGCGTGCGTTGATACGCTGCCGCCGTCTGGTCGAGCAAGCGGGATTGGGCATCGTTGATGCGCAGTTGCAAATAGGTTTGCACCAGTGTGGCCTGGATGCTGAGCAGGGCAGCCTGCAAATCGGCAGCGCTGGCCTGGGCCGACGCGCTGCTGGATTCGACGCTGCGCCTGATACTGCCCCAGACGTCCGCCTCCCAGCTTGCGTTCAAGGCAACGAGGTCGGCGGGTGTGACTACGACCGAGCCTCCCGACTGCGCCCGGCCGGCAGAAGCGCTGGCCGACAGCGTGGGGAAATAGGCAGCACGGGATCGGGCCAGAACGGCCAACGCCTGCCGGTACTGGGCCTCGGCGACATGTACGTTCTGATTCGAAACGGTCACTTGCTCCACCAGCGCGTTCAACTGCGTATCGCCGTAGAGTTCCCACCACGTGCCACGCAGAGCCTCATCCTGCGGCTGGGCCAGTTTCCAGCCCTGCGCTTCCTTGAAGGCGGCTGGGACGGCGATTGCCGGCTGGTGGTAATCGGGGCCGACGGCACATCCGGACAGCACAAGAAGTGCCAGCAGCAAAGCGGTTGTACGAGCAGCGTGGGCAGGCAGGATCATTGCATTGTCTCTCAGGTTTTCAGTGCCGTTGCCCGTCTCATCCCGGACAGAAGCCAATATTTGTCGTTTCTAATCCCGCGCCAGCGCTTCGATGGGATCGAGTTGGGCGGCTTTTCTGGCTGGAAGATAGCCAAATACGATACCCGTCAGAAAAGCACACGCGAAGGCAATGACGATCGGTGCCACCGTGAAAATCACGCGCCAGCCTGCAATCGCGGAGGTAGCCAAGCCGCCAGCTATGCCGACAGCGACACCGGCCAGGCCGCCGATAAAGCAGACCATCACCGCCTCGGTAAGAAATTGAAACATCACGTCGAAGCTGCGCGCGCCAATCGCCATGCGGATACCGATTTCGCGGGTGCGTTCGGTGACCGAGACCAGCATGATGTTCATCACGCCAATGCCGCCGACCACGAGCGAGATCACGGCAATCGCCGCCAGCAGATAGGTGAGCGTGTTCTGCGTTTCATTGGCCGTGGCGATGGTGTCGGCCATGTTCCGGATGTTGAAGTCTTCCTTGCGGTGGCGTTTTATCAGCAGCGTGTGGAGCTCCGTCTGCACCACGCTCATGTCCGCGCCCGGCTTCACTCTCACGACGATGTCATTGAAAAAGCGTTGTCCAAAGACGCGCGCTCCGGCCGTCGTGTAGGGCAGCCAGACGGAGTCATCCATGTCGTCTCCCCGCGGCGTCAAGCCCTTGCTGCTCAACACACCGATCACCAGGAAAGGCGCGCTGCCAATCAGCACATACTGGCCCAGCGGATTCGTGTCTTGGGGGAACAGGTTCTTTACTACGGTCTGGCCGAGCACGACGACCTGGGCATAGCGCTTTACGTGATCCGCCGAGAAGAACACGCCGGACTGTGGCGGCCAATCATGCACCTGCGGAAAGTCTTCGCCGGTTCCGACCGCCGAGACGGTCAAGTCCTGGTCGCCAAAGCGCAGCAGTGAAGACAACGTCGTTTCCGGAACCGCCATGGCGACACCCGGCTCACTGCGGATGGACGGCAAATCTTCCGGCAGGAAACTGGTCACCATGTTGGCAGAAGCGCGAACGTCGGGCGGTCCGCGCATGATCGTCAACAGGTCGGTGCCCATGGCCTGGATGCGCTCCAGAACGTCCTGCTTCGCGCCGTTGCCGATCGCCATCAGCGTGATCACCGAGGCGACGCCAATGATGATTCCCAGCATGGTCAGCACGGTTCGCATTCGATTGTGCAGCAGCGAACGCAAGGCCATCTTCAGGGATTCGCCGAGGATCGCCACACCCGGCTTGGCATCCTTTACCGTTTCACCAGTCTGCGCCTGATCAGCTGCCTCCCCTTTATGCTGCTGCTCGTCTGAGGTGATGCGCCCATCGGCAATGCGCACGAGGCGGTGCGCATAAGCAGCGATGTCGCTGTCGTGAGTCACCACAATGATCGTGTGCCCTAGCCCGTGCAGCTTCACCAGAATGGCCATGACTTCCTTGCCGCCCTGGCTGTCCAGCGCTCCGGTCGGTTCATCGGCCAGGATCACCGGCCCGCCGTTCATCAGCGCGCGCGCGATGCTGACGCGCTGTTGCTGGCCGCCGGAGAGCTGGCCGGGATAATGTTGCAGCCGGTCGCCGAGTCCGAGTTGCTGCAACAAGTCACTGGCGTGCGCCTCACGCTGAGTTTTCGCCATACCGCAATAGACGGCGGGAACTTCCGCGTTTTCGACGGCATCCAGATCGGACATCAAATTGTAGCGCTGAAAAATGAAACCGAAGGTATCGCGCCGCAGTGCTGCCAGCGCATCGCCGTTGAGACTGGCGACTTCGATGCCGCGAATGGAATAGCTGCCGCTCGTCGGCCGGTCAAGACAGCCGATGATGTTCATCAGCGTGGACTTGCCCGAGCCGGATGCGCCCATGATGGCGACGAATTCGCCCCTCTGAATCGCCAGACTCACTTCCTTGAGCACGGTCAGCGGCTCGCCGCCCGACGCATAGGTGCGGCTGACCGCCTTCAATTCGAGCAGTGGTGACGGCATCACGGGCCTTTCCGCGCGCTCAACGCGCTTGAGGTTGTAGTGCCCTGCGCAGTGCTTTCCCCGATGACGACCAGTTCATTCTCCTTGAGACCGTCAGTTACTTCCGCCAGGATTTCACTCTTGATGCCGATCTTGATCGCGCGCTGCTCGACAGTGCCATCGGCTTTAAGCACCCGCACCTTGGTTTCCGCGTTTTCACTGGCATTGCCGATGGCGGCGACCGGTATAACCAAAACGCCCTTCGCCTGGGCCAGCACGATATAGACCTGCGCCGTCATCTGAATTTTCAGTTCTCGCTGCGGATTTGGAATGTCAAACAGCACGTCGTAAAACACCACGTTGTTGATGAGTTCCGGGGTGGGGAGGATTTGCCGAACCTTGCCGTTCCAGCGCCGGGTGTCGCCAAGGATGGTGAAATAGACGTCCTGGCCGGGCTTGACGCGGACAATGTCCGCTTCCGAGACTTGCGCCCAGACCGTCACGGTGCTGATGTCGCCAATCCGCAGGATAATCGGTGCCTGCTGGTTCGCGTTGAGGGTTTGCCCTTCCAGCAGGGTGATGGAAACGATTTCGCCGGCCATCGGCGCCGTGATTTTGGTATAACCGAGATTGGCTTTGGCGGTGTCTACCGCCGCCGTAGCCTGCTTTATCTGCGCCGAGAGCGACGCGACGTCGGCGACGGCAACATCATAATTTGCCCGGGCGGTGTCGCGGTCGTTGGCGGAGATTGACCCGTCCCCTTTCGCAAAGAGTTCCTCGCTGCGGGCATGCAGCGCTGTGGCGAGCACAAGTTGCGCCTGTTTCAGATTGCGCTGTGCGGTCATGCTGTCGAGCGCTGCGCTGGCCGCCTTCAGCGCTGTATCCGCCAGAACCGGATCAATTTCCGCGAGCAACTGGTCCTTTTTCACCTGATCGCCGCGAATGACCTTCAGCGATTGAAGGACGCCGGAGGTCTGGGCGCCGACATCGACATATGTGATGGGCTGCACGATGCCCGCCGCCACGACCGTGCTTTCAATGTCGCCGCGTACGACGGCAGCGGTGGCGTAGATGACCTTGGCCTTGCCAAACGCCCAGTGATACCCGAACCAGCAGGCAATAGCGACGAGGAGTGCGGCAATCATCAGCCACAGGTGGCGTCGCTTCTGAAAGGATTGAAATATCTTTTGACGAACCGTTGGAGGTGTTGCAGGCACATCTATAGCTGACGTTGCGGGCTCATCTTTCAGGGGGGGCGTTGCAGGCGCATCATTCGCAGAGCTGGCAGGCTCATCTTTTGCTATCGCCGGCGTTGCCGGCTTATCGGTTGCTGGTGTTGCGGGATCATCATTGGCTGGCTGTGCAGGCGCATCTTTCAGGGACGTTGCAGGCGCATCATTCGCAGGTATGGCAGGCTCATCTTTTGCCATCACCGGCATTGCAGGCACATCATTTACTGTCACCGTGGGGTTGGCTGCCGGGTTGATGTTTATGTTGATGTTTATTGTTTCCATTTTCGCGGTTTCTAGTCTTTATGTTCTCTAGTTTGAGAGGATTAACCAGGCAGCTACAGCAAACCTGGGTTTTACCGCTGACTTTGTCACCTTTGGCTCCGTGCTTTCGACCCTTGCCGCCCTTGCCAGCATGCCCAGCCATCATGGTGTGGATGCCGAGCAACCCTTTTCGGCATAAACTCCGGGAGAGTTAACTACAGGACCGAACTACCGTTGTACTTGCGTGACGCTGTCCGACTGGTTTACCGCTACGGTAATCGTGTCTTCGTTCGCGTTGCCGCCCGGCCCAGTCACGTTCACCGTGATCTTGTGGTCGCCGTCGGAGAATTTTGAAAGGCAATTATCACTGCGGCACCGGAGAACATGAGTCCAAGGTAACCGCTCACCCATTGGCGGATTGCGAAACCCGCGAGAACACACGCGGAAACCAGGAATGACGTGATTGCATTCATGCTCAGCGCTCCCGTGTCTAGCTGCAGTTGTTGAAGCTACGCGTCATTGCGAGCTGTTTCTGTGCGGTACCGCACCATCGAGCAGGTAATCAAGCAAAAGAGCTCAGGCGTTGTTATGCCCATGGCGTGCCTGTGACTTTCTGGCTCGGCCTGCAGCCGCACCTGCACGCTAGGCGTAGCCGTTTATTGCACCCACCAATCGCTGCGCTGTAATGATTCCCGATCTCCAGACAACTTCACCTTCCATGGAGCCCTGCGCGGATTTATCCGCGGAATGTACAGAACAGCAACAACAGCAAGCGTAGCCTGAAAGTCGGGTATCGAATTCCAGCATGACTTCGGGAATACATGGGGCACCCCCGACTTGGCTGCGGGCGCTTAATTTTCCAGCAGCGCCGCTTCCACATACACATCCACTCTGTTTGCCGGAGCGATGGCTGCTGCGGGAATCTCTGCGCCATTGCGCCAATTGTTCACAGCCTGCCGCTTGGTCTCCCCGGTCACCAGGAACATGACCTGCCGCGCCGCGCTCAGGCGCTGTGCGCTGAGCGAGACGCGGTCGGGAGGCGGCTTGGGGGCGTTGTGTACGGCCATGGCAGCGGGTGAACTGGATGTCCTGCCCCATTCGTGGCCGGGAAACAGGCTGGCGGTGTGGCCGTCTTCGCCGAGGCCGAGCAGCACCAGGTCAAACAGTCCGATCCCTTTCAATGTCTGCGCGTAGGCTGCGGCGGCAGATTCCGCGCCGGTCTCCGCGTGGATCGGATGGATCTGCTGGCGCGGAATGGGGACATGATCGAGCCAGGCCTGCGCGGCCATGCGGCTGTTGCGCTCGGCGTGATCCGGCCGCAGGCAGCGTTCATCGCCGAAATATACATGCCATGCGGCCCAGTCTTCCTCGGCCCCATCAACATTTGCCCGACGCAGCAGTTCATAGACTTTGCGCGGCGTGGTGCCGCCGGCCAGCACGATGTGGAATTTTCCGTGATGGGCGATGGCTTGCTGTGCCGCGCGCAATATGGCTTGCATCGCTGCCTGCTGGAGTTCTGCGGCGGTTGCGTAGCGGTGCCAGCGGCATTGCTGATGGCTGTTTAATGAAGGCATAAGGTTCGTCAGGTAGTATCATTGCGACAGGTTTGATTCTAACTGCCGGCATGGGACGGTTCGATATCTTTTTTGAAGGAGTGGTTATGCGATTGGCAATGATCGGGCTGGGCAAGATGGGCGGAAACATGGTGCGCAGGCTGCGCCGTGGCGGCATCGAGGTGGTCGGCTATGACCGCTCCGCGGAAACGGTGGCGCAACTGGTGGCGCAAGCGGGCATGCGTGCCGCGACTTCGGTGGAGGATGCGGTCGCGCAATTATCCGGCCCGCGCATCGTGTGGCTGATGCTGCCGAGCGGGGCGCCGACCGAGCAGCAGCTCCACGCGCTGGCACCGCTGTTGAGCAAAGGCGACATCATCGTGGATGGAGGCAATTCGAATTACCACGACAGCCAGCGGCGCGGCGCATGGCTGGCGGAGCAGGGCATGGGCTTCATGGACGCGGGCACGTCCGGTGGCATATGGGGACTGGAGAATGGCTACTGCCTGATGGTGGGTGCAACGGCGGAAGTGGCGCAAATCATGACGCCGATCCTGCAGGCGCTGGCGCCGGCTGCGGATCGCGGCTGGGCGCATGTGGGGCCGGTCGGCTCCGGCCATTTCACCAAGATGATTCACAACGGCATCGAGTACGGCATGATGCAGGCTTTTGCCGAAGGGCTGGAGTTGCTGCGCGGCAAGCAGGAATTCAATCTGGATCTGGCGCAGATCACCGAGCTGTGGCGCCATAGTTCGGTGGTGCGCAGCTGGCTGCTGGATTTGACGGCGGAAGCCTTGCAGGTCGACCAGAAGCTGGATTCTATCGCGCCATTTGTATCGGATTCCGGCGAGGGCCGCTGGACGGCGATCGAGGCGGTGGAGCAGGGGGTGGCCGCGCCGGTGCTGACGCTGGCGTTGCAGATGCGCTTCGCCAGCCAGGATCAGACCGGCTACAGCTATCGTCTGCTGTCCACCATGCGCAATGCCTTTGGCGGCCACGCGGTCAAACACACGGGCGAAAAGAAATGAAAACGCTGGAAGCTTGCACCCTGGTCATATTCGGCGCCGGCGGCAATCTGAGCTGCAGCAAGCTGATTCCCGCCTTGTTTCGCCTGGAGAGGGTCAACCGTCTGCCGAAACAGATGGTGATCCTGGGATGTGATATTGCGCAGCGGTCGCGCGAAGAATGGACGAATTTTGTTGCGGAGACATTGCAGCGCAGCTATGCGCACGGGATAGATGAAAGCGCCTTGCAGCGCTTTTGCGCGCGGCTGCATTATTTTGCCACCCCGCTCGGCGATGGCGCCGTCTACCAGCGCCTGCAGCAATTGCTCGATGGAAGCGCGGACTTTCCGCCGAACATGATGTACTACATGTCGGTGCGTCCGGCCGAATTTCCGAAAATCGTGGAAAGCCTTGGCGGAGTGGGCCTGCTCAGGGAAAAGAACGGCTGGCGCCGTATCGTGATAGAAAAGCCGTTCGGCTACGATTTGCTCAGTGCACAGACTCTGCAAGGCAGTCTGTACAAGCATCTGAACGAGTCGCAGATCTACCGCATCGATCATTATCTCGGCAAGGGCACGGTGCAGAATGTGATGGTATTCCGTTTCGCCAACATTTTGCTGGAACCGCTGTGGAACAACCATTACATAGACCACGTGCAGATCACCCATTCCGAGACGCTGGGCATCGAGGGACGCGCCGATTACTACGAAGGTTCCGGTGCGCTGCGCGACATGATCCAGAGCCATCTGCTGCAACTGCTGGCGCTGGTGGCGATGGAGCCGCCGGTGACGATGACCGCCGAGCACTTGCGCGATGAGAAGGTGAAAGTGCTGAAAGCGATCCGCCCGATCACGCAGAATTCGGTGCATGCCCACGCCTTTCGCGGGCAGTACTCGAGCGGCACGATAGCTGGCAAGACCGTGCCGGGTTATCTGGAAGAACCGGGTGTGGCGGCGGACAGCGCCACGGAAACTTACGCGGCACTGAAGTTATTCGTAGATAACTGGCGCTGGGCAGGGGTGCCGTTCTACCTGCGCACCGGCAAGCGCATGGCGGAAGGCAGTTCGGCCATTTGCATCCGCTTCAAGAGTCCGCCGCAGGACTTGCTGCGCCACACGCGCCATGGTCCGTCACAGCCGAACTGGATCATGCTCGGTATCCAGCCCAACGACTGCATGAAAATTGAATTGCAGGTCAAGGTGCCCGGACTCGATATGCACACCCGCACCATCAGTCTGGACGCCACCTACCGCAAGGGCGGCGACGAAGATTACGACGCTTACGAAGGGCTGCTGCTGGATGTGATGCAGGGTGACCATTCGCTGTTCCTGCGCATAGATGAAGTGGAGGCGGCGTGGCGCGTGGTGGATCCCATCATCAAGGTATGGGCGATGGAACGGGACTTCATCAACGTCTACCAGGCCGGCACCTGGGGGCCGCGCGGAACCTACCGTCTGTTCGACCGCGACGACCAGTTCTGGCGCCATTCGCTGAATCCGGAAGGAGCCGATTTGCAGGCGTATTGATGAGCTGTTCCACTTTGCATTGAACACCGCGATGGTTTGGCAAGGCGAGTGGCGCATCCTGTGATGTTTCGCTTTTATCGCGAACTGGAATCACTTGCGCAATACCCAGAACAGCAGCGACAACACCAGAGAAATGATGATGCCGGAAGTGAGGGGAAAGTAGAAGCTGAATCCCTTGCGTTCGATATAAATATCGCCGGGCAGGTGGCCGATACCCAGCCTGGACAGCCAGGGCCAAACCAATCCGGCCAGGATAAGTATGATGCCAAGAATGACGAGCCACTTTGCCATGGTTGCGGCTTCCAGACAGGGTGAAGAGTGGATGCGGCACCGCGTGCCTTTATCCATTGTATACATAGCGACAGAAATCGTGGCGAGCGGGCTGGCATTGGGGAAGCCCGGAGCGCAGGCACCGGAGTATACATGCCAGTATAGGAGGATGCCGAGCACCGCGCGACCCCGATGCCAGTTCGCGCAGGTGATGCATGTCGCTATGTATATATCATTGAAACAGATTTACCGGGTCATCCAGTCTGCCCAGGATGACACGTAGGTTCGAAGTCTGACCCTGTTTTCAAGATTGACAGACACAGGAGGAACCATGGGCAAGACTCGTCTGGAAGCATTCAGCGATGGCGTGATTGCCATCATCATTACCATCATGGTGCTGGAATTGAAAGTGCCGCATGGTCCGGATTGGGACGCATTGCAACCTTTGCTGCCGGTGTTTCTCAGTTACATACTCAGTTTTGTTTATCTCGGCATCTACTGGAACAACCACCACCATATGCTGCATACGGTGCAACGCGTCAACGGTGGAATCCTGTGGGCGAATCTGCACTTGCTGTTCTGGTTGTCGCTGGTGCCGTTCGTGACCGGCTGGATGGGGGAGAACCATTTCGCCGCGGTGCCCACGGCGCTATATGGCGTGGTGCTGTTCATGGCCGCGGTGGCTTACTGGATATTGCAGAACTGTATTATCTCCGCCAGCGGCGGCAAGGATGCGCTGTTAGCCAAGGCGGTAGGGAATGACCGCAAGGGCAAGGCCTCGCAGATGATGTATGCGATCGCGATTCCGGCCGCCTTCTGGAGCCAGTGGTTGGCTGGAGTGTTATATGTCGCGGTCGCTGTCATGTGGCTGATCCCTGACCAGCGCATCGAGCGGGTCATGGGCGAATGAATTTGCCGGTTTGCGCGAGCGATAGCTGCTTGTCCCGCTTTAGAATCGCCATGGCGCGAGAGCAGGCCTTCCACCGGTTCGGCACGGGCGATGTCCATGCCGACTTTGTCCGCCATCAGTCCGCCTGGCGCGCACTCATTCGCCGAACAGATGCACCACCCCGTCCAGCCCGACGAAGTTGATGGCGTAGCTGGCCTGCGAGCGCACCACGGGCTTGGCGTGATAGGCGATGCTGACGCCCGCCTGCGCCATCATCTTCAGGTCGTTCGCGCCATCGCCGATGGCGATGACCTGCTCCGGCCTGAGTTGCAGTTCGTTACGCGTATGCACCAGCCATTCCGCCTTGCCCTGCGCGTCGAGGATGTGGCCGAGCACCTTGCCGGTGAGTTTGCCGCCGACGATCTCCAGTTCGTTGGCATGGGCGAAGTCGATGCCGAGGCGTCGCTTCAGACGCTCGGTGAAGAACACGAAGCCACCGGACACCAGCAGCGTCCTGATGCCGTGCCGCTTGAGTTCCGCGAGCAGCGCTTCCGCGCCGGGATTGAGCTGGAGACGGTCGTCATGCACACGCTGCAACGCACTTTCATCCAGTCCTTCCAGCAGGGCGACGCGGCGGCGCAGGCTCTCGGCGAAATCGATCTCGCCGCGCATCGCCGCTGCGGTGATCAGCGCGACCTGCGGCTTGAGCTGGCACATGTCGGCGATCTCGTCTATGCACTCGATCGAGATCAGCGTCGAATCCATGTCCATCACCAGCAGCCCGTATCCGGAGATTTTCTGGTGCGGCGCGACAAAGCCGTAATCAAGCTGATGTTCATAGCAATAGGTGGCGATGCCGTCCTGGGGCTGCGCGTCGTGCATCCGGTAGGCATGCGCGGCGATCTGTTCGGTGCGCCGCGTCAGGGCCAGTCCGGCAATGTGCTGCAGTTGCGCGGAAGGAATGTCGTGTTCGGCCTGGATGATGAGGTTCATAAATAAATTGTCGTTCCGGCACGGCCGGAATCCATTCGGTGAATCGTGACGGCAGATAAACAGGCGCGGACTCTACCGTTCCATAATCCGCTTGTCCAGATGATGTCTGGTGTGTCCGGCCGAGTGGAGCAAATCTGAGCAAATTTCTGTGGCGCGCTGCGGCAGATCCCTTGCCAGACAGTCGAGTTCGATGTTGTCCTGCATCGCGCGCAGCCAGGTGAGCTGGCGTTTTGCCAGTTGCCGTGTGGCGGCGATGCTTCTGTCCAGCAATTCATCTTCATTGATTTCCCCTTCGAGTAACTGCCAGGCCTGGCGGTAGCCGACACAGCGCATGGACGGCAGGGTGGAGTGCAACGGGTATTTATGCCGCAAGGCGCGCAGCTCATCCAGCAAGCCGAGTGTCAGCATGTCCCGGAAGCGCGCTGCGATGCGGGCATGCAGCTGCGCGCGGGCGGACGGGACCAGGGCGACCGGAATCACGCGGTAAGGCAGATCGGCATTTTTCTGCAGACCGAGCAGTGCAGACATCGGCTGCCCGGTGATGCGGTAGATTTCCAGCGCGCGCTGGATGCGCTGGGTGTCCGACGGTTGCAGGCGCGCCGAAGTTTCCGCATCCACCTGGGCTAGTTGCTGGTGCAGGAAGTGGATGCCATGCTGCGCGATCTCGGCAGCGATGGCGGCGCGGATTTCCGGGTCGGCTTGCGGCAGGTCGTTGAGGCCTTCACGCAGGGCGCGAAAATACAGCATGGTGCCACCCGCCAGCAGCGGAATCCTGCCGCGTTGGGTGATGTCGTGCATCAGCTCCAGCGCGTCGCGGCGGAACGCGGCGGCGGAATAGGCCGCGGTCGGATCGAGTATGTCGATCAGGTGATGCGGCGCGCGCGCCAGTGTGGCCGCGTCCGGCTTGGCCGTGCCGATGTTCATGCCGCGATACACCAGGGCGGAGTCGACGCTGATGATCTCCACCGGCAGGTGCCGCGCCAATTCCACCGCGACGGACGTCTTGCCGCTGGCGGTGGGGCCCATCAGGAAAATTGCCGGAGGCAGTTCCGAGCGATTAGTCGTGAGTACCGAATTGCTGGTTCCGGACTTGGGGTGGCTTGATGTGGACATATATTCCATTGCAAAAAACTTGTGCTGCCAACTTACATCTGCCAACCTGCGTCTAACAGTTTGTTGAAATTCACCCCAATTTTGAGGGGTCACATTGAGCCACGATAATATTTTTGATTCTAACGTTTCGATAAATGCGAAAGCATGTCGTCATATGCCTTCACGCTTGCGTTTATTGCC
>JBAUUR010000092.1:0-2161 GCA_049582805.1 Gallionellaceae bacterium | reverse complement strand
ACATTGTCAGAGTCGCTCTTTATTCAGACTCCTAGATTCACCAGGCGACACTGGTGGTTTCCTCCTGTCAGAGTGGAAACAACTTTTACAAGCGACATCGTGTCGCAGTCGTTAACGAATACTCATGGTTCGCCATCACACTGGCTCACTATATCGCCTTCGCAGAACTCAAGCATGCACGTCCCTTCGGTATACTTTAACACTTGGGAGGTGAGTCATGAAACCCCAAATTAATCACGCATATGCTGCCTACATCGGTATCGATTGGGCCGATCAAAAACACGATGTATGCCTACAGGCCGCCGGTGCCAATGAGCGGGAGTTTACGGTGCTGGTCCATCGCCCCGATACCATCGCGGCGTGGGCGCTGTCGCTCAAACAGCGCTTTCAAGGCCAGCCTATCGCCGTTTGCCTGGAACTTGCCAAGGGTCCGCTCGTTTATGCATTGCAGAAGTATGATTTCCTCGTTCTGTTTCCCGTCAATCCTTCCACCGTGGCAAAGTACCGCCAAGCGTTCACGCCAAGTAATGCCAAGGATGATCCCAGCGATGCCCAGTTGCAACTTGAACTGCTCATGCAGCATCGTGACAAGCTCAAACCACTCCAGCCTCAGGGCGTAGAAATGCGCACTCTGCAGTGCCTGGTTGAACAGCGGCGAGGTTTGGTCAATGACCGGGTGCGCGTTACCAATCAATTGACCTATGCGCTCAAGCAGTATTTCCCGCAAGTCCTCGAATGGTTCAAGGAGAAGGACACGAAGGTCTTTTGCGATTTCCTCAGTCGCTGGTCAACATTGAAGCAGGCACGGCAGGCGCGCAAAGCAACCCTGGAAAAATTCTTCCGCGAGCACAATGTCCGTTATCCAAACGTGATCGAAGCGCGCGTATCCGCCATCAAGGTGGCTACCCCGCTAACCAACGATACGAGTGTCATCTTGCCGCATCAGATCCTGGCACAAGCGCTTGTGCAGCAGCTACGCGCGCTTCTCGACGCCATCGAGCGCTTCGATGCACAGATTGCAGCGTTCGCCCAGACGCTCCCCGACTATGCCTTGTTTCAAGCGCTGCCAGGGGCGGGACCGATATATGCGCCTCGACTCCTCGCTGCATTTGGCGAACAACGCGAACGTTACCGGAACGCTGCGGAAGTCCAGAAGTACGCCGGGGTGGCACCCGTCACCGAACGCAGCGGAAAAAAGTGCTGGGTTCACTGGCGCTTGCAATGCCCTAAATTCCTGCGCCAGACATTTGTCGAATGGGCTGCTGAAACCATTCCGCGCTCCTTCTGGGCGGGTGCCTATTATCGCCAGCAACGTGAGAAGGGGTGCTCGCATCAAGCCGCGCTCCGTGCCCTGGCTTACAAGTGGATTCGAATTCTCTATCGTTGCTGGAAGACCCGCACACCCTATGACGAATCTACTTACTTGAATTCACTCAGACGCCGCAGCTCGCCGTTACTCAATTCGATGGGGGAGGCTGCCAAAACTACTTGACTGTCGACCTCAGGGCGTGGGTTAGGGTTAGGCGTCAGATTTCTTTGCGAGGCGTCGTACTTCATTTAGCACCTTTTGCGACTGTGGCAATGTACCTGAGTGACCGCAGTTATAGATGCTAAACACAGGCTTCGGGTACGCCTCCACGGTTTCGGAGTGAATGAATAGTAGGTACTGTTGGCTTTTTGTCATTGTAAACCTACCCGAACTATTTTCACTAAAGATAGTAATCTTCTGCGGTGATTTACCCCGAAGAGGTTCTTGAACCTCGACAATATAGTTCGTTCCGCCTGTGCCCTCAGGCCCTCGGTCCACAACAGACTCTGCAATGACTTTGCCAACGAAGACGAATTGAGAACGCTTGAATTCCTCCTCTAGGGAAGGATGATCCATGCACCAAGCGGTAGCAATGCCGGGGATGGTCGCCACGACTATGAGTATTGCGAAACGAAGGCTCATGGAATTCTGACGCCTAACGTAAAGTACACCCCAATAAAAAACTTAATCTTTTATCAGGACAGGTGGATAAATAGCTATCAGAGTTAACAGTTTGTTGAAATTCTCGATGTTTGCAAATGTAGAAAATTTTTGACCTCTCAGAAAGCCCTACAGTCGATTTTCAGATCACTGGGAGGGGTAAAGTGACCACGGAAATTCACTCTTTTCTCT
>JBAUUR010000091.1:0-58468 GCA_049582805.1 Gallionellaceae bacterium | reverse complement strand
AACAATCTGGAACGGGCTTTTTCTTGGCATATACAGACCCTCGCTTGCAGGTTGCAGCGAGGATGCTATATGTGACACTGCATGTCAAGAATAATACGTGTGTATATTTATGAAATCGCCTACTAAGGGTGCCTGACGAAATGAATTATGGCGCTGGAACATGGTGATCACTGCCTTGATGTTCCGGTTGCGGGCACTGTAAAAGCCTGGGTTGGATGCAAATTGAATCCCCCTGAAGCAGATACTGACGACCCGCTGTTTTCGACACGAAGCAGTTGTAGCATTTTCCAGAAACGGACGCAGTTTTTCCCCGGATAATGCGGCTAATCTTCAGATTGAGATCAACACCGGTCCATTCAATGGAATAACTACTATCGTCGTGCTATTTGACGCCGTTGCTGCCAAGCCAAGACTATCGCCCCCTCACACCTTCGTGACTGGTCTGCGATGACCCAATGGCTGTTCCGCGGAGAAGGGGGTGAAGCCACGCGATAGATAAAACTTATCGACAGCATACATAGAATATATTGTACAAATCGGTTCTCACGCCCCATGCTGACCGTGCACTCTATTTAAAAGCACGAAAGGAGAAAACCATGTCTGACAGCAAATGCCCGTTTGTACACAAAGCCGGGAGCGGTATGTCGAACCATGATTGGTGGCCGAACCAGTTGCACCTCGAAATTCTGCACCAGCATACCCCCGAGTCCAGCCCGATGGGCGAGGACTTTAACTACGCAGAAGAATTCAAGCGCCTTGACCTCGCGGATGTAAAGAAAGACCTTACCGTCCTGATGACCGACTCGCAGGACTGGTGGCCGGCGGACTACGGTCACTACGGACCTTTCTTCATTCGTATGGCGTGGCATAGCGCAGGTACTTACCGTACCGGTGATGGCCGCGGCGGCGCAAGGCACGGCAACCAGCGTTTTGCTCCCATCAACAGCTGGCCTGATAACGTCAACCTCGACAAGGCACGCCGGCTGCTTTGGCCTATCAAACAGAAGTACGGCAAGAAAGTCTCCTGGGCCGACCTCATCATTCTCGCGGGCAACGTCGCCATGGAATCGATGGGCTTCAAGACCTTCGGTTTCGCCGGCGGGCGCCTGGACATCTGGGCGCCGGAGATCGACGTCTACTGGGGTAACGAGGAAAAGTGGCTGGACGACAAGGCACGCTATTCCGGCGAACGCGACCTCGAGAACCCGCTCGCCGCGGTGCAGATGGGGCTGATTTATGTGAACCCGGAAGGCCCCGGCGGCCAACCCGATACGCTCGCATCCGGCCGCGACGTACGCGAGACCTTCGCGCGCATGGCGATGAATGACGAAGAGACGGTGGCGCTCACCTGCGGCGGCCACACCTTCGGCAAATGTCATGGCGCTGGCCCGGCCTCGCATGTCGGCCCCGAACCCGAGGCAGCACCGATCGAACAACAGGGGCTGGGCTGGAAGAGCAGCTTTCGCAGCGGCAAGGGCGGTGACACGATCAGCAGCGGCCTGGAAGGCTCATGGACGCCGACACCGACGAAATGGGACATGAGTTATCTCGACATGCTGTTTGGCTACGATTGGGTGTTGTCCAAGAGCCCGGCGGGCGCTTGGCAGTGGACGCCGAAGCAGGCGACCGACAACAATACGGCCCCGGCCGCGCACGATGCATCGAAAAAAGTGCCGATCATCATGACCGATGCAGACATGGCGATGCGCATGGATGCAATCTATGAACCGATCGCACGACGCTTCCACCAGAACCCGGACGAATTCGCCGATGCTTTCGCCCGCGCCTGGTTCAAGCTCACGCACCGCGACATGGGCCCGCGTTCGCGTTACCTCGGCCCCGAAGTACCTGCCGAAGAACTCATCTGGCAAGACCCCATCCCCGCCGTCGATCATCAGCTGGTCGACGACAAGGACATCGCCATGCTGAAGGCCAAGATTCTGGCATCCGGGCTATCGGTCACCGAACTGGTCTCGACCGCTTGGGCCTCGGCCTCCACCTTCCGCGGTTCCGACATGCGCGGCGGCGCCAACGGCGCGCGGATTCGTCTCGCGCCGCAGAAGGACTGGGAAGCCAACCAGCCGAAGCAACTGGCCAAAGTGCTTGGAAAGCTCGAATCCATCCAGCGTGAGTTCAATGGCAGCAGCAAGAAAGTCTCAATGGCCGATCTCATCGTGCTGGCCGGCTGTGCCGGTGTCGAAGAGGCTACCAAGAAAGCGGGCCATGCCGTGACGGTACCGTTCACACCAGGCCGCATGGACGCCTCGCAGGAACAGACCGACGTGGAAGCCTTCGCCGTGCTCGAACCGGTCGCCGATGGCTTCCGCAACTACCAGAAGGGCAAGTACTCCGTCTCGGCCGAGGAGGTGCTGCTCGACAAGGCGCAGTTGCTGACACTCACCGCGCCCGAAATGACCGTGCTGATCGGAGGCATGCGCGCGTTGAACGCGAATGTCGGTCAGTCCAAGCACGGGGTTTTCACCAAGCAACCAGGGGCGCTCACGAACGACTTTTTCGTCAACCTGCTCGACATAGGCACGACGTGGAAACCCGTGTCGGATGCCGAGGACGTGTTCGAAGGGCGCGACCGCAAGACCGGCGAAGTCAAATGGACCGGCTCTCGCGTCGATCTGATCTTCGGATCGAACTCCCAACTTCGAGCCATCGCGGAAGCCTACGCGTGCAGTGACTCACAGTACGCGTTTGTGCGTGACTTTGTGGCGGCCTGGAGCAAGGTGATGAACCTGGATCGCTTCGACCTTGCGTAATTTAGCAAGATAGGTTTTGAAAGTCCCCTATCACGTAGCCTCGACCTGACATCGGGTTATCCCGGAACAGGTAGAGGCTGCGCGTTTCTTTGCACTTTCTTTATGCTTTGGAAATAATGAACGGCTATGCCTCCTATTGGCACTGAGTGCTCATTCGCCATCACGAACTGCCTGCCGCAAACCTGCCATTGGGATAAAAAAATTTCGCTTCCGTGAAGCAGTCCTTCCCCATAGATCACTGCCGACCCGATTCGGACGTTCACTTTTTCAACAGCAAACATTCAGTTTTTGAGTTTTGTTCAGTTCGCCAAACGGGGGGAAACTGCCAACTCGGTTATAAATGTTCCACTTTTGTACATGTGAAGCACCCTGCTGGTGATGCGAATTGTACTATTCAGTTATTGTTGATCACACAAGCATAGCAAAAACCCCAGCTGATGAAGATCCTGGTGATGCTCAGAACACAAAACGCTTTGCGATCAGCACCGCATTGCTACCGCCAAACGCGAACGAATTGGACATCACTGCGTCGAGCTTGACGTCTGTCCGGCCCTGGTTTGGAACGTAATCCAGATCGCATTCCGCATCGGGATCATGCAGGTTGATGGTCGGTGGAACAGCTTTGTGCTGCAGGGCTAACAAGGCGGCGATGAATTCCACCGCGCCGGTTGCCCCCATCAGGTGCCCATGCATGGACTTGGTCGAACTGATGGGAATATTGGCGGCGTGCTTGCCAAACACTTGCTTGATTGCTTTGGTTTCTTCGATGTCACCCGCCACGGTGGCGGTGCCGTGGGCATTGATGTAGTGAATGTCCTGCGGTTGCAAATGTGCGTCGCGTAATGCGTTCAGGATCGTGTGCGCTTGTCCGGCAGCATCCGGTTTGGTGATGTGGCTGGAATCCGACGAACAGTCGTAGCCAACCAGTTCCGCATATATCTTCGCACTACGTTTGATGGCGCGCCCAACATCCTCCAGTACCAGCACCGCTGCACCTTCGCCGAGAACGAGCCCACTGCGGTTTTTGGCGAAAGGTTTACAGGAAGCGCTGGCATCGTTCGGGTCTTTCTGTGCCAGCGTGCGCAGGGCTTCCCATGCTTTCATCGCACCCAATGTAAGCATCGCTTCTGAGCCGCCCGCCAGCATTACATCCGCATAACCGTGTTTGATTTGGCGGCAAGCTTCACCGATAGCGATAGCCGACGAAGAGCATGCGGTGGCGTAAGTGATATTCGGACCCTGCAAGTGGTATTTGATTGAAATATGCGAGGCGGCAGCATTGTTCATGCTGAGCAACACGGTGAGCGGTTTGATGCGTGGATTCGGGCTCTGAAACAGTTCCCTGTAGCCATCTTCGAGAGTGCTTGTGCCGCCCTGACAGGAGCCCATGCATATTCCGGCACGAGGTTGCTCAGCTTCACTGATAGCAAGTTGTGCATCCTGCACGGCCTGCTCTGCGGCAACCAGTGCGAACTGGCTGAAGCGTTCAATACCGGTCAGTTGTATCTTGTTGAAGTATTCTGCGGGATTGAAATTCTCTACTGGCGCGCCGATGTGGATGGACAGTTTTTCAAGAAAATCGAATTGCAGTTGCTTGATACCTGAATGTCCCTGCATTAGGTTGCTGAAAAATTCCTCCGGGCTTTTTCCAACCGGTGAAATCACACCCAGTCCGGTAATGACAATGCGCCTGGTCATTTGGTGGCTACTGTGCGGAGACATTTTGCTCGGCTATGATCTTGTCAATGACGTTTGCAACGTCGCCAATCGTCTTGAGTTGAACACGCTCGTCAGGAAGTTTGATGTTCAGTTCATCCTCCAGGTTGAACATGAATTCGATGACCGCGAGCGAATCCAGTCCCAGGCTATCCAGTTGAGAATCAGGGCCGAGATTATCGAGTTTGAGGTCGAATTGCTCGACCAACATACGTTGTATGGTTTGCAAGGAGCTCATTCTTATAGGGCCTTCACCATTTATATTAACAGCATGGTAACAGAAGGTGATTGTGATTCCTCAGCCTGTCGTGCTGTTGTGATTGCGGCGTTGCCTCTGGTTGCAGGACACCAGGCGCAGGATCGTAGTGGCTTTGAATATGGCGTGCGAGAGTTACAATGTTGTCATCGAGGTTTCGCAACGATCCTTAATCGGACGCGGGGGCGATGCGGGCGCGCGTAATTGCGGGTATGTCTGCTTGCTACCGCCCCGCGACGAAGTGGTTTACTCCGCGCAATGGCTCTGCCTTTCCACTCCAGCGCGCGCCCTCGGCCAGCAGTTGCGGGAAGCATTCAAGCAATCCAGATACGATGCGGGTAGAAACCGGCCGCATGAACAGATGCGCGAATAGCGCTGACATTCGCATGCGCCATGAAAAATTGTCTTGCCAGGCCATTGCATAGTCGCACCGGATAGCTTCGAGCACTTGGTTTGAACAGGATGGATCACTGCGTACTCCCGGGCGCTCAATCAGTTGTCCACACAACAGCGCCGCAGATTGGATGGCCATGCTGATGCCTTCGGCAATGATGGGGTGCGCTTCGGCTGCTGCATTGCCGACGGTGAAAATACCATCGTGGCCAAAGGTGCGAATGCCCGTCCGTAGCGGCCCGGAAGATAGCCATGCGCCGTCGAGCGACGCCGCAGACAGCGCCAGTGTGACCCCTTTGCACGACGACCCAATGTGCGCGAGGACTGCCGCCCCTGCCTTCACATTGGGTGACCGCTGTCGGCATTGTTCAAGTTGATTGCGGCGTATGCAGCACGACAGGCTGACTCGAGCGCTATCGGTATGCACCATTCCGCCATAGCCACCCGGAAACGCGAACAACGGCATCAGGTCCGAGGGGAGTGTGCTGTTGTGAAAATGGGCCTTAAAGCCGAATAAGTCCGAGGTTTGTGGCGGGCGACGAAAATTCTGCGTCGGCATCGCGCCTGACTCCCAAGAGCCATGTGCCGCGATGATTAGCCGCGAATACAATGCGTGAGCCTCGCGTGCGCTCTTGTCGATGATGGTGCACTCGTAGCCATGGCCGTTCGCGACGAACGTTGAGAGCGTATACGGCTGCCACACTTCGGCCCCAGCCTCGGCCGCACGCTTAAGCAGCAGTGTATCCAGATGCTCGCGGCCCAGTGCTCTGCCGCCGTCCTCCGCACGATCGGTCGGCGAAGCCAATTGAGCTGTCACCATCGCATCGCCAGCGTATACGCCGACGCGTCGCACGACAGGTCCGGCGATTTCCATCAAAGGGTCCGCAACACCCAACTGCCGCAACAAAGGCCACGTCGTTCCCGAAATGAATTCTCCGCAGACCTTGCGCCGCGGGAACCGTGCCTTCTCGACGACGGCGACCCGCCACCCTGCCTGTGCCAGAAGTACGGCGGCTGTGGCGCCGGACGGGCCGCCGCCCAAAATGATTGCATCGTATCCGATTTTCATTTACTGCTCTTCCGGATGGCGAGGAAACAGTGGATGAACAAGCCCGCCGAATATTCGTACACTTCCCAGTCCTGCGCGTTGGGCCACAGATCCGATATCTCTTGCGCCCGGAATCCCGCATGCACGCTCGACACGGCATCCTGCCGCGTCACCGTTCCGGCTCCCAGCAAGCCGATCAAGTGGCTGCCTGCCAGCGGCAGCGCAGAGCGCCTTGGCTCGCAGCAAAGGAACACGCGACTGCGCGCCCCTATCGCCGCCAGCAATCGCGTGAGTTCGCTTGACGAAAAATGATGCATGAACAGGTTGGCAAAGACGACATCCCAGTCTGTGTTGTCGGGACTTGCCAGCCAGTCGAATACGTCTGCGGCCACGACGCGGGGTGACCATCCAACCTTGCGCAGACCTTCGAGCGTCTGCGGCGCGACCAGATTCAGCCGGTCAAGCAAGGTGACGCGGACATCCGGCCAACGGCCCGCCCGCCGCTGCGCAAGGCGCAACATCAGCGAGCCGTCGCCGGCGCCGAGTTCGAGCAAGGTCCGCGGGCAGAATTCTGCCGTGCCGCGCTCCAGAGCGCGATTCAAGATCGTCAGAGTTGCCATCGCGCGGTGGATGCGCCGCAAGTCATCGCGGGAGCGTTGCGCGCGCGGATCATCGGCGGCGAGGCCATCAAGCAGTTCCGGCTCAACGCGCCGCGGCAGGCTCAGGTCCACCGTTGACTCGAGGACCCGGCGCAGTTAGGCCGCTTTGAGCAATGCACCATGGCAACTGAATCCGGCGCCGAACGATGACATCCACCACCATCCGGGCTTCGCATTGTCCTTGAGCGCGGCCTGCAATACAAAATAGACGAAGGCACTGCTCATGTTGCCGTACAGGCGCAGCATGTCTGCGCTGTATCTCAGGTCTTCTGCCGTTATATCCATCCGGTTTTGCAGCTCGAGCAGTACATCGCGTCCGCCCGCGTGCATGATCCAGACGCTGATGTCTTCAGGCGCCAGGCCAACGCTACTCAACGCCGTGTGAAGCACCTGCTTCGCGTGATCGGCGGCCAGCCGGGGAACAGGCCGGGTCAGGATGTTACGCAGCATTCCCTGGCGTGTCTCGAACATAAGCGCGTTGCGCTCCGCCGGATTGACGAGAGACGCGAACTCTTTCCATTCGATGCTGCGCCGCTGCGGGTTCGGCTGCTTGGACAGCACGGCAGCCCCGGCCCCGTCACCGAACAGACAGGCGCTGATCAACACGCCCGGATCATTGTCGAGATACATCGCCGCACTGCTTACTTCGACGCAAATCGACAATATGTGCCGGCAGGTGCCAGCCGACAATAACGCATCGGCGAGGCGCCAATTGGGCAACGCCGCTGCGCAGCCCTGTCCGACCAGATCAAAAGCGAGAATATCGGCCCGCAGGCCCAGGCCTTCCACGACATAACTGCTAAGGCCCGGGCAGAGGTAACCGGTGCAGGTGCTGATCACCAGACCATCGATTGCATGGGCATCCATACCGGCTTCCTCCAGCGCCACTGTGCCGGCCGCTGTGCCGAGAACGGGTGCATTTGCCAAGAACCGGCTGTGCAGAGTGTCGGGGTCGATCATGAACACTTCATCCAGCGATGCAACGGCAAGAGACCTGGTTTCGATACCGTTGTCCTTGTTGAGGACCGTTTCCGCGATCATGTGCGAACGCGGATTGAGCCTCCGAAACCATTCCGAGGCCTTGAAAGCTTCCCAGCACTCGGCTTTGCTGTAGCGGTGCAGCGGGTTTGCCGTGCCCAGACCGTTGACGAACATCCTGACTCCCGTTGTATTTTTGGCATGCGCCCACGATGCCTGTCATGAGTGTCAACCACCAACCAGGCACCGGTAGCGGGTGTGTAAACCATGATCGGCTGACATTGGCTGAGCAGGAAACCATTATCCGGGATTGAGGCCGTAATGGCTAACACGTTATCTTATTTGATGGTGAACGTCAGCAATGCAAAAAATTCGTAACTGGCCGCTTTTGGCACGTTCCTGTCCTTGGCCTCTCGAAATTAACCGCCATATAGCTGCCCTTGGTGGATTGCGATCAGGTTAATTATTCAGGTCGCCCGGAAGCAGATGCTGGTGACTCGCAGCAAGCGACACACAGCGGCCCGTCAGGAGGGGTAACCATACACTATCGTCTTCAGCACTCGCTACTGACCAAATTCCGGAGTGTTCCCCGGTCGAGCGCACTGGATCGATTCCGTCCGGCATGAAAAGATCCAAGCACGATGTGCTTTTCAGCAACAGCAAGTTTTATAGCCGGAGTTTCATTGTCCGTACTCGGTGTGGCAACCGTCAAAAAGGCGAAACGCAGGGCGGAGATTCCTTTTGCGATGATCCCGCTATTGTTCGGTGCCCAGCAAATCGTCGAGGGGATGCTATGGCTGTCATTTCGGTTTGATGTCCCGCTGCTCAATGTGACCATGACGTATTTGTTTCGTTGTTCTCGCACGTGCTGTGGCCAATGTTTGTGCCATTTTCAATCGGCTTGATAGAAAACGTAGCCTGGCGCAAAAAGGTGCTATCAGTATTCCAGATCACCGGGATCGCGGTCGGCCTGTATCCGTAAGTCACTTTTCGCGTTTGCGAGGTTGGGTGTTGCGGTTTTTCCCGGCTTTGTTCAACGAGATCGCTACGGCCTGCTTGACCGCTTTTTGTTTCGTCGCGGGATGGCTGCTGCCTATCGATCCATCCTCTTCCCACTCATGCACCAGTGTCTTGATATTGCTGCTGACGACAGTCTGGCTTGACCCTTTTTTTAGTGGCATGACATTTCTCCAATCCGTAGAATCACATTCAGAAAAGTTGTGCCGTCTGCGCGGACGTGTCCCGCGAGCTGGTTAGAAACCGGCTCCGGGCAACGCCCTATGACGTTTCACAATCACGGCAGAAAAAACGGGCATATGTACCACAGAACAGGACAACTCTAAGAAACCGCGGCATGGCTCGTGCATCGCTCTGAGATCGGTTTATGCTTCCCGTGTGATGACAATTGCCGAAAGGGGAGGGAGCGTCAGGGAAATGGAATACTGCCGATTCATCCATGGCCGATCTTCGGCAAGAATCAGTTCCGAACCATTCCCCATATTGCTTCCGCCATAGAATTCAGAATCCGAGTTGAACACTTCGCGATAACGGCCTTCATGGGGAACACCGATCCGGTAATTGTGGCGTGGCACCGGCGTCATATTGAGTACAATAACCATCATTTCGTTGCCGTCACCCTTGCGCAGAAAGCTGATTATGGATTGCTGGGAATCATGGCAATCGATCCACTCAAAGCCCTGCCAGTTGAACTCGTAGCGATAAAGGGCAGGGGAGCCGCGGTAAAGATGATTTAAATCCTTCACCAGTTGTTGCATTCCCCGATGCAGTGGGTAATTCAGAACATACCAGTCAAGCACACCCGCGCTATTCCATTCCAGTCCCTGTGCGAATTCGATGCCCATGAACATGAGTTTTTTGCCAGGGTGTGTGAACTGGTAGGCGTAAAGCATCCGAAGATTCGCATGGCGCTGCCACTCATCCCCAGGCATCTTGTTGAGCATGGAGCCCTTACCGTGTACCACCTCATCGTGTGAGAAAGGCAGCATAAAATTTTCGGTGAAGGCATACAGCATGCTGAAGGTGAGCAGATCATGATGGTACTGGCGATAAATCGGTTCCTGGGACATATAGCGCAGGGTGTCATTCATCCAGCCCATGTTCCATTTCAAATCGAACCCCAGGCCGCCGACATAGGTTGGCCGGCTTACCTGCGGCCATGATGTCGATTCCTCAGCGATCATCAGGATACCGGGGCATTCTTCATGCACCGCGACGTTGAGTTCGCGCAAAAAGTCGATTGCATCCAGGTTCTCGCGACCGCCATACCTATTGGGAATCCACTCCCCCTCTTTGCGGGAGTAGTCCAGATAAAGCATCGAAGCCACTGCATCGACCCTCAGTCCGTCGATATGCATTTCCTCGAGCCAGAACAGGGCACTGGAAATGAGGAAGTTCTTCACTTCGTTGCGGCCGAAATTGAATATCAGGGTAGCCCAGTCCAAGTGCTCTCCGAGGCGAGGATCCTCATGCTCATAGAGCGGCGTGCCATCGAAGCGGGCGAGTCCGTGCGCATCCTTCGGAAAATGAGCAGGCACCCAGTCCAGGAGGACACCGATGTTATGCTTGTGGCAGTAATCGACAAAATAGCGGAAGTCGTCGGGTTCGCCGAATCGGCTGGTTGGGGCATAGTAGCCGGTAGTCTGGTAGCCCCATGAGAGATCGAAGGGATGCTCCGTGATTGGCATCAGTTCTATATGGGTGAAGCCCATATCCTTGACGTAGTCCACTAGGCGATGGGCCAGTTCGTGATAGCTGAGGAATTCGCCTTCAATGTCGCGCTGCCAGGAGCCCGGATGCATCTCATAGACGGACATCGGTATATGTTGCCAGTCGGCCTGGCTACGATTTTGCATCCACTCACCGTCATCCCATTGGTGGCGGCTTCTGCTCGCTATGATCGAGGCTGTATGGGGGCGTAATTCGTGCCGTTGCCCATACGGATCGGCCTTGATATGGATCTGGCCGGTATGGCGATTGCGGATTTCGTACTTGTAAGTATGGCCCGGTTCCAGATCTGGAATGAAAAGCTCCCATATGCCACTGCCGCTCCTTCCCCGCATGGGATGACAGCGACCGTCCCAGCGATTGAAATCGCCGACTACGCTGACGCGTTCCGCATTGGGCGCCCATACCGCAAAACGGAAGCCAGCAACCCCCTCGACTTCATGCTCGTGAGCCCCCAGAAAGCGATAGGCATGGCGGTGCCGGCCTTCGCCAAAAAGGTGAAGGTCGAAATCAGCCAGTTGCTGACCATAGGTGTAGGGATCGTGGGCGATATGTTCGAAATGGTCCACATCGCGCCAGATCAAACGATAATGCTCGGGCATGCCATCAGGATTACCCCTCCATTCGAAAAAGTCGCTTCCCGGCACGCGCTCCAGAGGGATGCTTCCTTCAGCGATAAACACCTCAGTGGCATGGGGCATGAAGGTGCGCACCACGGTCGAACCATCCGCTTGATGTCGCCCCAGGACGGCGAACGGATCATGATGGCGTGCTTCGCTGATCCTGTGCATTTCTGCGTCGAGTTGCCGTGAATTCATGTCAGTACCCCTCTTGGAATCAGAAATCGTGGATCAATATCTCATCAGCGCGCCGACAGATTTCGCGGCCGTAGTCTGTCCAAAGCCCTTCTCCCCAGTAGCGGTAGCAACTTGTCTCGGAGGTGAGCAGATGGAACAGGGCATTGCGATAGCGCGCATCAGAGCTTGGAATACCCGGTTTGAGCACTGTTTCGTAGAAACGTGAGCTCACCTCTTCCATGGGTTTCAGGACATTCTCGTAACCATGCACCCAGGAAAGATTATTGGTCCAGCTTCCCCCATCCATATGAAAACGGTGGTCTTCCTGGCCCAATTCCTTGATGACACGGGCTAGCTTATCTGGTCCCTCACCAGGCTTCATGCGTTTCCATATGCCACTCTGGAAAGTCGGCTGGATGACAGGAAAGTCACTCTCGGTGACGCCCAGTGCGAAGAGGTGCTCCAGATATTCCGTGGCGTTCATGGCGGGCGTCTCGGAGCCGCTGCTCTCGCGTATCACCTCCATGTATTTGGGGGGGAACTCGTTCATCATTACCCCGCCGTTCTCGCCGTCGGCAATTTGCGTAACAAGCGGCGGCAACGCGCGTCCGCCCAGGTCCATCCGCGACAGGCTGCGCGCTTCATAACAGGGCTGCATCTGGGCGACGAGCTTGGTGTCGGATCCTTGGGTCTTGACGATTGCGATGATGCTCACGGTCTCCCCCAGGGAATTGGTGCATACAAGGCGGTGAGGCAGATGCGGCCGGCGCGGATTCCGGCCGTCTTCGGGCTGCTCGACGGTGTGCTCCTGTACCAGGATCCAAACGTAACCGCACTCCTTCAGTGTCTTGACGAATTCGTAGGCGACATCCGGATGATTGGGCAGAGCCATTTCGGAGGGCGAGAAGCCCCTTATCCGTGCCAGTGCTTCCGTACCGAAAATGGCGGCGAAATGGTGCTGCCAGGCGCGCACATGCAAACGGTAATCCTGGACCGGGGTGGAAGGCGCGACAGCATGGCCCCAGGGTGCTCCCAGCCATTCCACGCAACGACGGTATGAAGGGTTGCAGGTAACGGTCTTAAGGCTGTCTATGGTGTCATTGAATCCCATCTTGCGAAGGCCGTGAAGCAAGGTCCCCGAATATTCCAGCATCACCCGCGGCTCCTTTCCCTCATCCACCAGTTGGGGAACGAACTCCCCCATGCGTTTGTAGCACCAGTTGAATACCGGAGCGTTGTGGTTATCGCCGATGCCAGGGTGTTCCACCATGTATTGCAAGTTGCTGATGATCTCAGCCGTGCGCAGGTCGCCGCCGCCTGCCGGAACCAGCGGCTGGTGCATGTGCAGGGCTATGGCATAAGCGCTCTTGATGCGGCCGAAATCGACATGGCTCTCGGGCAGGAATATCGGCCGCCCTTGGGCCTCGGCGATGACTCGCTCGATCTCGTCCTCCCGGCCGCAGATGTTGGGTAGACCGTCGATGTACTCGGGCAGTTGAGCCATTTGGTTGTTCTCCTTATTGCGAAGGCGGCCGACGGAATCAGTCACTTGCATCGGATGAATTCGTATATGTTCAGGTAATTCGTACCTGGGCGGTTCCAAGAGTAGTCGTAGCGCATGCCGTTATCCGCGAGGCTGCGGAAATCCTCCGGATAGTCGAACCAGAGGCCAATGGCCCGGTCCATGGCCGACTCGAGGCCGGGGTAGTCGGCCTGATGGAAGACATAGCCGTTACGCTCGCGAGTGGGCCGTTCAGAATAGTCGCGATCGAAAACGGTATCGACCAAGCCGCCCACCCAGCGCACGATGGGCACCGACCCATAACGCATGGCGATCATCTGAGTCAATCCGCAGGGCTCGAAGAGACTGGGCACAACCAGCATGTCCGCCCCCGCATAGATCAGGTGCGCCAGTTCTTCGTCATAGCCGATCTCCAGATGGCAGTCGGGGTTGTTGTTATGTTCATGCTTGAGTTGCCAGAACTCTGCGTTGATGCCGAGCTCCGGGCTGGAACCTAGCAACACGAACTGTGCGCCCCGGCGCAAGGAATGAAACAACGCGTGGCGTATAAGGTATACGCCCTTTTGCATATCGAGGCGACCGACGTAGGCGATCAGGGGCTTGTGTTCCTGGCGCAACCACAAGCGTGCTCGCAGTGCTTCCTTGTTCCTGCTCTTGCCTGCAAAGTCGCCGGCGCCGTAGTGGTGGGGGATAACAGGATCGGTTTCCGGATTCCACATCTCGTAGTCGAGCCCGTTGAGAACGCCACCGAACTTGTTCTGGTAAACGTGGAGGATGTGGCCTAGACCGTATCCCCACTCGGTGTGCCCGGCTTCCCATGCGTGCCTAGGCGAGACGGTGGTAACGAAGTTCGAGTACACCACCGCACCCTTGGTGAAATTTATGGCGCTCGGGTTGAAATCGTCGCCCATGCGATTGCGGTCAAAGTAGTAGTCAGGCCGCCCTAGGCCAGTAAACCATAGTACGTTCTCACCGGCGATTCCCTGATGTTTGAAGTTGTGGACCGTATGACAAACACGGCAGTTTTCCATTCCGCTGGACTTATAGATTTCATAAAGCATTACGGGAACCAGCGCTGTTTGCCAGTCGTGCGTATGGATAATATCGGGGCGCTTGCCAGCCTTGAACATGAACTCGAGGGCTGCCTTGGAAAAGAAGGCAAAGCGCACGTGTTCATCGGGGAAACCATAATAGGAGCCCCGGTTAAAAAAATTGTCGTTGGAGTGCGGCTCGATGAAATAGCACTTGCGCCCGTGAACGAATCCGAACCAGACAGTGCATCGGATGTGGTAGTTGAACCACGGCACCCACAGGTTCTCGTACGTGACCTGCAGGCCCCAGATGTGGTCGTAGCGCATGCAGTCATACTTGGGAAGAATGATCTCAACGGAGTGACCGCGAATTTCCAGTTCGCGGCTCAGCCCGGATACAACGTCTCCTAATCCACCGACCTTGGCGACAGGAGCGCATTCTGATGCGACCATAACAATATACATAGTTGATTGCCTAAAAGTGGAAATGCTGTATGGCGAAAAGGCATGTGGTCATTATGACAACAATTATCATAAGGAAGAAGCAATAGTGGAAATTGACTGTCAGAAGAGATGCAAAAATAGCATGATCTTGCCATTCGGTGAGGCGAAAACTTTCCGCTAATATAATGGATATTTAATATTCAATGTTTCGCTGTTATGAACATCGCAAACGGCCATAAAGAAATGTCGGAACATTCGGGGTCATTGCAATTCTGATATGCGCTCAGTAGTCGCTATTTCAGGTGGCGGGTTGCGAGCATTAATGGTGGTGGTTTTCTCCCAAATCCGCATATCGCGAGGCTCCTGCTGGCTGTCATATGCTCGCAACTACCAAACTTGGGTTTCCACAAATACTGCCAAAAGTCGTAAAGCACGGGCTCACTATAATCATTCAAGACAATCAACTTGTCGAACTTAACCAATGATTATGGAGACCCAGAATGATAAACAAGCAAGCACCCAAGACCCTGACGGTTGCCGAATTCCTGGCTGACCGTATTGCCACTATCGACGAGACCCAACGCGAAATTGCCGAAGCGTGCGGGTTCGATAACCCGAACAACATCACGATGTTCAAGAACGGCTCGACCAAGCTGCCTGTCAACCGTATTGCGCCGCTGGCAAAGGCGCTTGAGGTCGATCCGGCCCACCTGCTGCGTCTCGTGATGCTCGAATACATGCCCGACACCTGGGAAGCGATCGAGAACATTCTGCAGAGCACCGTGCTGACTTCCAATGAGCTTGGGTTTGTTCATGCGTTTCGAGAAGTAACCGGACAGAACGACGCGGTACCCGTAGTCATCAATCGCGATGCGGTCATAGCTATCGTGGCGGCGTAAGGGGGCTGCGATGAGCAAGAACCCACAAAATGATTATGCGCCGTTTCCACCTGAGGAGAGGCGATCATTACGATTTTTTATTGAGGATCCAGACCTGGGATGGATAGCCATCGGGAAAACTCGCTGGTCTGCTCTGCATAAGGGCGAGCTTTGTGTGCCGGAATGGGGTGGGCAGGTTGGACGCGGCGGAGGCAAGTCGTAGTTCTTCGGGACCATGAATGATCCGTCGTGCTTGCACACTATGGCCTCCGTCAGATTCTTGCTGAGGAGCAGTGTATCGCCAAAATGCCCGCGCCAACTTATTCACATTACCAATAGCAGTCAGTGCACAGTGCGTACAAGTCAGATGGCAGGTGTCGGTTTCTTTTTGGGTTTCTTTGCTTCTTTGCTCTTTCGTTGCTGACCTTTAGCCATGATCGTTCTCCTTGTGTTGTGGCATAAGTATTGAAATACCAACTGGTACCGCTCAAGTCACCGAAAAGTTCCCATTGCTTTTTGTTTAGGTCAATCGCTGCTGGTGAATGTAGCGGAACTATTTCAGCATTTCCTTATCGTAGGTTTCAGATAATGCGAGTTATCTCACGTTTTTTTCTCCTTTGACGTGGTTGTCTTAACTTATCTCCATTTGTTAAGACCTTTTGCCCCTGTTCCATAAGGTTCAGGGGCATTTTTTTCAAACGCCGTTGACCTTTACGCTCGTTTCGCAGAGGGCTGCTGCGCCCCCTCCGTCATTCCTTCGGCGGCGCGTCTTCTGGCTCCATGCTTTCAATGCGCGGGATGTCTCGCCGCGGGTGCCCCCTGATGATCCGCTTCAACGCTTCGTCCTCCGCGGGGCCAAGGGTGCCGCCGTGCTGCATCCCGAATTCCTCCGTCGTGTCCGCTTCGGGCGGTTGCCGCATAAGGTTTGCCCGTTCAAAGTCGGCTTCGGCCGCGAGCCAGTCGTCAAGATCATGCCCAGGGGCAAAGCCACGCTGCACGTGCCGGTAATATGCGGCCTCATCAATCATGCGCTGGCGCGCCTCAGGACTGATGTTCCAAGCGTTAACCGAGTCAGAACGGCCTGTCGGGGAAGTTACTTTACTTATCATCTTAGCCATGTTTTTGTCCTCCATGGATTGATTGAAGATATTTGATTGCCGGCCTTGTGGCTGGTCATTGATATCTGTGCATGTGCTGCAGATTCTGCTCGGTGTTGCAATGAAATACAAGAAGGGTGCTCCTTTACATACCTGTTGGGCTGAATCCATGCCTTGTGTTTGTCGGAGCGCACATTTGGATCTAATCGGCCTAAGCGGACTGTGGTAACTAATCGAAAAATTATGATTCAGAGCGTCCGCTCTTCCATGCTCCGTGCGAGCCACTTCGCCTTTAACTAGAGATCAAGGTCATTGTATGAGAAACGGAGAGGTCGGTTCAAAACAGATGCCGCCAATAACTGTTTGATGCGGCAATCTTCTATGGCGTCAGGGAAGCACAGGCACTCGTGGATCAATGGGTGCGTCACTACAACATGACCAGACCGCATAGTTCACTTGGATACAAACCACCGGCACCGGAAGTCAGGGTCAATGTATCTATCCAAAATTTACGCCAAATGATGCACTGACATATGATGCAAAAATTATCTCAGCAAGTGGTACTAAATTTGCCGCAGTTCAGAATAAACCGATCGTGACGGTCCGCTCCTCAACCCTGAAGAAAGATGTCAGAGAATAGGTTCAAATGCGAAGCTGACCCTTATGATTCTTATGATTACGGGTTCCTGAAATCCTGCCACCGGCCGCTACTTCCAGAACTCCTTCTGGCGGGCAAAGCGCTGCCATGCAGCGGCCAATTTCGTAATGAGCTCTGCCCGGTCGTGTGCTATCCAGCCGCGCACGAGTTCCAGGGTGTCATGGCGCCGCCTGTTTTCCAGTCCTTCGAGCAGGCGGTGCGCCACGGCCAGGTCATTCAGCACCCCCAGGATGTCCTGCAACTCGGAGAGCGCGTCCACATAGGGCTTGACCCTGGTTGCATCGAATAGCGAGCCAAACATCTCGGAACTGTAGCGCAGCTTCTTGCAGGCGATGCGCAGCCGGTGCAACTGGCCGGGATCGGCAGTGGCCAGTATCTTGCCAAGCTTATGCGCCTGCTTCCTGCGCCTGTCCAGGTTGTGCACGGCAAAATCGGCCAGCGCCGTTCCGCTCACGTCCGGTGCCTCGCGCCAATAGCCGCCGAACATCCATGCGCCAAAGTTCAGTAGGAAGCGCTGGTAGTCCTGCGAGTGCAGCTTGCGCACCACGCCGGCGCGGTAGCGCGCACGTTCCTTATCGCTCGCTGCCAGCAGTTCGTGTAGCCCGGCATTGTCCGGCTGGCGGTTGCACATCGGCATCAGGGTCTGGGTGGTGAATACGTCCCACTCGCGCAGCCCGCCGAACTCGATGCACATCTGCGCCACCTGGTCGTGCAATTCATGCAGTTCGTCTTCGGCGCGAAACGCCTCGGCCATCGACAGCACTACGCGCAGGCGGCGCATGCCGACGCGCACCTGGTGCAGGAATTCCTCATCACGGCTGTGGATCGCTCCCGGCACGTTGGCCTGCACATGCTGCAGGCAGGTGCCTATCATGTCGTGCAGCGCGGATGCAATGCCCTGCGAAGCGGTCAGGGATGGGAAAGTCGCCTTGCTTGCGGCAAGCGGTTCGTTATGGAACAACTGGTAGCCATGTTCGGGCTTGCTGGTGGGTTCCACTTCAAGCGGCGTGCTGTCGAGCAGTGCCAGGGCGAACTGGAACAACTGCCGGGGCTCGCCGGACTTGAGCTCAAGTTCCAGTTCGGAAATCCGCTGCGATCGCCTCCCCGCGCGGATCGTGCCGCTGTCCAGGCTCAGTTCGATTTCCGCTCCCCCAAATTTCAGCAGGCGCAGGTTGCGGGCAAAGTCGGTGACGAACACCGGCTGCAACTTCTCGCTCACCCCTTGCGGCAACCGGCCACCCGCCGCGCTGAGCGCATCGAGATCCAGCGCCTTTAGCGGCACAGGAGTTTCCCACTCGTCGCGCTGGTGCAGTCCGGTCTGCCCGCTTCCACTGCCCTTCAGAGTCTGCAGCCAGCGCTTGCCGACACGGCGCAAGCGCAATGCCAGGGCATTGCGGCGCAGATCGAGGCCGGGCGTATCGTAGTAAACGTTGTACAGCTTGCGGGTAACGGCGCGCGATCCGGCCGGACTCTTGAGCAAGGGATGGCGCTTGAGCCTGTCGAGGCACTCGGGCGGCAGCGACAGCTTGAGTTCTGTTTCAACGGCCATGTGAAATTCCCTGAGAAACAAATTTACTATATCACGATGGCATTCGATCCGGCATGCACGGATTTGTTACAGGGCAGCCCGGCGGTACCGGCAGGAAGGCGAATTATCATGTTCAGCCGCTATTGTTACGCTTGCCCAATTGACCGGACTGATACAGGATAGACTATATTGGATCATGGGCTGGACAATCGCTTTAGAGGAGCATGATGGACACAACGCAGGACATTACGGTTGATTCTCCGCAGGCTTACATCAACCGGGAATTGAGTTGGCTCGATTTCGCCAGACGGGTGCTCGAACTTGCCGAGGATCCCGCGACGCCCTTGCTGGAGCGGGTCAAGTTTGCTGGGATCATGGGCATGATCTACGACGAGTTTGCGATGAAGCGCATCGGCGGGCTGCGCCGCCGCATCGAGAGCGGCAACGACCGACTGTCTCCGGACGGCCGCACAACACAGGAAGAGCTGCAACTGTGCAGACAGGAATTCCAGCGGCAGGCGGCCATACTCTGTAACGTCGTGGAGGGTCAGTTGCGTCCAGTTCTCGCCGAAGCGGGGATTCCACTGCTGGATTATGATCAACTTGATGATACGCAGCGGGCGCATATGCGGCATTATTTTCATGAGTCGGTTGAGCCCATCCTGACACCACTGGCCACGGATGCCGGTCATCCATTCCCGTTCATCAGCAACCTGAGCCTGAATCTCGCTATCGTTCTGCATAGCAATGGATCCCAACGCACTCATTTTGCACGCATCAAGGTTCCGCCCAATCGGCCGCGCTGGGTGCCCCTGCCTACAGGCGGCTACGTGCCGTTGGAACAGGTGATTGCCAACAATCTGGACGAAATGTTCCCCAGTAGTTCACATTGGGAATGCCATTTCTTCCGTGTTACACGTGGTGCCAAGGATGATCCCTGGGATCGCATATCGATGGAAGATGAGGATATCGAACTCGCACCCGGCAGTCTGATCGGCATGGTGACTGCCGAACTGACGGCACGCAGGTTCGCCGGCGTCGTAAGGCTGGAGGTGAGCACCGATATGCCAGAGTCATTGCGGCACTGGATCGCCGAAGATGTCAGTGCGGATCCCGCAGATATCGTGACCATCAGTAGTCCGTTGGCTTTGACTGACTTGGTCAATTGCCAGCCTGACGGTTATCCCGAGCTGCGCGATCCGCCTCACAAGCCCATCACCCATCCGCGCCTGCGCCATCTCGATCCGGCCGATACCGGCGGCATATTCCGGCAGATCCGCTCCGCCGACATCCTGCTCCATCATCCCTACCACAACTATGACACCTCCATCCTCCGCTTCCTGGAAAGTGCGGCACGCGATCCCCATGTCCTCGCCATCAAGCTGACGATCTACCGGACGAATCGGCAATCGCCCATCATTCAGGCCCTCATCGATGCCGCCCGCCGAGGCAAGCAGGTCGTGGTGCTGGTGGAGATCACCGCGAGATTCGACGAGGCGCCCAATATTGCCTGGGGCGAGCAACTGGAAAAAGCCGGTGCGCATGTGGCGTACGGCATGGAAAGGCTGAAAACCCATGTCAAACTGGGATTGGTGGTGCGCGAAGAAGAAGATGGTATTCGCCGCTATGTCCACGTCTCCACCGGAAACTATCACACGGGCACCGCCCGGCTGTATGAAGACCTCGGCATCCTGAGTTGCAACCCGGAACTCGGCGCAGGGGCGTCGGCAGTGTTCAATGAGCTGACGGGCGCGATTGCCGCTCCGAACTACGGTCCGCTGCTGATTGCGCCGCATAACCTGAGAGAAGGTTTCATGGACCTTATCCGGCGCGAGGCGGAACACAGCCAAGCCGGGCGGCCCTCAGGTATCCGGGCCAAAATGAACCAGCTGCAGGATCCGCAGATCATCCGCGAACTCTACCTTGCGAGCCAGGCCGGTGTCCCGATGATGCTCAACGTGCGCGGCCTGTGCTGCCTGAGGGCAGGCGTGCCCGGCCTGTCGCCAACCATCCACGTCTACAGCACCCTGGGGCGCTTTCTCGAGCATGGGCGCATCTACCGTTTCGAGAACGGCGGCCAGCCTGCTTACTTCATCGGCTCAGCGGATTGGATGAGGCGCAATCTCAGCGACCGTATGGAAAGCATCATGCCGGTTAGCGATCCGGCAATTTGTGCGGAGCTTGAGCATATCCTGAGCGTCTATGAACAGGACAATTGCACCGCATGGGATATGCAGCCGGACAACAGCTACCTGCGGCGGCGGCATGCGGAAATGGAAGAATGCCTGGCCGCCCAGGAAAGATTCATACGACTCTACTCGGATGAACCACTTCCGCCGCGCAGGCATACGACACCGGCTACTAAATGAGCATAGTTATGACCTCTTGAGCCGGATCCTCCAAGGATCCTTTACCAAATAAATGGGCTACCGCTTCCATTCCTTCGTCGCGATATTTATTCACTTCTGTTTTGGTCACTGGAATACCTTCTGCATATTTGCATAATTTAAGGACATTCTTAGATGCTCGACGCACGTCCCCGAAAGTATCCGACAATTGCACACGAAGGAGGAGTACTTTATGTAGGAGCTTTATGCATACTAAAAGTAGTTGCTGTAGAGCAGTCCTTGATCGGCATTGCGTAATAAGAAGACTGTCGCTAAGCATTAGCGTGCGTACGGCATGCTTCCTTTCCCACTGAACGTCAAGCAGCCGTTCACGGAAAATTGATTTCAGCTTACTGCGAGTGACTGATTTGGCCGACAACCGGACCGTCGTAGCGGGCCCGTTGACGGTCCGCCCCTAGCACTTTGCACATATTGACGAATGGCGGCTTCTGGCGCCGCCGCTTATGAAACTTCGGTCTGATTGGTTCTATAAGCCCCTCATCATCACGTAAGCCGACACGGTTACCCGTTCGCCCAGCCGTCAAGGCTCAAGGTTAAGCATTTGGCGCTGCCACCCGACTTCATGAATTCGGTTAGAGGTGTTTCCAGGACCGAAAAGCCCAGCCGGCAGAACAATTTCTTCAGGCGAGGAGTCGTTTGATTCATAACGATAACGCGCCCTATGCAAACCGCGTTGGCGCAAAACTGCAGGCCCTCTTCCAGCGTCAACGAAATCAGCATGTCGCCGAAAATATGCGTTAGGGAATTCCGGGAAGCATCATCAAAGGCTTCGGGTAGGTAGAGCGCATATCCGGTGGGCAGTGGACAGAAACAGGTGTCCAAGTGATAGAAGCGAGGATCAACCAGTTCGAGACCGTAAATTGACGCCGCGATATGGCGTCCGAGATACGCGGGCGTCCTCTCATCCGAACGGGGTCCGACGCCAACCCAGAGTCGGCCTGTGGAATCAAAGAGTGCGTCGCCAGCCCCTTCAAATAAGGCGTCGTCGGGTAAATCGATGCACGTCCACCCTTCAGCTTCGAACCAGGCTCGGATAATGGCTCTTTCCCCTTGCCGCTGCGGATACTTGAAATTGGAGAGGATGAATTTGTTATGTCGCGCCAAGGGAAGTCCGGCATTTGCGGTAAAAACAAGGTCCGGCCATGCCGGGTCGCCACGGATCAATTTGACATTGGCAAGGGCCGATACCTTTTCGAAGAAACCGCGCCATTGCTCAACCGCGAGCTTGGATGAAACATGGCCTATTTGGTGTTGCATCCAGGGATTGATTTCATAATTGACCGCAAACCATTCCGGGCTGCACATCACCAAGGTTTCTGGCATAACTTATGTAATCCTATATTAGTTTTGTTCATTGACTACATCTCGCATCTAAAATAGAAGTGGCCAGACGAAACCTTGTCAGTGTAGCGTATTGGCTTTCTCCATGCGCGAGGGCCTAACGGATGCGTCCGCTGCACACGGTATTAGGTGGCATCTGAATCATGTGAGGTTGCTATATTCGGCCACCATCGCCTGACTCGTCGGCAGTAATTCTCGTACTCTTGTCCGAAGGTTTGCCGTAGGGTTGATTCCTCGAACAGCACCACGAAAAAGTGAGTTGCGAGCAAGAAGATTCCAGCGTAGCCCAGAAGCGGCAACGACTTGTAGAAAAGCGCGGCACCGGCGAGGGCGACTCCTGCACTTATATACATTGGATTTCGCACGAAATGATAAGGGCCCTGAACCACCAGACGGCGCGGCGGATCGAAGGGTGCCGGCGTGCCCTTTCCGAAAAGGGCGAATAAGAAGATGCACCACAGAGCCACCGCCCCGCCAGCGGCCCCCACAACCATTCCGGCAACCTGGGGTAGCTCAATGGTCGTGGGGCGGACAATTCCCGACCAAGACAAAAAGCGGGACGGTAAGTAAATCAGCACGAGTCCGATAAAAAGCACAGCGTAAGTGAATGCACGGGCAAGAACAGACATGCTTATCTCTGGTGGAGGATGACCTCATTGCGAAATATCCGGGTACGCACCCGTCCAAAAGCGATGGACTCTAGGCGACGAGACGACTCAACTTCAGCAGACAACAGCATGGCGAAAAAGTCACCAAGTTCAGTTCCTTCGAGACCGGACACAGTAGCGCAGAAATCAAGCGATTCGTTATGCGTGAAAAAACGGCCAGGAACTGAGCTTTCGCCTGAGGCAACGATACCATAGCGAAGATACGGGTAGACCTGCTTGTGCTTTGCGGCCTTTGCGCTGTATGTGAGAACGTCGTGTGTGGTGATGCAGGTTTTGAACTCCATGACCACGCGAGGAATTTTCAGCTCTTCGCTCTTCCTCTCGAAAATGCATAGGTCGGTTTGAAAAGCGGAACTGCCGCGCGTGGGGCGCTTAACGTCAACCGTAATGGATGGTTGATTGTCTACCGTGACCTGATAGAGCAATGCGGCACCACGCTGAACCGACAACGGCGGAAGCAGAATTTTTTCAGCCACCTCCTTTGCAACTTCGACAAATGCGCTTTCGGCTGGCATAGGTTCCTTGCTCTCTAACTTTTGAATTCATCGGCCTGCGCGGCTTTTCGCGCAGGTCTGGTGCAATGATGGGTTGGCGCCACTGCCCGTGGTGTGCGTGACATCTTGGTAGCTAAGCAATCTTGCACGGAATCAAGGCATCTTCATCGAAACTATAGACCGCGCAAAGTCTGTGGTATCCATCAGCGACGATGACCCTGCCATTCCTTTCATCATGGACCAAAAGAATCGGCGACAGAGCTGCACCATCTTTGATTTTCCGACGCTCGTTCTCCACATGCGAGTTGCTTACACCTAGCAACGAGAGTTGCGATGCACGAAATATGTCTTTGGCCTTGAACTTGCCCACGCGAGCTGCTCTCAGTTTATCGATGATCTTTTCGACGCCCTTGTTTGGAAAGAGCAGGGCCAGGTAAGAGGTGGCTGCGAGATAGTTGCTTTCTTGAACGTCCGGCAGCCACTTCGGTTGCTGCGTGCGCTTCGCGGGCATGGTGTCCTCCAAATGTGTGCAGAGTCTCAGTTTTATGGCACCGAACGAGGCTGTAGAAAAACTACTTGAGGGTTTGAACAAAACCTTTTTTTCGGTGTCATTCGACTCCTCACAACGTCATGATACGCGCAGATAGATCGGTGGACGATCCGCCGGTATGAAAACTATACGACACCAACTCTAACGTTGCACATAGTTGTAGAAACCATTGAAAAATATGTCGCCACATAGCGGACACTGGTGACATGCAGCACGTCGAACGCAGCGGCAACAGGTGCTGGATCCACTGGCGCATCGCCTGTCCCACTTTTCTCCGCCAGACCTTTGTCGAGTGGACGGCGTCAACTATACCGCGATCTTTCTGGGCCGGCGCCTACTACCAACAGCAACACAAAAAAGGTTCCTCTCACCGGGTCGCGTTACGACCTTTGGTGTTTAAGTGGATACGAATAATCTATCGTTGCTGGACGACACGGACTCCGTATGACGAATCCGTTTTTTTGAAAGCGTTAAAGCGTCGAGGTTCGCCACTGTCGGCTAACATCTCGGAATCTGCAAATATGACTTGACGGAGCGCCTCATGGCGCGAAGCTGCCGGTCGGCATTCGCAACATCATCAACTGCGATCATCCCCGCTTCAGCATTACGGATCGGCTCATCACGAAACGACCGGCAGCGTCCTTGATCGCGGTGGCGTTCAACAACACCGATAGGCTCGTACCGTCCTGGCGTGCGATTTCGAGTTGGAGATCATACAGCCAGCCGTGATCGTTTAAGCGCGGGTAGTTTTCCAGGAAGGTTTTTCCGCTCGCAGGCGTGAGCAGATCGGTGAACCTCATCTTGCCCACGACCTCTTCGCGTGTGCGGCCAAGCCACTTGAGCCCGGTGTCGTTGATCTGGACGAACACACTGTCCGGATCGAGCGATTGGTAACCGCAGGGGGCGTTATGGTAGAGGTCATCTAGCTGATCGGCGTATGTCTTGAGCACGCTCCCGGTCTGTACGCACTCGGCAAGCTTGCTGGAGAGATTGGCGTTGGCCGATTCGAGAATCGCGGTTCGCTTCTCGAACTGCGTCGTGCGCATGGCCACCAGCTCCTCGAGCCGTTGGCGATGCAGTTGCAGTTCATTTTCGACCTTCTTGCCCTCGGTGATATCGACCAGAACGCCTTGCAGGTACAATGGTTCGCCCGATTCATGGCGTACCAGGCCCGCCTCGTTCAGGAACCAGCGCACCTTGCCGGCACGGCTGAACAGGCGGAATTCGCAGCGCATGGGTTCACCGCTTTCGTGGCTGCGCGCCATCTCCGCGAGCATGAGTGTTCGGTCTTCCGGGTGAATCTGGTTGAGCAACCCTTCCGGATCGGCAAGCCACTCCTCGGATGAAAAACCGAGCTGGCTAACCTGTGGGCTGATATACAGCAACTTGCCAGGCACATCGAGCGCGGTAGTGTAGGTGATCGCGGGAATCTGCTCCACCAGGAAACGATACTTCGCTTCGGCCTGGACCAGATTTTCTTCCGCCTGTTTTTTTTCCATCAGCGTCCGCCGCTCGCGCAGCACGCGCTGAATGACAGCGGACAGCAGTTCCAGATATTGGCGATTCACGTCCTTGATCAGGTAGTCCTGTGCGCCGCGTTTCATGGCCTCGACCGCGATCAAAGCATTGTCGGCACCAGTCAGCATCATGACCGGCACCGGGATCTTGCCCAGATCGTCTCTCAGCTCGGCCAGAAACTCCAGACCATTCATATCCGGCAAGTGATAGTCGAGCAAAACGCAGTCCAGCTTTTGCGCATGTGCGAGCTGCAGCCCCTCCCGGCCGGTTTCGGCTTCGGACAGATCGAATTCGCAGTCCGGATCCTGCGCCAGTGCGCGGCGGCAGGCCATGCGGTCCACCAAGTCGTCCTCGACGATGAGTACGCGTGTCTGCGGTTTGGTCATTGCGGCATCTCGCTGATGGTCCAATAGGCGTCGATGGTGCGCATGACTTCGATGAACTGCCGGTAATCCACCGGCTTGGTCATATAGCCGGCTACCCCCAGGTCAAAGCTGTTTACTTTGTCCTGTTGTTCCTCGGACGTGGTCAGCACGACCACCGGAATTCGCTTGAGCTGGACGTCGCGCTTCGCCATCTGCAGGAATTCGATGCCATTCATGATCGGCATGTTGAGGTCGAGTAAAATTATGCATGGCTTCGCGCTTTTAGGGTCGCGCAGGTACCTCAATGCTTCCTCTCCATTTTCCAGATTTACCACCGGATTGGTGACGTGGATCTCCTTCAGGGCGCGCTTGACCGTCATGACGTCCACTTGATCGTCTTCCACCAGAAGAATGGGCTGGTTGGTGATTTTCATACTCTATTTTCCTTTGCTTGAGCCTGCGGTTGCAGTGGTGCGCGGCAGGGTGAAAAAAAATGTGCTTCCCCGACCGACTGTGGATTCGAGCCAGATGTGCCCGCCGTACATTTCCACGATTTTCTTTACCAGCGCCAGGCCGACGCCGGTGCTTTCCACACGGTCGCGCGGGGCAAGCGTCTGGAATAACTGGAAGATTTTTTCAAAATGTTGCTGATCAATGCCCGGGCCGTTGTCGGCGATGCTGAATTTCCATTGCCTGCCCTCGGCGCCACAGGCGATGCGAATTTCACCCTCCGGTTTATCCATGTATTTGATGGCGTTGGAGAGCAGATTCTGGAACACCTGCTGGATGCGGGTCGGCTCTGCCATGACGGTCGGCAAGGAATCCTCGACACTGACTGCAATATTTTTTGGCGGAGCAAGCAGGTCGATCACTTCCCGCACCAGCCGGTTGAGGTCTACCGCGACGGCCACTTCTTTCACCCGACCCACCCGTGAATATTGCAAAATGCCGTCGATCAAACCGTCCATGCGGTGCACCCTGCTGATCAAGAGACGCATGTGCTCCCTGCCCTCGTCGTCAAACTTGTCCGCATAATCTGTGGAAAGCCAGTCCGCCAATGAGCCGATGGCCCGCAACGGGGCTTTGAGGTCGTGGGATACCACATAACCGAAATTCTTGAGCTCCTCGTTGGCACTCTCCAGCTCCCCTAACAGACGGTCCCGCTGTTCCTCAGCCTGTTTGCGCTCGCTGATGTCGCGCACGGTTCCGGTGAACATCCGGTGTTCGCCCTGGCGCATTTCGCTCACTGCCAGATCCATGGGGAAAGTCGTGCCGTCCTTGCGCAGGCCCACCACCTCGCGGCCGATGCCGATGATCCTTTTCTCGCCGGTCTGCAGGTAGTGGGCGAGATAACCGTCGTGCGCCTCGTGATAGGGAGAGGGCATGAGCATAGAAACGTTCTTATCGATCACCTCGGCCTCGGTGTAGCCGAACATGCGCTCGGCGGCGGGGTTGAAACGTTCGATAATGCCGCGTTCGTCGATGGTGACAATGCCGTCCACGGCGTTGTCGAAGATAGCCCGCATGCGTGCTTCGCTTTCGCGCAGCGCCTCTTCGTCCTGTTTGCGGCGCGTGATGTCGTGTATCGTCGCCATCACCAGCAGCCCCTGCCCGGTTTTAAGCGGGGAAAGACTCACGTCCGCAGGGAACTCGCTGCCGTCCTGGCGCAAGCCGAGAAGCTCCATTCCCGCCCCCATAGCGCGCGCATGGGGCTGGGCGAAATAATCCGCGAGATGGAAGTGGTGCGTTTCCCGGAAGCGTTCCGGCAGCAGAATCTCCATCAATTTTCCGATCAGCTCCCGGCGCGGGTAGCCAAAAAGCTGTTCGATGATGGGATTGGCGATGACGATCCGGCCTTCCCGGTCGATGATGATCATTGCATCGGTGGCAGATTCCAAAAGCCATTCAAGGCTTTTTCCTTCGAGAAGATTTTCTGCCATGGATTGTCTGATTTTTTGGTTTCCCGACATTTTCCGTCATCCAACAGGGGCGGATTCATGCTGCTGAACTGCTGCCAATTTAATACCAATCCGTGCTTTGTATCAGCCCAATCAATGTCACCTGGTCACAACGAGGGGAAGCAAGCGATCGAATTCCGACTTGACTACTTGGTAGCATTCGCAGACCTGCTCTTCCAATCCCGGCCGGTTCAGCACTGTGATGTGGCCACGACGATAAGCAATCAATCCCGCTTGCTGCAATTTCCCTGCGGCTTCCGTAATGCCTTCGCGACGCACGCCCAGCATGTTGGAGATCAATTCCTGGGTCACGATTAACTCGTTCCCTGGTAGCCGGTCAATGCTTTGCAACAGCCAGCGACAGAGTCTCTGATCCACGGAATGATGCTGATTGCAGACCGCCGCCTGAGCCGTCTGGATAATCCGCGCCTGAATATAGCGCAGCAACAGGCGAAGCAACAGCTCGATTTGGCCGAACTTCTGCTGAACCAATAGTGCGTGTAACCGAAAGGCGTAACCCGCGCTCTGCACGACCGCCCGATTCGGCATGGTTTTGCCGCCCATGAAGAGAGCGACACCAACGATGCCCTCATTGCCGATCATGGCGATTTCGGCCGATGCGCCATTCTCCAAGATATAAAGCAGAGATACGATGCAATTCGTGGGGAAATAGACGTAGTGCAAATCCTCCCCGGACTCGTAGAGAACTTCGCCGAGCGGCATCTTCACGAGTTCAAGATGGCGATACAGGAGCTCGTATACGTCCGCAGGCAGTGCGTCGAGAAGACGGTTTTGCCGCGGGGAATGCTTGTCAGACAAATGAACCTCCATCACCGGGGAAGTGAACAACCCAATATCTTTGATAAATGCGATAAACATATCCGACCGAATAGATCCAGTATAAAGCATTCTCGGGATTTATGTGCGGTACCGCACAGAAGGCTTTTGGCAATCCCCTATCCTTGAGCCGTAAGCCATCCATTGGCTTATGAGTGTACTGGTTCGTTCAAATTTTATTTATTAAGGAGAAATAAAATGAAACACCATGAAGCATCGCATAAGCAATCCGCCGTCCCCCAATCCGCCATCCCGAAGAATGATATTGGGGATGGGGTTGACGGTAAAGAAATGATCTCCGTTGCGGCTTATTACCGTTCCCAACAACATGGCTTCGGTGATTCAGACCCATTTCTAGACTGGCTGGCCGCTGAAGAGGAAATCGATGCAATGCTCAAGAACCACAAAGAGATCAAACTCAGCTGATTTTGAAAGGAAGGTGTCCGTCTTGAACATGATGGTACGTCTTGTGTGCTGTAACAAACATACAGAAGTAGTGTGATTGGTGTATATATTAAATAAGCTGCGCATTATTTAAGCTGCCTGCGGCCACGCCGAAGCGTGACACACATTTTATAAGTGGCAAAAATACAAGACAGTTGCCACGAAAACTTTTGCTCGGCGGCCGTGTAAGTCACCCGCTTTGTACAAATAGGCTATTTATGAAAAAGTATGCAAAGTATCTTATCTTCTCGCTGCTTCTGGTTCTGATAGGTGCATTCGCCCAGGACGTACCTCCCGCAGAGGGCAATCCGGCATTCTCGCAACAGGAGCTGGATCAGATGCTGGCGCCGATCGCACTATATCCGGACTCCATGCTATCGCAGATTCTGATGGCAGCGACCTATCCGCTAGAGATCGTCGAGGCGGCGCGCTGGTCGAAGGCCAATCCCGCGCTCACGGGCGATGCGGCGGTTCAGGCTGTAGGCAGCCTGAATTGGGACCCGAGCATCAAATCGCTGGTCGCCTTCCCGCAAGTGTTGCAAACAATGGACCAGAATATCGAGTGGACGGAGCGCTTGGGCGATGCGTTTCTCGCGCAACAATCGCAAGTGATGGACACGGTTCAGAATCTGCGCCAAAAAGCGCAGCAGGCCGGCAATCTGAATTCCAACTCGCAAATCAACGTAACCCAATCGGACGGCAGCATCGAAGTCGCGCCGACGAATCCCGACGTTGTATATGTGCCTTACTATAATCCGGACGTGGTCTACGGATCCTGGTGGTGGCCGGATTATCCGCCTGTATTCTGGGCGCCATGGCCGGGCTATGGCTGGAATGGCGTATTCGCGTGGGGCATCGGTATCGGCATCGGGGCCGATTTCTTCTTCGGGTCGTGGGATTGGCGCAACCACCGCATCTACCCTCACAACCCTCGACATCCGGATGGTGGCCATCCGTGGCAGCACGATCCGGGGCATCGTCACGGGGTGCCATATCGTGACGCGTCGCTGAATCGACAATTCGGTCGCGCAGCCGCAAGACCAGCGTCGCGCGCTGAGTTTCGTGGCTATGCACCGCCAGTAAACGCGCGCCCTCGTGAACTTGGCATTTCAATACCGACGCGTGCGGTCGGAGGGTCACGCTTGCCTGAAACGAGGACAACGATGGCGCCTCGCCGCGTAAGCCCGACGTTCGTTGAACCAAGGGCGCATGCTTTCGAGAATATTGGGCGCGGCGCCGATGTGCGTAGTTTCAGTGCGCGAGGCAATGCCAGCTTTTTAGGCAGGTCTTCTGCGCCTTCAGGTAGGTCTTCTGCGCCTGCGCCTTCGCGCGGGTCATCGCATGTGCCATCGCATCGGCAGGACAATTGAGGCTTGGTGTCGTTAGCAGTTAATATCGCCACCATACGCGGCATAGGGAATACGAAAATGCAACGATCAATGACCTCAACATACAGTGCAAATGGAAGGGAAAGGCAGTGAATATTTCGCATACGATATTTTGTCGCATGAGCACATGTCGGCGCATCGCGCTAACCATCATTTGCGCATTTGGACTGGCACTCCTCGCACCGACGGAGTCCTTCGCTGCGTCGCAGCAATCCTTTGAATCGCCGCAGGCGGGTGTCACTGCGTTAATAAAGGCCGTGCAGGCGAACGACGAAGCTGCCTTGCGCGCTATCTTCGGACCCGAAGGCAGCGACCTAATTAGTTCGGGCGATGCGGTCGCGGACGCACACAACCGTGCAGCGTTCAGCAAATCATACGATGAGGCCAACAAAGTGATACTTGAAGGCGAAGCACAAGCGACCCTCGTCATCGGAAAGGACGAATGGCCGATGCCGATCCCGTTGGCCAGGTATCCTGACGGCTGGCGCTTCGACACGGTCAAGGGCAAGGATGAAATACTCAAGCGGCGAATCGGCCGCAATGAACTAGAGACGATGCAGGTATGCTTGGCGATCGTCGATGCGGAACGTGAGTATGCGGCTCAGCACCTCGACAGCGATGGCGTGCCGGTCTATGCGTCCCGGTTCACCAGTAGCCCGGGTAAACACGATGGATTATATTGGCCGACCCAGGCGGACGAAGCGCCGAGTCCGCTCGGTGCGCTGCTTGCCACGGCTGCCGATGAGGGATATGCGCAACAAGGTGTGTTGCAGCGCAAGCCCTATCACGGTTACTACTACCGCGTTCTGACCAGCCAGGGAGAGGACGCACCGGACGGTGCGCGAGATTACCTGGTTAAAGGCAAGATGATCGGCGGGTTTGCTGTCATCGCGTATCCGGCACGTTACGGCGCATCGGGAGTCACCAGCTTTCTTGTCAATTACGATGGCGTGATCTACGAGAAGGATCTCGGTCAGAATACGAAAACCGTCGCAGCAGCGATCAAGACATTTAATCCGGGGGCAGGCTGGAAAAAACCCGAGCAGAAAAAGTGAAACATAGGGAGCATTCAAGTTCGAAGTGCAACAATTGATATTCCAGCTGCTCATGGCTGACACGGTTGATTTCCTTGATGTAGCCATCCGGACCAAGAATATCAGCTTTCAACTTCCATCATATCGCTCCATATCATCATCACCAGCGCCATCAGTGCCGGCCCGATAAACAATCCAATCAGCCCGAACACTTCCACGCCGCCAAGAATACCGAAGAGCACCCATAGAAAAGGCAGCTCTACCGAGCTTCCGATTATTTTGGGCCGCACCACTTGGTCGCCTATTCCCACTACCAGCATGCCAAATATAAACACGCTAACAGCTGCAACCATATTCCCTTGGGCCATCAGGACGACGGACACGCCCGTAAAAATCAAGATGGCAATAAAGGGGATCATCGCCAACGCGCTAGTCAACAAACCCAAAGTTGCAGCATGAGGAGCATCTGCGACCCAGTAGGACATGCCAATTACCAATCCTTCCGCAAGGCCGACCAGCACTACCCCGTTGACCGTAGCCCTAACCGTGGTAGCTGCCTGCAGTCCATAACGCTTGCCACTTTCGCCGGTCAATTTCTCAAGCAGAGTGAGTGTCTTTCTAGATAAATCATCTCCCAGTTTGTACAGGAAAAAGAGCGTTACAATTGAAAAGATTAGTGTGATTAGGCGGAGTGCGGCCTGTGTGCCAAGATTCTGTGCAAACTCCCTTATCCAGACTTTGTCGGCGTTTCCTATAAATACAGATAGACCGGCAGGATCCGTTAAGTTTTCCGACCACCAACTAGCTGCCTGGTCGCCAACTTTTGGAATCATGTGCACCCATTCAGGGACAGCTATCCCAGTTTTCTGCATCTCCATGACCCAGTTGGTCAATGCGCCCAAGTCAGATGCAGCAAGAATTAGCGCATAGACAATTGGAAAGAACAACAGAACGGCAACGGCGGCGGTCATGATGGCCGCAACCCCTATATCGTTAAGCTTGGTTTTTTGCGCAACCTTCACTCGCAATGGCCATGTCGCGATGGCGATGACAACAGCCCAGAGCATTGCCGGAATAAATCCATGCATCAACCAAACGGCTGATGCAAGTATTGTTAGGGAAAGGTAGGTTTTGAGCTTGTCTTGCGCCAGCATGTTATATCTCAATTGGTGGTTTGTCTGTGCGTGATTCTATCAAGTTATATCGTAGATATATGAGTTGCTGTGGCACGTTCCGGAGATTCATTACTCATACTTCGCAGCCGAAGCCTACCTTCGCCAACTTTCCAATTGGTCAAAAGCTGGTCAAAAATTCAAAAAATATATCATTCTCCACTTATATGGACGCCTCCCGGTTTGGCAAGAGATATTTCGTGTTTTGGTGATATATAAATCGCCTGCAGTCTTATATCCGGCCTTATTGTAGACTGAACATCTGTCTGCGGGCCCTGATGGAATTCGCCAAGAACGCCCTCATCTCGCTATCGAGCTCGAAGCTCTGAGGAGAATTCAGGTTTACGTTCTTGCGGTTCCTGGAGTGCCACCCTATATAGTTACGATAACCATTTGTTTTAATGGTGAAGCATGGCTGCACACTAACAAATGAAATACACAAACAGAACCCCAGTGGCATCGAAACCGGGGCTCTGTTCATTTATGCGGTCGAAGAAAACCCCCACGGCTTTATTCGATATCCTTGCTCAACCTGGCTGAAGAAGTGGTGCCTAAGCGAGCTTGCGCAGCCAACAACCGGACGGTTGTAGCGGACCCCTTGACGGTCCGCCCCTGGCACCGAGCCGCTCTTCGGTCATTGTAATCTCCATCTTGAAAGCGGTCAGTGGGGTTTTGCGTCTAGGGCAATTGTTTAGATCACCCGCCAGCGGACACTGGTGGCTCGCAGCACGCGGCCCACAACGGACCATGGATCTTTTCAGAAGCAATGGGATGGGCTCCTCCTCACTTGACCGACATCGATGTGCCAATCCGGAGTTGGCAAATAGCCAGTTAAACGGGGCACTCATGAATAATTGAAATTTGGATGTGACGGGAGTAGGCTTTTGCGCCATATGGCTTCTTGTATTCACAGCCCCGGTTAAATGCATGTGGAATTGAACATTTCGCCGTGTTCTGCACTACAGAAAAAATATTTTGACTCAAGGGAATGCCAGATTTCAAATGCGTAGATCCTGCCAATTTCAACGAGAAACTTATTGATGTTCGGACTTCTGAGAAGCAGGTGGTCAGCGAAACCCACACACCGTTGTTTGGCTCTTCGCAGCTGATCTCGACTTTTACATGGAGGCAAGATGAAACGCTCGATCCAATTTGGCCTGAACGGTCAGCCCATCACAGTAAATACCGACGACGACCGCACACTCCTATGGGTGTTACGCACGGACCTCAATCTCACTGGCACAAAGTACGGATGCGGGGAAGGATTATGCGGCGCATGTACTGTGATCGTCGGTGACAAAGCCGTGCGTTCTTGCCTGACATCGCTGAAGAATATAGAGAGCAAGGAAGTTGTGACAATAGAGGGCCTTGCCCGCGCGGGAAAATTGCACCCGTTGCAACAGGCATTCATTGATCACAGCGCGTTACAGTGCGGATACTGCACCTCGGGCATGCTGCTGGATGCATATGCGTTTCTCCGCAATAATCCAAAGCCGTCGCGTGTTGCAATTATTGCCCATATGGAGCATAACCTTTGCCGCTGCGGAGCCCACCAAAGGATTGTTGCGGCAATCGAATCCGCTTCCGGTCTGATGGAGGGGCAATCATGAGCACTTCTGTTGGAATGAGCCGCCGCACCTTCTTAAAGCTGGCTGGCGGGGGAATTGTCGTTTTCGTCGGTCTTGGCCCTTTGGCGGTATTTTCGCAAGATGCGAAACTCCTCTACCCGGAGGATTTCAACGCATATCTGTTGATTGGCAAGAATGGACGAGTAACGGTTTTTTCCGGGAAGATCGAGATGGGTCAGGGAGTATTGACCTCGCAGGCGCAAATGGTGGCCGAGGAGTTGGGCGTTGAACTTGCGTCGATTGACATGGTGCTGGGCGATACCGACAAATGCCCGTGGGACAGGGGGACGTTCGGTTCCCTCACGACACGCATGTTCGGGCCGGCACTGCGCGCTGCCGCAGCCAAGGCACGGGAAGTTGTGATAACTCTTGCCGCCAAAAAGCTTGGCGTTCCGAATGAAAAGATCATGGTCAAGGACGGTATTGCCTTTGTCGCGGGCGAACCGAACCGGCAGGTTAGCTACGGTGAGCTTTCCAAGGGAGCCCGAATCACTCAAGTGGTGGACAAAAAGGCTGTTTTAAGGTCCGTCTCCGAATTCAGTGTGATTGGCAGTTCACCGAAGCGGCTCGACGCACTCGAGAAAGTAACGGGTGGCGCGAAATACGCTGCCGACATCAGGGTCCCGGGCATGCTCTACGCACGGATTCTGCGTCCGCCGACGCATGGCGCCACATTACAGCAGCTTGACACATCCGATGCCGAGAAACAGCCTGGGATTACTATCGTTAATCGTGGAGACTTGATCGCAGTGTTACACGCTGATCCGGAAGCCGCCGGGAATGCATTGATGCGTATTAAAGCGGAGTGGCGATTGCCCGAGGCGAAGGTTGACCCGGAAAGCATCTTTGATCACATTGTCTCTCAGGCAGCTCCGCAAAAACAATTAACGGAGCGGGGCGATCTCAAGGCGGCTCGCGCCAGTGCCGCGCGCCTGTTCGACGCGACATACCACAAAGGATACGTCGCCCATGCGGCAATAGAGCCGCATGCGGCCCTGGCCGAAATCAAGGGCGGCAAGGCAACGGTCTGGGCGTCGACGCAGACCCCTTTCCCGACACGGGATCGAATCGCCCAGGTTCTCGGCCTGGATCCCAAAAACGTCCGCGTGATTACCCCGTTTCTTGGAGGCGGGTTCGGCGGCAAAAGTGCGGACGGTCAGGCCGTCGAAGCGGCGCGGCTCGCACAGATTACGGGTGCAGCAGTGCAAGTGGCCTGGACCCGCTCTGAAGAATTTTTCAATGACACATTTGATCCGGCCTCAGTCGTGAAGATCATGTCAGGAATCGGGCAAGATGGAAAAATCTCGCTTTGGGACTATTCGGTCTACGCTGCCGGCGAACGCGGAGCAACTTCTTGCTACGATATTCCTAATGCGCGGATTATGTCGAGCGGTGGAATTTCGTACGGTTCCATTTCTGCTACCGCACAGGCAAATCTTCATCCGTTTGCTGTTGGACCTTGGCGCTCACCGGGCACAAACATGAACGTATTTGCCATCGAATCGCAAATCGACATCATGGCATCTGCGGCTGGAGAGGACCCGCTCGCGTTTCGTCTTCGCAATCTTACGGATGCCAGAATGCGCAGAGTCCTGCAAGCGGCGGCCGATGCCTTTGGCTGGAAGGCGGCTGTTTCACCAAGCAGAAGGGGGGTTGGACTGGCGTGCAGTATCGACGCCGGAACCTACGTCGCGACGATGGCCGAAGTCAAAGTGGATCCGGCCAATGGAAGCGTGAAAGTAATCCGGATTGTCTGCGCACAGGACATGGGGATCGTCGTGAATCCCGAAGGCGCAAAGATGCAAATTGAAGGCGCGATTACCATGGGCCTCGGCTATACATTGGCCGAGGAGCTTCGTTTCCTTGGCGGAGAGATTCTTGACCGGAATTTCGACACCTACGAGATCCCGCATTTCTCCTGGGTTCCGCGAATCGAGGCCGTGCTTGTCAAGAATGACGATCTGGCGCCGCAGGGCGGTGGAGAGCCGCCGATCACGACTACTGGAGCAGTGATTGCCAATGCGGTGTTTGACGCAACCGGGGCGCGCCTGTTCAGGTTGCCGATGACTGCTGATCGCGTCCATCAGGCGATCGCAAAGCTCGATGCTAGCTGAACCAGGTTGTCCACACTCGAAAAACTTCGACGCCAGCTTGCGGGATTTCAATTTCAATGATCGAAAAGCAGGCACGCTGTCTCATGTTGCACGCAGGCAGTTTCATCTTTGGCTTTTGTCGAGAATCTATCCCAGATATTTCAGATCGCTCGGGACATCGATGTCAGCAAAAATTCCATCATCGTCGATCTTTATATCCACAACTTTGGACATATCGCGCTCCAGCAGACGTCGGGCGCCGGTATCCCCCTGAAGCAGCATCAATTCATCGTGATAATTGGAGGCAAACCCGACCGGATGGCCGCGCCGGCCATCGCGGCAGGGAGCAGCCAAGGCCGCGCCGGCCAACAGCGCATTGCGCACGCCCGCAATAGCTGCCATTGGTACAGCAGGCATATCGGCCAGCCCGATCAGCCAACCGGCCGCGTCATGGTTTGCGCGCACGCCGCAGACGAGGCTGGCAGCCATACCCTGCGCGGCATCCGCACATACGATCCAGCGTATCGGCGCTGGATTGATCGCGCCCAGCGCAGTTTCCATGGCACGGCAAAATCCATCCGCCCCCGGCCTGACTACTGCGGTGGCATGCCCGAATGTCTCCAGCCATGGCAGCAGACTGTGCGCGGCGAGCGGCAAGGTCACCCCACGCAGCGTCACCGGATGCAGCAGCTTGTCCGAACCGAAGCGGTGCGAAGCTCCCGCTGCCAGCACGATGGCGGCGATGTCACCCGGATCAGGCAAAGCTTTCCTGGTCGAACGGCATGCGGCGCAAGCGCTTGCCGGTCAGCGTGAACACCGCGTTGGCAACCGCCGGTGCGATCGGCGGCGTGCCCGGTTCTCCGATGCCGGTGGGCGCCTCATTGCTTGCCACAATATGCACCTCGACCTGCGGCATTTCGGAAAATTTAAGCGGCGGGTAGTCGTTGAAATTCGATTGCATCACGCGGCCGTTCTCCAGCGTGATCGCACCATGCAAGGCAGCGGAGAGTCCGTAGACGATGGCGCTTTCGATCTGCTGATGCACGCCGTCCGGGTTGATGACCATGCCGCAATCCACCGCGGAGACCACGCGATGCACGCGGATCCTGCTGCTTTCCAGCGACACTTCGGCGATCTCTGCCACGTAGCTGTTGAATGACTCGTGTACCGCTACACCGTATGCGTGACCGGCTGGCAACTTCTTTTTGCCCCAGCCGGCTTGCTCCGCAGCCAGTTGCAGCACGCCCCGGTAGCGCGAATTGGCAGGCAGGATGTCGAGCCGGTAGGCGACCGGGTCCTTGCCGGCCAGGTGCGCCAGTTCGTCGATCATGGTTTCGACGACGAACGCCGTATGCGAGTGGCCTACCGAGCGCCACCACTGCACCGGCACGGCATTCTTCGGGCTGTGCAGCTCGACCTGCAGGTTGGGAATCATGTAGGGCAGTGTCGCCGCGCCCTCCACCGAGGTGGCGTCGATGCCGTTATGGGTAATAAAGGCTTCGAAAGGCGTATCGGCAACAATGGACTGGCCGACGATGGTGTGTTTCCATGCCAGCGGTTTACCATCTTTCGCTATTCCAGCCTCGATATGGTCGGCCCACATCGGCCGATAGTAGCCGCCACGCATGTCGTCCTCGCGCGTCCACACCACCTTGACCGGTTTGCCGACCGCCATCGCCACCTGCACCGCCTCGATGACGAAATCCGATCTCGGATTGGCGCGCCGGCCAAAACCGCCGCCGAGGAAAGTCGTATGAATTTCCACCTGTTCCGGCTTGAGCCCTGCGGTCTTTGCTGCCATGGCGCAATCCATGGTCTGCGCCTGCGTGCCGGTCCAGATGCTGCAGTGGTCGGACTGGAGGTCTACCACCGCGTTGAGCGGCTCCATCGCGGCGTGTGCCAGATAAGGCACCTCATACTCGGCACTGATGGTCTTGTGTGCTTCCGTGAAGCCCTGCACGGTATCGCCATCCTTCCGCGCCACGGCACCCGGCTGTTTTGCCAGTTCAAGGAATTCCGCAAACATCTTCGGGGTGGAAAGCGCCGCACCCGGTCCTTCCTCCCACTCGATATCCAGCAGGTCGCGCGCAGTCTTGGCAGGCCAGAACCCGGTTGCAGCAACCGCAATGCCGGTTGGTACCTGATAGACACCCTGCACGTCCGGCAGCTTGCGCGCCTCGGTCGCGTCGAAGCGCTTCACCTTGGCCCCGAATACCGGGCTGCGGGCAATCAACACCGTCAACATGCCGGGCAGATAAACGTCGAGGCCGAACCGGGCGCTGCCGTTGATCTTTGCCGGCGTATCGAGACGTTTCGTTGGCTTGCCGATCAACTTGAAATCCCTGGGCAGCTTGAGTGGAACGTTGTCCGGCAGCGGCAGTTTGGCCGCAGCATCGGCCAGTGCGCCGTAACTCGCTTTCTTGCCGCTGCCGGCATGGATCACCTGGCTGTTCTCGGCATGGCATTCGCTTTCCGGCACGCCCCATTGTTGGGCCGCAGCGCGAATCAGCATTATCCTGCCGCTGGCGCCGACTCGCCGCAGTTGCTCCCACGACGACGGGATGCTGGAACTGCCGCCGGTCATTTGCATGCCCATACCCGGGCGGTTATACACCGCTGCCACCGGTGCGGACTCGACGCGGATACGGCTCCAGTCGGCTTCCAGTTCTTCCGCTATCAGCATCGGCAGCGAGGTGTAGACACCCTGTCCCATCTCGGACTTGTTGACGACGATAGTGATGCTGTCGTCTGGTGCGATGCGGATGAAAGCGTTGGGCGGATACACTTGCTCGGGCGGCGCATCGGCCGCATAAGCACGACCCCCTTTGATCGGCAGGTAGAAGCCGATCACCAGACCGCCCATCAATGCGGCGGAATCCTTGAGGAATTTGCGGCGGGATGGATTTTGCGCGGTAACGGGTTTCATACGGCACCTCCATTCATTTCCGCCGCCTTCTGGATCGCCGCGCGGATGCGGTTGTAGGTGCCACAACGGCACAGGATGCCATCCATCGCGGCGATGATCTGCGATTCGCTGGGGTGCGCAGTCTCCTTGAGCAGTGCGGTGGCCGCCATGATCTGGCCCGACTGGCAGTATCCGCACTGTGGCACGTCCACTTCCTGCCAGGCCGCCTGCACCGTTTTCCCGAGCGCGGTTTCGGCCAGCCCTTCGATGGTGGTGACCTGCTTGCCGCTTGCCATGGACACCGGCGTAACGCAGGAACGAACAGCGCGGCCATTCAGGTGCACGGTGCAGGCACCGCACTGCGCGATGCCGCAGCCATATTTGGTGCCGGTAAGTTGCAGATGGTCACGCAGCACCCAGAGCAACGGCGTATCAGGGGCGGCATCGACCTTGGCCTTGGTTCCGTTGATGATTAAAGTAATCATGAGCACACCTCCTGATTGTTGGGTTGAGCCTGAGTGATGGATTGTGCAACGCTGGCTGCTTGAGCCGACTGGTTTCGAACAGAAATCAAATGCGCGAGGATGGCCACTGCTATCTCCGGCGGCGTGCGGCTGCCAATGCTCAAGCCTACCGGCCCGTGCAGCCGGGCGATTTCCTTCTGGGTGAGATCGAACAATGCCAGCCTCTCGCGGCGCTTTGCATTGCTGGCTTTCGAGCCAAGCGCACCGACATAGAACGCTGACGATTTCAGAGCCGTCATGAGTGCCATGTCATCCAGCTTTGGATCATGTGTGAGCGCGATGATGGCGGTGCAGTCATCGACTTGCAATGCCAGCACCGCGTCGTCAGGCATCTCGCTCATCAGAACAGTGTCCGGCACGTCCCAGGCATGGAGAATTTCTTTGCGCGGATCGCAGACGATGACCTGGTAATCGAGGGCTTGCGCCATGCGTGCGAGATAACTGGAAGTCTGTCCGGCGCCGATGATGAGAAGCCGCCAGCGCGGACCATGCACGGCAGTCAGTGTCTGACCGTCGAAGGCGATGCTGTCGGTGCGGCTGGCGTCATCCAACACTACCTGCAATGAATTGAAGTGCAAAGTGCGCCTGACCAGTCGATGTGACTGAATCCGTTGCAGGACTTGCTCCACCCAATGCGCATTTTGTGCCGGTTCTATGACCAGGCGCATGGCACCGCCGCACGGGAGCCCATAATTCCTGGCATCTTCGCGGTTTACCCCGTAGGTCAGTACCTCGCAGCGGTCGACCGGAAGTTGGCCACGCACCGCTCGCAGGACGAGGTCGTCCTCGATGCAGCCGCCCGACACCGAACCCACCGCCAAGCCGTCACCGCGCAGTGCGAGCATGGCACCTTGTGGGCGCGGGCTGGAGCCGAAGGTTTCCACCACCGTCACCAACCACAGCGGAATCTCACCAATTTGCCATTCCCACAGGGTTTTGAGCACAGAAAGATCAACGCTATCCACAGTGTCTCCTTGTTTCGGTTATTCTCCCATAATTTTGAGATGGTTGCCCCAGGCGGCACGCGCAATGCATCGCTTTATGTCGCTATGTATAGAAAGTTTTCAGTTCTCATGGTCAAAGGGCAACATAAAAGGCGGCTAGATAAGGGTAAGTTACTGCTATGGGGAGAATGCTCGACAGACTTATTATGGACGTATCCCGACTTCTCAAAAGCTCACGGTGGAGCATTGCGCTCACGCCGATTTATGCAGATCACCTGGTAGCGGACTTGTGGGCTCGCAGCAATGGCTTGAATCCGTGGCAAGCAGGAGCCGGAATCAGGAAGATATCCTTGAATTTGCAATAAGCTGTATCCGCGCGAACCGATCCGTACGCCGAACTGACAATGTTCAGGCCGGGGATGATGGTTTCGAGTTCCTTCGGGTCAATAGCGAAGTGCCCGCATTGCCAACAAGTACAGAGTGTGTTCATGGCGCCAGATGGCTATATGCCCGACCAGTGTTCCGCAAAAACATGGGCGGAAAGGTAGTAGCCAAGCACCACGTTCACAGCGACTCCGATAGTGAACGCGGTAAAAGTCTTCCAGCCCACCGGCTTGAGTTCACGAAAACGGGTCGTGAGTCCGATGCTCAGGAAGCAGAACAGAAAAGCCCAGGTGCGGAGAGATACCAGGGGCGCGATCAGCGCTGGCTTGACCACCTTGTTGAACTCATCGGTTGAGTAGCCGCTCGTGACCCACGTCATCAGCATGGACGCCACAAAAAAACCGATCACAAACTTGGGAAAACGCCACCAGATTTCCCGCGCATTAGGCGCCGCTCCCGTTTCCTTTTTTTCCCAGACCATGGTTGCGATCAGCGCCCAGACGATGGACCAGATACCGATCCACAGGTCTCGTCCAATAACCTTCATCAGGGTGAACGCCTTGATGGCCGTATCCTCATGGCCAGCCATCTTTCCGTAGGCGCTGGCTGCGGCAAATCCGGCTGCGTCGGCAAACTCGGAGGTGCCTATCCAGGCACCTGCCACCCCTGCGGAAAGTCCCAGTGCCTGTGACACAAACGGCAGAACAAGGATCATCACCAGCGCCCAGCCCACCACCAGCGTGACCGAGGTGTAAAGATCGTCCTTTTTCGCCCCGACCGATGCGGCAATCGCCATCGAGGCAGAAACCCCGCAAACCGCTCCGCCTACCCCGATTACGGCCGCGAGCCGCCGGTCCAGCCCGAACAACCTGGTCGCGCTGAAATAAATGACCAGGCAAGTCACCAGTGAAATGAAGGTGGCCTGCATGATTGCGATCGGTCCGGCGGTAAGAACCAGCGTAATCGGGAAAGTCGCGCCCAGCAGAACGATGCCAAGCTTCACGAAATACTCTACCCTGAATGCGCCATCCATCCATTTCGGCAGAGTGACCGTATTGGAAATGACCAAGCCCGCGACCAGCGCGACAAGCGGCGCTTCGAGATTGAATTTGGCAGCGTTCACCCATCCCGCGATGGAGAATATCGCAATGGAAAGCACATAAAGGAAAATGAAAGAAGGGATGAACTCATTGAACTTGATACCCATGATGCGGCAACTCACACCGAAAAGCGCCGTCCAGAAGATGAATTGCAAAAAGTACATGCCGGCGTTCTTGGTAAAATGATCTGCAAGCTGGTCAAACGACGACCATTTCACCCCCCCTGGATTGACCGCCAGCGCAGACAGGAAATGGCTCCCGCTATTGTAGAGAACGACGGCCAGCGCCATAAGTCCGATGCCAAACCAGATCGCCCACCAGTCCTCTTTCAGATACAACTCTTTCCAGCCCAAGCTGCGGACTTTCTGGGGTTCACTGCTTTCGTTCCAGGCATCCTGTGTATTTCCCATAAAAAAAGCCTCCCCTGACTAGTGACGATCTATTATGGCTGCAATTTATGAATGGAAGATTAAGGCTTGCTCAGCTTATCAGATTGCCGAATTGCATTCCAATCTCAACCAGCTTAGGAGTTTTGCTGCGCTTTGCTCAAAGCATCGCCCCTAAAGCGGAAAAATGTCCGGATCAATTTATTACCCCGCAACATAGGCCATAGCCAGGTTCCCGGACCGCGGGCGCCATTGATCTGGACATTGGCAACCGCTCCTGCATTTGCAACAACTTGTCAGGGTTTGTAGGACTCCCTACAAATCAGGCCAACAAATAAGCAAATTTAATATTTTATAAACAATGTATTGGAATTGATTCCCCTATTGGCACGGCTATTGCTGAAGTAGTGGCGTGTGGCAATTGAAAATACGTTGAATATTGACCGGCCCACTGAAATTGAGGTCCGGGCTTTTTCTGCAACACACGCTACGCCAGATTTTGATTGTTGCGTAATTTTTATTTTAAGGAGATATGCAATGAATGCACCACTGCGTCAAATCGCTTTTTACGGTAAGGGCGGTATCGGCAAGTCCACCACTTCCCAAAACACCCTGGCCGCACTGGCCGAAATGGGCCAGAAGATCCTGATCGTCGGTTGCGATCCGAAAGCCGACTCGACCCGTTTGATCCTGCACGCCAAGGCACAGGACACCGTGCTGTCGCTGGCCGCCGAAGCTGGTTCCGTGGAAGACCTGGAACTGGAAGACGTGATGAAAGTCGGTTACCGCGACATACGCTGCGTGGAGTCCGGCGGCCCCGAGCCCGGCGTCGGCTGCGCCGGCCGCGGCGTGATCACCTCGATCAACTTCCTGGAAGAGAACGGCGCCTACGACGGCGCAGACTATGTGTCCTACGACGTGCTGGGCGACGTGGTATGCGGCGGTTTTGCAATGCCGATCCGCGAAAACAAGGCGCAGGAGATCTACATCGTGATGTCCGGAGAAATGATGGCGATGTACGCGGCCAACAACATCTCCAAGGGCATTCTGAAGTACGCCAATTCCGGCGGCGTGCGTCTGGGTGGCCTGGTGTGCAACGAGCGCCAGACCGACAAGGAACTGGAACTGGCCGATGCGCTGGCGAAGAAGCTGGGCACCTCGCTGATCCACTTCGTGCCGCGCGACAACATCGTGCAGCACGCCGAGCTGCGCCGCATGACCGTGCTGGAGTACGCACCCGACTCCAAGCAGGCCGACGAATACCGCCAACTGGCGCAGAAGATTCACGCCAACGCGGGCCAGGGCACCATCCCGACCCCGATCACCATGGAAGAACTGGAGGACCTGCTGATGGAGTTCGGCATCATGAAGAAGGAAGACGAATCCGTCATCGGCAAGGCGGCGGCGGCAGCCTGAGCAGGTAACTGACTTGCGGGGACAGGCTGTACGTTCCCGCAGGCAGCTCCGCAAAGTGCGGTGAATCAGGAGTTGAAGCAATAGGGACTTGCGTCCTTTGCGAAGCTGGCTTGGATTTTTCACTAAGACTAGGAGGGCGAAATGAGCCTAACCATTGAAGAAACGAAAACGCGCAACAAGGAATTGATCGAGGAAGTGCTCGCGGTGTATCCCGAAAAGACCGCCAAGAAGCGGGCCAAACACCTGAACGTGCATGAAGAAGGAAAGAGCGACTGCGGCGTTAAGTCGAACATCAAGTCGCTGCCTGGGGTGATGACCGTGCGCGGCTGCGCTTACGCCGGTTCCAAGGGCGTGGTGTGGGGTCCGATCAAGGACATGGTGCATATCTCCCACGGCCCGGTCGGCTGCGGCCAGTATTCCTGGTCCACGCGCCGCAACTACTACATCGGCACCACCGGGATCGACGCCTTCGGCACGATGCAGTTCACTTCCGACTTTCAGGAAAAGGATATCGTGTTCGGCGGCGACAAAAAACTGGACAAGTTGCTGGATGAAGTCGAAGCGCTGTTCCCGCTGAACAAGGGCATCACGATCCAGTCGGAATGTCCGATCGGCCTGATCGGCGACGACATCGAAGCGGTATCCAAGAAGAAGTCCAAGGAGATGAACGGCAAGACCATCGTGCCGGTGCGCTGCGAAGGTTTCCGCGGCGTGTCGCAATCGCTGGGCCACCACATCGCCAACGACATGATCCGCGACTGGGTCTTCGACAAGACCGATCCGAACAAGAACAAGTTCGAATCCACGCCTTACGATGTGGCCATCATTGGCGACTACAACATCGGCGGCGATGCCTGGTCGTCGCGCATCCTGCTGGAAGAGATGGGCCTGCGCGTGATCGCCCAATGGTCCGGCGACGGCACCCTCGCCGAGATCGAGAACACGCCGAAGGCCAAGCTGAACGTCCTGCACTGCTACCGCTCGATGAACTACATCTCGCGCCACATGGAAGAGAAGTATGGCACGCCGTGGGTCGAGTACAACTTCTTCGGCCCGTCCAAGATCGCCGCCAGCCTGCGCGAGATCGCCAGCCATTTCGACGACAGGATCAAGGAAGGCGCCGAGCGCGTGATCGCCAAATATCAGCCGCTGGTAGATGGGATCATCAACCGCTTCAAGCCGCGCCTCGAAGGCAAGAAGGTGATGCTGTATGTTGGCGGCCTGCGTCCGCGCCACGTGATCGGCGCATACGAAGACCTCGGCATGGAAGTGGTCGGCACCGGTTACGAGTTCGGGCACAACGACGATTACCAGCGCACCACCGACTACATCAAGGATGCCACGCTGGTGTACGACGACGTCACCGGCTACGAATTCGAGAAATTCGTGGACAAGATCAAGCCCGACCTGGTCGGTTCCGGCATCAAGGAAAAGTACGTGTTCCAGAAGATGGGCGTGCCGTTCCGCCAGATGCATAGCTGGGACTACTCCGGCCCCTACCACGGCTACGACGGCTTCGCCGTGTTCGCCCGCGACATGGACATGGCCATCAACAGTCCGGTCTGGGGCCTGACCAGGGCGCCCTGGGCAAAATAAACCGCAATAAACCATTTGGAGAATGCCATGAGCCAATCCGCTGAAAACCTGATAGACCACGAAATGCTGTTCCGCCAGCCGGAATACACCTCGATGTTCGAGAACAAGCAAAAGAATTTCGAGTACAAGCACCCGGAAGAGAAGATCATCGAAATCCGCGAGTGGACCAAGACCCTGGAGTACCAGGAAAAGAACTTCGCGCGCACCGCCCTGACCGTCAACCCGGCCAAGGCCTGCCAGCCGCTGGGTGCGGTGTTTGCCGCCGTCGGCTTCCACAAGACGTTGCCCTTCGTGCACGGCTCGCAAGGTTGCGTCGCCTACTACCGTTCGCACTTCTCGCGCCACTTCAAGGAACCGACCTCCTGCGTCTCTTCCTCGATGACCGAAGATGCTGCGGTGTTCGGCGGCCTGAACAACATGATCGACGGGCTGGCCAACGCCTATACCATGTACCAGCCGGAGATGATCGCGGTTTCCACCACCTGCATGGCCGAAGTGATCGGCGACGACCTCGACGGCTTCATCAAGAACGCCAAGAACAAGGGCAGCATCCCGCAGGATTTTGACGTGCCGTTCGCCCACACCCCGGCATTCGTCGGCAGCCACATCACCGGCTACGACAACGCCTTGCGCGGCATCATCCAGCACTTCTGGGACAAGGAGGGTGAGCGCAAGCCGGTCGCCAACAAAATCAACTTCATCGGCGGCTTCGACGGTTTCACCACCGGCAACCTGCGCGAGATCAAGCGCATCCTCGGCCTAATGGACGCTGACTACACCATCCTCGGCGACACTTCCGATATCTGGGATACACCGACCGACGGCGAATTCCGCATGTACGACGGCGGCACCACCAAGGATGAAGCAAAGGGTGCATACAACGCCTCTGCAACCATCTCGTTCCAGGAGTTCTGCACCGAGAAGACGCTCAAGTACATCGAGAGCAAGGGCCAGGAAGTCGTGGCTTTGAACCAGCCGATCGGCGTGACCGGCACCGACCAGTTCCTGATGGAAGTGGCGCGCCTCACCGGCAAGCCGATTCCCGAAGCATTGACGCGCGAACGCGGCCGCCTGGTGGACGCCATCGGTGACTCGCAGGCCATGTTGCACGGCAAGAAATTCGCGCTGTACGGCGATCCCGACCTGATGCTGGGCCTGACCCAGTTCCTGCTGGAACTCGGCGCCGAACCGACCACGGTGCTTTCCACCAACGGTGATGAAACCTGGGCCGCCAAGGTACAGGCGCTGTTCGATGCCAGCCCGTTCGGCAAGAACTGCAAGGTCTATCCGAAGAAGGACATGTGGCACCTGCGCTCGCTGCTGTTCACCGAGCCGGTGGACTACCTGATCGGCAACACGCACGGCAAGTATCTGGAACGCGACGTCGGCGTGCCGCTGATCCGTCTCGGCTTCCCGATCTTCGACCGCCACCACTACCACCGCTTCCCGATCTGGGGATATGAAGGCGGGTTGCGCGTGCTGGTGTTGATCCTGGATGAGATGTTCGAACGGCTGGACGAGAGCACCATCATCACGGCCAAGACCGACATCAGCTACGACATCGTGCGCTGATGCAGCGGGAAAGGGCGGGCAGCCACCCTTTCCAGTATTCACCCATCAGGCTATCGAGGAAACATCATGGCAAACGTCACCTTCAGTTCCCCTAAATTGAAAAAAGACATCACCGTCTATGCCACTGCGGGCGACACCAGTACCCTGCTCAGCGTGGCAAGAGAACACAGCATCCCGCTGAACTTTGAATGCGAGAATGGCGAATGCGGTTCCTGCGCCGTACAGGTCAGCGTGCTGGAACGCAAACAGCCACTGGGCGTGAACCTCACCGAGAAAGAAAAGACCGTGCTGAAACTTTCCGGCAGGATAACCAAAGACCAGATCGCCGTTGCCGAGACTGATGATATACCTCCGCCCTGGCGGCTGGCCTGCCAGTTCATCGTGCGCAATGAAGATATCCTGGTGAACTTCTAACATTAAAAGCCCCTCTCCCTCCGGGAGAGGGGTTGGGGAGAGGGCAGGCACATCTCCATAAGAAATGCCCATGACCACTATCATCTTCTACGAAAAACCCGGTTGCGGCAGCAACACCCGGCAGAAGGCCAGGCTTGCCGCCGCCGGGCATGAGGTCATCGCACGCAATATATTGACCGAGTGCTGGTCCGAACAGCGTTTGTTGGAATTCTTCGGCAACCACCCGGTGGCGGAATGGTTCAACCGCGGCGCGCCGCGCGTGAAGTCCGGCGCGGTCGTGCCGGAATTGACCGATGCGGAAACCGCGCTGGGACTAATGCTCGACGATCCATTGCTGATTCGCCGCCCGTTGATCGAGGCGGACGGGCGCAAAGAAGCTGGCTTCGACCAGGAAGTCATTCACGCCTGGCTCGGCCTGGCGCCTTCAAACGACGATCTGGAAAGCTGCCCCCGCCCGCATCAACACGCGCCCTGCCCTGTGCCGCCACAACCGGCGCACTGAATTTCGGACAGGCGCAGCAGGCCATCCACCTGTTCGCGTATCTCCGCCACGACGGGCGGCTCCAGCTTGTCCAGCCAGCGCGCCGGTAACGCCGCAGCCCCGTACAAGGCCCCGGCCAGCATGCCGGCGATGGCACCGGTAGTGTCCGCATCTTCGCCACGATTGACGGTCTCGACCACGCACGACTCGAACGAATCCGTACAGAAAAAGTAGTGCAGCACGGTCTGCACGGTATCCACGATATAACCGGAAGCGCGTCCAGGATAGGGTGTGAAACGGAATTTTGGATATTCTGCCACGAACAAGCTTTCCACCGCGTGGCATTCCTTCACGCCGCCACCCATAATCAAGGTACGCGTCATTTGACCCAGCGCCAGCGTGGCGGCATCGGAGAGCGGGTGGTTGTGGGTGATATGCGCCTGCCCCAGGGTTTGTTGCCGGTACGCCACCTCATCGTGCAGCGTCGCCAGCACCACAGGCAGGTTGCGCATGGCAGCCCCGTTGCCGCCATCCCCTTCGCTGACAAGTCCACTCAGGCTGCCGTTCAGCATGTAGCGCTGAATGCCGCGGCGGCAGGTGTTGCCGATATCTATCGGGCGCGACTTTAACCATTCGACAAACGAATCGGCAACGGCATTTGCATTCCAGCCGCCGGCTACGATCAATGCGCGGCCCAGCGCCAGCGACATTTCGGTATCGTCGGTCACCCTGCCCGCCTTCAGCTTCAGCCAGCCACCGCCGATGATCTCGCGATGGGTGCCATATTGATGCTGGATCTCGCGCGGCAGCATGAACTCCACCGTAGCGCCGAGCGCATCGCCCACGGCCAAACCGAGATAGGCACCCAGGGCGCGGTCTTTCAGTTTTTCAGGTTTATTTTTCATTTCCTACCAGTACGACATTTTCACGCGGTAATCCCCGCCTATCACCAGCCACTCCGCCTCGCCGCGCAAGGGATGCGCAGACAGCAGGTCGTTGAAGAACAGCACCTTCGCCACCGGCACTTCGGCCTCGATGATGGTGTCGCCGAATTCGTCCGCGATGCTGCGCTGCGAGGTGAAGGAAACCAGGTTGTTCAGGCGCACGATGGCGTTGCGCGCATCGAGCTGCTGGATCAGTTGCTGCTCGCGCAAATCATTGGTGCCGCGATACAGCACCAGGTGCTTTTTGCCCGTCGCATGAAAGCGCAGCAGCATCCATTGGCTGAACTCGTACAACAGGTCGAACTGCATGTTGATCGCGTTGTTGTTGAAGCGGCTGGACATCTTCTCTTCCATGTATTGAATCCATGCCCTGGAATTGAAGCGGCTGACAGGCACCTTGTGAAAGGTGGGGAACAGCCCGAAACGGCTTTCCACCCAGCCTTTCAGCACCGCGCCCGCCGGGCTGTTGGCGTCAAAACCCCAGTCTTTCAACAGACGCAGGTAACTGGCGCGATAGCGGCGGCGCTCGCTCTTGTCCGGCTCCTGGTCCAGTCCGAACACCAGCGCCATGTAATCCTGAAACATCCTTCCCGCCTCCACTGCGTCCGTCAGCTGGTCAAGGCGTTCGAACAGGCTGCGGTGCGATTCGCGTGTGCCGCTGATGCACAACGGAATCGGATAGTCATTAAAGCTCACGCTGGCCAGCAGTCCGGTCGGCACCCCGACCAGATTGGTGCTGTGTCCGCGCGCGGCGAAGGTAATATCCGGTTCATCGGTAGGCATAGCGGAGACGGGAGCAAAAAACGAACCCGCCACCCACGAATGACGTGTAACCCATGTAGGGTGCGCTTGCGCACCATCCGCATTGGAGCGCAAGCGCACCCTGCCTGTGCACATCGCCGTGCGGTTTGTAACGCCGTGGCGGCTTTTGTAGCGTTTGCGACACAGGAAAATTATCCCGCTTCACCAGTCATCGCAAGTACAAACAAGCAGTTATTCAATTGTCATCCGGTTGGCACAGTGCTTGCTGAGTACCAGGCATAAACCATCGGAAAGGTCTATTGTGGCCGGACTCAACATCAAAGTGCAGGAAGTGTTCAACGAACCCGGCTGTGACAAGAACCAGGCCAAGGGTGAGAAGGAGCGCAAGAAAGGCTGCACCAAGCAGCTCACGCCGGGCGCGGCGGCGGGCGGCTGCGCCTTCGACGGCGCGAAGATCGCGCTGCAGCCGATCACCGACGTGGCGCACATCGTGCACGGCCCGATCGCCTGCGAAGGCAACGGCTGGGACAACCGCGGCGCGAAATCTTCCGGCCCGCTGCTCTATCGCACCGGATTCACCACCGACATCTCCGAAACCGACATCGTTTACGGCGGCGAGAAACGTTTGTACCGCGCCATCCGCGAGGTGATCGAGAAATACGATCCGCCTGCAGTATTCGTCTACCAGACCTGCGTTACCGCACTGATCGGCGACGAGATCGAAGCGGTGTGCAAGGCCGCGCGCGAAAAATTCGGCAAGCCGGTAATCCCGATCAACGCGCCCGGCTTTGTCGGCAGCAAGAACCTCGGCAACAAGCTGGCGGGTGAAGCGCTGCTGGACTACGTGATCGGCAGCGAGGAACCGGAAGCTACCACGCCTTACGACATCAACATCATCGGCGAATACAATCTCGCCGGAGAAATGTGGCAGATCAAGCCGCTGCTCGATCACCTCGGCATCCGCGTGCTGGCCTGCATCTCGGGCGATGCGCGCTATCATGAAGTCGCCTCGTCGCATCGCGCCAAAGCCGCAATGATGGTCTGCTCCAAGGCGATGATCAACGTGGCGCGCAAGATGGAGGAGCGCTACGGCATCCCGTTCTTCGAGGGTTCGTTCTACGGCATTTCAGATACCAGCGATGCACTGCGCCAGGTCGCCCGACTGCTGGTGCAGCGCGGCGCGCCGGAAGACTTGCTGGCGCGCACCGAGATGCTGATCCGGCGCGAAGAAGCGCGCGCGTGGGAACGCTTGAACGGCTACCGCAAGCGCTTCGACGGCAAGCGCGTGCTGCTGATCACCGGCGGCGTGAAATCGTGGTCGGTGGTGTCGGCCCTACAGGAAGTCGGGCTGGAGATCGTCGGCACCAGCGTGAAGAAATCCACCGAGGAAGACAAGGAACGCGTCAAGGAACTGATGGGCGATGACGCCCACATGTTCGACGACCTGCCGCCGCGCGAGATGTACAAGATGCTCAAGGACGCCCGCGCCGACATCATGCTGTCCGGCGGCCGCTCGCAATTCGTCGCGCTGAAGGCGAAGATGCCATGGCTGGACATCAACCAGGAACGCCATCACGCCTATGCCGGATATGAAGGCATGGTGACGCTGGTGCAGGAGATCGACCAGGCGCTGTACAACCCGATCTGGGCGCAAGTGCGCAAACCCGCTCCGTGGGAGGTCAGCTGGTAGCCGGTAGACTGTAGCTGGTAGCCAACCCCGGTTTTGCTACCCGCTACAAGCTACGAGCTACCAGCTCAATATCATGGCAATCGTGACCCATTCGAAAAAATCCTGCAGCGTGAACCCGCTGAAGATGAGCCAGCCGATCGGCGGCGCGCTGGCCTTCATGGGCCTGGCCAACTGCATGCCGGTGCTGCACGGTTCGCAGGGCTGCACCGCATTCGGGCTGGTGCTGTTCGTGCGCCATTTCCGCGAAGCGATCCCGCTGCAGACCACGGCGATGAACGAAGTCACCACCATCATGGGCGGCATGGACAACATCGAGCAGGCGCTGCTCAACATCTACAGGCGCGCCAAACCGGAGATCATCGGCCTGTGCACCACCGGCCTGACCGAGACCAAGGGCGAGGATATCCATGGCGATTTAAAGCTGATCCGCAAACGCAATCCGGAACTCGCCGACCTGCCCATCGTGTTCGTGGATACGCCGGATTTCAAGGACGCGTTCCAGGATGGCTGGAGCAAGACGGTGACGCGCATCATCGAGGAACTGGCGGAGAATACTCCGGAAACCATTCCCGGCCAGGTCAACCTGCTGCCCGGCAGCCACCTGACCGCAGCCGATATCGAAGAGATCGTGGAGACCATCACCGCGTTCGGCCTGTCGCCGATCGTGCTGCCCGACCTGTCCGGTTCGCTCGATGGCCATATTCCGGAACAGTTCAGCCCCACCACGATAGGCGGCACCACGGTCGATGAAATCCGCAGCATGAGCAGTTCGCTCGCCACCCTCGCCGTCGGCCAGCAGATGGAACGCGCCGCGCTGGAATTGGAGATGCGCACCGGCGTTCCCTATACCGTGTTCGATCGGCTCACCGGGCTGGACGCGAACGACCGCTTCCTGACGTACCTTTCCGGCCTGAGCGGCAGGCCGGTCCCGCCGAGATACCGGCGCCAGCGCAGCCAACTGGTGGACGCCATGCTGGACGGGCATTTCTTTTTCGGCGGCAAGAAGATCGCCATCGGCGCAGAGCCGGATCTGCTGTGGGCGCTGGGTTCGCTCCTGTCCGAGATGGGCTGCGAAACCGCCGCCGCGGTCACCACCACGCATTCGCCTCTGCTGGAGAAAATGCCATGCAAGGAAGTGCTGATCGGCGACCTGGAAGACCTGGAGATGCGCGCCAAGGGCTGCGACCTGCTGATCACCCATTCACACGGGCGCCAAGCGTCGGAGCGGCTCGGCATGCCGCTGTTCCGCGCCGGACTGCCCTGCTTCGACCGGCTTGGCGCGAACCATAAACTGTGCGTGGGCTATCGCGGCACGCGCGACCTGATCTTCCAGCTCGGCAACGTGTTCCTCGAACACGCGCACGAAGGCGCGCCGGACACCTGGCCGCTGCCTGACGCACATGACGAACACCATGAACATGAAGCGCAAACTCAAACTGTGTAATCCCAACCAAGGAGTGAGAGGAATGAAAATCGCATTCGCGACACAAGACCTGCAACGCGTGGACGCCCATTTCGGCTGGGCGAAAAACCTGGCGGTGTATGAAATTTCGCCGCAGGGATTCAGCCTGGTCGAGGCCATCCAGTTTTCCGGCGACCTCAAGGAAGACGGCAACGAGGACAAGCTCGCGCCCAAGATCGAGGCCATCAAGGACTGCGCCATCCTTTATGTCGCGGCCATCGGCGGTTCGGCAGCCGCGCGTGTGGTGGCGAACAAGATCCATCCGATCAAGGTCAACGAGCCGGAAGCCATCAACGAGATCCTCAACAAGTTGCAGGAAGTGCTCAAGGGCGCGCCGCCGCCCTGGCTGCGCAAGGTGATGCTGAAGGGCGCGGAGCGCGAACTCAATTTTGAAGACGAATGATCCGTAGGGTGCGCTTGCGCACCAGAACTTGTGGAGCATCAGAGTTTCTGGTGCGCAAGCGCACCCTACCAATCCGAAATAATTCACTAACCTGGAGCACCCTATGAGCAACACAGCAGAAGCAGTCAAAACCAGCAGCGGCGAAGTGTTCCTGAATGAACTGGCGAAGCAGTATCGCGCGCAAGATACCTACGGCACATGGGACGGCAAGAGCAACGCCACGCTGCTCGATCCGTACATCATCGACAGGGAGAAGCGCAAGGAGATACCCATCATGGGCGACCCCGACCCGGAAACCCTGTGGCGGCTGGAACTGTTCTACAACGCAGTCGGCCTGTCGGTGGAACGCCAGACCGGTATCATGGTTTCGCCCATGATGAAGATGAGCCACGAAGGTTTTGGCCGCATGGTGCTCACCGCCGGGCGGCTGGTGGTCATCAACAAATACCTGCGCGACGTACACCGCTTCGGCTTCAGCGATATGGACAAGCTGGCGGAAGAAGGCGGCAAGCTGGTGGATGCAGCGGTGGAGATGATCAACAGATTTCCGGAAGTGGCGAAGTATGGTTAACAGGATGTTATAAGGAACAGACATGGAAGACGCTGACACACTGAAAGCCGAAATCAAGAAACTCAACGCCCAGGCCACGCAGCTCAAGATGGACTTGCATGACCTGTCGGAAGATTTGCCGACCGGCTGGGAGCGCATCCCGGAAGTGGCTGCGAGGACGCATCAGGCTTATGAAAAATTGACCGCGGCGCGCCAGAAGCTGGCCGCGAGCGGAGGATAAAGGAGAAGCCCACCATGACGACATCGGTAGTCACCATCACCCTGCCGGACGGGCGCAGCTGGATACCCAGGTTCGTGCGCAACCTGGATCAGGAGAAATGCATAGGCTGCGGCCGCTGCTTCCGCGTGTGCGGGCGCGCGGTGCTGCAACTGGTCGGCATCGGCGAAGACGGTTCAGTCATCCCGCTGCAACTCGGCGAAGATGATGACGACGAGTACGAAAAGAAAGTGATGACCGTCGCCAATGAAATGAACTGCGTCGGCTGCGAAGCCTGCGCCAAAATCTGCCCGAAAAAATGCTATACGCACTCGCCGATGCCGGCTTGAGCCGCCGCCCCGCATACGACACCGAAAATATCGGCGTATGGAACCTGCTCGGCCATTCCACCGGGAATGATGTACTGACCGATGCTTACGCCTGGGTCATTGCGGCCTACTGCAACCCGTTCTCCGATCCCTTCGTCCCCGCGCTCGGACTGGATCATGCCGCCTTCGTTGGACTGCTTGCCAGACGCTTTCCGCACTTCGCCCCGCCACAACGCTGGCTGGCGGCGCAAAACAGAGCCGTCGGCAAGGACGGCGCGAAGAGTGAGTTCGCCGATTTATTGCAACTGCTGCTGGATCATCGTGCAGACACTGACCAGCATCACTGCAACATAGCCAACCTCGTCGCGACCGCCTGCATGGGCGGCGATCATCTCTGGCAGGACCTCGGACTGCCTGACCGCAAGGCGCTCTCCGCCCTGCTCTGCTGGCATTTTCCTGCCCTGGCCGAGAAAAACACCGGCAACATGAAATGGAAAAAATTTTTCTACAAACAATTGTGCGAGCGCGACGGCATCAATATCTGCAAATCGCCGAGTTGTGCGGACTGCTGCGACTATGCCCGATGCTTCGGGCCGGAAGAATGACACTGCGCATTCCCGGTAAGTGCCCTTAATTTGCACAATAGCCATTGCACTGATGGTGTGCGAATAAATTCGCACGTGCCAGACCCCGGCAAATCATGGATAGCCAACCCATGCATACCATCACCCTGCTCACCGACCGCGCCAACGATGCCGCAATTCGTTTCTACCAGCGGCATGGCTTCGGAATGTCCGGGATGATGCCGTTGTGGTTGAAGTTTCACGACGCATACGAGTACATTGGGAGCGGAGGCTTTGTGCCAACTCTGAAGAAATCAGATATTAAGGAGAACATCATGAAAATCAGCGCACGCAATATATTTCAAGGCAAGATCACGGAAATCAAACCCGGAAGTGTTAACAGTGAGGTCGACGTGACGCTTGGCGGGGACGACAAGATTGTTGCGATCATCACCAATGGCAGTGTGCAAAGGCTGGGGCTGATTGTCGGCAAGGCGGTTACCGCGCTAATCAAAGCTTCATCCGTTCTGGTGCTAACAGACGGCAGCGACATAACGCTCAGTACCCGCAACGTGCTGGCCGGCAAAGTGGCCAAACTGAGCAACGGCCCAGTGAGTTCCGAAGTTGCCATCGTGTTGCCGAGCGGGGCAACAGTGTATGCCGTGATCACCCACGATGCCGTCAACGAACTCGGCATCAAGGAAGGACTGAACGCCAGTGCCGTGTTCAAGGCTTCATCCGTGATTCTGGGCGTCGCAAGCTGAAAGGCAGGGCAAGGCACGCCGGGTTTCACCCCGAACGACTTGCCCGATTTCCCAGCAGTATGTTGTTTAGGCGGTTTCCGTTAATTCCACAGGCAGAGTCGTCAAATGCTTGTTGCAGTGGTCGAGGCTGTCCACGAAGCTTTTGATCCTGATCCAGTGTCCTTTGCGTAGCCGCCACGCGACAACACGCTCGTAATAGACATCGGTCAGTATTGGAAACTCGTCTGCGTCGAAGCCTTCTTCGGTCAACACGAATGAATGACAATCAAAACACTTGGCCCCGCGCGAATCGAAACCTATAATTCTTTCCGCATTGGCTGAAGGCTCCGTGTGGTATTCAAACGCAATCGGCCTGACGACGAAGTTTCTATATTTGCCGGGCAACTGTTTCCCCCACAAATGGTCCATACTTTCTCCCGTTTTTGATTATCAGTACTCCTAGAATGTAATACGCAGGGTAGCCAGCATGCCATGGTTTAGAGTGACCTTTGTTCCTTGAACAGTTTGATACCCCACCCCTAATATAGCTTTAACGCGATTCTCAATCTCAAATCGACCAAGAGTAGCTCCATAAGTGACTGTCGTTTGATCTTTTCCTGCATGCTCTCCGTCATACCAATGTGTATAACTTGTTTCAATCTCCGGCCAGAACTTGCCTACGTGACCTTGCAGTGCCGTATTCCACACAAGAGGCCTGCCGAGCGTGTCTAAACCACCTGATGGAACAGATACTCCTAATGTACTCTGAACATCGACCCCAGCATCCCGATCACCCCACCCCTTACCTGCTGCCAGGGTGGGGGTGACAATGGTGTGGTTGTTGGTGAACGCATTGCCCCCTGTTTGCAGACTCGCCCCAATAAAAGCCGTAACGATATAATTACCATGCTCTTCATTTGCTGAAAGTATTCGATATTTCAGCAATAAATTTTCATCGGCTAATCCTGTGGCACTGGGCTTGTTCGGAGTGTCTTGCTTTTCATAAGCTGGTACGCCGACAATGATCTCAGTATTTTCACTTGGAATAAATTCAAGCCCTTTGCCGCCACCATAGTTATCAAGCGTTACTCCCTTGGGCTTATCTGAATGGCTAAAGTCGAATCTATATTCCTGTTCCAGCCTTGGGGTTACCGTCACCAAGGGTGTCATCCAATGAGGTTGCTCTTCTTGAGTGCTGCTGACATTGGCTAACCAATTTGCAAAAAATGACGCATCATCGGCTGCATGAGCTACACCTGCAATAGAACTCATCGCCAATACAACCAGCAGAGATTTTTTTATTTTCATGATAGTTAACACTCCTCCTCGTACTCAATTTTAGAAACTCAGCCTTCATCCCTTCGCCACCAAAGCAGTGGCGCAATTGAAGCTGAAACGACATAAGCTCTTACTGCTAGTAGATCGTTCCAATAAAACGATTACATATCAAACCACCCCGAGGTCGAATTTGTTCCAACGGAACACGACGGGTGAGGCGTTGATCTCGTCGATTCCCTTCAGGATGCGTGTCTTTAGTTCATCAATGGAGTCTACCCGGATGTGGCGTAGGAAGGTTCTGGCCATCTTTGAGAAGGCGCATTCGATCAGGTTGAGCCAAGAGCCATGCTTAGGCGTATGAACATACTCAAAGCGCCCCGGTCGAGTTGCAAGATAGGCCAAAGTCTCTTTCGAGCTGTGTGCAGAATGATTGTCCAGCACCACGCGAATGATAGCCGCGGGCGGGTAGTACTCATCGAACCGCTTGAGCAACGCGATGAACTCCACGCTACGATGACGGTCTTCCACGTTGGCAAAGATATGACCCGAGTGCAGATCGATTCCGGCCAGGATCGACACAGTGCCATGGCGGATATATTCGTAGTCGCGCCCAATGGCTGAGTATTTTCCCGGAACAGGCGGCAGGTCTGGCGCGGTCAGCCCGATGGCCTGAACCCCAGGTTTTTCATCGACGCTGACGGTATACATGGGAGTGGGTCGCCCGTCATGAACGGCGCCTTCTGCGTAGATTGAAACATCCCGATAAATCAGCAGGACTTCCTGCATCTTGCGGTCAAAGTCAGGATCCCGTTTTTCCAAGTAGTAGCGAATCTTGTGGGGCTTGATTTCGTTCTCGTCGAGGATGCGCCATACGGTGCTCTTGCCAGCGTGCGCCAGACGGGGAAAGCCCGCAGACTCGGCATGTTCGGACACAAAGTGCGCAAGACCGGAGATCGTCCACAGTTCCGCAGCCAAACCATGATCCTTCGGCTTGGTGCAGGCAATGCTTGCTACCCAAGCTCGAGCTTCATCGCTAATCTCCGGTTCGTGCGGACGGTGGTAAATATCCTTCAATCCCATTTGCACGCCCCCTGCCAGTGCTTTGTCGATACACTTGTAGATCATTGGACGACTGCCCCCTATCTGCCTTTGCAGGCCAGCAATCGAGATGCCATCGGCGTAGCCGATCAGCACCTTGGCGCGTTCAATCTCGCGCACTGGTGCTGTTCTCGACCTGGACAACTCCTTCAGCATCGTCTTTTGATCCTCCGTCAACACCAGTGCCGCACGTTTTGTCTTGCCCGCCATGATCACCCCCGTTAAGAGTTGCATAAGAACCATGGCTATTATAAACTAATCTGTAATGTTATTGTTGGAACGATCTACTAG
>JBAUUR010000090.1:0-40512 GCA_049582805.1 Gallionellaceae bacterium | reverse complement strand
GGCAATAAACGCAAGCGTGAAGGCATATGACGGCATGCTTTCGCATTTATCGAAACGTTAGAATCAAAAATATTATCGTGGCTCAATGTGACCCCTCAAAATTGGGGTGAATTTCAACAAACTGCTAATAGGAAATAGACTGAATCGCCAGTCAGCATGTGCATAATAGTGCGGTCAGGATCGAATGTCTCCTTTGGCATGGAGCGGCCCACCACTTGCGCATATTACCTTCTCCAAAGCTGTCGTTCATGGTCTAATGAATTCAGATTGGTGCGGCCGACAGGTAAGGCCGAGAAGCAGCCCTAATTGAAAACTCCCACGAACTGTTTTGTCAGCCAGGGTGTTATCGCTTTCATTGCGTCAGATGGCTATCGGTCGCATAACGCATCAATTCTGCGTTGTTGCCCAGGTGCATTTTTTCCAGGACACGGCTGCGGTAGGTGCTAACGGTTTTCACGCTGAACGCCAGCGCGTCGGCAATCTCCGAAACGGTTTTCGCGGATGCCAGCAACAGGAATATCTGGTATTCGCGATCGGACAGGAGCTGGTGCGGGAGTTTTTCCTCCGGGGCGCCGAGTTCGTTGGCGAGCAACTCTGCCACGGCGAGGCTGATGTATTTCTTGCCGCCGGCCACGCGCAGCAATGCCCTGACCACTTCCGCTGGCGCGCTTTCCTTGGTCATGTAACCGGCGGCGCCGGCCTTGATCAGGCGCATGGCGTACTGGTCTTCGGGGTAGACGCTGAGGATCAGTATCGGCAAGTGCGGCTTTTCCGCATGGATCTGCTTGAGCACATCGACACCGCTCATATCAGGCAGCGAGATGTCGAGCAGCACCGCGTCGCAGTTGGTCTCGCGTGAGGTCACTGGATCTTACATTTTGCCAAGACAGGCTGCGCTTATGCGGCTAACAACTCATGCAAACGCGATGCCGTTTTTTCCTGAACCTCGACGCTCTCGAACAAGCTTTGCGGATAGAGGTAATCCTCGCCGCTGTCGTCTATTATCCTGACCATACCGTGACTGTCTGCAGGGGCCGTCACTTCGTAAAGACGGCCAAGCGTCAGATCGTCGGTGGACAGGTCGCCACAGTCTTCCCGTGAAACGCACACTACAAATTTCATAGCCACTCCTTTATCTTGAACTTTACCTTGCCAATGCCGTGGGCCTCATACCAGTGAATCTCCGCCATGGCCGTACTGCCATCCGGCAACCTCAACCGCGCAATGCCTTTTTTCTTGCGCCAGTTGCCCAATCCGTGCTGTTTCCTCAACAAGGCTAGATCGCGTATTCCATTGCCTTGGGCGATAGTTTCAACGTTGATAATTTCGCCGATGATTTCGAATTTCATCATTGCCTCAATGAACCTGGACAGTAGATTTCACGCTGTTTCCGCATATTGCCTGCTCCTTGGTTCGATTGGGCAGGAGGCATGATACGCCGCAACAGCGGCAACTAAAAGGGGCGAACGTTTTCACGTCGCCCCTCCTTGGAATGTCCGTTCACCCTTCGACAGGCTCAGGGCGAACGGGGCTTTGCTTAATACTCCCCGGCAACTCCTTCAACTGCGCCCGGCCCCTTGGTGCAGACATAATTCTTCCCCACATTGCAGCGCCCGCAACCGCGAGGGTCAAGTCTAGATTCGTAGCATGAGGCTACTTCGTTATCCATATCTCACCCGCATACCGACAACCGCTTGAGCCTGATTTGCAGAAACAGCCTCGCCACGGGCCAACGCTTATTGCGCCAAGCGATTATCCACCGCATAACGCATCAATTCTGCGTTGTTGCTCAGGTGCATTTTTTCCAGGACACGGCTGCGGTAGGTGCTGATGGTTTTCACGCTTAAGGCCAAAGCATCGGCAATTTCCGAAACGGTTTTCGCCGATGCCAGCATCAGGAATATCTGGTATTCGCGATCGGACAGGAGATGGTGCGGGAGCTTTTCCTCCGGCGCGCCTAGTTCGTTGGCAAGCAACTCTGCCACCGCCGGGTTGATGTATTTTTTGCCGCCTGCTACGCGCAGCAATGCCTTGACCACTTCCGATGGCGCGCTTTCCTTGGTCATGTAACCGGCGGCGCCGGCCTTGATCAGGCGCATGGCGTATTGGTCTTCGGGGTAGATGCTCAGGATCAGTATCGGCAAGTGCGGCTTTTCCGCATGGATCTGCTTGAGTACATCGACACCGCTCATGTCGGGTAAGGAAATGTCGAGCAGCACCGCATCGCAGGTAATCTCGCGCATCTTGCGCAGCGCTTCGATGCCGCTGTCGGCCTCGGCCACCACATGCATTTCGCCACTGTCCTCGATGATCTGTTTCAATCCGTGGCGCACGATGGCGTGGTCGTCGGCAATCAGGATGCGGATCATGTTCTGGCTTCCATTTCAGTTTCCGTCGAGAGCGGCACCGTGACCGTCACGCGCAGCCCCCCGCCGGCAGGTTTGTCGAATGTGATGTGTCCGCCCAATTGCGCAACACGCTCGCGCATGCCGCGCACGCCATAGGATTTCTTGGCTATGACGTGCCCTTCGGGCAGGCCGCGACCGTTGTCGCTGATGCATAGAATGATCTCTTCCTCATCCTGGTGGAATTCGACATGCACTTTGGTCGCGCCGGAATGCTGCGACACATTGGTCAGCGCTTCCTGGGCAATACGGAACAGGTTGATCGCGATGGTCTTGTCCAGTTTTTGTTCTTCATCCCTGTCTTCCGCGCAAATGACCTCGCATGCTATGCCGGTTCGTTTGTGGAACTGCGCGCACTGCCATTCCAGCGCCGCCACCAGGCCGAGATCGTCGAGTATGCTCGGATGCAGGTCGCTGATGACGCGCCGCGTGACGCCCACCGCGTTGTCGAGCAGTTGCGTCATGGACTCGACATGTTCGAGCAGCGGCGACGTCTCCGTGTTGCCGGACAGTTTGCCCGTCAGCCGATAGGTCTCCATCTTGAGTGCGGTCAGGGTTCCGCCAAGATCGTCGTGGATTTCACGCGCGATGCGGGTTTTCTCTTCTTCGCGCGCGGTCTGAATATGCGCGGTGAGTTTGCGCAATTGCTCCTCGCCGGCTTTGCGGTCGGAAATATCCGAGAAGATGCCGACATAGTTGGTAACCTGCCCGTCGGTGCCGATAACCGCGGTGATGGTCAGCCACTCCGGATATACCTTGCCGTTCTTGTTGCGGTTCCAGACTTCGCCGCTCCAGAATCCGTCCCGCCCCAGCACTTGCCACATGTTGCGGTAGAATTCCTTGTCATGGCGGCCCGATTGGAGGATCGCGGGCGTTTTCCCGATCGCTTCCTCGTTGCCATAGCCGGTTATCTCCGTGAATGCGCGATTGACCCTGAGGATTTTGTTGTTGGCATCGGTCACGGTCACGCCTTCCCTAGATTCGAATGTGACCGCGGTGATGCTCAGTTCCTTATATTGCTGCTGAAGCAATACCCGCTGCTTTTCCAATGGCTTCACGGTCAGGATATAAATGCAGGGAGTGACGACAAGGATCAGCAACAGCGGATCCAGGATGCCCCAGAAGAAATCCGAAACATTTGCGCCGAATTTCGGCTTTAGAACAATTTCTATCAACACCATGATCAGGAACTCTACCGCCAGTATCAACAAGGCGATCAAGTACATTGCCCCCCGGGGTGAGCTTAAGAAATCCTTAAGATGATGTTTGACCATGCGAGTCCGGAACTGATTGGAACAGAAGTGAATTAGATTATCCCTTCCATTCATAAAACATCTTGCGCATTATAGCCTCATCATGGGGCATCAGAATTCCAGCGGGTCTATGTCCAGCGACCAGCGCAATTTTCGCACAGGCAACGCATCCAGCAACGGCTTCCATGTGCGCAAAAATTGCTGCAACTGTTTACGCGATTCACATTGCACTAATATTTGCGCGCGGGTGTGGTTGGCGCGGCGCGGCATGGCAGCCGGCACCACGCCATATACCTCGACCGGCATGGACAAGCCTATGCCGGCCTCGCGGGCCTGTTGCAGGAAGGAATGCACCTCGGCTTCATTTCTATCCTCTGCCCGCAGCATCGCCTGATATACGAAAGGCGGAAAACCGGCTGTTTTGCGTTCTGCCAGCAGGCTCTTTGCCCACGCATCGTAATCGTGTTCACCCAGCGCGCGGAACAGCGGATGATCGGGAAAGGCGGTCTGGACCAGAACTTCGCCCGGCTTGCCGGCGCGCCCGGCGCGCCCGGCGACTTGCGCGAGTTGCGCAAACAATTTTTCCGAGGCGCGGAAATCGCTGCTGTAAAGCGCGCTGTCCGGGTTGAGTACGCCGACCAGTGTCAGGTTTGGAAAGTCATGACCCTTTGCCAGAATCTGCGTCCCCACCAGTATGTCCACCGCCTCGTCGTGTATCTGCTGGCGCATGGCGTTCCACACACCCTTGTTGCGTGTGCTGTCCCTGTCCACCCGCAAAATGCGCGCCCCCGGAAAGCGTTCCTGCAATGCATTTTCCACGCGTTGCGTGCCGATGCCGACAGGTTGCAGATCGGCATTGCCACAGGACGGACAGGCATGCGGCACCCGCGCCTGATAGCCGCAATGGTGGCAGCGCAAGCGCTTGTCGTGCAAATGCAGCACCAGCTTGCCCGCGCAATTCGGGCAGCCGGACAACCAGCCGCATGCGGCACACATCAGCACCGGCGCATAGCCGCGCCGATTGATGAACACCAGGCTTTGTTCGCCGCGTTGCAGGCACTGTTCCAGTGCGCTGAGCATGTGCTGACTGATGCCGTGATGCAGGACGGTATGGCTGATGTCAATGCAACGCACCGTGGGTAATTGTGCTTGCGCTGCTGCACGCTCGGTAAGCCGCAACAAGCGGTAGCGCCCGCTTTGCGCATTGTGGTAGCTCTCCAGCGAGGGCGTGGCTGAACCCAGCACAATCGGCACGCCACGCTGGCTGGCGCGGAAGATCGCCACATCGCGCGCCGAATAGCGCAAACCATCTTGCTGCTTGAACGAGGCGTCCTGCTCCTCATCCACGATGATCAGCGCCAGTTGCGGCAAAGGCGTGAACACCGCGAGCCGTGTACCGAGCACGATGCGCGCCTGCCCGGACTGCGCGTTTAGCCAGTTCTGCGCACGTACGCCTTCCGCCAGCCCGCTGTGCAAACTGGCCAGCTCGACACCGGAAAAGCGCTCGCGAAAATAATTTTCCAGTTGCGGCGTCAGGTTGATCTCAGGAACCAGCAGCAAAACCTGCCCGCCCTGTTGCAACATCCGATGCATCAGGTGCACATATATCTCGGTCTTGCCGCTGCCGGTGATGCCATGCAGCAGAAAGCAGGCATAGCCGTGCGCTTGCTGTGTCACTGCATCCACCGCACTCTGCTGCGCATCGGTCAGCGTATGCGCGTTATTCAAAGTGATCGTAGGGACGTATGGCAATACGCCCTTCTGCATAGCGCAGGTTTCCACCCACCCGGCTTGCAACAACGCCTTGAGCGCAGCCGACGCGCTTGGCGACATTAAACGCAATTGTGCGGCATTCAACGGACCCTGCTGCAGAGCCACAAGGATGCGCTGCTGCACCACCTTGCGTTTGGCCAGTTGACTCAGGTCGAGAGCACGCCCGTTGGCGCTGAGCGTGTATTGCAGCATCTTCTTGAAGGTGACCGGCTCGCAGGAACGCAGCCGCGCCGGCAAGGCAGACAATACCGTGGCTCCGAGCGGGTGCTGGTAGTAATCGCTGCAAAAGCGCAACAGGCTGAGCAACTCGGCGGGCAATGGCGGAATCTCGTCCAACACCCGCACTACAGGCTTGATTTTCTCCGCCGCCAGTTCGGAATCTGCCCCGCATTCCATCGCCACTCCGACCACCTGCTTGCGCCCGAACGGCACGACCACGCGCTGTCCCGGAGCGACCGTGGTCTCATTCGCCAACACATAGTCGAAAAGTGTTGACAACGGCAGATCCAGCGCGACGCGGATTATCGGCATTTAGGGATTCTTTCTGCGGCAAATTCTTCGAAACCACACTCAGCAGCCTGACTAATCTGCATATTTTTTGTTGTCCACACAAGCTGTGGATAATGATGTGAATAACTCGCCGACAACTCTGTTAAGTATAAATTATATATACGGTTTTGCTTGTTCGCTCATTTCGCAAGCACAAAACTACTCCCATGAAAACATAATGTTGCGAACAATGCGCTGGTCAGCATGGGAAACTCAACGCAGTACTTGATTTAACAGAGGCCTGTGTAAAACCCCTCGAATGTCAAGCATTTCTTGGAATCATTTTTCACCCGGCGCGGGACGTGAATCAAAGTGACTGCCGGCTATATAAAACCCAAATAACCAAAGCCGCAGGGGATAACGGCGGCCTTGTTCAAGCCATGCAACATGCCTTGGCAGCTGATTTGAAAGTGTGGCGAGCGTAGCCAGTTTGGGTGCGCCCGGAGCGCAGGAACCGGAATGCACTGGTTAGCCACATGAGGATTCCGAGCCCCGCGCTGACAACTCCCCACCCGTTTTAGCGGGGAGCGGATTGCGTACTTTTAGTGCAAAAAAATGGCAAGCGCAGTAACTTTCAAACAACTTCCTAGTGGAACTTGCGGCTCAACTGATGCACCGCTTCAACCAGCGCCGCTGCGTTGTCAGGGTCGGTGAACTGGGAGATGCCATGGCCCAGATTGAACACGTGGCCGCTACCGTACCCGTAACTGGCGAGCACCTTCTCAGCTTCGGCGCGGATGACTTCCGGGGTAGCGAACAGAATGGTCGGGTCGAGGTTGCCCTGCAACGCCACCTTATGGCCGACCTTCTGGCGTGCGATGCCGATGTCCATGGTCCAGTCCAGCCCCACCGCATCGCACCCGATATCGGCAATGCTGTCGATCCACAGGCCGCCGCCCTTGGTAAACACGATGTTTGGAATCCTGACGCCATCTTTTTCCCTGATCAACCCGGCCACGATGCGCTGCATGTAGGCCAGCGAGAACTCATGGTAGGTGGCGTGCGATAGCGCCCCGCCCCAGGAGTCGAAGATCATCACCGCTTGCGCTCCGGCTTCAATCTGGGCATTCAGGTAAGCCGTCACCGCCTGCGCGGTCACGTCGAGGATGTGGTGCATCAACTTCGGTTCCTTGTACATCAAGGTCTTGACCTTGGCATAGTCGTCGCTGCCGCCGCCTTCCACCATGTAGCAGGATAAAGTCCACGGGCTGCCGGAGAAACCGATCAGCGGCACGCGTCCGTCCAGTGCCTTGCGTATCTGTGACACGGCATCGGTGACGTATTTCAATGCGCTGCCGATGTCCGGCACATGCAAAGCCCTGATCGCGGCCTCGTCACGCAAGGGGCGCTCGAACCTGGGACCTTCGCCTTCGGAAAAATACAGGCCGAGACCCATTGCATCCGGTACCGTCAGGATGTCGGAAAACAGGATTGCGGCATCCAGCGGAAAACGATCCAGCGGTTGCAAAGTCACTTCCGTTGCCATGTCCGGGCTCTTGCACAGATTGAGGAAGCTGCCGGCACGCTTGCGCGTGGCGCAGTATTCCGGCAGGTAACGTCCTGCCTGGCGCATCATCCACAGCGGCGTGTAGTCCGTCGGTTGGCGCAGCAGGGCGCGCAGGAAGGTATCGTTTTTCAGCTTGAAATTCATTTTCCTCTTTCAGTTAGCGGGGCAATACGGAGCTGCCCATCAGGTATTCATCTACAGCGCGGGCAGCCTGGCGGCCCTCGCGGATCGCCCACACCACCAGCGACTGGCCGCGGCGCATGTCGCCAGCGGCGAACACCTTGTCCACATTGGTCTGGTAGCACTCCGCACCATCGGTCGTTGCCTTGGCGTTGCCGCGCGCATCCTTTTCCACTCCGAATGCATCCAGTACCTGTTGCAGCGGGTTGGTGAAGCCCATCGCCAGAAGCACCAGGTCGGCCTTGATCTCGAACTCGCTGCCCGGCAATTCCTGCATCCTGCCGTCCTTGAATTCGACGCGCACCGCATTGAGACGGGAGACCTTGCCATCCTTTCCGGTGAATTCCCTGGTGGCGATCGCCCAGTCGCGCTCGCAGCCTTCCTCATGCGAACTGGAGGTGCGCAGCTTGAGCGGCCAGTAGGGCCAGACCATCGGCTTGTTCTCATGTTCCGGCGCGCGCGCCATCACTTCGATCTGGGTAATCGAGGCTGCGCCGTAGCGATTGGAAGTGCCCACGCAATCGGAGCCGGTGTCGCCGCCGCCGATGACGACGACATGCTTGCCCTTCGCGCTGATCGGGTTCTTGCCATCGCCCGCCACTTGCTTGTTCTGGGGTATGAGGAATTCCAGCGCGAAATGAATACCGTCCAGGTCGCGTCCCGGCACCGGCAAATCGCGCGGCTGTTCCGCGCCGCCCGCCAGGATCACGGCGTCGAATTTTTTCAACAGATCTTTCGGCGCAATGCTCTTCTTCGCCTCATTGGCAACACCGTTGCCCGGCGCGTCCTGTCCAATAAAGGTATTGGCCTGGAATTTGATGCCCTCTGCTTCCAGTTGCGCCAAGCGCCAGTCGATCAGACGCTTGTCCAGCTTGAAGTCGGGGATGCCGTAACGCAGCAGGCCGCCGATGCGGCTGTTTTTTTCGAACACAGTGACCGCATGACCCGCGCGGGCAAGCTGCTGCGCCGCCGCCAGGCCTGCGGGACCGGAGCCGACGATGGCGACTTTCTTGCCGGTCATGTGCGCCGCCGGTTGCGGAACGACCCAGCCATTCTCGCCGCCCTTGTCGATGATGGCGTGCTCGATGGATTTGATGCCGACCGCGTCATTGTTGATGTTCAGCGTACAGGCTTCTTCGCACGGCGCGGGACAGATGCGGCCGGTGACCTCCGGAAAGTTGTTGGTGGAATGCAGCACCTCCAGTGCCTGCTTCCAGTTGCCGCGATACACCAGATCGTTCCAGTCCGGAATGATGTTGTTGACCGGGCAGCCGCTGGTGCAGAACGGGATGCCGCAGTCCATGCAGCGCGCGCCTTGCACCTTGGCCTGTTCGTCATCCAGATGCAGCACGAACTCCTGGTAATTTTTGACGCGCTGCCTGACCGGCAGGTATGGCTCGCTCAGACGGTCAAATTCCATGAATCCGGTTGGCTTGCCCATTATGCGGCCTCCAATTGTCTGGCTTTTTGTTGCGCCGCGATTTCCAGCAAGGCACGTCGGTATTCGGTCGGCATCACCTTGACGAACTTCGGCAGGTACGTGCTCCAGTTATCCAGGATATGTCTGGCGCGTGTGCTGCCGGTGTAGCGCAGGTGCTTTTGGATCTTGCCGCGCAACGCCGCTGCATCGGCCTTGCCCAGATGGTTGAGATGCACGCGGCCATGCCCTTCGACCTCGCCGGTTTCGCTGGCGGCGGCTTCTTCGGGGATCGCCTCCAGTTGCACCATGGACATGTTGCAGCGCTTGGCAAAGCTGCCGTCTTCATCCAGCACATAGGCCACGCCGCCGGACATGCCCGCCGCAAAGTTGCGCCCGGTCTGGCCCAGCACCACCACCATGCCGCCGGTCATGTATTCGCAGCCGTGGTCGCCCAGCCCCTCGACCACCGCGATCGCGCCGGAATTGCGCACTGCGAAGCGCTCACCGGCCACGCCGCGGAAATAGCATTCACCGCCGGTCGCCCCATACAGCACGGTGTTGCCGACGATGATGTTGTCTTCGGCCACGATATTGCACTCGGGAGGCGGTACCACCACGATGCGTCCGCCGCACAGTCCCTTGCCAACGTAATCGTTGCCTTCACCGCTCAGCACCAGCGTGATGCCATGCGAAAGGAAGGCACCGAAGCTTTGTCCCGCCGTTCCCTTCAGCTTCACGGTGATCGTGTCGCTGGGCAGGCCAACATGCCCATAGCGCTTCGCCACTTCGTACGACAGCATGGTGCCGACCGTGCGGTTGACGTTGTGGATGGCACTTTCGATCACCACCGGCTGGCGCTTTTCCAGCGCATCCGCAGCTTGTTCGATCAGCTTGTTGTCCAGCGCCGTTTGCAAGTGGTGATCCTGTTGCTCGGCATGGCAGCGTGCCACTTCGGCAGGCGCATCGGGCTGGTGGAAGATTCTGGAAAAATCCAGTCCCGCTGCCTTCCAGTGCGCGATGCCATGGCGCATATCCAGCAGATCACTGCGCCCGATCAGGTCGTCGAACTTGCGGATGCCCATCTGCGCCATGTATTCGCGCACTTCCTCAGCGATGAAGAAGAAAAAATTCACCACGTGTTCGGGCTGGCCGGTGAATTTCCGGCGCAACGCCGGGTCCTGCGTGGCCACACCGACCGGGCAGGTATTGAGGTGGCATTTGCGCATCATGATGCAGCCCTCCACCACCAGCGGCGCCGTGGCGAATCCGAACTCGTCCGCGCCGAGCAGGGCGCCGATCAACACATCGCGTCCAGTCTTGATCTGCCCGTCCACCTGCAGGCCGATGCGCCCGCGCAACTTGTTCAGCACCAGCGTCTGCTGCGCTTCCGCCAGTCCGAGTTCCCACGGCGTGCCCGCGTGCTTGATCGAGGACAGGGGCGATGCGCCGGTGCCGCCGTCATGGCCGGCAATCACGATGTGGTCGGCCTTGGCCTTGGCCACCCCCGCCGCCACGGTGCCGACCCCGACTTCCGATACCAGTTTCACCGAGATCGAAGCGGACGGATTGGCGTTTTTCAGATCATGTATCAGTTGCGCCAGGTCTTCGATGGAATAGATGTCATGGTGCGGCGGCGGCGAGATCAGTCCGACGCCGGGCACCGAAAAGCGCAGCTTGCCGATATATTCCGACACCTTGCCGCCGGGCAGTTGCCCGCCTTCGCCAGGTTTTGCGCCCTGCGCTATCTTGATCTGGATCTGGTCGGCGTTGGCCAGGTACTCCGCCGTCACGCCGAACCGCCCGGAAGCCACCTGCTTGATCGCGGAACGCAGCGAGTCGCCTTCCTGCATCACGCGGTCGGCTTCGATGCGGTTCCTGCCGATGATGGCGGACAGTTTTTCGCCCGCCTTCAATGTGCGGAAGCGGTTGGCATCCTCGCCTCCCTCGCCGGTGTTGGACTTGCCGCCGATGCGGTTCATCGCGATCGCCAGCGTGGTGTGAGCTTCGGTGGAAATAGAGCCGAGCGACATCGCGCCGGTGGAGAAACGCTTGACGATTTCCTGCGCCGGTTCAACTTCATCCAATGGCACCGGGTTGTTCGCCGGCCTGACTTCGAACAGGCCGCGCAGCGTCTTCAGCTTCTGGCTCTGGTCGTTGATGAGCCGGGCGTATTCCTTGTAAGTCTTGAAATTGTTGGCGCGCGCTGCGTGCTGCAGCTTGGCGATGGAATCCGGCGTCCACATGTGTTCCTCGCCGCGCACGCGCCAGGCATATTCACCGCCCGCCTCCAGCGCATCGGCCAGCACCGGATCGCTGCCAAATGCAGCCTGGTGGATGCGCACCGCTTCCTCGGCCACTTCGCGCAGGCCGATGCCCTCAATCTGGGTCGGCGTTCCGGTGAAATATTTTTCCACGAACGACGCGTTCAGGCCAATCGCCTCGAAGATCTGCGCGCCGCAATAGGATTGGTAAGTGGAGATGCCCATCTTGGACATCACCTTGAGCAACCCCTTGTCGATGGCCTTGACGAAGCGCTTTTTTGCTTCCTTGGCATCAATGCCGCCGGGAAACTGATTGGTGATGGAGGCGATGGTGTCGAATGCCAGCCATGGGCATACCGCTTCCGCGCCGTATCCGGCCAGCAAGGCAAAGTGATGGGTTTCACGCGCGGAGCCCGTGTCAATTACCAGGCCGGTGCTGGTGCGCAAACCTGCGCTGACCAGATCATGGTGCATGCCCGCGCAAGCCAGCAATGCGGGAATCGCAACCCGCTTTGCCGACACCGCGCGATCGGACAGGATCAACAAATTGCAGCCGTCAGCCACCGCATGGTTGGCAGCCTTGAACAGGGTTGCCAGTGCCGCTTCGCAACCAGCCGCGCCTTTGCTCGCGGGATAGGTTATATCCAGCACCAGTGCCTTGTATTTGCCCCTAGTCAGCTTGCCGATATCGCGCAACTTCGCCAGGTCTTCGTTGGTCAGCACCGGTTGGTGCGTCTCCAGCCTGAGCGGCGGAGTGGTTTCATCGATGCCGAGCAGATTGGGCTTGGGACCGATGAAGGAAGTCAACGACATCACGATCTCTTCGCGGATCGGGTCGATCGGCGGATTCGTCACCTGCGCGAACAGTTGCTTGAAATAGTTATAGAACACCTTGCTCTTGTCGGAGAGCACCGGCAGCGCGGCATCGTTGCCCATGGAGCCGGTCGCCTCTTCGCCAGCCGTAGCCATCGGCACGAGGAGGAACTTGATGTCTTCCTGTGTATAGCCAAACGCCTGTTGCATATCCAGCAGTGAAGCATCCGGGGCAGCGCTGTTTTTCGCGCCCTTGCCGCCATTCACCTGCGGCAGGTCATCGAGATAGTAACGCGACTGTTCGATCCACTTGCGGTACGGCTTGGCGGCCGCCAACTGATTCTTCAATTCCGCATCGTCCACGATACGCCCGGCCTGCATGTCAATCAGGAACATCTTGCCCGGCTGCAGGCGCCACTTCTTCACGATCTTGTGCTGCGGAATGTCCAGCACTCCCATTTCCGACGCCATCAGCACCATGTCGTCGTCGGTGATCAGGTAGCGCGCCGGACGCAGGCCGTTGCGGTCCAGCGTCGCGCCTATCATGCGGCCGTCGGTGAACGCCACGGCGGCCGGGCCGTCCCACGGCTCCATCAGCGCCGCATGGTATTCGTAGAACGCGCGGCGCTCCTCATCCATCAGCGGGTTGCCCGCCCAGGCTTCCGGAATCAACAGCATCATCGCGTGCGGCAGCGAATAGCCGCCCGCCACCAGCAGCTCCAGCGCATTGTCGAAACAGGCGGAGTCGGATTGGCCTTCCATGATCAACGGCCATAGTTTCTCCAGATCCTTGCCCAACAGTCTGGACGACATCGCCGCATGGCGCGCCGCCATCCAGTTCACATTGCCGCGCACGGTATTGATCTCGCCGTTGTGCGCGATCATGCGGAACGGATGCGCCAGATCCCAGGTCGGGAAAGTGTTGGTGGAAAAGCGCTGATGCACCAGCGCCAGCGCGCTGGTCACCATGGGATCTTGCAGGTCGAGGTAATACTTGCCGACCTGGTCGGCCAGCAACATGCCTTTATAGACTATCGTGCGCGAGGACAGCGAGGGAATGTAGAATCCTTGCACATCAGGCAATGCATGCGCGGCATGTTCGCAAGTCTTGCGGATGACGAACAGTTTGCGTTCGAATGCGTCCTGGTCGATGCAATGCCTGCCGCGCCCGATGAACACCTGGCGCACCACCGGCTCCACGGCCCTGACGTTCTTGCCGAGGATATCGCTATTCACCGGCACATCGCGCCAACCGAGCAATTGCTGTCCTTCCGCGGCAATCCTGTCGGCGATCACTTTTTCGCAGGCGGCGCGCGCGGCATCCGCGCGCGGCAGGAACAGCATGCCCACCCCGTATTCGCCTTCCGCCGGCAAAGTCAATGCGTGCGCAGCGCACTTCGCGCGCAGGAAAGCATCCGGGATCTGCAGCAAAATGCCCGCTCCATCGCCGACCAGCGGATCGGCGCCGACCGCGCCGCGATGTGTCAAATTCTCCAGAATACGCAAACCCTCGCGCACCCGCTCATGACTCTTTGTACCTTTTATGTGGGCTACAAACCCCACACCGCATGCATCGCGCTCCTGGCGCGGATCATACAACCCCTGCCGGGCCGGCAACCCCGACTGCACGGGCAACGAAAGATGGCTCACGTCGTACCTCATCAAATCATTTTTCAAGGCTCATTCTGCGGACGGCCAAGTCGCCGCTTCCCTTTACCAAATCAAAACCGAAAGGGCGGGAATGTTACCCTGTCTGGACGTGCAGGGCAATTGGAAAGGAAGAAAATAGCGTCTTTGATTGAGAAGACCACAAGCAGAGCGGTTAGTTCGGCAGTGCAGCCGTTCGGACAGATGATTGGACTACAGTTGGCTCGCCGGTTTGGGGAATCAGGTACCGGATTTATCACAGTTCCAATTTGATACTGGCGCGCCCGAAAATATAAATCTGGGTACTGGGAAGCTCTCGTTATATTACCTTGACCATCAGCTTTCAGCTAAGTCTTGGCATGGTTATATCGTTCTTAAACATTTAGATGCCTACACAATCGGTGCCGGGTACATCGGTTGGACTTAGCTGCCATTGATTTTTGCTGAATTGTTTCAATTGCCGCTTCTCTTTCGGAGTATTACTAATGGAATTTCTATTTCCACTGATAGTGGTAGTCCATAAATTTCCTTCAATATCTTCATACTCTGCTATTAAACTTTGAGGTCCCTTCAGATGCAAAAACAAAATACACTTGTCGCCGAAAGCTATTCCCGGAAATCCAATTGGCCAAGTGTCATCCTTAATCCAGTCCGTTGACTCTGACATTCGATATGATACTGTTACATTAAGCGCTGGTTCCTTCCCAACATTTCTGATGCCCCATCTGTCCTCTCCATTCGATTCATGACCGGTATTGAAAAAAAGTATTACAGGTCGGACAGCACGTTCTGATGAATCTTTTTGGGACTCAAGTGAGTCAATAGCAATAACGACTCCCAAGAATGCTATCGTGACAGTTGTTAATGGAACCCATACTGAAAAGAATTCCTTTAGCATATTCAATATATTGGTCATACGTTGGACATCACGCCAATATACAATAGATAAAAATACTGTAACCACAACCCACAAAAGAATAATTAATCCTATTTTGTATTTCATGGTTTCATTCTCTGCCTGATGGCTGACCTCAAGTAATCTATTATCCGTTCAAGTAACATTGGGGACTGTAAATACATAACCCCTAATTTATCAGCAAAATCCCGCATGAGCCACAAGGAAAAATATATAGATATTTTGCCAGTTGCGTTGGAATTCACATTTCCGAAAACAAAAGAGCCGCGAAATTTCACGGCTCTTTGTTTCCGGCACTGTGGTGATCTGGTGCTGCGCTAAGCACGTCAGTCCCTGTACGCTTCCACCTCGAGCACAAACTTGACGTCGTCGCCCACGGCGGGCAGGCCGAACTTGATGCCGAAATCCGAACGCTTGATTTCGGCACTGGCAGCAGCCCCGCATTTTTGTTTTTTCTTCAGTGGATCCATCGGATCAGGGCCACAGTTGAAATCATCTATGGTGAGCGTCACGGGCTTGGTCACACCCGCCATGGTGAGCTCGCCATCCACGCTGCTCGGCGTATCACCCTTGAATTTGATCGAATTCGACTTGTACGTGATAGTGGGAAATTCGACCACGTTGAAGAAATCGGGAGAGCGCAGATGTTCGTCACGCTTGGCAAAGCCGGTGCTGACCGAACTTGCATCGATCGTGATGTCGATCGAACCTTTCTTGGCTGCGCGATCCAGAGTGACTTTCCCGCTGGTCTTGTCAAAGCGTCCCTCCATGGTGGAGAAGCCGAGGTGGTTGATCATGAAACGCGGGAAAGTGTGGGGCGGATCGATGGTGTAGGAATCGGCGGCCATGGCGGCCATCGGCAAACTTGCGGCAAACAGGACGGCAAACATTTTTTGTTTCAGCATTAATTTCTCCTTCAGGTTAGCGGGCATGGCAAATATGCCACCCCAGATTAATGAAATTCGCAATGCCCGTTCCCCTCTCCCCAGCCCTCCCCCGCAAGCGGGGGAGGGGGACAAGGTCTGATGGAACTACTAGCCACTCGACTAAGCCCAGCAAAACCGCTGGGCAAGTCGCTGGTTATCGCTGCGCGAGTTTCACATTAAAGCGGCGGGGCACCGGCCACACGCCAGGTCAAATAGACAGCCGCTGCGGCACACGCCATGGGGATGACGGACAACAGTATGGATTGTAACCACAGCGCCTGTTTGTCAAAAAACCGGATATGGGCTGCCAGCGGAATCACGCCCAGCACCGGCAAGGTATACCACGGCAGTTGCGCCGTCAGCACGGCAAGGCATCCGGACAGGCCGGCAACCAGCGACAAAGGCAGCGTGAAGCTGCGCCCGCAGGGAAGATGCTTGCTGGTCAGCATCTGGATCAGCAGGTAAGCGCCGGCAGCGGCGCCCAGCGCCAGACCAAACTGCCCCAGCAAGGCTGATGCGCCAAACAGCGCCGCGGTTCCGGTACCCAGACCCAAAGCCAATCCTGCACTGCCAGCCCGGATCGGTGCATCACGCAGGCCATCCATCCAGAATACCAGCCACGCGACATACAGCGCGCAGCCCGCGCCCCAAGTCACCATGCTGGCCGCGTCCTGTTGTTGCAGGATACGCGACATGACCCACAGCGCGACGCCGCCACCCGCGATAGCCAGCATGGTTCGCATCCAGCGCGGGTTGTACAGTAGAAGTATCAGTGCCAGCAGCGCGGAAAGCAGTCCGGCCAGGACAATCTTGCGCGATGCGGTAAGCGGATCAAACGCAATCCCGCCGTTGATCAGGTATACCGTGAGCGCGAATCCTGCAATGATGCACAGGCCGCTCAAGCGCATGCGCTGAAACAGCTCCGCCACTATCAGTGCCGCGACAAATGGCGCAAGGCCTCCTTGCACAGCGGGATTGCTCAACAGTTCTCGCATGATCGAATTCCGGTAATCAGGCTCATTGGAAAGCGTTCAGGATTTCAAAGTTCCTTGTGGGTCCCGTCGCAGAATGGAGCGTTTTTGGTAGCCTTGCAGCCGCAAAGGTATTTTGTTTCCTTCTGGGTGACGGTGAATTTTACCGGTTCAAATCCGGCTCCGGAATGGGAACCATCGCAGAATGGCTGGTTCTTTGAGCGGCCGCAGGCACACCAGTAGTAATCGCCGGGTTCAACTTCAACTGCAAATGGATTTTTCTGGACACATACTGGCTTGGTCATGACTACTCCTTAGGTGGTGGTTAAAAAATCGGCTAATTAACATTGGCAGCAGAAAACGCCGCACGCAAACGGCGCAGTACGGTTTCCATTCCGTCGAGCTCGGCCTGCGAGAGACCGGTAAATGCCTGGTCGACATGGCTCATGTGGGCCGGAAATACCCGGTCGAAAAGCGCCTCTCCCTTGCGCGTCAATTTCACGATCTGACTGCGCCCGTCGCTGGGCGAAGCGACACGTTTCACCAAATTCTTGAACTGCAGGCGATCCACAACGCCGGTGAGCGTACCCTTGGTGATCAGGGTTTTTTCGCCCAGTTCCTTGAAGCTCATGCCATCGGTATTGCCCAGCGTGGCAACAATGTCGAACTGCGACGGGGTCAGGCCCAGGGTGCGGACGTGCGCCGCCGAGTAGGCCTCGAACGCCTGGTAGGCGCGGGCCAGTTCGCGCAAGAGGGGAATGAATGATTTCTGCGGCATGGCTATCCAACAATGTTCTGGTTAGTACATTATATGTACTAACCAGAACTAAAGTCAAACGCCATGACAACTTGTTGGGAGAAGCCGCTTTACATTGCCGGCGGCGCTTGTTATCTTTCGTTCTGGAGATGGCATGCCTCCCGGAGTTTCCGCTCCGAACCGCCCAACAAGGGCTGATGATGCCTACCGCTAACCCGGCAACGGGACGGTAGGCATTTTTTCCGCCCCTCTGCCGGAACAATCAATCCGGGCGGAGATGGTATGGGCTTCTATGGTTTTCTTGCAGCAGGCGGTGGCGCGGCTTTCGGCGCATGGTTGCGCAGGTCGCTGGGCATTGTGCTTAATCCGGTTTTCCCCACTCTGCCACTCGGCACGCTGGCTGCCAACCTGACCGGCGGCTATCTGGTCGGTGTGGCGGTCGCTTTCTTTTCGCAACATGCGGGGTTGCCTCCGGAGGCACGCCTGTTCATCATCACCGGTTTCATGGGCGGCCTCACTACCTTTTCCACTTTTTCAGCCGAAGCGGTGACGCTTATTTCCAGAGGCGAATATGCATGGGCATTGGCGCACACGGCAGTTCATCTCGGCGGGTCGCTGGTCATGACGGCGCTGGGCATAATGACGATCAGCCTACTCAAAGTGAAAGGGGCTGCATGATGAACGCAGGCACACAAAACTGTCCGTTCTGTCACCCCGACATTATCCTGTTCGAGAACGCTCTGGCCTATGTCAAACCGGACAAACATCCGGTCAATCCCGGCCACCTGCTGATCATCCCCAAACGCCATGTCGCCGACTTTTTCCTCACCACCGGGGCGGAAAAAGTCGCGCTGCTGTCACTGCTCGATGAGGCGAAACATTACCTCGACGGCAAACATGCTCCCGCCGGTTACAACGTCGGTGTCAACGTGGGCGAGGCTGCGGGCCAGACGATATTTCATGTTCACCTGCATCTCATTCCGCGCTATCACGGTGATGTGGAGAACCCGCGCGGCGGCGTGCGCGGCGTCATTCCGGTACAACAAAACTACTGAAAAGGAGACTGCGATGGAAGGGACATTTCTCAGGATTTACGTTCATGAAGGCCAACGTCGCCACGGCGTGCTGGTTTGGGAGTGGTTGCTGGAGCAGGCAAACCATCTCGGCATCCGGGGAGGGTCTGCCTTTCGGGCGATGGCTGGGTTCGGTCGTCACCATCACCTGCATGAGGATCATTTTTTTGAATTGGCCGGCACGCTTACGGTGGAAATCGAATTTATCGCCACCGAAGATGAGGCGCAGAAACTGCTGGACCTGATTCATCAGGAACAAATCCGGATTTTCTATGCTTTCATCCCGGCCCGCTTTGGGGTAATCAATCCGGACCAAGAGGACACCCCTGACTTATCAGCTAACAAGAAGGGGATGCCATGACCGGAATCTGGGCACAGGCGGCACTATGGCTCGGGCTGGCACTCGTTGCCTCGTTGCTGTCCATTCATCTGCGCGTTGCGACGGCCCTGTCGGAAATCGTCGTCGGCACCATCGCTCAGCTCATCATCGGTGCATTGCTGGGCAGCGCACTGCTGGCGGGAGATGCGAGCTGGATCAAGTTCCTCTCCGGTGCCGGTGCCATTCTGCTGACCTTTCTTGCCGGTGCGGAACTCGATCCGGTCGTATTTCGCAAGCAATGGAAGCAGGCCACAGCCATCGGCCTGGTGAGTTTCACAGCACCGTTCCTGGGCTGCGCGGCACTCGCCCGCTGGGGTTTGGGCTGGAGCGTGGATGCCACTTGGCTGGCTGGCGTCGCCATGTCCACCACTTCGGTGGCAGTGGTGTATGCGGTGATGCTGGAGTTCGGCCTCAACGCCACCGACTACGGCAAGACGGTGCTGGCGGCCTGTTTCATCACCGACCTCGCCACCGTGGTGGCGCTGGGGCTGATCTTCGCGCCCTTTACCGGCAGAACTCTGATCTTTCTCGGTGTCGGCGTGATCGTCTTCTTCATCCTGCCGTGGATCGTGCCGCGCTTTTTCAAACGCTACGGCGGACGCCCCTCGGAACTCGAAGCCAAGTTTCTCTTGGCCTGCCTGTTAGGCATGGGCGCATTGGCCACCTGGGCCGACAGCGAGGCAGTGCTGCCGGCTTACCTCATCGGCATGGTGCTGGCGGGTACGGTGGGCAAGGATCACGCCTTGGTGCGGCGGCTGCGCACCCTCACCTTCGGACTGCTCACGCCGTTCTACTTCATTCGCGCCGGTGCGCTGGTTTCGCTGCCTGCACTGGTTGCCGCTCCGTTAGCATTTTTAGCGATGCTGGTGATGAAGATGGCGACGAAAGTGGCGGGTGTTTATCCGGTGACGCGGGCTTACCGCTCGCCCAAGCAGGAAGGCATGTACACCACGCTCTTGATGTCCACCGGCCTCACCTTCGGCACCATCTCGGCGCTGTTTGGGCTGTCGCACCATCTGATCGATCAGGCGCAGTATTCGGCCCTGGTGGCGACAGTGATCGGCAGTGCGGTGGTCCCCACCCTTATCGCCAATGCTTTCTTCCTGCCCCGGCACTTGCTGAAAACAGCCGATGAGGGGAAGCAAAATGAGCCAGGTCGCGACTGAATTGTCACTCGATCCGTTCGCCGCGCGTGCCGATACGTCACGCAGGCAAGCGCGACACTACCTTCTCGGGCGCCAATCTCCATCGGGCGGTTTTTGTTTCTACCGTTCGACGTATCTGGATGAGCCTAACCTATCTGATACCTGGCACGCAGTGGCTGCGCTGGCGCTGTTGGGTGAGCAACCGCCGCACGTGGAAACCATTGTGCACTTCGTGTGTATGCAACCTCCTGGCAAACAGCCCTACGCCCTGTACTACCGAACTTTCACCCTTGATGCCTTGAGCAGTGTTGACCCAGACCATGCTGCCGTGGCGGAAAGTGTCCATGCGTTGCCGCTGAATCTTCATGGCTTGGCTCGGTATTCCGGTCTCTCGGGACAACTGGAGCGACTGTTACTTACCCTCCGTCTTAAAATTTACTTCAATATGGAATTTGCTACGGAAGACATCGCAAGGGCGATACTTGGGTTGGAACAGTCGAATGGCGGTTTTGGCACTCATCCAAACCTCTTGGATACGCGCTTGGCTCTGGGTGTTGCGGCTCTGTGCGGGCAAGAGGCAAGCACGCATACAACAGCGTTCGTGGCTCGTCTGGCGGGACCTGGATACGCATTCCGTCTCACCGAGAATTCCCTTTCACCCAATCTGGAAACAGTCTGCGCCGGAATCGAATGTTGCCATCTGCTCGGTCTGCCAGTAACGTATCCAGAGGATGCTGCGGCGTTCATTTTGTCCTGTCAGACCAGCAGTGGCGGGTTCGCCCGTGCCCCCGGTGCCCTGCCTGGCATCGAGCTGACCCACCTAGCCCTACAGGGTTTGGCATCATTGTTCGAGGATGCCCCAAGTCATAATCACAATCACTGAGGAGACCACGATGATTCACAAATTACTCATTGCCTACGATGGCTCGGATTCAGCCAAAGCCGCCTTCGATCTTGCCCTGGACTTGGCAGGAAAATACGGCGCGGAACTGCATGTGCTGGCGGTGGCGCGCCCGCCGGAATTCGGCGCGGAGGTGGAGACCGAGGCAGTCATCGAAAGCTCGCGGCGCCATTACACCCACCTGCTGCAACCGCTGAAAACACGCGCCGCAGGTTTAACGGCCCACTTCGAGGTCATGGTTGGGCATCCCGCCGAGGGCATCGTGCTCTACGCCGAAGACCACGGCATAGACCACATCGTGGTGGGTCATCGCGGCCACGGTCTGTTCGAGCGCTGGCTGCTTGGTTCGGTGGCGCGCCAGGTGATCGCCTATACTCGCTGCACGGTGACGGTAGTACGCGGTTGAGTGTCAAGCGTGAAAGGGGCGCAGCAAATCTGCCTGGCATGTTTTCATCTGATTCCGGTGGAAGCGCCGACTTGTCCCCAATGTGGGGCCGATATTGCGGCATTTTCGGCGCGGGATTACCGGGAGAAATTGCTCCACGCCTTATTTCATCCCTTGGCAGATGTGCGTATGCGCGCCGTCATTGCCTTAGGCTGGCGGGACGAGCCGGAGACGGCGGATGCCCTGGTAGCCTGTGCCCTGCGCCATCCATCGGACGTGGTGGAAGGATTGGAAATCATCAATAGTCTTGTACAAATGAAGGATGTGGTGGCACGCCAAACCGCTCTGTCCACCCTGAAAGCGCACCACCCCGCCCATGCGGTGCGGGAAGCGGCAGCGCGGATGCTGGATGAATCCGCCTCCCAAAGAGAAGCCGATGCCTGAAATCGCCATCCACGGCGCAAAGACCCTGCGCCTTGTTGGAGGCACTGATACTTAAATTCTGGGCGATGCGCGCGCAGACATGATGCTGTAATCCGTTGCTGTTACTCTGGCGGATAATGAAAAAAAATGATTATCAAGGAGGTTCCATGAATACCTGCATCGAACAGATTCACGCCCGCGAAATTCTTGATTCGCGCGGCAATCCCACCGTGGAAGTTGAAGTCACTCTCGAAGGCGGCGCCTCCGGTCGCGCAGCGGTGCCGTCCGGCGCATCTACCGGTGTGCATGAGGCTTTGGAATTGCGCGACGGCGACAAGAAACGCTACGGCGGCAAGGGCGTGAAGAAAGCGGTCGGCCATGTCAACAATGAAATCACTGACGCACTCACCGGCATGGATGCGCTCGATCAGGGCGCGGTGGATCGCGCCATGATTGAATTGGACGGCACATCCCACAAGGAAAAACTGGGCGCCAACGCTATACTCGGTGTGAGCATGGCGACGGCACGGGCGGCAGCAGATGCCTGCGACCTGCCGCTGTTCCGCTACCTCGGTGGTGCGGCGGCATGTCGGCTGCCGGTGCCGATGTTCAACATTCTCAACGGCGGCGTACACGCCAACTGGCAGGGCACCGACTTGCAGGAATTCATGATCGCGCCGGTGGGCGCGCCCAATTTCGCCGAGGCATTGCGCTGGGGCAGCGAGATTTACCATACCCTGAAAAAGGTGCTCAAGGATGGCGGTTATTCCACCGGCGTGGGCGACGAGGGCGGCTTTGCGCCGGCGCTGAAACGCAATGCCGATGCAGTGGAGCTGATCCTCAAGGCGATTGAAGGCGCTGGCTATCGCCCCGGCGAGGACGTGGTGATCGCCCTCGACCCCGCTTCCAGCGGATTTTACGAGGACGGCCTGTATCAGCTGCGCACCGAGAAACGCAAAGTGGATGCCGCTGAGATGGTGGCGATGTATGCCGACTGGGTAGCAAAGTATCCCATCGCCGTGCTGGAGGACGGTCTTGCTGAAGACGACTGGGAAGGCTGGAAGCTATTGAACCGCGAACTGGGCGGCAAGATCGAACTGGTGGGTGATGACATTTTCGTCACCAACGTGGAGCGCATTCAACGCGGAATCAGCGAGGACGTCGCCAACGCAGTGCTGATCAAGCTCAACCAGATCGGAACGCTGACCGAAACCATTGCGGCGGTGCAATTGGCCTACGGCGCCAACTGGGGCGCAATGGTGTCGCACCGCAGCGGCGAGACCGTGGACAGCTTCATCGCCGATCTCACCGTGGCCATGGGCACCGGCCACCTCAAGACCGGTGCACCGTGCCGTGGCGAGCGCTTGGAGAAGTACAACCAACTGATGCGCATCGAGGAATATCTGGGCGCTTCGGCGGTATATGCCGGACACAAGGCTTTCGTACGCTGAGCAGCGCTTTTGGTACCACGCAGCCGATCATCTGCCGGAGCCGGGATGAGATCAAAAATCTGGGAACAGTTGTCGTTGGCTCAGGCACGGCAACTTATTTTCCCGCAGATGCTCCAATGCAGCGGGCGCATTTGCTGTCGGCCTGTTTTGTCTTGAAATCCCGGCGGCAACCTCCATGCACCTGGCCGGGCAAAAGAAAGTGGTAAACTGCGCCCGCTCTTTTTGGTTTGATGGAGACAAGTAGATGAAGCGGATTTTCCTGTTTATCCTGACCAACCTGGCAGTGGTGTTCGTCATAAACATCACGCTGCGCCTGCTGGGCGTGGACAGAATTCTCAACCAGAGTGGCGGCATCAATTTCAACGCACTGCTGGTCATGTCTCTGGTAATCGGTTTCTCCGGCTCGATCATTTCGTTGCTGATGTCGAAATGGTCGGCCAAGCGCATGGTGGGCGCGCAGGTCATTGAAAATCCGATAGACCCGACCGAGCGCTGGCTGGTGGAAACCGTGCATCGTCTGGCGACCGCAGCCGGCGTCGGCATGCCGGAAGTGGCGGTCTATGATGCGCCGGACCTGAACGCCTTCGCCACCGGCTGGAACCGCAACGCCGCACTGGTAGCGGTAAGCACCGGCCTGCTGCACAACATGAGCAGGGACGAAGCGGAAGCCGTGCTGGGCCACGAGATCACCCACGTCGCGAATGGCGACATGGTCACGCTTGCGCTGATCCAGGGCGTGGTCAACACTTTCGTGATTTTCTTCGCCAAGCTGTTCGGCATCCTGGTGGATCGCATGCTGCTGAAGAACGATGAGCGCAACGGCCCCGGCATAGGCGCCTTCATCGCCGAGATCGTGGCGCAACTGGTATTGGGCGTTTTGGCCAGCATCATCGTCATGTGGTTTTCGCGCCAGCGCGAGTTCCGCGCGGATGCGGGCGGCGCCAGCCTGGCCGGGCGCCAGAAAATGATCGCGGCACTGGAACGCCTGAAGATGAACCAGGAACAGGCCATGTTGCCGGAAAAGATGGCCGCCTTTGGCATTTCCGGCGGCAAGGGATTTTCCCGTTTGTTCATGACCCATCCTCCGTTGGAAGAACGGATCGAAGCATTGCGCTCCGCTGCCTGATAGTTTATCGGCTGAGCGAAGCGCCAGTTAAGAATTCGAACCCTTTGCCCACCCGAATAATTCGGGTGGGCATTTTATTGCGATGTCCGGCATTCATCGAGGTTGTTCCGGATCAACCGGGTTCCGGCACTGCTTCATTTAGCGAGCCTGCCTGTCGAACATCCATCAGTACCGCTCTTTGCCTCGGCACATGCAGGTCCGCAAGACATCACCGGATTATTGCGGAGCCGTTTGCATGGAAGCCCGAGCCTGTTCCGGGACAACCGATAGTCCACTCGTTTTATTGTCTTTGATGGGAGATTTATCCGACGGATCGTTGTCTTCCTCATCCTCATATTTTTTGCGCGGTGGATTACCGTCATACACGCGACTCAAACGGTTTTGCAGGTAGGCATCGCGAATGAATGCATAGGGGTCTATCATCGCCTCATCCAGGACACTTTCCTTGCTCAGCAGTCTGGCGCGGGTATTCAGCATATCTGTAGCCAGCAATTCGTTGCGCTTCACGACATTGTCGACATTTTTCGACGGCCCCAGATAGCTGTCGGCATAATTGCCAATACCATCACGCACAGTGCTGGGACCGAGAAACGGCAGCACCAGATATGGCCCGGGCCCTATGCCCCACACACCCAATGTCTGGCCGAAATCTTCATCATGCTTATTCAGCCCCACCCTGGAAGCCACATCAACCAGGCCAAACAAACCCACCGTTGAATTCACGAAAATCCGGCCACAATCTGAAATTGCCCGGACGACCTTGAATTGCAGCAAATCGTTCGCGGCGATAACAACATCATTCAGGTTGGAAAAGAAACTGGATGCCATCATCCTTACCGGGGCAGGCATCAGCGCGTTATAGCCTTTGGCCACCGGTTTGACTACTGCCTTATCCACCGTATCATTGAACCGGTAAACCCCCCGATTGAACGATTCAAACGGATCCTGAGGATTGTGGCTGGACGAAGCACAACCGCCAAATAATAGACTGGCAGAAAAAAGAAACCAGCGAAATACGGAAGTTGGCATCGGTCATGAACTGGATTGAACTGCAATGATTATAAGTGGAATAAAAATGGCCGGATATATGCTTGTTTATAAAATACGACAGCAATGAGCATGCTTTCATGAAACTTCTTGCTTGCGAATCCTTTAACCCCTCATCATGGCGTTGTTTCTGTTGCTGGCGATCTTCGAAACACCTGCGCCGCATAGCCTGCAACCGCTTGAAAATCGCCTGTCAGATTGCAATCACGAGACTTGCACTGTTGCATGCTTGATTGCCGCATCAATCAGCGCATGGGCGCCGTCAGGTTGCCGGCATGGAATTGGAAGTGGTTTGCCTTGCGGTCGGCAAAGTAATGGCGCAAGGTAAAGGAGACCGGACGAAAAGCCAGTTCATCCCACGGAATGTCGCGCTCTTCAACCAATTCAACCGCCAGGCTTTCCTGGCCCGGGAAAAAATCCAGGTCAAGCAATGTTGCGCGAAACAGCAAGTGCACCTGGTTGATATAGGGCAGGTTATACATAGAATAAAGCTCGCCAACCATGATTCGGGCATTAGCCTCTTCCAGCGTTTCACGGGCGGCTGCCTCAGCCGTCGTTTCGCCGTTTTCCATGAAACCCGCCGGCAAGGTCCAAAACCCCAGGCGCGGCTCTATTGCACGGCGGCACAGCAGAATGCGGCCATCCTCCCACTCGGGAATGGCACCGATTACCAGCTTGGGATTCTGGTAGTGGATGGTGGTGCAAATGGTGCATACATAGCGCGGGCGTGTATCGTCTGCGGGTTGTTTCCATTCGACCGGCGCCCCGCATTCGCTGCAGAATTTCATTTCCAGAACTGCCACCAGCGCCGCCCTTCCTTTATGGAACCTCCGGCTACCGGCCTGGCATCTCCCCTGGATGAGTTGGCGTTCAGCACGCGTTGCGCATCGTCGCGCAGGTCATTCATGCCCATCGCATTGTAAGCCTGCACCATGACCTGCAAGGCGTCGCGCGTTGCCTGCGTCCTTGGATAATCAACAAGCACGTCCTTGGCGCGGTTCAAGGCAGCGACATAAGCGCCCCGGCGCAAATAGAAATCTGCCACATGAATTTCATAGCGCGCCAGGGTATCCACCAGATATTGCATGCGCAGCCTGGAATCAGGCGCATATTGACTACTCGGAAAGCGTGTCACCAACTCCCTGAACGAATCGAAGGATTCACGGGCTGCCTTGGGATCCCGGTCTGACAGGTCTTGTTTCACTAGCCCACCCAGCAGGCCCAGGTCTTCGTTGAAATTGACCAGTCCCTTAAGGTAATAGGCGTAATCCACATGCGGGTTATTGGGGTATTGCTTGATGAATCGATCCGCGGCGGCAAGCGCCGATTCCGGCTCTTGCTGCTTGAAGTAGGCATAGGCGATCTCGAGCTGCGCCTGCTGCGCATAGCGACCGTATGGATAATGCGATTGCAATGTCTCAAAGGCCGTGACCGCCTTGTCATAATTGTGCCCCTCCATCTCGTCATTGGCATCCGCATAAAGCTTCTCGACAGAGGCCGTGTTCGCATCCGTTTTTTCTTCCGGCGACGAAAGGAGTCCGCAAGCGGTTAGCGTAATCAGCAGAAATAAGGCTAAACTATGACGCATGGTTGAACCCGAAGAAATATCCGATAATTATAGCAAAATCGGACACCCTGATGCCGTAAACCCGCTCGCCCTCACCCGGATGACAATCATCGTACCGCGCGAACTGGCGGGTCTGCGCCTGGATCAGGTGCTGGCGAAATTATTGCCAGAATATTCCCGCAGCCGCCTGCAGGACTGGATCACACGAGGCGTGGTCAGGGTGAGCGGCGCCGCTGCCACACCCAAACAGAAAGTCTGGGGCGGTGAACTCATCGACGTCACCCCTGTCGCACATCCTGCCGAACAGCCCTATCGTGCCGAGAATATTGCCCTCGACGTCATCTACGAGGACGACAGCATCCTCGTCATCAACAAGCTAGCCGGACTGGTGGTGCATCCCGGTAGCGGCAACTGGGAAGGCACCTTGCTGAATGCGCTGTTGCATCACGCGCCGCAACTGGCAGAAGTGCCGCGAGCCGGTATCGTGCACCGCCTGGACAAGGACACCAGCGGCCTGCTGGTCGTGGCAAAAACCCTGACCGCCCAGACTGCGCTGGTGCGCCAGCTACAGGCACGCAGCGTAAATCGGGAGTATTTTGCGCTGGCTTACGGCGAGATAAAGCACGATGGCCGGGTCGACGCCCCCATCGGTCGTCATCTTACGCAGCGCACCCGGATGGCGGTGGTCGAGCATGGGAAACACGCCGTCACGCACTACTTTGTTGAAGAGCGATTTCCCGGCTGCACGCTGCTGCGCTGCAAGCTGGAAACCGGACGAACCCATCAGATACGCGTACACCTTGCTTCGATTCAGCATCCCCTGGTCGGCGACCGTGCCTATCTCAGGAATCCGCATAAAGGCGCGCCGCAATTGCGCGCGCTCCTGTCCGGCTTTCCGCGCCAGGCGCTGCATGCTGCCTGTCTGGGGATTGAACATCCGGTAACGGGAGCGTGGATGGAATGGCGTGCGCCGCTGCCTGACGATATGGCAAATCTGCTGCAACACATACGCGCAGCCCTGTCCACGCACCCGCTTGCGGAAACGCAGCAGGGGAGGGCGAGTGGCGCTGATCGATAATTGCATCATTCCGGATTGGCCTGCGCCAAAAAATGTGAAGGCGCTGCAAACCACGCGCAACGGCGGGGTGAGCATCGCCCCTTATTCCAGCCTCAATCTCGGCAGTCATGTAGGCGATGCTCCGCTGGCCGTGGCGCACAATCGCCAGTTGCTATCCCCGCTGCTCCCGAGCGAACCCGTTTGGCTTAACCAGGTGCATGGCATGGCCGTGGCGAACGCGGGCATGGCCGGATGTTTACCACAGGCGGATGCCTGTAGCGCCAGCCGGGCAGGTGCGGTATGCGTGGTGATGACGGCGGATTGCTTGCCCGTGCTGCTATGCGACGAACGCGGCAGCGTGGTCTGTGCTGTGCATGCAGGATGGCGCGGCCTGTGCGCTGGCATCCTGGAACAGGCCGTGCAGTCGATGAACGTCGCGCCGCAGAATCTGATGGCCTGGCTGGGTCCCGCTATCGGCCCGCAGGCATTTGAAGTGGGTGACGATGTGCGTTCGGCGTTCATCGCCGGACAGCCTCTGGCGGCCGCCGCATTCGCAGCGAAAATTCCCGGCAAGTGGCTGGCCGATATTTATCAACTTGCGCGTTTGCGCCTGAACGCGCAGGGTGTGGCACAGATTTACGGCGGAAACTGGTGTACTTTCACCGACAGCGCGCGTTTCTTTTCTTTCCGGCGCGATGGAAACACCGGAAGGATGGGAACGTTTATCTGGATGGAATATACATAGCGGCATAAATCTACGATTCATGACGTTGCGCTGGATTCGTAGGTGCGAATTTATTCGCACCTAACGAATGCATCAACTTTTTCTATTGACGTTTCCTCTCATCGTTCCCATGCCCCGCGTGGGAACGATGCGGTGTGTCTCCTTATTTGCTGACTTATGAGCAAAGTTGAAAATCCCCCGCCATGGATTTATCCTGAGCCCGGCAGTTGCTTCTCGCTCGAATACCGGTTCAAGGTAAAATGCTTTCCTGCAGAATCATTTCGACCCGATCCGGTTTTATGACTTTATGGTAAGTACGATATGAATAAATCGAGGGTATTGCTGGCTTTGATGTTATTGGCAAACGCGGGCCTGGCTGGGGCCGCCCCCGCAGTCATAATGGGGACGCCGGAGAATTATTGCGTGACCTATTGCTATATCAGAATCCCGTTCCAGGTCACCGGCTACGACCCCAATCGCAGGACCGGGCGATTATTCTGCGATCTTGAAGCGGAGGTCAGAGCCAGGCTGCCCGTCAACGCGGGAGAGGTCAAAGCCAAACTCGTTCAGGCGTCACCGATAGGCTTGTTTACCAACAAGAACGGGGCGGCTGTGGGTGACGTGGAAATGGACACGGGTATCATCAAGGATTACTTTGTGGACGCTAAAATAAAAAGCGTTCATTGTCATCTGTAGCTAACGCTTCCTACTGCAATCACTCAAACGACAACACCAATTTCTTGCCCAACGCGGCGGCGGCTTTCTCGAGTTGCTTCAAGGTTGGGTAGTGCCGCGGATCCTCCAGTCTTTTGGCGGAAGGCCACGAGGTTTCCAACGCGCGCGCCACTTCCGCCAGTGATCGCTCGCCGCGCGCGAGCCGCACCAACAGCGCCGCTTGCACCCTGGCATCCGGTGCAAGGTAATGCGCCCCCTTGACACGCTGCCTGGGCAGAGGAATTTCCCGGCCTGACTCGATATATTCTTCGAGGATAAGAGAAAGCACTTCCGCGCCGTTGAATTCGCACTCATCCAGGGTTTCACCTTGGGTAATGGCCTCGGGGATGTCTACAAAACGCACAAAAAACCCCGACGGTTTTTGCGGCTCAAAGATTGCGGGATAGCGGATGTTCATGGGGGTTCCTTACTTCAGTTTTATGCCGGTTTGTCTCTCAATGTCTGCCAATAATCCTTTACCGATATCGGCGGTACCGTGAACGGGAACCGGAATGACCCGGCCTTCCTTTTCCATCATGTGGTGGCTGCCGCGAATCCGTTTGACACGCCAACCCTCGGCCTTTGGCCGCCTGATGATTTCGTTTCCGTTCATGCTGCCATGATAAATCAATATTGATATATCTGCAACAGGGGGTTGTATTGTAGGTTGCAACCCGACCGAATGGGATAACCGGCCAGCAGTACAAAAAAACGCCCCGGCGCGATTCAGGCCGGGGCGGAGATCGAGCGGGCTGAATCAACCGCTAGTAAATATAGGGCGAATTACCCAACTTGCAGATAGGTGCAACATCTGACAGGAGCGCGGGCAAGGGGAAAATAACCTGACTGACCGCTGCCGAACCCGACACCAGCGTTTGGGCCCGTATCCGGGTCACCGTCCAGATCGCGCTGGTCTTCGGATAGGTCAGCGTGAACGCCGCCAACCCGGTGGGTTGAGCCCCTGATGGCAAGTTCGCATCGGTGGTAATGGTTCCCGGCACCGATCCCGCGGCCGCACTCGGCGGGGTAAGCTGCCCGTCCTGGGTCCCCGGTGCTGTCGCCTGGTTCCCAGTGTAATAGTAGATTCTTGCCGGCACCTGCAAGTTCGGTGGTGGTGGCGACGGGTTGGTAATAGTAGTAACCCCCGGACCGCCATCTTCTCCCGGATCCAGGAACAGGTTCTCGTTGGCATCCTCATTGTCGAAAGTTCCCTTCGATGATCCATTGTCCGCATCAACGATACAGCTTTGACCGGTGCTCCATGCAATCGGCCAGGCGTTGAGATTGACCACGGTTCCCGCCGGCACTGGACTGCCGTTGGAATCCGTCACCAGAACCGTCATGTTCAGCGTATAGGCAGTTCCATCCGGCGTCACCCCCACCGAGGTCGCCTGGCCGAAAGCCATGGATGCCGCCGCGCCGCCAATGACGATGGTCGCATCGCTGCCCGAAGGCGAGGTATTGGTGACCACGAGCGGATAACCCAGCACCTGGGCGCGAATGTGGACGCCGGTTGAAGACAACGAACCGGCGGTGAATTGCGTGCGCGCCTGACCCAATGCAAGAGTGGATGTTGCTACCGCGGCTGTGGGTTGCACCACAGGCGATACGCTCTCACCCCCGCCCGTTGGGTTAACTATCGAGAATACCACCTGGGCATTGCCAACCGGCAGGTTATTAACGTCCGTAACGGTAGCGATCAGGGTCGCATATGAGCATGTCGTACCTACGCATTTGCTCACCACGCTGGGTGAGGCTTGCAGCGTGATCTTGTATGGCGTCGTCGCTGTCATCGATACGGTGAGCGAGTCGCTGGTGGTCGGGTTGGCAGTATCGAACACCTGGACATTGGCCAAGCCGGCGGTGGCAGTGGTCAGGGTCGCGCAGGCTTGTCCGGCGATAGTTGTTATGGTGCCACAGGTTGAGTGTATTACTCCGTTGTCGACAGACACTGACAACGTCGTACCCAAGCCATTCCAGCTCCCCATGGTGGTGGCGAATGTCACACTGGTTGTGGGAGCAGGAGCGGTGACCAGCACCACCAGCGAGTCGCCGATTTGCATGGCGACACCTGTCGGGCTTGTGATTGGTGTACCACCGTTGAGTATAGTTTGGCTAATGCCAAAGGTGGCGGAAACCGTTGTAACGGTAATCGGCGCTGACGCCGTCGCCCCAACCGCGCTCGCGGTCACCACACAATTTGACAAGCAGGTAAATCCAGCCCCGCCGGTCACGCTGACGACCAGTTGTCCATTTGCATCGGTCGTGCCGGAGGACGGCGTCAGGGTTACCCCAGCCGGTTTGGTCAGGGTTACCGCGGCGCCCGAAATCGGGTTGCCGCCTGCATCCTTGGCGGAAAACGTCATGGTCACCGGAGACGTGCCGTCAACGGGAACGCTGGCTCCAGTCGCATTTACCGTCAGCGTAGACCCCACGATCTGCACCGGCAATGCCGCCGTCACTCCCGCGCTGGCGGTGATGGTCGCCGTGCGGTTGGACTTGCTGGCCGTGCCGGAAGAAAACGTGAAAGTCGCTTTGCCGGTGTTATCGGTGGTGACACTGTTGGCGCTGAGGATACCGGTATTCGTACTCAAACTCACGACGACGCCGGGCGTGGCCGCATTCGCCACGCTCAACGCGGTAACCGTGACAGTAGCCGAAGTCGAGTTATCGGACTTGACCGTGGTCGGAGTGGCAGAAAGTGACAGCGAGGCAATTGGGGTGCCGACCGTGAAAGAGACAGGATTGCTGGTGATCAGACTGTTGCTCGACGGATCGGTGGCAACGGCCGTGACAGAGGTCGTGCCCGTGCCTATGGCAGTCAGGGTAGCTTGCGCATTACCACTAATATCAGTCGCTGCGGATGCTGTAACCGTTGCCAATGCCGGATTGGCGACGGTGAATGTCACGTTGACACCTGATTTCGGCTTTCCGGTTTCATCGAGGAAGTTTGCGATCGCATATACTGTGGGACCTCCAGCAACAACCGTCGTTGACGTTAAGCTTAGCGTCAGGCTCGCCGAATTGGTGATAACGGAAAAAGTGATCAAGCCATTCAACGGGGTACCGTTCACCGTTGCGGTGGCCGTCACACTGGTGGCGCCCGGCGCCAAGGCTGTGAGTGTCACCGTTGCCACCCCGTTGCTTCCCGTCAAGGCAGTTATGACTGGCTGATTCGAGTTGTTGACAATGGCTGCGAGGGAAGTGTTCAAAACACTGAACGTAACGATAACATTCGGGAGCGCCGCGCCTGAACCGTCCTTGACCGTGACCGCAACCGTGCCCGGAACACTGGGAGATATTTGTGTTATAGCTGCACCATTTGAATTGGTGAGCTGCATGGTCAGCGATGGCGTGCCGGATGTCGCGCCGCTTGTGACAGCGAAGCTGGCTTGGCCGCTTGCCGTGACTGGGCCTGTCGGCGTCACCCCGGATGCGGTAGCGGGACCCGTGGCGCCTGTCACTGTGGCGCTTGCCGTAATGGACGTGGCGCCGACTCCGTTGCCGGTCGCAGACAAAGTGACCTGTGCGATACCTTGGCTATCAGTCAATGCAGTGGCTGGGTTGACCGTAGCCAGCTTGGTATCAGTTACAGAAAATGTGACGACCGTGTTGGGAGCGGCTGCGCCGGTACCGTCCAGTACTGTCGCTTTTACAGTTACATTGGCTCCGGGTGAAACGGAAGTCGCTACGGCGCCTGTCGCATCATAGAGCTGGACCGTGACCGTGCCCGTACCTAAAGTTGTACCGGTACCGGATGTGCCGCCAGTGCCTGGGCCGCATCCCGCAAGCAAGGCAAGGAAGGTAGCAAGAAAAAAGGTCAATGAAAAACTGAAAACTTTCTGGATGGATAAGAAGTTCCTCACGCGAGCCCCCTTGATGTTTGCGCAATCAGGCAATGTAATTGAATTACTGTTTGCGAAGATACAACAATTATATTATGAACACAATAAGTTAAACCGGATATTTCATGTAGCTTCACTTTTGGCATGGCGCGACAAAGTACTGCTTTGCGTAGCGGCCTGATCTGCAAAGCGCTGTATCAACTTTTCATGTATGCCCCCAAAGCCGCCGTTGCTCATGACCAGCACCTGATCGCCGGGCAGGACAGCGGCGGCAATGGCTTCAATCAAGCCTTCCAGGTCGTGACTGACCATGGACTTGTTCCCAAGAGGCGCCAGCGCCGCAGCAGCATCCCAACCCAGATTGGCACCATAACAAAAAACCAGGTCGGCTTCCCTCAGGCTGCCGGGCAGCGCATTTTTCATCACGCCCAGCTTCATGGTGTTCGAGCGCGGCTCGAGCACGGCCAGGATGCGCGCATTGCCGACCTTGTGCCGCAGTCCGGCGAGGGTGGTTTCTATCGCGGTGGGATGGTGAGCGAAGTCGTCGTACACGGTGATGCCGTTGACGGTGCCGCGCACTTCCATGCGGCGCTTCACGTTCCTGAATGCCGTGAGCGCTTCCAGGCCCTGCGCGGCGGGTACGCCGACATGGCGCGCGGCAGCCAGTGCCGCGAGGGCATTCATGCGGCTGTGTTCGCCGAGCAAGTCCCAGTGCAATCTGCCTTGTGCGACACCGTTCAGGCTGACGCAGTTATTGTCGTCTATCTGCCAACCCCTCTCCCCCAGCCCCTGTGTCAATTCTGCAGGTGCTTCAGCCCCTGGCGGATTGCCTGCCTTTGGCACTCCCGCAAGCGGCAGAAGAGAACCGAATGTTTCCACTGGCGTCCAGCAGCCGCGCAGGAGCACGCGCCGCAATGATTCTTCGCGTCCGTTGCATACCACCAGCCCGTTGCCCGGCACGGTGCGCACCAAGTGGTGAAACTGGGTTTCTATGGCCGCAAGGTCGGGAAAGATGTCGGCATGATCGAATTCGAGATTGTTCAGGACTGCCGTGCGCGGACGGTAGTGCACGAACTTGGAACGCTTGTCGAAGAAGGCAGTGTCGTATTCGTCCGCCTCGATGACGAAGAAGCCCCCTCCCCAGCCCTCACCCGATGGGAGAGGGAGTTCTCTCCGAACCGAAGCGCCAGGTTCCTTCTCCCTTTGGGGGCGGGCGGAGAGAGGGGGATTGAGCCGCGCCGAGATACCGAAGTTCTGCGGCACACCGCCGATCAGGAAGCCGGGGTTGAGTCCCGCATATTCCAGTATCCAGGCCAGCATTGAAGAAGTCGTGGTCTTGCCATGCGTGCCCGCCACTCCCAGCACCCATTTGTCGCGCAGGATATTTTCCGCCAGCCATTGCGGCCCGGAAGTGTAGGGCAGGCTGCGGTTGAGGATTTCTTCCATCAGCGGATTGCCGCGCGACACCACGTTGCCGATGACGAACACATCCGGCTTGAGTTGGAGCTGCTGCACGCCGAAGCCTTCGATCAGTTCGATGCCCTGCGCTTCGAGCTGAGTGCTCATCGGCGGATAGACGTTGGCATCGCAGCCGGTGACGCGATAGCCCGCCTGTTTGGCGATGGCGGCAATGCCCCCCATGAAGGTACCGCAGATGCCGAGGATATGGAGGTGATTGGGCTTGCCCATAAAATTTACGCGCGAAAAATAAAATACACCGCCCCCATCAGACACAGCGCGGCATACAGGTAATCCCACTTCAGCGTCTGGTTCATGTATATCACGGCGAAGGGAACGAACACCGACAGCGTGATGACTTCCTGCAAAATCTTCAACTGCCCGAGCGAGAGCACAGTGTAGCCGATGCGATTGGCTGGCACCTGAAACAGGTACTCGAACAGTGCGATGCCCCAGCTCACCAGCGCCGCCGCATACCAGGGAAAGCCCGCCAGATTCTTCAGGTGGCCGTACCAGGCGAAGGTCATGAACAGATTGGAGACGACGAGCATCAGCGCCGTAACCAGCAGCGGGTTGGAGATCAGGCCCATGGTAATTTTCCTGCGCGGCGCAGCATCGGTCAGGTTTCTTCCGGCACCATCTTGATCGCACCGCACGGGCATTCGGCCACGCAGATGCCGCAGCCCTTGCAGTAATCGTAATTGAATTTGAAGCGCTTGCCGGGGCCGAGCTTGATCACCGCATTGTCGGGGCACACGCCGTAGCAGTTGTCGCATTCGAAGCAGTTGCCGCAGGACAGGCAGCGCCGCGCCTCGAACAGGGCATTGGTCTCGTCCAGCCCGCCCTGCACTTCCTCGAAGGTGGTCTGGCGGCGGATCAGGTCCAGCATCGGGCGCACGGTCTTCGGCGCGTCGGAGTAATACCACGCATTGAGCATGTCGAAAGTCACCGGCTCGTGCCTGGGCGCGGGCTGGTATTCCGTGTTGCGCAGCCAGGCGTCCACGTTGCGCGCCGCTTTCTTGCCGTGGCCCACCGCCATCGTCACCGTGCGCTCGGACGGCACCATGTCGCCGCCCGCGAAGATGCCGGGGTAGCCGGTCATCATGTTGGGCGCGACCTGCACCACGCCATCCTTGATCTCCAGTCCGGGCACGCCATCGAGCAGCGACAGGTCCACATCCTGCCCCAGCGCCAGCACCAGCGAATCGGCTGCTATGGTTTCGAGTTCGCCGGTCGGCTGCGGGAATCCCTTGTCGTCCAACACCATCTTTTCCACGGTGAGGCTGCTGTCGCCCGCCTGCCGGATGGTCGAAAGCCACTTGATCATCACGCCCTCCTGCAATGCCTCTTCCACTTCAAAATCGTGCGCCGGCATTTTCTCGCGTGTGCGGCGATACACGATGATCGCTTCGGTCGCACCGAGGCGCTTGGCGGTGCGCGCCACATCGATCGCGGTATTGCCGCCACCGTATATCACCACGCGGCGGCCCAGCATCGGCTTCTCCTCGCCCTCCATCGAACGCAGCACCGAAACTGCATCCACGATATGTGCGGCATCGCCCGCCGGAATGGTCGTGCGCCTGGCAATGTGCGCCCCAACGGCGAGGAAGGCCGCATCGAATTTTCCGGCCTGCATCGTCGCGCGGATGTCCGCGACCTTGCTATTTAGCGAAAGTCGAACGCCCAGTTCGAGGATGCGCTGCACCTCGGCATCCAGCACCTCGCGCGGCAAGCGGTATTTCGGAATGCCAAAGCGCATCATGCCGCCCGCATACGGCCCGGCCTCGTGAATTTCCACCGCATGGCCCATGCGCGCCAGGTGGTAGGCGGCCGACAAACCGGACGGCCCTGCGCCGACAACCAGCACATTCTTGCCTGTTGCCGGCGCGGGCGCATCGAATTTCCAGCCACGCCTGTTCGCCTCGTCGCCGAGGAAACGCTCCACCGAGTTGATGCCGACGGCCGCATCGAGCTGGCCGCGGTTGCACTGGCTCTCGCACGGGTGATAGCACACGCGCCCCATCACCGCAGGCAGCGGATTGTCCTGCACCAGCACGCGCCACGCCTGCTCGTAATCGCCGGACTCGGCATGATACAGCCAGCCCTGGATGTTCTCGCCGGCCGGGCAGGCGGCGTTGCATGGTGGCAGGCGGTCGAGGTACACCGGGCGTTCGGTGCGCCAGGTGCCGGTGAGATTGGCAAGCGACGTGCCGGGTTTGAGGGTGATGGCAAACGGTTTAGGCATCTTGATTGTTCTCCTCACCGAGCAACCCATACTTGCGTATGTTGCGGTCAGCCATCGCCTGGATGCGCGTGACCATCTCAGGGTGTGCGTGTTTGCCGAACAGATGCGCGAAGCGCTTTTGCGGTTTCAGGTAATCCTCCACCGGCAGCTTGTGGCGTATCTTCAGCACACCGGTCACTGCGCCGTGCTCTGCCTCGAATACCGGAAACAGCCCGGTCTCCTTCGCCAGCCGCGCGATGCGGATGGTGTCGTGGGATTCTGTGCCCCAGCCCAGCGGGCAGGGCACGAACAGGTGAATATAACGCGCGCCGTGCACGCCCATCGCGCGTTTCACCTTGTATTCGAGGTCGCGCAGGTCGGCCACCGTCGCCGTGGCGACGTAGGGAATGTTGTGCGCCATGGCGATCTCCGGGAGATTCTTGCCCTGGCCGAAGGGGTTGCCCGGTTCCTTGCCCACCGCCATCGTGGTCGCGGTGCGCGCCGCCGGAGGCGTGGCGCTGGAGCGCTGCACGCCGGTGTTCATGTAGGCCTCGTTGTCGTAGCAGATGTAAAGCACGTCATCGTTGCGCTCGAACATGCCGGACAGGCAGCCGAAGCCGATGTCGGCGGTGCCGCCATCGCCGCCCTGCGCCACCACGCGCACATCGCTCCTGCCCTTCACCTTCATCGCCGCCGCAATGCCGGTGGCCACCGCCGCGACATTGCCGAACACCGAATGGATCCACGGCACCTGCCAGGAAGATTCGGGATAAGGCGTGGAGAACACCTCCAGGCAGCCGGTCGCGTTCGCCGCAATCAGTTGGCCATTGCTCTCGGCCATCGCCGCGTCTAACGCATAGCGCGCGCCCAACGCCTCGCCGCAGCCCTGGCAGGCTCGATGGCCGGAATTGATCGCGTTGCTGCGTTGCTCGCTGGCCTGCACGCTGCGCTCATCCGGGGTCAGCAGCCGGTTGCCTACGGTGTAGGTGCCGGTCTGGTAGAACTTTACAGGCTGAAATCCCATGACGTCTCCTCAACCAAACTTCGCCGAAACGATACCCTTGTCGTGCAGCAGGTTCTCGGCGATGGGGCCGGAACGGCGCGTTTGCCGCTCGCGCTCCAATTGCTTGTTGACTGCGTCCCAATCCAGATCGAGAAAGGTGACTGGCTGCAGTTCTTCCTTCCCCGCCTGACGGAAAATCTGGTGCAGCGAGGCCTTGGGAATCGGGCGTCCGCCGAGGCCGGCAATGGCAGTGAAGCCGCGCAGGCCGGAGCCGGTCACAGCCATGCGCACGTCGGTGGCGAGGATGCCGCCCATGCCGACGGCAAGACTCTTTTCCAGCACCAGGAAACGCTTGCAGTGGCCCAGCGCTTCGCGCACCTGCGCCAGCGGGAAGGGACGGTAGCTGGTGATGCCGAGCACGCCGATTTTGTGGCCATCGGCGCGCATTTCGTCCACCACGTCCTTGATGGTGCCGAGCACCGAGCCCATCGCCACGATCATGGTTTCCGCGTCGTCGGCGCAATAGGTCTGCACCAAGCCGCCGCTGTCGCGCCCGAACACGTCCTTGAATTTCGCGGCGAGATCGGGAATCAGCTCCAGCGCCTGCATCTGCTTGGCATGCGCAAGATAGCGCACTTCCATGAACGCTTCCGGCCCGACCATCGCACCGATGGAGATCGGCTCCGCCGGATCGAGCACCTGGCGCGGTTCGAACGGCGGCAGGTAAGCATCGACCTGCTCCTGCGTCGGGATGTCCACGCGCTCGAAAGCGTGAGTCAGGATGAAACCGTCCATGCACACCATCACCGGCATGGACAATTCCTCGCCGAGGCGGAACGCCTGGATGTGCAAGTCGGCCGCTGCCTGGTTGTTCTCGGCGAACAGTTGCAGCCAGCCGGAATCGCGTTGCGAAAGCGCATCGGAGTGGTCGTTCCAGATGTTGATCGGCGCGCCGATGGCGCGGTTGGCGATGGTCATCACGATGGGCAGGCCGAGGCCGGAGGCGTTGTATACCGCCTCGGCCATGAACAGCAGGCCTTGCGAGGCGGTCGCGGTGTAGGAGCGCGCGCCCGCCGCCGAAGCGCCGATGGACACCGACATCGCCGCGAATTCCGATTCGACGTTTATGAACTCGCACGGCGACAAGCTGCCTTCCTTCACCATCCTGCCCAGCGCCTCGACGATGTGCGTCTGCGGCGAAATCGGGTAGGCGCAGATTACCTCCGGGCGGCACAGCGCCACGGCCTCGGCGACTGCCCTGGACCCTTCAATTTGTTTAAGCATGTTGTGCTCCTTGCGCGGCGGCCTGCTTCTCCGCCATCACGATGTGGTAGGCCTCGGTCGCGGCGGCGATGTTGCCTTCCGCCACCTTGCCGGAAAATTTGCCGTTGATCGCCTTGATCACCGATTCCAGTTGAATCACGCCGGAGAGCGCGGCAAAACCGCCGAGCAGCGCGACATTGGGAATGGGGCGGCCGAGATGCTTGATACTGATCTCGGTGGCGGGCACTGCATACCAGCGGTCGGGGCGATGGTTCTTGAGCAATTCATCCAGGCCCAGTTTGGCGAGACGCTTGCCGGTGTTGATCAGCACGTAACCGTCGTGTTTGAAACCAGCGAACACGTCTATCTGGTGCAGCAGCGTCGGATCCTGGATGATCAGCGCATCCGGCTCAATGATCGGCTCGCGCAGGCGGATTTCATGGTCGGAGATGCGACAGAACGATACTATGGGCGCGCCGGTGCGCTCGGAACCAAAGCTGGGAAAGGCCTGGGCATGACGGCCCTCGCCGAAGGCGGCGACCGATAACATCTCGGCGGCGGTGACTACGCCCTGCCCGCCGCGGCCATGGATACGCACCTGGAACATTTGCTCTCCTCGCATCAAACCTGATGGAATTCTACCCCTATAGCTTTGGTAGGGTGCAATGCGCTACGCTTATTGCACCCTACGCGAGCTTCGCAGAGGCTTCTTAGCGCACCCCCAGCAATTCCACGTCAAACACCAGCGTCGCATTCGGCGGAATCACCCCGCCCGCACCGCGTGCGCCGTAGCCCATCTCGGGCGGGATGACCAGCGTGCGCTGCCCGCCCACTTTCATGCCCGCCACGCCCTGATCCCAACCCTTGATAACGTGGCCCGCGCCGAGCGGAAATTCGAACGGCTGACCGCGATCGCGTGAGCTGTCGAATTTTTTGCCTTTGTGGTCAGGCGCAGATTCGTTGTACAGCCAGCCGGTGTAATGTACGGACACGTCGTGCCCGGCTACAGCTTCTGCGCCTGTTCCCATTTTGGTGTCGGTCTTGATAAGTTGAGTCACGTCACTTTTCTCCATAGTGGTTGCTGCTTGCCTGGAACAAGCCGCGGTTGAATAAATGCCGGCGGACAACAACAGGGCCAGCGGTAAAAAGGTGATGCGATTCATTTTGTGTCTCCTGTGATTCTCGTAGGGCGGGCAACCTTGCCCACCATCAAACCGCCTAATATACATAGCGACATAAATCTACTGCGCAAGCCGGCATCGGCGTCGCGCGGTGCTCGGCATCCGGGGCCGCGTAGCGGCAGACTTCTGTGTACATTCCGGTGCCTGCGCTCCGGGCTCCCCCAATGT
>JBAUUR010000089.1:0-44381 GCA_049582805.1 Gallionellaceae bacterium | reverse complement strand
TCCCTGTACGGCAATCTCAGCGTGGCGGAAAACCTGCGCTTCTTCGGCAATGTCTACGGGCTGTCCGGCAAACGCGGCGCAAGCCGCATCAACTGGGCGCTGGAAGAATTCGAGCTGAGGAACATGGCCGAATTCACCAGCGGCGATCTTTCGCTCGGCTTCAAACAGCGCCTGGCATTGGCATGCGCGCTGATGCACGAGCCGGAGATCCTGTTTCTGGACGAGCCTACCTCCGGGGTCGATCCGCTGGCACGCCGCGAGTTCTGGTCGCGCATCAACGCGCTGGCCGGACGCGGCGTAACCATCATGGTCACCACCCATTTCATGGAGGAGGCGGAATATTGCGACCGCCTCGCGATCATGGCGGCAGGCGAAATCCTGACCATGGGCACGCCGGGTAGCATCAAGGCGCAGGCGCGCTCCGAAGAATTGCCCGAACCGACGATGGAAGATGCTTTCGTCGGGTTGATCCAGGCGCACGAAAAACAGGAGGCAGCGGCATGAGTGCCGATAACCGCGAAGGCAGCAGCCGCATGCGGCTGCGCGGACTGATCCGCAAGGAGTTTCTGCAGATCGTGCGCGACCCGAGCAGCATCGCGATCGCCTTCCTGATGCCGATATTTTTGTTGCTGTTGTTCGGTTACGGCGTGTCGCTGGATTCCGAGCACATTCCGCTGGCGCTGGTGGTGGAACAGCCGAATGCGGACACGGCAGACTTTACCGCCGCGTTCCACCAGTCGCGCTATTTCGATCCTGTCGTGTATCCCGACATTCGCGCAGCGGAGCAGGCGCTGATGGCCGGCCGCGCCAACGCCATCGTGGTGTTGCGCCAGGATTTCGCGCGGCGTTTGCACCAGAACGATGGCGCGCCGGTCCAGTTGATCGTCAACGGCGTGGATGCGAATACGGCGCGCATCATTTCCGGCTATGTGCAAGGGGCGTGGGGCAAATGGCTGGAGCATGCTGCGCTGCAGCGCGGGCAAAAACTGGAGGTCCCTGTGCAAATGCAACAGCGCGTATGGTTCAACAGCGAACTGCGCAGCCGCAATTTCCTGGTGCCCGGCCTGGTCGCCATCATCATGACGCTGATCGGCGCACTGCTGACGGCGATGGTGATGTCGCGCGAATGGGAACGCGGCACCATGGAAGCGCTGCTGGTCACGCCGCTGTCGATGAGGGAAGTGATCCTCGGCAAACTGATACCCTATTTCATCCTGGGCATGGCCGGGCTGGTGCTGGCCGTGAGCATGGCGCTGTTCCTGTTCGGAGTGCCGCTGCGCGGTTCGCTGTGGGTGCTGTTCGCGGCGTCCGCGCTGTTCCTGGTCACGGCACTGGGCATGGGCCTGCTGATTTCCACGGTGGCGCGCAACCAGTTCGTCGCCGGACTGGTGGCGCTGATCACCACCTTTTTGCCCGCCTTTTTGCTGTCCGGATTCATCTTCGACATCGGCAGCATGCCCGGCGTGGTTCAGGCCATCACGCATGTCATCGCCGCACGCTACTACGTCGCCATTTTGCAGACCGTGTTTCTCGCCGGAAATGTGTGGAGCGTCATTCTGCCCAACGTGCTGGGGCTGCTGGTTCTTGCCTCGGTGTTTCTCGGCCTGACCTGGCGCAACGCGCACAAACGCCTGGAGTGACGTGATGCTCAAACGCATACTCGCTCTGGTAGTCAAAGAATTTCTGGCGCTGCTGAAAGACAAGCGCAGCCGGATAGTGCTGATCGTCCCGCCGCTGATCCAGTTGATCGTGTTCGGCTACGCCGCGACTTTTGATCTGAAGAACGTGCCGTTCGCGGTGTACAACGAAGATCCCGGTTTCGCGTCGCGCGACTTGATGGCCTCCTTCGACGGATCGCCGAGCTTCACCAAAGTGGCCCAGCTCACGCACGAGAGCGAGATCGCACCACTCATCGACAGCAAGCAGGTGCTGATGGTGATACATGCCGGGCCGCATTTCAGCGCGGACCTGCTGGCCGGGCGCCCGGCTGCGCTGCAGGTCAGCGTCGATGGCCGCAACTCCAATACCGCCATGCTGGCGGTCAACGACTTGCGCGAAATAATCGACCGCTACAACCTTGCCTGGGCGGCGAACCACGGCGGCAGCCGGCCGCCCGCACACATTGAGACGCGCGCGTGGTTCAACCCGAATCTGGAAAGCCGCTGGTTCTTCGTACCCGGCATCATCGGCGTGTTGACCTTGCTGGTGACCATGCTGGTCACTGCACTCTCTGTTGCGCGCGAACGCGAGCAGGGCACTTTCGACCAACTGCTGGTCACGCCGCTGCGACCGGTGGAAATCCTGATCGGGAAAACCATGCCCGGCTTTATCATCGGCCTGGGTGAAGCCAGCGTAATCATGCTCGCGGCTGTGTTCTGGTTCAAGGTGCCGCTGCTGGGCAGCCTGCTCACGCTATATACCGGCATCCTGCTGTTCCTGTTGTCGGGCGTCGGCGTGGGATTGATGATCTCTTCGTTTGCGGTCACGCAGCAGCAGGGACTGCTGGGCGCCTTCATCTTCATGGTGCCATCCATCATCCTGTCCGGCTTCGCCACGCCGATCAGGAACATGCCGGTGCTGGTGCAGGACATCACGCTGCTCAACCCGATGCGCTATTTCATGTTGGTGCTGCGCGGCGTGTTTCTTGAGGGGCTGCCGTTCCATCTGCTGATCCAGCAGTTCTGGCCGATGGCGCTGATCGGCGTGGTTGCGCTCAGCATCGCCGGCTGGCTGTTCCGCCACCGCATGTATTGATCCCCTCTTCCCCCCTGGTGCGTGGTTGTCGCCGCTTCAGCGGCTATACCCCCACAGGGGGCAAGAACCTCTCCGAGGCAACCACGGCCTACCCCCTGCGGGTGCAAGGGGGAAGGAACTGGTGCTGCGCTGTCGACCCCCAATGTCACACCTGTTTGAACGGGCTCCGCTCATTCAGCTCGTCCACATACCCTGCAATGGCCTCGGTCTCGCGCTTCAGATAATCCTCCACCGCGCGCGCAAACTGCGGATGCGCCAGCCAGTGTGCGGAGCGCGTGGTCACCGGCAAAAAGCCGCGCGCCAGCTTGTGTTCGCCGCCCGCGCCGCCCTCGAATATTTTTATCTTGTGCTCGATGCAGAATTCGATCGCCTGGTAGTAGCACGCCTCGAAATGCAGGCCGGAATGAAATTCGAACGCACCCCATGAGCGCCCGTACAACACCTCGTCGGTAAACAGATTCAGCGCGCTCGCGATCGGCCGTTCCGCGCGCGACGCGATCACCAGCAGCGTGTGCTGCGGCAGCGCGGCGCCGATGCGCTGGAAAAAATCCGCATTCAGTGCGGGCGGCGAATGGTGCAGCTGCCGGGTATGCGCATAGCACGAGGCAAAGAACGCCCACTGTTCGGGAGTCGCGCTTTCCCCGGTGACGCATTGGACTTGAATTCCCGCCTCTTTCACCTTGCGCCGTTCCTGCTTGATGCGCTTGCGCTTGTCGCGGCTCAGCGCGGCGAGGAAATCGTCAAAATCGCGATAGCCCGGATTCTGCCAATGGAACTGCACATCCTGGCGCAGCATCATGCCCTGCGCCTGCATCTCCCGCGCATCGGCTTCATCAACAAACAGGCAATGCAGCGAGGATACGCCTGACTCCCGCGCATATTGCAGCGCATATCTCAGCAGCAACGCACGCACTTCCTCCCCGTGGGTCCCCGGCGCCGCCAGCAACCGTCTCCCAGTAATCGGCGTGAAAGGCACCGTGCACACCAGTTTGGGGTAATAGCGCAGCCCGTGCCGATGATAGGCTTCGGCCCAGGCAAAATCGAACACGTGTTCGCCCACCGAATTCATCTTCAGGTAAAGCGGCATCGCGCCGAGCAAGTGTTCGTCGCGCCACAAGGTCAGAAACTGCGCCTGCCAGCCGAATTGTGCCGTGGCACAGCCGCTGGCCTGCAGCGCATGCAGATAGGCATGGGAAAGAAAGGGATCACCCCCCGCCAGCGCATCCCACTGCTTCGCGGGAATGTCCGCCAGGTTTTCGATGGTCTTCAGCGTGGGCACATTCATGCGGCCATTGTAGCTGTGCGAAATTGGTTTGCGCTAAAGCGGCGCAATGTTGGCGCTTGATGAATCGCACTATCTGGCGTATTATTAAACATGTTCTAAACAATACTCAAGGAAATAAGCCATGTCCAACCTCACTGCCAATGACCTGAAAACCAAGGGCATCGCCGCCATCGAAGCCGTGCTGGCGGAGCGACCGGAAGCAATCGTCTCGGTGCGCGGCAAGGAGCGCTTCGTGGTAATGGAGATTGCGCAATATCACTACCTGCGCGAATGCGAACTGGAAGCAGCGCTGGCCGAAACGCACGCCGACATCAAGGCGGGTCGCTTTGTGAAGGAATCGGCATCGGCTCACGTCAAACGGGTGAAGAAATCTGCGGCATGACCTTCCAGCTGATCTTCACCGAGCAATACAACAAGCGTGCCGCGCGCTTTCTCAAGCGCCATCCCGAACTGGAAAAGCAATATCTCAAAACCCTGCAATTGCTGGAAATGAATCCGCACCATCCCTCGCTTCGTTTACATCCACTGAGTGGCAGGCTGCTAGGGCTGCACTCGGTATCCATCAACCTTTCCTACCGCATCACGCTGGAACTCCTGATCCACGATGAAGAAATCATCCCGATCAATGTAGGCGATCATGATGTTGTGTATTGATGCGAAATGCGGCAACTGACACCCCGCCTCATGAAACCCTACGCCGAATCCTCCGAAAAAAACAAGGAACCAATCCTTGCCGTACTGAAAGAAATCTTCGCCGAGCGCAAGCGGGTATTGGAGATCGCCAGCGGCACCGGCCAGCACGCCGTGTACTTTGGCCGCGAGCTGCCGCACCTGAGCTGGCAGCCCAGCGAACTGGCGCAGAATCTTGCCGGCATCCAGGCCTGGCTGGACGAAGCACAATTGCCCAACGTGCTGGCGCCGCTGGCGCTCGACGTGAACGACGCGCACTGGCCGGTCGCGCCGGTGGACGCGGTCTTCAACGCCAACACCGTGCATATCATCTCGTGGGCGGAAGTCGAGCGCCTGTTCGCGCATATCGCGCGCGTCATCGCGCCGGGCGGATATGTGTGTCTCTATGGCCCATACAACTACGGCGGGAATTTTACCTCCGCAAGCAATGCCCGTTTCGATGCCTGGCTGAAAACGCGCGACCCGAACAGCGGAGTAAGGGATTTCGAGGCGGTGAACCGGCTTGCCGCATCACATGGGCTGGATTTGTTGCAGGACATCGCAATGCCTTCCAATAACCCGATTCTGGTGTGGGAGGCAAGAGCACGCGACGACCAGGCGAGTCCGAGTCACGCTGCTTGAGCCGGGCCGGGAAGCACGGCTCGCGGCAGTGCGGCGCGGCGGCTGGCAGAACGCCGCCCGGCGATATTCGCCCGCGCAACCCCGGTACATGCACTACAGGTGTGCTGATCCTGGCGCCAACAGCGCATTTGAACGCTGTCGACAACGACCAATTGCCCCGCTTCACGCACCATCCCAAATACAAACAAGCAGTTAGTATTTTGCCTTCCGGTTTGGCACAGTGTTTGCTGAGTAAACAGTACCAAACCCCGGAAAGGTCTATTGTGGACAAACTCAGCATCAAGTTACAGGAAATGTTCAACCAGCTCGGTTGCGTCTTCGGCGGCGCGAAGAACGCGCTGCACCCGGCCAGCGGCATGGCGAATTCCCCGCCTGCGAAGCCCAGCCTCCGCCCAAAGACATCACCGCACGCGCACACCGCGAGCGGCGCAAACCGCGGCCCCGCATACGACGCGGATCATATCGGCGTATGGAACCTGCTCGGCCACGCCACCTGTAATGACCTGCTGACCGGCGCCTACGCCTGGGTGATCGCGGCCCACTGCAACCCGTTCTCCCGCCCCTTCGTCCCCGCGCTCGGGCTGGATCCTGCCGCCTTCGCCGACCTGCTCGCCAGCCGCTTCCCGCACTTCGTCCCACCGCAACGCTGGCTGGGGCTGCAAAGCAACCCTGCCGGCAAGGACGGCGCAATGCATGAATTCCCCGGCCTGTTGCAGCTGCTGATGGAGCATCGCGCCCATCCCGACGAGCATCACCGCAACGTTGCCCACCTCATCGCCACCGCCAGCATGGGCGACGGCCTGCTCTGGCACGATCTCGGCCTGCCCGACCAGGCGGCGCTGTCCGCCCTGTTCTGCTGGCATTTTCCCGACCTTGCTGAAAAAAACTCCGGCAACATGCAATGGAAGACCTTCTTCTACCAGCAGTTGTGCGAGCGCGAAGGCATCGCGGCCTGCATCTCGGCGAGTCACGGAAAAAGCCTTTATTACCCCGGCAGTATCGGGATGGACGCAGTTGAAGCACACTGCTGAGCGAGCGTTGTTATCAAGCAATCCCGCCAAACAAAAAAAGCCCGGCACTTTCATGCCGGGCTTTTTTACCAACGCAGGAACCGGTTAAGGTGCCTGGATGTTGGAGGCTTGCTTGCCCTTCGGTCCTTGAACGATATCGAAGGTGACTTTCTGTCCCTCCTGGAGCGTCTTGAAGCCGCTCATGTTGATTGCGGAAAAGTGCGCGAACAAATCATCGCCGCCTGCATCGGGAGTGACAAAACCAAAACCTTTTGCATCGTTAAACCATTTAACTGTACCAGTTGTCATGTGATTACTTCCTATTTAAAAAATAGCGGGTAAATTCCCGCAGAACTATCTGAATCGAAGATTGCACATGGAAAACCAGTACTGCAAAGACTCTGAATCAAATAACAATGTTGTGGTGTGCGCCGGCTTGGCGGGGGCAAGGAAATTCAGAATTAATCATGAAATACCTGCCGGAACCGGCATGGCGCAGTGAACGCAACTAAACATAAGAGTGTTGGCAGTGTGATTAGTTCCCTCCTGGCTCCGGCATCATCGGATTGGTCTTTGGTTAATCGAGCCAGGGTTGTATTGCTTTCGGGTAAATTGAGCCAGTCCCTATTATTAATTTGTATAAACAATGTTGACACATAGTGTGTGCGCCCATAAACTGGGCAATATCAAATTTCGAAGGGCGCTCATCATGAAAGTAATCGTCAAGAAGTGGGGCAACAGCGCGGCAGTGCGCATCCCGGCATCCGTCATGGCGGCAGCGCAGGTCGATCTGGATCAAGCAGTGAATGTGCGTGAAGAACAGGGGCGCATCGTCATCGAACCGGTGCGCCGCAAGACATACAAGCTGGACGAGTTGCTTGGCGGCATCACCACCAAAAATCAGCACAAGCCCGTCGACACCGGCGCACCGGTCGGCAAGGAAGTCTGGTAATGGCGCGCCGCTTCGTGCCGGATGCGGGCGACATCGTCTGGCTCGAATTCTCGCCGCAGGCCGGGCACGAACAGGCCGGACACCGTCCTGCATTGGTAATCAGCCCCGCCGCCTACAACAGCAAAACCGGCACCATGCTGTGTTGCCCGATAACCACCCAAATCAAAGGCTATCCGTTCGAGGTCCTCATTCAAGCGAAGGGTGTCAGCGGCGCGGTGCTGTCCGACCAGGTGAAAAACCTCGACTGGAAGGCGCGCAAAGCTACGCCAAAAGGCAAAGCATCTGCCGACGAACTGGAAGAAGTGAGCGCCAAGATTTCTTCGCTTCTTGGGCTGTCGGGGATTTCCGCATAGCAATAGCAATGAGTCCGTATGATCCGCGCAAGACAGACTGCAAAGGTAATGGATTTTATTGTTTGAGTAGCAATCGGAATAAATAAATCAGACCCCTTTATTTACCTGGTTGGCTGCATTTCATGGCCAGGATTTCCTACGCGACATCGCGATGCCCTCCAATAACCGCATTCCGGCGTGGGAGGCAAAGGCACCTATCTAATCCGATATTGACTGGGAATAAGAAATGCCATACTGTCTGCATAAATTCCCAGCGACTAATCGATCATGAATGCCACTCTCACCGTTGTCAGCGATCAAGATGCAGTTCTTGCCTATCTTGACGAAGCCCGCAAACACCATACGCAAGCGGCCATTGCCAGACACCTGGGTGTCGGAATTCGAACGATTAGCCGATGGGAAGCAAGACAAACCCGTCCGCCCGCATATCTGGCGCACGCGTTGCAACAACTGTTGCCATTTGGGGAGGACAGCCCAGAAGGCGCTTTCGATTTCATAGACCTGTTCGCGGGCATCGGCGGACTGCGCAAGGCATTTGAACAAGTCGGCGGGCGTTGTGTATTCACCAGCGAATGGGACACCTATGCGCAGAAAACCTACGCCGAAAACTTCCGCGATGGACACCCCATTGCCGGAGACATAACCCAAGTACAAGCAACCGACATTCCCGACCACGACGTGTTGCTGGCGGGCTTTCCCTGCCAGCCTTTTTCGATTGCCGGTGTATCGAAGAAGAATGCGCTTGGCAAGGCGCACGGTTTCGCCTGCGAAACGCAAGGCACCCTGTTCTTCGACGTGGCGCGCATCATCGAAACAAAACGCCCGCGCGCCTTCCTGCTGGAAAACGTCAAGAACCTCGTCTCGCATGACAAAGGCCGCACCTTCGACGTCATCCGCCGCACCTTGACTAAAGACCTCGGCTACCACATCCACCATCGCGTCATCGACGGCGCGCACTTCGTTCCGCAACACCGCGAGCGCATCCTCATCGTCGGATTCCGCGAGCCGATTGCATTCGATTTCGATGCATTGCCCCTGCCGCCAAAGGGCGTGCACAAACTCAAGGACATCCTGCATCGCACCGATGGCAGCGAACCTGTTTTACAGTGGGACGAAGGAAGATTTTTCGACCACAAAAAAAGGCGCGTGCAGGCCAAATACACCCTGACCGATAACCTCTGGCGCTACTTGCAGAATTACGCCGCGAAGCACCTTGCCAAGGGAAACGGCTTCGGATTTGGCCTGGTCAAACCCGGAGATGTTACGCGCACTTTATCGGCGCGCTACTACAAAGACGGATCGGAAATTCTCGTGTATCAAGGCACGCGCAAAAACCCTCGCCGACTGACGCCCAGAGAATGTGCGCGACTGATGGGCTATCCTGACACGTTCAGGATTCCGGTGTCGGATACGCGGGCATACCAATTATTTTCTCAAGCGGCGGTTGTGCCGCTTGTCGAATATGCAGCTAAACTGATGGTGTCGCAACTCAACTTAGGGGAGAAGGCACAAACGGTGAGCGCCGTTGCAGTGCCGCTAGACATCATGGCTACAAACCGCTGGACGAAGGAACAACTAAAACTCGCTTACTATCTTTATTGCCAACTTTCTTTTGGAAAGATGCACAGCCGAAACCCCGATATTATCAAGCTTGCCAAACTCATAGGACGAACACCCGGCGCGGTAGCAATGAAACTCGTGAATTTTGCCAGCCTTGACCCGGCAATAACCAGCACAGGACGCGTAGGTTTGGGTAATGCTGGCTCACTAGACAAAGAAGTTTGGGCAGAATTCCATGACGATTGGGAGAAGCTCGCACTGGAATGCGCTCTGTTAAATGCCCAGCTCCGCAAAGAGAATGCAGCAGATGTTGAGTTGGACGTTACTGAGCAAGAAGGTCTCCAAGATTTTACCGGTGAAACGAAGCGAGCAGTAACCGAGCAGCGGATTAAGCAACATTTTTTTCGGCGCGCAGTGTTAAGTAGCTATCGTGGCCGCTGCTGCATATCGGGCCTTTCGGATGCGCGACTGCTAACGGCAAGCCACATCGTGCCGTGGAGTAGCGACAAAGCGAATCGTCTTAATCCCAGCAATGGCCTATGTCTTTCCGCTATCCACGACAAGGCATTTGATCGCGGGTTGATAACGATTTCAGATAACTATGAGGTAATGTTGTCCGAGCAATTGAAACGAAATGATGATGCCTTTGTCGCCCAGATATTTCTACCCTTGGAAGGGCGTAGGATTGAGTTGCCAGAAAAATTTATACCAAGCAGCGCTTTTCTTACGCGCCATCGCAACGAGATATTTATTGATGTCGCAGGCCAATAAACTTCAGCCTGCGAAGCAGGGGCATATGACTACTCCGGTCATGCTTCACGAAGACGCTTTCTATGAGTATTTCAAACCATATCGCCACCCTGATGCGTGTCACGACATTTGGGGTGGATTGGGTCTGGAGACCTTTGGCAAAGACCTTGATACAGTCAGAAAACTGGATGCCTCATATTTGTGGACAGTGCTGGAGGGCGGTTCCAGCAATGACCAATGGATTACACCCGGATACCATTTTGTTAATCGCATATGCTACTTGGTAACTGAGAAATCTCACCAAGGTATTGATGTCGAATTTCGAGTTCCAAGTCGATTAAATTCTTTAACACCTATCGGATTACTGAGGCAGATGAATAAAATTTCTCGTTTATTCCAAGCCGCTCATCAACCCGGCGCTGCTTAAACTGGGTTTTTCAAAATGCTCGGGGGATAAATAATGAACAACCACATAGACTATTCAAGCGCACTGACAAAAGTTGCGAAGGCACAGGCTATGGCAATTTTGAGCGGTGGTGAAGGCCTACAAGAAAGATTGGAATTTATATTCCAAAATCATTTAAAGTGTCGCCCACAAGATTTCATTCTTGCCGCCGCAGCAGATTATGAGCTTGTAAAGCGACACACCCACGAACTAAAACCGACTGCGCCGGGAATGTATCTCAAGCTGCTACATGGGCGTGCTGCGGCAGACGCAGAGATGGATGATTGGGGGAAGGATGGCCCATGGATTGGCCCGCTCAATTGGTTTCACTGTACATACTTATCGGACATTGGTATCGGGTTTGCAGGGGGAGAAGAATTGGCTTCGCAAGGCTACAACATTGATATTCCTTCGCCGATATATCTGTACCAAGAAATGATCTACTACGATGGGATGTATTACGGGAGCTGGGAGCTTCAGAATATGTAGGGTTGGCCACGCAGCGTTCACTTTCGCATTAATAACAATTGGGTCGGATCACGGCTTCTTATCGATACCTACCGGAGAAAATTTTATGGCCAGAAAGAAAAAGCAAAGCGGGTTCGAAGACCTGATCGGCATTGCCGCCATGCTTCCATGGTGGGCAGGCGTGCTTCTGGCGCTCATTGCATACTTCGTCCTCCACCACTACGCAACCGCTGAGGTCGCACCGTCAACTTCGGTTGCGCAACTGGGCGCTAACGTCGCGCACCAGATCTGGAAGATTCTTGCGATGTTTGGGCAATATCTGATACCTCTCGCATTTTTTATTGGCGCCGGAATTTCCGCTTATGGACGGCATAAGCGAACCGCGTTAATCACGGACGTTCAGGAAGGTTCTTCTCCTTCGGTTCTCAATGGAATGCCATGGCAGGAATTCGAAATGCTGGTGGGCGAAGCATTTCGCCGCAGGGGATACACGGTAACTGAAACCGGCGGCAGGGGCGCTGATGGAGGTGTTGATCTTATCCTGAGAAAAGACGGCGAGAAATTTTTGGTTCAATGCAAGCAATGGAAGGCGTACAAGGTTGGCGTCACAATTATTCGTGAGTTGTATGGTGTGATGGCCGCAGATGGCGCTGCAGGAGGTTTCGTGGTGACCTCGGGCGATTTTACGCAGGAGGCAATATCCTTTGCAGAGGGAAGAAATATTGACCTGATTGATGGCTCCAAATTATCGGCAATGATCAAAAATATAGAACTACAGCCGCATGTAATTGCAGCTATGGCTCAGCGCACGACTCAAGGCGCGGCAGCGATTACTTCCGCCCCAAGCTGCCCGAAGTGTGGCAGCGACATGGTTAAACGGTCAGCCAAGCAAGGCGCAAACAGAGGAAAGTTATTTTGGGGATGCAGCAGTTACCCACAATGCCATGGAATTATTTCGATTGACTAGACGATGGCGGTGTTCAATTAAATGGGCCAGACTCCGAGGTCTCATTTATTGCTGTGACTGAGTTCGACGCAAGCGAGATCCTGCTCTGTCAATGCCTGTGCGATTTCTTTGTGGTGCTCCAACAGAATATTTAGTATTACCGTTTTCGAGCGGTTTGGGATTTTGAGCCAGACGATTTGGGGTGGATGTCCTGCAACCAGCGAGCGCTCCTGAAAATCTGAATCGCGACTGACGATCACGAAGCCGTTGTCTTTTGCGTATTGCCAGATTTCAGAATCATTCGCGCCTTCCAGGCCAAGCAAGGCAATTTGTGAAGAGCCGGGGAAGGCGGTTTGCAGAAAGGGAACGATGCGCCTCGACAGATTTTCGTCGAGTAGCAGTTTCATTACACGGCCAGGGTGTACAGGTTGTGCTCGCGGTCTGCGGCGAAGGTGAGGCAGGCACGAATGTCGGCAGACTCAAGCTCCGGAAAGTCCTCAATGATTTCCGCTTCGCTCATGCCTTCGGCAAGCATTTCCAGCACGTCATACACGCTGATGCGCAGATTACGGATGCAAGGACGCCCGCCGCGTTTGCTGGAGTCAAGTGTGATACGTGTGTTAGCCATGTATGCACTATAAAAGAGCCTGTAGGTTTATTCAACCACTTTTAAATTGGTCCGTCTGACTTTTGCAAATAAAGGCTGGAATTGATTCTATCAATTCATGAATCACCCTTGACCCGCTTCTTCGCGGCAGGAGCGCGCACCCAACGCGAAACCTGCCTGGCGCTGGTTTCCAGATCGAATGCCTCGGGGTCGAATTCGTCGCCTATCCATTCCAGCATCCCTTCATGTTCCGGATGGGCGGGGAGAAAAATTAATGGTGCCTGGTTCGAATTAATGGTGCCTGGTTCGAATTGATTTGAATTCATGAATCACCCTTAAGCCGCTTCTTCGCGGCAGGCACGCTCACGCAAATCAATGGTGCTCGGCTCGAATTGATTTTTGTGATTCCCTGATTTATATGTGACGATACTTGCCACAAGACCGTTAAAAGTCTATATTCGGTCTTCATCACATCCGGGGACAAATCATGCGCTCAACAAACATCAAACCCATCAGTTACCTCAAGGCCAATGCCGCCGAGGTGCTTAAACGCCTGACCGAACAGCGTGAACCGTTTTTGATCACGCAGAACGGGGAAGCCAGGGCGGTCATGCAGGACATCGCTTCCTATGAAAGCACGCAGGAAACACTGGCATTGTTGAAGATACTGGCGCTGGGTAATCGCGAAATCGAAGAAGGCCAGGTCAAGTCTATCGCTGAGGTCGCGCGCCGCCTTCGCGCCAAAAAGTCCACGGTAAAATGAGCTTCAAGGTATCGCTCACGCGTAGCGCAGAGCGCGACCTCGAGGAAATCTACGACTACATCGCCGAGAACGATACACAAGGCAACGCAGATCATGTGCTGGATAAACTGATGGAAGCGGCTGAGGCATTGGCTACCTTTCCAGAGCGCGGATCCTATCCTAAAGAGTTGCTCGTGCTTGGCATCCGCGAATATCGCCAGGTGTACTTCAAACCCTATCGGCTTATTTATCGAGTGATCGGGAAACAGGTGATCATTTTCATGATTGCGGACGGCAGGCGCGACATGCAGACGCTGTTGTCGCGCAGAATGCTGGGTGTTTGAAAATCAATAGAAACAGGGCATCTGCGCGTTAGCCACGTTGCTTGACATGAAATTCATTGCTGGTATTCTATATTCTAGAATATAGAACGAAGGTGCGGATAATGACGATACTCAAAGCCCAGGACATCCTGGTTATGCTCAAGCTGGTGGCCTTGGGGCAGCGGCCGTGGTCGTATTCCTGGCTTGCAGTGAGCTTGGGCATGAGTCCATCGCAGCTCCATTCGGCGGTGCGGCGCGCGTTGGCTGCGCAGCTTGCCGTCAGGAAGGAGGCCACGATCACACCCAATATCCGGAATCTTGAGGAATTCATTGTCCATGGCCTCAGGTATGTCTTCGTGCCGGGAATCGGGCGCCCATCCCGAGGGGTTCCTACGTCTTATGCTGCTCCTCCGCTGGACAAGCACTTTGCGGAATCCGCTGAGCTGCCCCCCGTCTGGCCAGACCCGAAAGGTACCGTGCGGGGCGTGGCATTTTCACCGCTGTATAAACTGGCTCCGCAGGCGGCGCGCTCGGACCCGGCACTCTATGAATTACTCGCCCTGGTGGATGCCATTCGCGGCGGTCGGGCGCGCGAACGTACTTTGGCGATCAAGGAACTGGGAAAACGATTGGAGAAGTATGCGTAGGGCGGCCAATCCCAATCTGGAGATCATGGAGATCGCTGTCGCCCGCGTGGGCACGCTGGCCGAGGAGATGGTGTTTCTCGGCGGCCGTGCCACAGGCTTGCTGATCACCGATGCGGGGCGCCGCCGATACGCGCGCCAAAAGATGTGGATGTGATTGCGGAAGTGGCCTCGCTCGAATCAAATGAATCAAATGTGCCAGGCTCGAATTGTTTTCAGCTACGCAAACGAACGACACAATAGTTGCAGACTCACTCAAGATGAATCACGATCCCTTGCAGTGGTTGGTCACCCGCGTGACGCCATACGACAAGTACCAAGGCCGGTTGATCCCTATCTGCCCGAACAGTATCTCAAGCAGCCAACCGGTTACAAAATGTAACCGACTGAAATAGTCTGACCTGCCATCCATGAACAAGGAGTCCTGACAATGAAACCCCAGCCTGCCATCTTTGAAGAGCATGAAATCCGCCGTGTGTATGACGAAGCCACGGAAATATGGTGGTTTTCGGTGGTGGACATCATGCAGGCACTTACGCAACAGCCTGATTACCAGACCGCCAGAAAATACTGGAACAAGCTGAAAGAGCGGCTAGGCAAGGAAGGTAGTGAGTCGGTGACAAAATGTCACCGACTGAAATTGCCTGCCGCAGACGGTAAAAATTACCTCACCGATGTGGCGACTGCCGAAACGCTGCTGCGGCTGGTGCAGTCCGTGCCCAGCCCGAAGGCCGAGCCAATAAAGCTGTGGCTGGCGAAGGTGGGCTATGAGCGGATGCAGGAGTTAGCCGATCCAGCCCGTTCGCTGGACCGCGCCCGCGAGACTTGGCAGAAACACGGGCGCAGCGAAAAGTGGATACAGCAGCGCATGACCGGGCAGGAAACGCGCAACAAGCTGACCGATTATTGGGCGAACCACGACATCAAGGAGGGCGAGGAATACGCGATCCTCACCAACATCATTCATCAGGAGTGGGCCGAGGTGCGGTCATGACACGGTGCGCGAATGCGACGAGTGCGGGAATGACCGCATTGCACCTCCTCCCGCAAACGGCTGGCTTTGCCAGTAACGTGTCGGAGGTGCATGTGAAAGCGCATAAGGCGATGAAGGGTTTGAAGACACAAAACCTGCGCGACCACATGAGTGAGGCCGAACTGATCTTTACCGCGCTGGCGGAATTATCCACGCGCCAGATCGCCGAGAGCATGGAGGCAACTGGCATGAACAAGAACGAGTCGGCGGCGAAAACCGGCGGTGGTATCGCCAGGAAAGCGCGGCAGGAGCTGGAAGGCAAGACGGGCAAGAGAGTGGTTTCGGCAGAGAGTTATTTGCCACCCGCCAGGAAAAAAATAGGGAAGAAATAAAATTGCCAGGCTCGAATTGATTCGATCCCTATATGAATTGATTATGTCCTATCAATTCATGAATCGCCCTTAACCCGCTTCTTCGCGGCAGAAGCGCGCACGCAACGCGCAACCTGCCTGGCGCTGGCTTCCAGATCGAACGCCTTGGGGTCGAATTCGTCGCCTATCCATTCCAGCATCCCTTCATGTTCCGGATGATCGGGATCGGACAGGGCAGCGCACAATTCTGTGTAACCCCATGGCCCGCCGCAATCTTCCGGCGGGCAGGCATTCTCGCCATCGAGCAGGCGAACGGGCGGATCGCCTGCCGTGGCATCGAGGCGTTTCTCGATGGTGATCTCATGCCACCAGTCGTCGCCGAAGTCATACCAGTAGCGGAATTTTTTCAGGCTGGTGAGCATTTCGCCCAAATGGTGCTTGCTTTCGGGTAATGCGGGTTCGCCGCCGAATAAGCTGTCTTCCTTTGAGTTTGTGCCGATGCGCTGGCGTCCGACTTCGAATTCGTGCAAGTGGTAATCTTCCCATCCCATCGCGGCCTGTATCACCCGGTGCAGTTGCAGAAAGGTCAGGTTGGCGTTGACCAGTACACGCCGCCACACCTTCGGCGTGACATTCTGCAGGGTGATGCGCAGTTGCAGCATTTGTTGCGGTGTTGTGTTTGCGGAAGCCTTGACGGGCATATTGTCACCTCCAATAGTTACAGTTTCTTCGAAAGAATTAACGAGACCTGGTTCGATTTATATTGCAAGCGGTCATTCTCAATACCGTGGAATTATATCGAGTGACTGGGCGGTGCCGGTAGTGGGATTACGGATATTTGCGCGACTGGTGAACAACGCAACGATGGTTATTTTTCTGGCGGTGGGGCGGCAGGAAATAAAATACGGGGGTAATCGGGCTCCATCCATTTTCTGGATTTCACTTACAGCACCGTTATTTGGCCAACTCTGCCCTTGCTACAATCGCCCGATAGAGATTGAATTCCGCCTGCTTGAATACCTGCACGCCCGGCAGCTTGATCCGGGCGCTTTGCCCGGGTGCCAACCTTGCTGCGACCAGCAGGGGAACGGTTTGTCCGTCTGGCTGTCTGGTTTTTTCATCGAAGTGCACCACGACAACATAGACATTGGCAACGGCCACGTTGGTTGGGTTGAGTACCGCTGCAAATAAATACCCCATGTCGTCGGCCTGGATCGCGGCGCGAAGAAACCTGGCGGGATTGCTCGCTATTTCTTGCTCTGTCGGAACTTTCGTCGATTCGGGAGCAGATGCAGGCTGGCTTTGGTCCGTCACCGGCTCGGCGCCGTAAGCAGTCAATGAAAACATCACCGCAAGCGCGGCGAGCATGCAAATATGGGCTTTCAACATCATTGGGTTCCTTGTGTTGTAGATAATCCGGATCGGCGCGACAGGCACTATTTTAGGCCATAAGGCCGGACTGTGGAGTGCGGCGTGCAGACGCAAAGCCATGTCCGTCGAAATGCCGGACGAGCCGTTCAGCACGCGGGAGGGCGTCGCGCGGGCCACGCCCGGATGTTGAGCTTCTGCCCTCTCCCCAACCCTCTGCCTGGAATGGAGAGGGAGCTTTCCGGCTGTCCACGCTGGTACATGGGGATGATAAGTTGCTGCCACTGATTCGTCGGCATGATTCCGAAGCTATGCAGGCATGGCCTGTCACGCGCGCGCTGAATCGGGCCGGGTTGCGCATGAAAGTCACCCGCGGCCAGCTGGAATATGAGCTGGCGCACTTGCGTGCCAAGCTGGCAGGCGAGGTCGAGGCCTGGGAGCTGGTGCCCTGACTTCAGCCGCCGAAGATGACCGGCTGGTTGCCCGGTTGCCACACCGGGAATTTTTGCATCACCAAAGCAAATAGTTCGGACGCTGTGAATTTCTCCAGCCACGCGCGCAGGGCGGGGTAGGGCGCGGTGGCGAACCTGCCGGTATCGACGGCGGCGAATTGGCGCACAAAGGGGAGCAGTGCAACATCGGCCAGCGTCAAGGTATCGCCCAGCAAACAGGGTGTAGCGCAGAGGCGTTGCTCGAGCTGCTGTAGAAATTGCTCACCCGCGCTGCGGTACGCGCTTTGCGGCTGTTCGGAAAAACGCTCGGGATATTTGTAGCCATCCAGGTTGTGTTTGAACGTCGTGTCGTTCTCGGACACCCACGGCAAAGCGGCCTGTGCATGACATTCATCCTTCCCCAGCCATCCTTGCGGATCATGCTGCCGCAAGGCCCACAGCATGATGTCCCAGCTTTCATCCAGCACCTGCCCGTCGGGCAATACCAGTACCGGTACGCTGCCTTTGGGTGACGCGGCCAGCATGGCTGCGGGTTTATCGCGCAATACCACCTCGCGCAATTCAACGCTCGTGCCGCTGGCGATGAGTGCGGCGCGCGCCCGCAGGGCGTAGGGACAGCGGCGGAAGGAATAAAGGATGGGCGGAGGCATGGCGCACATTTTATCGGCTAATTGATGAACCGGCGGGGTGGCGTATCGATTCCGTATGCACTGCGTAACAAGTCAAGCGGCATGGCAGGAGATGAAGGGTTGAATCAACTGAACTCCAATTGCTTTATTGAGATTTCCATAAATTGCGATAACAAGCGAGACCAGTCACACCGTCATTCCGGCGAAGGCCGGAATCCAGTTTGTCATACAACTCCGCGTAGCGGACAAGGCTGTGTTTGGGGCCTTGTCCCACTGCGTGGGGGATATTTTAAATTGTCTGGATTCCGGCCTTCGCCGGAATGACGGCTGCTGAAAATTCATGTGTCATGAATTACGGAAAGATCAATAATATAGGCAAACGAACCAATCCATAAACCAACCCCAACCATCCATGAAGCTCATCAACCCCCGCACAGCCCACGTCCTCAAAAACCCGCTCGCCTTCGCGCTCCAGGTCCTGAAAGCTTTTCAGGCCAACCAGGGCCTGCTGCTCGCAGGAGCCGTGGCCTACTACGCGCTGCTCTCCATCGTGCCGCTGCTCATCCTGATGGTGATCGCGCTGTCGAACGTGATCGACCAGGACGTGCTGCTGGCTACGCTGGACAGGGCGCTGGAATACGTGGTGCCGGGCGAAGGCAACATGGTGGTGGTGGAGCTGCGGTCGTTCCTCGATCACCGCGCGGTGATCGGCTGGGTGCTGTTCATCACGCTGCTGTTTTTCAGCTCGCTCGGCTTCAAGGTGCTGGAGAACGCGATCTCGGTGATCTTTCTGCACCGCGTGGCGAAGCGCAGGCGGCATTTCATCGTTTCCCTGCTGCTGCCCTTCGGTTACATCATTTTCATCGGCGCGGTGCTGTTCGTGGGCACGTTCGTGATCGCCGACCTGATGGCGATAGGCGGCGAGAATCTCGTCGTGCTGGGGCATAGCTGGTCGCTGGGCGGCTTCTCGCGCTGGCTGATCTACGTTGCCGGCGTGATCGGGGAAATCCTGCTCATCTCCGCGATTTACTACTTCATGCCGGCAGGCAGGCTGTCGGCGCAGCATGCGCTGATCGGCGGCGCCACGGCGGGCCTGTTATGGGAATTCATCCGCCTTGCGCTGGGCTGGTATTTCGGCACGCTGTCGCAGGTGAGCGTGGTGTACGGCTCGCTCACCACCGCCATCATCGTGCTGCTCAACCTGGAAGTGGCCGCCACGCTGTTGTTGCTGGGTGCGCAGGTGATCGCGGAATACGAACGCATCGAGATCCGCGGAGTCCCGAAGAAACCGGTGCCGATGCGCACCGAAGACACCTGAATTAAATTGCCACCGGCAAAGCGGGTGGCTTACTGGGTGAGCGCCTCAAAGGCGCCGATAAAACCGTGAGCCGCCCAAGGCGGCTGGTTTTTGCTCCTTTAGCTCTTATAGACGGGGGCGGTTAGCGCAACTCGGGAGGAGGCAGTGGTTTGAAGTGCTTGCTCAGCTTGATCCCTTGACCCTGGTACGACGAGTTGGTGGCGCCATAGAGCTCGTCCGGTATTGCCGTTAGCCGCTCATAAGCCAACCGGCCAACTACCTGGCCATGTTCAATCACAAACGGGACTTCATAGGAACGGACTTCCAGGACAGCTCTCGACCCTTCGCCTCCTGCACTTGGATCCCCGAAACCAGGGTCGAAAAATCCGGCATAGTGGACTCGAAACTCCCCGACCAGCGTGTCATAAGCGATCATTTCGGCCGCGTGTGTCGGCGGAACCTTCACGGCTTCCTGCGATGCCAGAATATAAAAGTCCTGCGGATCCAGCACCAGTCCGCCGCGACGAGGCGCGTAGACTGGCTCCCAATAATCAAGTACGTCATAATATTGACCCTTGTCAATATCGATTAATCCGGCGTGATTTTTAGCCTTGTACCCGATGAGCCCTCCCGACTTTTCTCCCCGCACATCCACCGTGACCGGAACGCCGTTGCGGATATCGTCCCCGCTGATGGATGTCACAACCTGGTGCTCCGCCTGCAAACGCCGCATCGCCATGTCGCTGTTCGGTGGATTGCCGCGGCGTATGCGTATCTGGCTCAATCTCGACCCTTTGCGAACCAGCACGCTGAAAGTGCGGGGCGATACCTCGGCATAAAGAGGGCCGCTGTACTGCTCGCGGATGCGATCGAATTCCGTGCCGTAATCAGTAATGAGCCGCGTAAATATGTCCAGACGGCCGGTGGAGCTTTTGGGGTTGCCCATCGCGGACGTGCGTTTTCTCAGCGATAAGCCCTCGAGCAACGGGATGATGTAAACGCAACCGCGCTCCAGTACGCCGCCGTTGCTGATGTCCATCTCGTGCATCGCGAACTCTTCGAGCTTTTGTTTAACCGTCGCATTTTTCCCCGGCAGGAAGCTGGCGCGAACCCGATATGCGACAGGCCCCAGCCGAAGATCAAGGCTCGCCGGCTGAAATTGATTATCCAGGATCGGCTCCAGAGCGATAATTTCCCTGCTAAGATTAACTTGGCGTTTGAGATCCTGCGACGGCAATATCCCGGTTTTAAAAAGTTCTCTGTCAGAATCGACTTCTGATTCTTCCAGCGACCCTTGAGCTGCCCGGAGCTTACTTGTTTGTGCCGCCAGACTCGATAATTCGTCTGCGGCGTTCCCTGATATCAAGCTCATAGTATTTTGTGTAGCACCCTAAGCCGCAAAAACCACCCTTTTTCTTCTGTCCGGATCCGAACGCACTATTTCGCTGATTATCTGCACCATCGCATGGTGAGCAGTGCCGCCTTGCGCGAGAATTACCTTCGAAAAATCGGGGCCTTCGCAATGTTGAGTTCGAGCGCTCATTATTACATAAATCATGCGCTATCTGCCTTGCCTGGGTCGAATGGCAGCATTGCCCTGGAAAATAATTGTGCCAGGCTCGCATTGTTTATGATTAGATGACAGAAAAATTATCTGCCATGTTCAAGTCAACCCAAATTTGCTTCATTCGCCATGGCGAGACCGACTGGAACGTCGCAAAGCGGATCCAGGGTCAAACCGACATTCCGCTTAACGAGACCGGCCTCGGTCAGGCGCTGGCGATGGCCTTCAACGCCGCCCATCATGATTTCAGCGCCATCTACAGCAGCGACCTGAGCCGTGCCTTCGAGACCGCAAAGATGGTTGCGGAAAGGCGCGGGCTTGAAGTCAGGACTCTGCCGCAACTGCGCGAACGTCATTACGGCATCTTCCAGGGCCTCACCGCGGACGAGGGGGAACAGCGCTATCCCGAGGCGTACGCCCACTATAAGGCGCGTGATCCCGACTATGATTTTGAAACGGGTGAAAGCATGCTCCGTTTTGCCGGGCGCGTCAGCGAAGCGATAGGTACCCTGACCAGACAGCACAGCGGCCAGACTATCGCCGCCGTATGTCACGCAGGCGTGCTCGACATCATCTACCGCAAGGCCACCGGCAAGCCGCTGCATACCCCGCGCGATTTTGTCATACCCAACTGCGCGCTCAACTGGTTTCGGTTTGATGGGCAAGGCTGGCATCTGCAGGCATGGGATGACCACCATCACCTGGCCAAAGTGCTGATGGAGTCGGTGGAATGAAACAAGAGCATAGTCTGGTGCTGCTTCGGCACGGCAACAGCGAGTGGAATCTGAGCAGTCGCTTCACCGGATGGACCGATATTCCTTTGGCCGAACAGGGACTGGCCCAGGCTGCCGCAGCCGGTCGGCGTCTTGCTGCGGAAAGCCTGGCTTTTGACGAGGTGCACACCTCGGTTCTGCGCCGCACCCAGCAGACGGCCGACAGCCTGCTCGCCGCCGCGTCCCATCCGTCCATACCGCGTTATTCAACCTGGCGTCTGAACGAACGCCACTACGGCCAGTTGCAGGGCTTGAACAAACAGGAGATCTTTGCCATCTGGGGCGAGCAGAGATCGCGCCGCTGGTGGCGCGGCTATTTCGATGCGCCGCCGCCGCTCGAAATGAGCGACCCCCGTCATCCGTGTTTTGATCCGCTCTACGCAGAACTTGATCCGGCGCTGCTGCCCCGCAGCGAGAGCCTGTCCGACTGCCAGCGCCGTCTGCTTCCCTATTGGCATGAGGTTCTGGCGCCACGCATCGCTGCCAGCCGGAGGTTGCTGGTGATCAGCCATGGCAATACCCTGCGCAGTCTGGTCATGCATCTGGAAAAGATCGATCCGGTTGCGGTAGAGAAGGTGGAGATACCTTTGGGTGTATCCCTTGTCTATCGACTTGATAAAAATCTTGAGATGATCGGGCGGGAATGGCTGGGGTAACGATCCATTCAGAATAGGGCGCCTGGCTCGGAATATTGGAGCTGCTCAGGCAATGAACTCCCGATAACTTTTTGGCGGGCGACCGAGCAGCTGAGTGAATCCGGACGCATCTGCGGTATTTCCGGCCGAGAGCATGGCCAGTGTGTCGCTGCACAGCGGGCTGGCGGGAACATGGTCACCGATATGCGCAGCCGCTGTCGCCAGCAATGCCGGCACGGAGACATGCAATGCGGGCCCGTATCCCAGTTGCTCACGATAGCTGTCGAGCATGCCGCGCATGTCGGTTGCTTCCGCGCCCACTGCTGCCACTGTCTGGCTGACGGCGTCCGGGTCAGCCAGCCATTGTGTGACTGCCGTGCAGATGTCGTCGATATGCACCGGCTGCAGCCGTTGCCGGCCACCCATGAGCAGCGCGTGGACCGGCAGTTTCGCCTGCATCCTGAACATCCGTGCGCTGGCGCCATCTTCACCATAAATCACCGAAGGGCGCAGACACAGCCAGCGCAGCTGCGCGGGCAATACCTTGAGCGCCTGTTCGGCCAGCAGGCGTGTGGAAAAATACGCCGTGTCGATGCCGCTATCCACGCCCAGCGCGGACAGGTGAACCACCCGCCCGACGCTGGCCTCTGCGGCGGCCGCAAAGATCGCCGCCGGAGTGGCGGCATGCAATTTCTGCATGGGGTTGGCGGGACTGTCGCGCAGCACGCCCACAGCATTGATCACGACGTTGCATCCCTTGAGACGCGGCAGCCAGCTCTCTCTGGCGGTGTCATTGCAGTAGTCCACGGCAATGTCGTCCGGCTCACCGGGGCGGCGTACGGCACGCACCACGGTATGGCCGGCTTCCCGCAGGGAGCGGGTCAGATGCCTGCCAACAAAGCCTGTTGCGCCACAGATCAGAATTTTCATCGCAGTTCTCCGGATTCGGGGGCAGAGAGATAATGATACAGGGACGGCCCACCCCTTGCTGGTGCCAGCGCTGATTGCCGGCGGCTTTGCCGGGCGGGGGCGGGTATGATATCGGTTCGCTGCGGTCTGTATAAAAATTATTGAGTGGAGCTATTCATTGTGAGCAAACTATTTTCCCCGGTCACCCTTGGCAAGCTGGTTTTGACCAACCGGATCGCCGTCTCGCCGATGTGCCAGTACTCCGCCGAGCAGGGCCAGGCAAGCGACTGGCATCTGATTCATCTGGGTCACCTGGCTTTGTCCGGCGCCGGCCTGTTGTTCATCGAGGCAACGGCGGTAGCGCCGGAGGGCCGTATCACGCCGGGCGACCTTGGGCTGTGGTCCGACCAGACCGAGGCAGCGCTGGCGCGCGTGCTCAAGTCGGTGCGGCATTACTCGGCGATGCCCGTCGCCATTCAGTTGGCGCACGCCGGGCGCAAGGCCTCCACCCAGGCGCCGTGGGAAGGCGGCAAGTCGATGGCGCCCGGAAGCGGCGGCTGGCAGACCGTCTCGCCTTCCGCCCTGCCCTTTGCTGCGAACGATTCCCTGCCACGCGCACTGGATGATGAAGGACTGCAGCGTGTCCGCAACGACTTCATGGCCGCAGCGCAGCGTGCGCAGCGGCTGGGCATCGATGTCATCGAGTTGCACGCGGCGCACGGCTATCTGCTGCATCAATTCCTGTCGCCCTTGTCGAATACCCGCGCTGACCGGTATGGCGGCACGCTGGAGAACCGCATGCGTTTCCCGCTCGAAGTGTTCGAGGCAATACGCAGTGCCGTGCCGGCCGACAAACCGGTTGGCATCCGCATCTCCGCCACAGACTGGGTGGACGGCGGGTGGGACATCGAGCAGAGCGTGGTGTTCGCGAAGGAGCTGCAGCGCCGGGGATGCACGTTCATCGATGTGTCCAGCGGCGGGCTGTCTCCGCTGCAACAGATTCCGGCCGCGCCGGGCTATCAGGTTCCCTTTGCCGCAAGAATCCGGCGCGAAACCGGTTTGGCCACGATCGCCGTGGGCTTGATTACCGAGCCAGAGCAGGCAGAAATGATCGTCGCGTCGGGACAGGCGGACATGGTGGCGCTGGCCCGGGGCATGCTGTATGACCCGCGCTGGCCGTGGCACGCAGCGGCGAAGCTGGGCGCCCAGGTAGTCGCGCCGAAACAATATTTGCGCGCGCAACCGCGAGAGCTGAACGACCTGTTCAAGCCATGATGATCGGCGTGCGCAACCCGCTTGATTTTGCGTGGCCGGATAGAACCAAACTGGGGATTCCTGCGTGCCTATGCCCCGGATTTTCTGGTCAGGATCTCCGACAATAGCAACGCCAGCAGGGTGTATGTCAGGAACAGGTAATAGCCCGGCTGGAGGGACGTGCCATTCGTCGTCAGGATGACCATCTCCTGGTCTGTCGAGTTTAAATGGCCGAGCTGGTTGGTGATGATTCCGTTAAATCCGATATAAGCCATGAATATGGCAACCACCATGACATCGGCCATGGACCATTTCCCGGAACTTGTGACAAAGAACTTGATCACCGGGTCTTCCCTTGCGTGGTGATAATCGAAATAATAGCCCGCTGTCGAGGCGATTTTTAACAGCGGGAAAACAATACTGAAGGTGATCAGCAAGACCCCGACCAGTTTCATCTGGATATCCGGATGGGAGATCATGATCCAGAACACATCCAGTATGCTTTTGCTTTGGAAATACAACACCTGGTTCTCGAAATGAATGGGATGCCCCATCAACATGAAACTCATCTGCGAGATGGTGGCTTCCATGTCGATCATGGGCGTGGTTACACCCGCCGTCAGCAATGTGACGAGAGACAATATCAGAAACATATAGCGCGAAGGAGTCAGCTGTTGCTTGCCAAAGCCGGACAATGCAAAAATGATAAACGACAGCAAGATCAACAGCGCTGCCTCCCTGACAATCAGGTCATGCTTCAGCGCAATTTCCTCATTGAGCTTGATCCTCGCGCTTTCGATATCCCTGGAACCGGTCTTGAAAATAATGCTGCTGAGTTTGGACGTGTCCTGCGTTTCAAAGGTCTGGTTGGCATACTGATCAAGCTGTTTGTTCAGCACCGCCTTGATCTGTTCCTCTGTTTTCGCTTTGGTCATTTCATGAATGACGGCATCCGCATATTCAGGAATGCCTTTTTTAATATCGTTCAGGTTTATAAAAATATTCATGAGGGATTGCGTAAGGTGCCCCCCCGCGGTGCCCGAGTTTCCTTCCCTGATTTTCTTGTCGACTTTATCGATAAGGGTATTCAACAGGACTTCGATATGTTTTCGGAGTACCCGCTCATTCTCTTTCGATAGATACAGCTTGCTGATTTCCTCGGCCAGAATCGCGGTGATTTGCCGCTTCCATTCATCAATGCTGAACAGACCGTATTTGACATTGTTGAGCTCGGCATAATCGTTCTTGTTCTGCTGGTTGGCAATGGAATTCGAAATGATTTGCCGGCACAAAATAATCGATGCGACGATGATTATCAGGGACAAGATCAGGCTGAGCAGTTTCATGGTTGCCGGTTTCATTTTCGTCAGGACGGGGACGCTGGGCCCGATGGTGATTGTGCGCTTAATGAGAGGGGAGTTGTACGGAGCAGGCCGGAATTGTGCGCAGAGATGCGCGTGAACGGATCAATCAACGCCGGACAGCTATTCGGTTTCACGCTAACAGATGCGCGGCAGCGGATCGTCTTCCAACTCTTCCAGCACACGCTCGCCGCCCAGTTCGGTTTCCAGCACCAGATGCGCGCGGCCTGTGCTGACGCTGCCGATGATCGCCGCGTCGCGTCCCTGCGGCAGCGCCTGCCAGCGCGCCAGCGCATCGCTTGCCTGTGCGGCTTCCACCACCGCCACCACGCGCCCTTCGCAGGCGAGGAACAGCGGGTCGTAGCCCAGCATCTCGCACACCGCCATGACCGGCTCGCGCAGCGGGATCGCGGGTTGCTGCAAACGCACCTGCAATTTCGTCGCATGGCAGATCTCATGCATCACCGTGGCCAGGCCGCCGCGCGTCGGGTCGCGCATGAAGCGCAAGCCGCTCAGTGGCAGCAGCGCCTGGGTCAACGGCAACACGCTGGCCGCATCCGATTGCAACACGCCATGCAAACCGAATTGCTCGCGCGCCAGCATCACCGCGATGCCATGATCGCCTACCGGCCCGCTGACCAGCACCGCATCGCCGGGCTGGATCTGATTGACTCCGAGTTGCAAGTGTCTTGGCCGCACACCGATGCCGGTGGCGGAAAGATACAGGCCGCCGCCTTCGCCGCGCCTGACCACCTTGGTGTCGCCCGCCACCACCGCGACGCCCGCTTCACGCGCAGCATGGGCCAGGCTGATGACGATGCGTTCCAGTTGCGCGATGTCGAAGCCTTCCTCGATGAACGCACTCAGCGTCAGGTAATGCGGCACTGCACCCGACACCGCGAGGTCGTTCACCGTGCCGTGCACCGCGAGCGAGCCGATGGTGCCGCCGGGAAATTCCAGCGGCTGCACGGTGAAGCCGTCGGTGGTCACCATCAGTTCGCCATCCATGTCCGGCAACCGCGCCGCATCGGTATGCACGTCGAGCAGAGGATTGGCGAGATGGCGCGCGAACAAGGTCTCGATCAGTTCGCGCATGTAGCGCCCGCCGTTGCCGTGGGCGAGACTGATGTGTGTGTCATCCATGCAAGTGTGTTGCCTCTATCAATTGACCGAGCGCCAGGCCGCCGTCATTGCATGGCGCCTGCAGCGGCAGATGCGCCTCGAATCCGGCAGCGCCCAGTTGTTGCAGTGCCAGTTCGGCCAGCAGTTTGTTCTGGAACACGCCGCCGGTCAAACCCACTGCGTCAAATCGTTTGCGTGCATGGATGTGCTGCACCTGCAGCACGATGCAACGCGCGAGGCTCGCATGGAATTGCAGCGCGCGCTGCGCCGCTGAAACATCCTCGCGCCGCAATGCATGCAGCAACGGCGTCCAGTCGGCGACGAGCAGGCCGTGCTCGTTTTCATGCAGCGGCAAATCCATCGCCGCGGCCTCGCCATGCGCAGTTGCCTCCAGCAGCATCGGCCCCTGCCCTTCGTAACTCGCGGTATCAATCAGCCCGAGCAGGCTGGACGCCGCGTCGAACAAGCGCCCCGCCGCAGTGGTGAGCGGCGCATTCAGGCCATGCTGCCATGCGCTTTTCAGCAGCACTGCGTCACGTTCATTAACAAAGAACTCGCGAAGCGAGACCTTGTCCCCCTCGCCCTCCGGGAGAGGGAAGGGGAGAGGGAAACGGGCATGCCCGTTAGAATGCCACTCGAGACCGCTCTCCCAGCACAGCGCCGCTGCCGAGCGCCATGGTTCGCGTCCGGCGCGTTCACCGCCCGGTAAGCGAAACGGCTTGAAACTGGCGACGCGCCGCCATGCACCGGGCTTGCCCAACAGCGCTTCGCCGCCCCACAGCGTGGCGTCTTCGCCCAGGCCAACACCATCCCAGGTGAAGGTCAGCCAGACTTTGTCGAGCCCGCCTTCGAAGGCCAGCGCGGAGGCATGCGCGTGGTGGTGCTGCACGCGCTGCAGCGGCAGCGCCTGTCGTGCCGCCCAGTGGCTGCTGGCATAGCCGGGATGCGCATCGCAAACGACGGCTTGCGCCGCAACACCGTACAATTTTTGCAAGTCCGCGATCACCTGCCCGAATATCTCCAGGCTGCGCGGCGCATCGAGGTCGCCGATGTGCGGCGACAGCACCGCGCGCTTGTTCCAGCCAAGCGCAATGGCATTCTTCATGTGGCCGCCCACCGCGAGCAACGGCTTCGAAAAAGAGAATGGCAGATCGAATTCCAGCGGCGCGATGCCGCGACCGGCGCGCAGCAGGCGCGGTTTCCCTGCGATGACGCGCAGCACGCTGTCGTCCGCCGGCCGCGCGATTGGGCGGTTGTGGTGCAGGAAGGCTTGCGCCACCCTGCCCAGCCGCGCCTCGGCTTCGGCATTATCGGTCAGCACCGGTTCGCCGCTGACGTTGCCGGAAGTGGCGACCAGCGGCCGGCCGAAACTTTCCAGCAGCAAATGGTGCAGCGGACTGTAGGGCAGCATCGCGCCGATCTCGCGCAGCCCCGGCGCGATGGTATCCGGCAAGGCCGCGTCGGCGCGGCTCGGGATCAGCACGATGGGACGAGCGGCATCGGTAAGCGCTGCTTCTGCCACTGCATCGAGCAGCAACTCCGCGCGCACGCGCTGCAGGCCGTCCGCGCCCTGCCACGGGAACATCACTGCCAGCGGCTTGTGCGGCCTATGCTTGTTCATACGCAGCCGCGCGATGGCCACAGGATTCAGCGCATCGCACATCAGGTGATAGCCGCCGATGCCTTTCACCGCGACTGTCTCGCCGCGTTTCAAGGCAGCGATGCAGGCTGCGAGCGCCGCATCGCCTTCGGCGCGTTGATGTGCCGCAACGAAGCTCAGCTGCGGCCCGCACACCGGGCATGCCAGCGGCTGCGCATGAAAGCGGCGGTTGTGCGGGTCGTCGTATTCGGTGCGGCAGCGCGGACACAGTTCAAAATCCGCCATGGTGGTGTTCAGCCTGTCGTAAGGCATCGCGGTGATCAGCGTGTAGCGCGGCCCGCATTGCGTGCAGTTGATGAACGGATAGCGATAGCGCGCATCTGTCGGATCGAGCATCTCGCGGCGGCAATCGTCGCACAGGAAGCTGTCGGGAGGAACATGGATGTTGCGTTGCGAGGTGAGCGCACTGGGCAGGATTGCAAATCCGTGCAGCTCGCGCAGCGGGATTGGCCGGCAGGAAAGCACCTGCGGACGGGCCAGCGGCGGAGCGGCGCAGACCAGCGCGGCAGCGAAAGCATCCAGCGCGGCAGGCTCGCCCTGTGCCTCCACCAGCACCTCCCCGGTGAGATTCTGCACCACTCCGTCCAGACCGAAGCGCCGCGCCAGATTGAACACGAAGGCGCGATATCCCACGCCCTGCACGCGTCCGCCCATCAGCCAGCGGCGCGCTTCAATTCGAGCGCTCTGAGAAGGTTGATGGTTATCGGTGTTCATGGAGTGTCAAGACAAGATATTTTTGCATGCAATCGCAGTTCAGTTAGCCGGCCTATCAAGCTCTTTATCGATCAATGACACCGGGTCTTCCAGAGGTTCCAAATGGGTGGTGATATGCGCATTGGGTATGGCATTGCGTATCTCCATCTCTATCTGCTCTGCCCAGTCGTGACCTTGCTGCACGGTCCAATGCCCCGGTACCAGAACGTGCAGGGTCACGAAGGCGCGGCTCCCCGATTGGCGGGTTCGCAGGGCGTGGAAATCCAGTCCCTGTTTGCGATATCCGGCCAGCAGCGATTCGATTTGCTCCCGCTTTTCTGCCGGCAGGGAGGCATCCAGCAGACCCGCTGCCGAACGCCGCATGAGCTGCCAACCCGTCCAGATAATGTTCCCCGCAACGAGAATGGCAATGACCGGATCAAGCCATAGCCAGCCGGTAATCCACACCAGCCCGACCCCGGCAATGACCCCGGCAGAGGTCCATACATCGGTCATCAGGTGGCGAGCGTCCGCCTCGAGGGTGATTGAATTTTGCTTGCGCGCAACCCCCATCAGGACGCGTGCTGTAACAAGATTGATGGCAGAGGCTGCCATTGATACTGCCAGGCCGAACCCCACGGCTTCGAGCGGCCGCAAATTAAACAGGCGCACCATGGCAGTATAGCCAATGGTGCATGCTGCCAGAACAATCAGGAAACCCTCAAACGCACTGGAAAAATACTCGGCCTTGCCGTATCCGTAGGCATGATCGATATCCGCCGGGAGCGCTGCCAGCGTCAGCATCCAGAGCGCCATCAAAGCACCGGCGAGGTTCACGAAAGACTCGATGGCATCAGACAACAGCCCGGCCGAACCGGTCAGCCACCAGGCCAGGCCCTTGAGCAGTATGGTGGCCATAGCCGCTGCGATGGATAGCCAGGCATAGCGTTTCAATGACGGAGAGAGCATGGGTGCTGTATTCATGTCAGCCCTGCTGCCTGTTCGGATTCATCAGCACACTCTTTGCTTTGGATGGACGAATTAGAGGTGCCCTAAAGGGGCTGCGTCAATTGCTTTTCTTGTCCGGTTTTCGATCAAGCCAGTCTTCTCGCTCGCCCTGGTATCGCCTGACGAAGCCGCAGAAAAAGCAATTTCGCCGTTTCCACCCGGGCGCGCAGTGCGTGGTCGTCCATCTGCGCGATCTCCTTGCCGGTCAGGAGCCCGGTGACCGGAATCTTCAATTGGGCGCAGACATGCCGGGTGACCAGATCACTGTCGCCGGTCACAATCTTGATCTCAACGCCGGCCTTCCCGAGTGCGGCGAGTGCGGAGGTGGCGCTCTCCTTGGGGGGATCGAGGAAGGCCGCAAACCCGGCGAGCACCAGCTCCGTTTCGTCACCCACAACGGCATGCAGGTGGCCATAGTTGCCAGGTCGCCCGTGCCTGCCGGCAGCGGTTCAAGCCACCATGGCCGACGCGTCAAATCTGTCGGCATTTGGCTGCTTCCGGTCAGTCTGGCGCGGGATAACGATAGTAGAGAGCATTCAGATATCGCGCCACTGCCGCAATGTCGTCATCACTCCACTCAAGATTGGAGAATTTCTGCCAGTGACGTATCTCCGCCCGCAGACTTGCCCAGTCCGTGACCAGTTTCTTTTCGCGCCAATGCACCTGGGTAGTGTGGCAGGCGATGCAATGCGTCGAGTACAACAACTCGCCGCGTGTACTGTCGCGCATCGGCTGCGCGCCGGCATCAGCCACAATCCCAAACAAGACGACCAGTACGACAGATATCGATCTCCAAAACATGTTGCCCTCCGCAAACATAATAATTTTATCCAGTATACGCCATCGTCAAACGGCGGAGCTAGCTGGCACGACAGGTCTTGCAAGCCAGCGTTCGACCGAGGTTGCGTGGAAACACAGCGGTGAATCCCCCTTAATTACCAGACACTTTCCATCTCCACGCAACTACGCATGCGCATCATTTTGCCAACCGCCCTCAACAACTTCGGCCTGATCGCGCATGACCTTGAACTGGAACAGAGTGTTGCGCTCTTCCTCGGACAGCAACGATTCGATGTAACGGATGGTGGTCTGGTAGCGCGGGATGACGTTGTACTTGAGCGCATTGACGCGCTTCCGGGTTTTGCGCTGTTCGGTCAGCAGACGCCACAGCGCGGTTTCTGCCTCGCCCAGCTGCGCCAGCAGCACGGCGATCCCGGTCATGCGGCTGCGCGCCTCGTCCAAGTTGGCCTTTATTTTCATCCTGGTCCTTTTGCTATTGCCGCTTGTACCTTCGGCTGCGGGGGCGCCGCCAGCGCCTCGAAACCGGAAATGACATCGAACAACTCCTCGTCGATCCCGCTCTGACGCAGACGGTGAAAAGTCTGGGTGAGATCTTCCAGCAGCTCGTCGATGTTCTTCTCGGCACGCTGCATCGCGGCCAGGCGGCTGGCATTCTCGCTCGCCAGCGATTCGGCGCATGCCCTGAACAGCGAGATGAAAAGATATTCGCGGATCAGCGCTTGCAGCGTCGGCTCACCGCCACCCAGCACCTCGGGCAGGTTTTCCGTCGGCCATGGAAGTTCGGCCAGTCCGCGCTCCCAGGTATCATCCAGCGGCAGCAGCCTTTGGATCACCGGCTCATAGACTGCTCCGGATTTGGGACGGTTGTGGAACAGGTACACCTCAGCAACCTTTCCCTGCTCGCGCTGCGTCTCGATCTCGATCAGGATACGCCCGACCAGAGAGGTGATGGCAGCAATGGAATTTGGCACGGGGAAATTGTCTGCCACCGGCAAGGCTGCATCGGCCAGATATCCCTGAACGCGCTCGCCGACCGCCCAGATATTTTTGTTGCCCGGCATGTCACCCAGCTTGTTTACCGCAAAGTCCGCGAGCACCTCATTGAACTGGCCTACCAGCCCCTGATCCGAGCCGAACACCACCGCGCCTGTCGCTCCTTTCTTCAGTTGCGCGCCGCCGCCCGGATATATCGCCGCCCCCGTATGGCGCAACCATGCAACCAGGCCCAGCTCCACAGTCCGGTAATAATCGTCCAGCGAATGCACCGCGCGCTCATATTGCACGATGCTCGACGCGGCCAACGCCTTCATCGTGCGCACCACGGCATCGAGTTCGGTCGCGCCATCGATCTTGCGCCGCAGGCTTTCAAGGGTGTCGCTCATTTCGTTACATCTTTCCCGTCATTATCAGGTTCTGGCGATTGAGCTATAGCGACGAACGCGTTGCCATTCGCTTGATGGTGAGAGTGTCCAGCCAAGTAGGGTGGGCACGTCTTTGTGCCCACGCGGTATGCCCATGCAAACGGCATCAATCATATTCCAATTCCGCGCCATCCATCGCGCCAGCCCAATCGCGTGCATACAACCCATCGCGCACATAGCGGTGAAATGTCGAATAAGGCCAATCGGCTGCATGTTGTACATGCCCGTGTTTAACCGGGTTGAAGTGAATATAATCGACATGGCCGGCAAAATCGTTTTCATCGCGAATTTGATGTTCCCAGAATCGCCGTTGCCATAGGGTCGATTCGCGATGTTTGGATTTTGATGCGGTCATCCAGTCGTCACGATGAAACTCTTCCCGGCATGCCAAAGACACCGCCCGCTTGATTCTCATCCAGCGATTGGCAAAATCGGCGTCGCCTTCGGGCAACGTCCACACGCAATGCAAATCGTCGGGCAACAGTACCCAGGCATCGATGACGAATGGCCGCGCCACACGCACCGTTTCAATCGCGGCGCCCAATGCGTTGCGAATCGTTTCGCTGCATAGAACCGGCTGCCGCCGGTAAGCGACCACGGTAAAGAAATAGCTTGAGCCTGTAGCTGTTGCGCGGCGATATCGTGACATTAGGGTTGCCCTGAAATGTTGAAAATCCGCGTGGGCACAAAAACGTGCCCACCCTACGGGTGAAACGTCGCAAGCGCCTCTCGCGCGATCTGCAATATCGACTCGCGGTCGCTGTCCTTCAATTCCTCGGCCGAGGTGATGCGCTTTTCCAGTTCCGCCGGAAAGTCTTCCGCCGCCTTGCGCAGCGCGAGCTCGGCATCGCGCATCCGTTCCAGCGGCACGCTGTCGAACAGCCTGCCGGTCAGCGCCAGCAGGATGGCGATCTGGCCGGGCACGGACACCGGTTCGAATTCCGGCTGCTTGAGGCAGGTGCGGATGCGCCGCCCGTGTTCGATGACCTTGCGGGTGTTCTCGTCGAGCCGCGTGCCAAAGCGGGCGAAGGTTTCCAGCTCCTCGAACTGCGCATAGGCGAGTTTGAGATCGCCCGTCACGGCCCGATAGGCGGCGAACTGCGCCTTGCCGCCGACGCGCGACACCGATTTGCCGACATCGACAGCGGGCAGGATGCCCAACTCGAACAGGTTCGGCGAAAGATATATCTGCCCGTCGGTGATCGAGATCAGGTTGGTCGGGATGTAGGCGGCGATGTTCTGCGCCTCGGTCTCGATGATGGGCAGCGCGGTGAGCGAGCCGCCGCCAAGCTCGGCCATCAGGTGCGTGGCGCGTTCCAGCAGGCGCGAGTGGATGTAGAAGATGTCGCCGGGAAACGCTTCGCGTCCGGGCGGGCGACGCAGCAACAAGGACAGTTCGCGGTAGGCGCGCGCATGATGCGTGAGATCATCGTACACGATCAGCACATCGCGGCCCTGCTCCATGAAATATTCCGCGATGCTGGTCGCGGAGTAAGGCGCGATATAGGAAAGGCCGGGCGGGTCGTTGCCCTCGGTCACGACGACCACAGTGTATTCCATCGCGCCGTTATCGCGCAGGTCGGCGACTGCCTTGGCCACGGCGGATGCGCGCTGGCCGATGGTGCAATACACGCACAGCACATCCTGGCCGCGCTGGTTGAGGATCGTGTCGATGGCGATGGCGGTCTTGCCGGTCTGCCGGTCGCCGAGGATTAACTCGCGCTGGCCGCGCCCGATCGGCACGAGCGCATCGATGACCTTGATGCCGCTCTGCAGCGGCATGGTGACGGGCGCGCGATCCATGATCTGCGGCGCGGGGCGTTCGATCGGCAAACGCTTGTCGGAGATCACCGGCCCTTTGCCGTCGAGCGGCCGCCCCAACGGATTGACGACGCGCCCGATCAACCCTTCGCCCACCGGCACGTCCATCACGTGCCCCCTGCGCTCCACCTCATCGCCCGCGTGCAAATGCCAGTAATCGCCGAGCAGCACGACCCCGATCTCGTCCTCGTCGACATTGAATGCGATGCCGTACAGATCGCCGGGAAACTTCACCACCTCCTCGAAACTCACGCCGGGCAGGCCGGATACCCTGGCGATACCGGTGGACAGGCTGGTGACCGTGCCTGTTTCGCGCGGGCTTAGTTGCGGCGCATACGCTTCGCGCGCCTGGCCGATAGTCGCGAAGGTTTTGTCGAAAATGTTTTGCAGGCTTTTGGCTTCCATGCTCATTTCTATTTATGTGCCCCGCATTGGAAAACGGCGCTCCTACAAAATTCGGCTCGTATTTTTAGTTTTCATGTCATTCAGTCTTACGTTGAGCCTTCAGCAATTCGTTGACATCTTTTTCCAACGATGCCAGATAGCCGGCAACGCTCCACGCGACTTTTTGTCCCTGCATCACCAGTTCGATACCGCTGACAAGGTCAGGCACAACTTCGAACTGTACGGAAGACGTCACAGCAAGCGTTTCCTTTACCGCGCCTTCAATCGAGGCGCGCAGTGCCGGTGCAAGGTCGAAGGCGCTGCGCACGACAACAGGCATGGCAGGCTGTTTGGGCAATGCTGTAAGCTTCTTTTTCTCGTCGTTGTCCAGCCCGCGCAAGCGGCGAACAAACACCTCAACCATGCGCTCTTCCAAACTGGTTCCGGCAAGATCGGCTAGCATTTTGCGCGCAATGGAAAACACTTCGGACTGCGTCCGGCGGGCGAACTCTGCATTCAATTGTTGATACTCGCTGCGCAACGATTCCTGTTGCTTGGCACGCAAGTTGGCCGCATCTTTGCGCGCCTGGTCGAATAGCCGCCGGTGTTCGGCTGTCGCTTCGTCCGTTGCCTTGTTCAACAGACCGGCGCGCTGCTGTTCGAACTCGTCGTTCTTGCGCTTGTATTCCTCGCGCTCGGCTATGGCTTCGGCTTCCTTTGCAGCTGCGTCAGCCAGCTCTGCGGCGATGCGCTTCTCCCGCGCATCGAGCGCGTTAAGGATGGGCTGGTACAAATAACGCTTCATCAGCCATACGAGAATAAGAAAGTTGACCGCTTGCGCGATAACAGTAAACCAATCAATAAGCATGACTATTTGGGCGCTTGTGCGATGGCGTGGTTCCAGAACGGGTTGGCAAAGATGATGATCATCGAGATCACGAAAGAGTAGATGGCGATGGATTCGATCATTGCCAAGCCCACGAACAGCGTTCGCGTGATGGTGGCGGCGGCATCGGGTTGCTGGGCCAACGAACTCAGCGCCGTCGAGACCGCGCGCCCTTCGCCAAGCGCCGGGCCTATCCCGCCGATGGCGATGGTGAGTCCTGCGGTGATAATGGAAGCAATTGCGATGAGTGTGGTGCTATCCATGATGTGTCCTTTCCAGGCAATGATTGTTATTAGTGTTCACTTCAGCCTCCCGCTTCCTCGCGTACCCGCGTGGCTGCCGCGATGTAGACCGTGGCGAGGATGCTGAATATGTAGGCTTGCACCATGCCGGTCAGCAGGCCGAGCAGGCTCATCACGATAGGAAATATGAACGGCGTGATGGTCAGCAGGATGGCCAGTATCATGGTTCCGCTCATGATGTTGCCGAACAGGCGGATGGCCATAGCCAGCGTGCGCGAAAGTTCGCTAATGATGTTAAACGGCAGCATGATGAATGTCGGTTTCAGATAGGACTTGAGATAGCCCCCCAGGCCGCTCTCCGCGATGCCGAACAGCGGCACCGCGATAAACACGGACAGCGCGAGCGCCGCCGTGGTCGACAGCGATCCGGTCGGCGGTTCGTAGCCGGGAAAGATCGTGCAGAAATTGGACAGCGCGATGAACAGGAACAATGTGCCCAGGAAACCCATGTATTTTTCCGGATGGCTCAGGCCGACTTCCTCGATCTGTTTGCGGATATTGACCACGATGATTTCGAGCAGGCTTTGCCAGCGCGAGATATGGATTTTTCCCTCGAGATTACGCGTGATGAGTCTGGCGCCCACTACCAGCACCAGCATCAGCACCCAGGTCGTAGTTATGGTTACGTTGAGCTTGAAAAATCCATGCTGCCACAGGATCAACTCGTCGGAACTAAGGTGCATGGCTCACTTGCGTTGCGTTTGTCTTATCGTCTGCCAGTTTATCGGTCAGCCTGGTGACGATCAGGCGAGCGATGATGAATCCAAACAGGCACGCCAGCAGTCGTTTCCAGTCGCTGTCCGCAACAAAATAAAATCCGGCCAGGACGATGCCGGTTCGCGCCAGCATGCTCAAACCGAACCACAGCGCAGGCTGTCTCGCGGATATTCCTTTCAATACGGTCCACCACAGGCCTCCAAAAAATATCGCTCCGAGCAACATGCCCGCAAACAATGCCGGAGCAAGTCGCATTATCTCACTCATCTTTAATCTCCCCCGTTCTTTGGCCCTTCCTGTTCCCTGCGTATTTCCCTGTCCTCTTTCGCCACCCAATGCCACGCATTCAGACAGCCGATGACCAGTCCGATGATCAGCAGCGTGAGCGTCCAGGAATGGATGCCCGGATAGCGCTTGTCCAGCCAGATGCCCAGCGCCGCGCCGAGCAGGGTAGGCACCGCCACCGACCAGCCGACCAGCCCCATCATGCCCAGGCCGAACCAGACTGTACGCATAACCCTGCGCTGCGCCTGCAGCTTGCGCGTCTCCTTTGCGCCGACCTGGCGGATGAACGCCGTTTCGTCTGCTCCGGCCTGATCATGAAGTTCGCGCAGCGATTCGTTTGCCCCCTCTCCCGCCACGGGGGAGAGGGTTGGGGAGAGGGTTGGGGCATGGCGCATCTCATCATCATGAGCGGCTACTCTGCCATGCCCGTCCGGCTCGACATGATGATTCTCAGGCACGATGGAACTCCGCGAAGCGGCGCACAAATCCGCTCTCCAATCTCGCCAGCACTGCCCTCACCTGCTTCTCGTCTTCGTCGAGATTCACAAACTCCTGTTCCACCGCTGCACGCAGCTTGCCAAGATCCATGCCGCCGATCGCGTTGCGCACCGAGACGAGCACATCCGCGCCCGCCTTGACCAGCACACCCTCATCGACCGCCACATAAACTTCGCCTCCAGCTTCGGTTTCATAGGTCAGTATCCCCGGTTCCAGCACCGCCACGCAATCGAGCCGGTGCGGCAACAACCCGAACGAACCCTGCGGTGTTTCGGCGACGATGCGCTTCACCCCCTCTATCTCGGCAAAGACCTGGAACGGCAGGAGCACCTTAAGCTTCATGTTCGACCGCCTGTTCCGTATTTGGCCGAGATTCAGTCTGTAAATCCTTTGCCTTCTGCTGCGCCTCGTCGATCGCCCCTATCATGTACAGCGCGCTCTCCGGCACATCCTTGAACTCGTCGCGCAGGATGCCCTCGCAACCGTCGAGCGAGTCCTTGAGGCTGACGAGTTTTCCCTTGATGCCGCTGAATTGCTCGGTGGTGAAAAATGGCTGGGTGAGGAAACGCTCCAGCCGCCGTGCGCGCGCGACCACGGCGCGATCCGCCGCCGACAATTGTTCCAGCCCGAGCATCGCGATGATGTCCTTGAGTTCGGCATATTGCGCGAGCGCGCTCCTGATTTCCTGCGCCAGCTGGTAATGGCGTTCGCCGACGATGCCAGGAGTGGCCATCTTGGAACTGGATTGCAGCGGGTCGATGGCCGGGTAAAGTCCCTCGCTCGCCCGCTTGCGCGACAGCACGATGGATGCGGACAGGTGCGAGAAAGTATGCACCGCAGCCGGGTCGGTAAAATCGTCCGCCGGCACATACACTGCCTGGATGGAGGTGATCGCGCCGGAGTCGGTGTTGGCGATGCGCTCCTCCAGCCCCGACAGCTCGGTGCCCATGGTCGGCTGGTAACCCAGGCGCGATGGCATCTGCCCCATCATGCCGGAAATCTCGGAGCCTGCCTGGATGAAACGGAAGATATTGTCGATCAGCAGCAGCACGTCGCGATGTTCGTCGTCGCGGAAATATTCGGCCATCGTTAGCGCCGCGTGCCCCACGCGGAAACGGCTACCAGGCGGCTCGTTCATCTGGCCGAACACCATCACCATGTTCGGCAATACGCCGGCCTCTTTCATGTCGCGGTAAAGTTCCTCACCCTCGCGGCAGCGTTCGCCGATGCCGCAAAAAATGCTCACGCCTTCATGATGCCCGACCATGTTGTGGATCATCTCGGTGAGCAGCACGGTCTTGCCTACGCCCGCCCCGCCGAACAAGCCCGCCTTGCCGCCGCGCTCCAAAGGCGCCAGCACATCGATGACCTTGATGCCGGTTTCGAATATCTCGGATTTGGTGGAGCGCCGTGCCAGGGGCGGCGGGGATTGATGGACGGTGCGCCATTCGACACCGGCAGGTGCAGGATGACGGTCGATGACATTACCGAACACGTCGAACATGCGCGACAGGATCGCCTTGCCCACCGGCGCCTTTAATGGCCCGCCGGTGTCTACTACCGGCATGCCGCGAGCCAGTCCTTCCGTCGGTGTCAGCGCAACCCCGCGCACCAGACGCGCATTGAGCTGGGCCAGAACCTCGATGGCGACATACCCGTCCTTTCCAGCACGCAGCAGAGAGTAGATCGGCGGCAGATAGCCATCGAAGCGGATATCCACGACACTGCCGCGCACCGAAGCAATTGCACCGACGTTCGGGGAACTGGTCTTATTGTCCATGTCTGCTCATCCACTGGAATTTTTTCCGGCACGCGAGTCTCATTTCGTCAGCGCTTTGCCTTTCAGCATTGCAGACGAACCCCATTTTCGATTGCGACTTCCCGGCATCTCTTCGCGAGAATTTGAGCCGTCCTGATTATAACTTGGACTGTATCACCTTAGGTTCGTAATCCGGCTTATGCAGCCTTGTCTTCGGGCAGCTCTGCGGCAACGGTGGAGCAGCGGGCCAACAACAGCAGAATCAAGCATTGGAACCTGGCAGTCATTCCTGGGAACCTCAATAGCTATCAGCACCTTCGAGCTGGGTGCGCATCACCTTGAGCTGGAACAGCGTGTTGCGCTCTTCCTCGGACAGCAACGCTTCGATGTAGCGAATGGTGGCCTGATAACGCGGGATGACGTTGTACTTGAGCGCGTTGACGCGCTTCTGGGTTTTGCGCTGTTCGGTCAGAAGGCGCCACAACGCGGTTTCATCTTCGCCCAGCTGCGCCAGCAATACGGCGATCTCGGTCATGCGGCTGCGCGCCTCGTCGAAGCTGGCATCGGTCCACATCAGCCCGATCGGCAGCATCGGGGAACTGTCCACAGACACGGTCGGATACTCGACGCCGATGCTGCTGCGCGGCAGGATGCGCACCGACAATACCGGCTTGAGTCCCATCACCGCCTGGCGCAACTGCGTGCTGCCCATGCGCATATGCGCGATGGCCAGCCAATGGTAGGCGCCGTGCAAAGCCTGGCTGACGGCCAGGCGCAATTCGCGGTATTTCTTCAGGCGCTGGTGCACCAGACGCGTAAGCAGTTCGCGCTTGCGTTCCAGCAGGTCGTGCCCGCGCTGCAGCGACACGACCTGCCGCCGCAGCGACAGCAGCGTGTTCTTGGTGGGGCGGACTTTGAGACGGGTCTTCATGTGGCCCTCGCTACGGCACCCTGCCAGTGGTGATATTTGGCCAGGTCAGTTTCGCCAACACGGGTCAGCGCTTGCGGCGGCAGCAGCGAGAGCAGGTCCCAAGCCAGGTTCAGGGTTTCGATGATGCTGCGATCCTCGTCTTCTCCTTGCCCGACGAAACGCTGCTCGAAAGCTTCGGCGAAGGAAAGGTAGTTCTGGTCGGTCTCGGACAGCTCGTCCGCGCCGATGATCGAGGCCAGGTTGCGCACTTCCAGCGCGCGCGCATAGGAGGCATAGAGCTGGCCGGCGACGCGGCCATGGTCCTCGCGCGTGAGTTCCTTGCCGATGCCGTCTTTCATCAGGCGCGACAGCGAGGGCGGGATGTCCACCGGCGGATAGATGCCGAGGTTATTGAGGGTGCGGCTCAGCACCAGCTGTCCCTCGGTGATGTAGCCGGTGAGATCGGGAACCGGGTGGGTTATGTCGTCGGAAGGCATCGACACCACCGGCATCATGGTGATCGAGCCGTGCCGTTCGCGAATGCGTCCCGCGCGTTCATAGATTTCCGCCAGATCGGAATACAGGTAACCGGGATAGCCCTTGCGCGCGGGCACGTCACCCTTGGCGGTGGCGACCTCGCGCAGCGCTTCGGCGTAATGCGTCATGTCGGTCATCACCACCAGCACGTGCAGATCGAGGTCGAACGCAAGGTATTCGGCCACGGTCAGCGCGGCGCGCGGCAGGATCAGCCGCTCGATGGTGGGATCGTCGGCGAGGTTCAGGAACATCACCACGTTGCGCAGCACGCCGCTGTCGGAGAAGGTCTCGCGGAAGAAATGCGCATCGCTGAACGATACGCCCATCGCCGCGAACACCACGGCGAAGTGCGCTTCCTCGCCCGGCAGCCGCGCCTGGCGCACGACCTGCGCGGCAAGGCGGTTGTGCGGCAGGCCGGAGCCGGAGAAGATCGGCAATTTCTGCCCGCGCACCAGCGAGTTGAGGCCATCGATCGCCGAGATGCCGGTCTGGATGAACTCGCGCGGATAGGCGCGCGCGGCGGGATTCACCGGCGCGCCGTTGACATTGCGCTGCAGCCGCGAGAACAGCGGCGGGCGGTCGTCGCGCGGCTGGCCCAGGCCGTTGAACACGCGCCCCAGGATATCGGGACTCAAGGGAATCTCGAACGGCTGGTCGAGGAAGCGCACCCAGGTGCGTTCCAGGTCAAGATCATCGGTGCCCTCCAGCACCTGGATCAGCACCACTTCGTTGGAGGTGCGGATTACCTGGCCATTGCGCCTCCCGCCGCTGTGGTCGCGCACCACCACGCGGTCACCCAGCGCCACGCCGGGTACGCCGCGCATGAACAGCAGCCCGCCGCGCGCCGCCGAGGCCAGCCGGTATTCCTTGTTGCTCATTCTGAGGCCTTTCCGTGTTGCGCGTACTCGTTTGCCAGACGCGCGAAATCGCCGCTGACCTGTGCGGCAAACTCGCGCATGCCGTCCAGCTGGTCATTGGCGTAGCGGGCTTTCAGGCGCTGCGCGCTGGCGAGCAGCGGCAGGCGCAGCAGCTCCTGCACCGGCACGCCCTGCTCCAGCAGTTTCAGCCCCTGCTGGTAGATGGCCAGCATCTGGTCGAGCAGCGCGAATTGTTTATGCGGCGAGCAATAGCTGTCGACCGGATCGAGTGCACTCTGCTGCAGCACGCCTTCCTTGAACAGTGTCACGCCTTCCAGCGCCCAGCGCTGCGGCGGCGACAATGCTTCCGATCCGACCAGATTGACGATGCGTGCCAGCTCCTCGGCCTGCGACAGGATGCCGAGCGCAAGCGCGCGATGCTCTGCCCAGCGCGGGTCGACATGCTCCGCCCACCAGCCGCTGCAGCTCGCGACATAACCGGAGAAACTTTCCACCCAATCCACTGCCGGGTAATGGCGTGCATCGGCCAGCTCCTTGGACAACGCCCAGAAGGTCTGCACGATCTCCTTGGTGTGGCTGGTGACCGGTTCCGAGAAATCGCCGCCCGGCGGCGACACCGCGCCGATCAGCGTGATCGAACCGCTGGCGCCGGACAGCGTGGTGACTCGTCCCGCGCGCTCGTAGAACGCGGCGAGACGCGAGGCGAGATACGCGGGATAGCCCTCCTCCACCGGCATCTGCCCCAGGCGTCCGGCCACTTCGCGCAACGCCTCGGCCCAGCGGCTGGTCGAGTCGGCCACCATCACCACGTCGTAGCCCTGGTCGCGGTAATACTCGGCCAGCGTGGCGCCAACGTAGATTGACGCCTCGCGCGCCACCACCGGCATGTTGGAAGTGTTGGCCACCAGCAATGTGCGTTCCATCAGCGAGCGCCCGGTGTTGGGGTCGGTGAGCTGCGGAAAGCTTTCGAGGATATCCACCAGCTCGTTGCCGCGTTCGCCGCAGCCGACGTAGATCACGATGTCGGCATCAGCCCAGCGCGCGATCTGCTGTTGCACGATGGTCTTGCCGGCGCCGAACGGGCCGGGCACCGCGGCGCGTCCGCCTTTCACCAGCGGGAAGAAGGTGTCGAGCACGCGCTGCCCGGTGAGCAGTGGCGCCACCGCGTTGTCGCGCTTGCGGTAAGGCCGGGGGTCGCGTACCGGCCAGCGGTGAAACAGTTTGAGTTCCTGTGTTTCGCCGTGGCCGCTTTTGACCCGCGCGATCACCGCATCCACGGTGACGTCGCTGGCGGAGGAGATCTCGAGCAATTCGCCGCCCATGCCCGGTGGCACCAGGATGCGGTGGGCGATGCTCGGCGTTTCCTGCACCGTCCCCAGCACGGCGCCGTCTTCGATGCGCGCGCCGCTTTTCAGGTCGGGCTGCGGCTCAAAGCGCCACAACCGGCTGCGATCCAGCGGCGGGAGGTACACGCCGCGCGGAACGTAATCGCCATGTTGTTTCGCGTGTTCCAGCAATGGGCGCTGCACGCCGTCGAAGATGCCGCCGAGCAGACCCGGTCCGAGTTCCACCGACAGCGGATGGCCGAGAGCGACCACCGGTTCACCGGGGCGCAGCGATTCGGTGGGTTCGTACATCTGCACCAGCGCATGTTCGCCCTGGCGCGCGATGACTTCGCCCATCAGCTCAAGCTTGCCGATTCTGACCTGTTCGCCGGTGGGTACGTCGGCCAGTTCGACCGTGACCAGCGGCCCGTTGACTTCGACGACCTTACCCACCGTGCGCCTCCCCGGCCGGAATCAGGCGGTTGGCCACGGTGCGCTGCAGCGCTTCGCCCAGTCTTTCCATGCGCCCCTCGAAGGTGTTGTCCAGCCGGATGTTGCCATCCCTGCTGCTGATCAATACGCCGCCCATGCAGGCTATGGTTTGCTCCGATAGTTCCAGATGCTTGTCCGGCGCGGCCTCGTTGCCATACCGTTGCCAGTCGCGGCGCAGCAGCGGCAGGTCGCGCGGATTGACCCAAACCACCAGTTGCTCGCGTTCGATCGCCTGTGCGCCTTCGCGCAACCAGCCCAGCAACAGCGCAAGGTAGCGCGATTCGTCCTGTGCCAATTCGGCCAGACGCGCGGGCAGGGCATCGAGCACGGCATTGACCAGACTCCAGCGCGCGCGATCGAACTCGGCGTGCAGGCTGAGTTCCGCTGCCTGCACCCGCTGCTGGTAGACGCGCTCGGCATGCGCCTTGGCAGCGAGCACCTCGCGTTCTTCCTCGATACGCAAACGCTGATTGGCATCGTCGAGTATCTGCTGGCGGGCTTGGCGACCGTTGGCGAGATATTCATCGGCGAGCCGCTGGGCACGAGCCAATAGCGCGGATTCCAGGCCGGCAACCTGGCCGCCGTCGCTCATTCCTGAATCTCCAGTGCCGCCGGACCCAATATGTTTTGCACCAGGTTCTCCACGCGCGAATGGTAGTTCGCGGATTGCATGATCTCGGGAATTTCGGTAATGATGATGCGGCCGCCTTCACTCTGTGCGCGCATCAGGTGGCGGCCGGGGTTTTGCGCCAGACCCTGCTCGATCACCACCAGCGCGGCCTGCTGCTTGCGCAATAATTCCTGGAACAGCATTTCCAATACTTCGGGTGTGGGGTCGGGAAAGGTTTCGAAGCCGATCAACTCGAAGCCCTCCATCAGCGCTGAACTGCCGAACGCAATCAGGCGCGCCGGTGCGGTCAGGCTGAGCTGCAGGTTGTCGTCGCCATGCTGCTCAGCATTCATGCGATTTTCCCCAGCAGCAGGATGGTGACCACCAGGCCATAGATGGCGATCCCTTCGGCGAGTCCCAGGTATATCAGGGTGCGGCCGAACATCTCCGGTTTCTCGGATATGATTGCGAGCGAGGCAGCGCCGACCGGCCCCACAGCGAGGCCGGCGCCGAACGCCGCCAGCCCGGTCGGGAGC
>JBAUUR010000088.1:0-38959 GCA_049582805.1 Gallionellaceae bacterium | reverse complement strand
GGCAATAAACGCAAGCGTGAAGGCATATGACGGCATGCTTTCGCATTTATCGAAACGTTAGAATCAAAAATATTATCGTGGCTCAATGTGACCCCTCAAAATTGGGGTGAATTTCAACAAACTGCTAGCGGCGATTTGCTGCGGCACCAGATAATTAATAGTCTCATGGCCCAGCACACTGAAAAAGTTGCGGATGCCACGATTAATTTATGGGAGCAGATGGCGACCCAAATCATTGCGATCGTCGGTGAAGTTAGCTTCGATTCACTTTACGTGCGTAGTGTATTCCATACCCGGATAATATTTCCCGGGCTCGCGGCCGGCGCACTGCCACCACAGGCTGATCAACGGTTCGCGGGATTAAAAATGAGCCTTGAAAAACAAACGCCGGCGCAAGCCAGCGAAGCAAACCGTCTGCTACTGATCAATTTCACCGACATCCTGTCCTCGTTAATTGGCGAGCAGTTAACGACCCATATTTTACGTTCGGCTTGGGGCATTGACGCTTCGGATAAAGCAGGCGACGAAAAACTTTTGGCCGGGCACCCGAATGACGCTTCGGAGAGTGCCTCCAAGGAGTTAAAAAAATGAGTAAGGTAAAAATACATCGCTTGCAGACGGGCATTCCCGGGCTGGACAACCTGCTGGGCAGAGGCCTGCCGGAATTCTCGTTTAACCTGATTGCGGGCACTCCGGGGAGCGGAAAAACCACGCTTGCCCACCAGATCATGTTCTCGCAGGCCAACCCGAATAATCGGGCACTGTTCTTCACGGTACTCGGGGAACCCGCTTTGAAGATGCTTCGTTATCAACAGCAATTTCCGTTTTTTGATATCAATAAAATCAATGAATCGATCCGCTACGTCAACCTGTCTGCAGACTTCATGGAGGGAGATTTTGACCGCGTATTGTCACGCATAGCCGAAGAAGTGAAAGACTATGCTCCCAGCCTTGTATTTGTTGATTCGTTTCGATCAGTCGTGCAGTCAGCGAAGGGGACGAAACAGGGGGCGTCCGCGTTGCAGCATTTCGTGCAGCAACTCGGCATGCAAATGACGAGCTGGCAGGCAACCACATTTTTAATCGGTGAATACATGATGCCGGAAGCAGAGTCCAGCCCGGTGTTTACCGTGGCGGATGGCATCCTGTGGCTGTCGCAAAATTTGCACCGCAATTCCATGGTGCGCAAGATTCAAGTGGTCAAGATGCGCGGCCAGGCCCAGGCGCCCGGTTTGCATACGTTCCGCATAAGCAACAAAGGCATTCAGATTTTCCCGCGCGCGATCATCCAGCACGACGCTGCGCATGAGTCAGCCATCCAGGCAGCCACTGGAACGCTGCGCGTTCCGATGGGCATTCCCGGCCTGGATGACATGCTGGGTGGCGGCCTGCCGGCCGGCTATTCGCTGCTCGTGGTCGGGCCTTCCGGTTCCGGAAAAACCATCATGGCAACGGAATTTCTCGCCGAAGGGGTACGCAGGGGCGAGCCCGGTGTGATTGCGGCGTTTGAGAAGAGTCCCAGCCAATTGCTGAACAATAAGCTGAATGCGCTGGTAAAAGGCGGACAGGTCGGGGTGATCGATACGCGTTCCCTGGATTTGTCGATTGATGAAACCTTGCATGATCTGATAGAAATGATTAACCGCATGCAGGCAAAACGCGTCGTCATTGACTCCCTGTCCGGATTCGAGCTGGCTCTGGCACCCGAGTTCAGTGAGGATTTTCGCGGATCGCTGTACCGGATGATTGCCGAGTTGACCGGCATGGGCGTGACCATCTTGATGACCTCGGAACTGGAAGACCGCTACACTTATTTGCGCTTCAGCCCATTTGGGAGTGCGTTTCTCGCTGACGCCATTATTGTGCAGCGCTATATCGAAATCGAGGGCCAATTCAAACGCGCCTTCTCGGTGGTTAAAGTCCGGGGCAGCGAGCACAGCAAGGACATCCGCTTGTTCGACATCACTGAGGAAGGCATCATCATTGGCGAGGCCTTGTCCGGGTATGCCGGAATCATGACTGGCCACCCCACGCTCAGCCCGTAGCTTGAACGATCAGGTGACAACAGACGTGGGTGCCTCTAGAAAAAAGTCTGTCGCGTAGTTGCGTAACTTATAAGTCAAATCGACCGCTCGGGAGTGGCTTATTTCTTCGTTGGGCGTCCGCCTCTGAGGATATTCACATTCCGCAATGTGTCGGGAACAGCATCTCGCATGTACAAAATGCTTGCCGCAAAGCGGAATGTCGTCATGCTGACCAGTCAGCAGTTTTTCAGGATTTCAGGCTTTCGCTCCCCCTGCCCCCTCCGGGCAGTTTCGGCGTTCCGAGTGGCGCAGCTGGCTTGGGCTCGCAAAGTGAGCGCCGGGCGGAGTGCGAACTGGCCCGCCTTGCACCCATAGTGGCCCGCCTCGGGGCAACTCCGGTGTGCGGATGCCTGCCCCCATCCGCTGCACCCCGCGCCCGCCTCGGGGCCACCTCGCGGATTTTCCCCCTGCCCCGCCAACTTTTGTGACGGGCTCAGTTTTAGTTCGGCCTAAATTTTCGTAACTGAATGTTTTGGATAGCGTTACGCAACACGCCATAAGCTATAACGGAGAACAGGTTCGGCATAGGTTCGGATCGGTAGGGAATGATGAGGAGGCCAGAAAAAAGTGCTGCGGATTCTTAAACTTTGGAGGCACAATTTTGATTGTGACTTGTACTTTTAATCCGTTGGTCGCCAGTTCGAATCTGGCACGACCTACCAGCAAAAAAATTGCTTGGTACAGAACCCCCTAAGCGCCTTCCTTTGATTTTTCTCCCTGTAGGGGTAGTGTAGGATTTTCCGGTCAGTACCTGCATCATTGCTCGAACCAGTTTGTAATCCCATCTGCTCAATATCCATGCGTCATATTGGGATGATATTTTTCCTGCCGGCATTTTTCGATATTGCGTCATCAGCGTGGAAGAATGCGTATCCATATTTTAAGTGACATCCATCTTGAATTTGCCGAGTTTGAGAATCACACAGTAGATTGCGATGTCATCGTGCTGGCTGGCGACATTCAACTTGGCGCCGAAGGTATCGAATGGGCAAGGCAACGCTGGCCGGGAAATGAAATCATCTACATCCCCGGCAACCATGAATACTACCGCTCCCAATACGAGCAGGCGAATGTGCAACTCGCGGAGGCGGGCAGACTTCACGGCGTGCATGTACTCAACCGTGCCGAGGTGATTATTGATGGTGTGAGGTTTCTTGGGGCCACCTTGTGGACTGACTTCAACCTGTTTGGAGAAGCACTGAAGCCGGGTGCGATGCGCGCATGCAGCCGATATTTAGCGGACTTTCGGCTGATTCGTTTCGGTGACAGGATATTTACCCCTGAAGATGCTGCCCACCTGCACGATTTGGACGTGGCATGGCTGGAATCACAACTTAATAAAACCTTTGAGGGTAAAACCGTAGTTGTTACACATTATCTGCCATCCAGGCAATCCGTGGCAGCTCGCTATGCCAAGGATATTGTATCGGCTGGTTTTGCGTCCGAATTGCCGCATCTGTTGGGTATATCCGAACTATGGATTCACGGCCATACACATGACAGTTTCGATTATGTCGAAGCAGGAACAAGGGTGGTATGTAACCCGCGTGGCTATGTGACTGGCCGTAAAACTCAGGAGAACGCTCAATTTAATCCTGTGCTGGTCGTTGATATTTGACGGGCTTCGCATCTGACTTGGTTCTTGCAAGTAATATCAGCCTGACAATCCTAGCTGGTGGATTGGGAGGTGCAGCTCCACGCCGTGAAGTGGTGTGACATTTTCTGGCAACTCTGTTTTCCAGGATCAGTTGGGCTTGGGTGACAGCAAGCGCAGAGGCATAGGCTATAAAAGAAAACCCGCCGGACTACATCTCTAGCACCAGCGAGCTTGTGTGAGTGTCAGCACGACTTTGATTGGCGACGGTCAGGCATAACGAATACGAAGCTACCCCGGAACGCAAGGCATGATGCAGTAACCTCCATTTGGAGATAGTTGAGCGCCCGTGAAACAAAAGCCCGAGTTAGTACTAGTTGGGCCACCGTTCAAGGGTGTAACTGTTAGATTGACGGGGCTGCCAGTATTGTTTTGATAGCCAGCATAGGATGAACCGCAGCTAAACGTATTTGAACCGTTTGGTGTAGTAATCGCATATAGGGAAATCGGTGCGTAAGCCATATCGTCCGTATACAACGCCAGTGTCCCCACCAATGTGGCAGTAGCCAGCATGAAAAGTCCCTGTCCAGCACTACGGCGTATGAAAGCATAAGTCGCAAACAGGAGCATCAAGCCAATAATCATGCTTAGCCAAGGACTGAAGGGAAGGGACTGAACTCCCCAGCTAACGTTATATGTATATACCTGTTGAGCCAGAACGACTCGGGACATACCGGCAAATACTGCAAAAGCCGAAAGTTTCAAAAGAATGCGCATGTTTCTCCCCCTTTGCTTGGTTATTGTCTGGAACTTTAATTTGTCAAACGGAATAAAAATATTCGAGGCTGCTGGCAAACAAGGATATCAAAGTTTTCCATGTTACTTCCCTTAATTCGCGCCTTCGATTGGCTGGTTGAGTTTCTGAAGCAATGATCCGGATGGATCAGCGAGCCTGTCCGGCAAGAGCAGCGAACTTCGGCAGTAACGGCATGAGCAGGAGTTGATCCAACCTGGCGTACTTCGATTCGCGGAAATACGCCAAGCCCAGGGTCATCGTCTTGTGCTGCTCCGCAGGGCACTGGGTCGCAGTATGAAAGATGTGGTCAAACAGCGGCAATATGGTCGAGTAATTGCTGTCCGTATAACGTCGCTCGGCACGATGGTGCATCCGGTGGAAGTCGGGCGTGACAAGGAAACGCCGCAGCACCCGATCCACTGGTTGACCCAGCGAAATATTGCCGTGGCTTAACGCGGCCACAGCGGCATGCAACACGTTGTAACCCAACAAGACCAAGGGATCGGGTCCCAACACCATCAGGACCGGGACGGTCACCACAGTGCTGATAATCGGTTCCAGCGGATGGTGGCGGTGGGAGGTGGTGGCATCCATCTCCACGTCGCTGTGATGCACGGCGTGGATACGCCACAACATCGGCACGGCATGGAACGCGCGGTGCAGCCAGTAGCCGAGAAACTCGAGGCACAGCAGGATCAGAATGAAAGGCGCGAAGTAGCCCAATCCAAACCGATGCAGCAGTCCGGTATCCCCGTAGCCTATGGTCCGGGCGATCAGGAGGGAAACCAGGGGAGCCATGCCGAACAGGACGGCATAATCCACGGCAGTCAGCGAGAGATTGTTGATCCAGCGCATCAGCGGAGCTTTGGGTTCGGCCCGCAATGGCGCCAGGGATTCGATCAGCATCACCAGCGCTATGCCGCCAAAGACAGTGCCCAGAAGTATCTGGGCACTGTTGGCAATTATGCCCTCTGGCATGGCCGGTTACCTCGCTGAATTGAGATGACTAAGCGAATGATCGGGTAACCTTCCAAAATTCATTAATCAGGGGGTAGCCCGAAATTTATGTAGCATGAGCTGCTGTTCTGCACCACCAATCCGGCAATGCACTGTGGTGAACCAGAGGTAGACAAGGCCACGCTGGGCGGGGTTGGATTTATGCTAATGATCTGTTGCGGTCGACCGCTGGTATTCTGAACCGGATACTCACCTGTCCCCACGCTGACAATACCTCCGCCCGGGTTACTAAAGACAAAACCGACTATCGCCTGGGCGTTCCGGATGAGCTGATTGCCGGATGCCGCAACCAGGACCAACACCCCCAGAGCCAGGAGTGCGGCGAGCGGTTTGCCGCCGGGATGCGCGCGAAGTGCACGGAACGCCAGCACCGCGAACAGGAATGCAAGCACCACGAGCATGGCGCCAGACAGGGTGGGGATGGCCTGTGCATAAGGACTATAGACTATAGTCCCGCCAGTCGTCCCCGCTAAGGCATCCGAGCAAACCAGCATGAGTGCAAGCGTGGAAAGAATGCCGATATATTTCTTGGTATATTGGACCATGGGGATAATCCTCCTGATGGTGGTTGCTCCGGGTGCCACAAATCTAAGTTCCCCATGAGGCATGGCACCTTCCCATAGCACATGAAGATTTTGGATTAAATCAAAGAAATAGCACGCGTGCAAGCTTAATTGAAAAACCTGCAGTTGGTGCCGGTGGTTGGCGCTGGTTGGGAAAGCATAAAAATTCGCGTATATTGGCAGGTCGGCCTCACTCAATACAGTTTGCATGGAACAGATACGGATACGCGGCGCACGCACGCACAACCTGAAGAACATCAGCCTCGACCTGCCGCGCAATCAGCTCGTCGTGATTACCGGTTTGTCCGGCTCGGGCAAGTCATCGCTCGCATTCGATACGCTGTACGCCGAAGGGCAGCGGCGCTATGTGGAATCGCTGTCTGCCTACGCGCGGCAGTTTTTGCAGTTGATGGAAAAGCCGGATGTGGACTTGATCGAGGGCTTGTCGCCCGCCATCGCGATCGAGCAGAAGGCCACTTCGCATAATCCCCGTTCCACCGTAGGCACCGTCACGGAAATCCACGATTACCTGCGCCTGCTATTTGCGCGAGCGGGCGACCCGTATTGCCCGCAGCACGACCTGGTGTTGCAGGCACAGAGCGTGGGGCAGATGGTGGACCATGTGCTGGCGCTGCCGCAAGACACAAAGGTAATGATCCTGTCGCCGCTGGTGGTGGAACGCAAGGGCGAACAACTCGACCTGTTCGATGAACTGCGCGCGCAGGGGTTCGTGCGCTTGCGCGTGAACGGCACGGTGTACGAGATGGACAAGCTGCCCAAGCTTGCCAAGAACAAGAAGCACACCGTCGAGATCGTGGTGGACAGGCTGAAGGTCAGCATGGAAGCCAAGCAGCGTTTGGCCGAATCGTTCGAGACCGCCTTGCGCCATGCCGATGGACGCGCCTTGGCAGTCGAGATGGATAGCGGCAAAGAGCATTTGTTCTCTGCAAAATTTGCCTGCCCGATCTGCAATTATTCGCTGCCAGAACTCGAACCGCGCCTGTTCTCCTTCAATAACCCGATGGGCGCCTGCCCCAGGTGCGACGGCCTGGGCAACATCAGTTTCTTCGACCCCAAGCGCATCGTCGCATTTCCTACCCTCTCCTTAAGCAGTGGCGCGATCAAGGGCTGGGACCGGCGCAACCAGTTCTACTTCCAGATGCTGAACAGCCTGGCCAAACATTACGATTTTGAACTTGATCGGCCCTTCGAAAGCCTGCCGGAAAATATCCAGCAGATCCTGCTGTACGGCAGCGGCAGGGAAGAAATATCCTTCCGCTATCTGAACGAGCGCGGCAAGCCCACGCTGCGCGAACATACCTTTGAGGGCATTGTCAATAACCTTGAGCGGCGCTACCGGGAATCGGATTCGCCCACCGTGCGCGAGGAACTGGCGAAGTACCTGAATACCTGCCCCTGCCCGGAATGCAAGGGCACGCGCCTGCGCCTGGAAGCGCGCCATGTGCGCGTCTCCGATAAGACCATATACGAACTCAGCGCCCTGCCGCTGAAGCAGTCGCTGGCATTTTTCCAGCAGGTGCAACTGGCCGGGCACAAACAGGCCATTGCGGAAAAGATCGTGCAGGAGATCGCCAGCCGCCTGACCTTCCTCAACAATGTCGGGCTGCAATACCTGTCGCTGGATCGTTCCGCCGAAACCCTGTCCGGCGGCGAAGCGCAGCGCATCCGCCTGGCCTCGCAGATCGGCTCGGGTTTGACTGGCGTGATGTACGTGCTGGATGAGCCCTCGATCGGATTGCACCAGCGCGACAACGACCGACTGCTCGATACGCTGAAGCGACTGCGCGACATGGGCAACAGCGTGATTGTGGTGGAACATGACGAGGACGCCATCCTGTCCGCCGACTATGTGGTGGACATGGGGCCGGGCGCGGGCGAGCACGGCGGCACGGTGGTCGCTCAAGGCACCCCCGCAGAAATCTGCGCCAGCAAGACGTCGCTCACCGGCGATTATTTATCCGGACGGCTGAGCATCCCGGCGCCGGCGAAATATCGCTTGCCCAATCCGGAGCGCATGCTGCAAATCAAGGGCGCCTGCGGCAACAACCTGAAGGACGTCACGCTGGATTTGCCGGTCGGCCTGCTGGTGTGTGTCACCGGCGTGTCCGGCTCCGGCAAGTCCACGCTGATCAACGACACATTATATTACGCTGTCGCGCAACATCTTTATGGCAGCCATGCCGCACCCGCACCGTTTGCCGAGATCAACGGACTGGAATATTTCGACAAGGTGATCAACGTAGACCAGTCGCCGATCGGGCGCACGCCGCGCTCCAACCCCGCCACCTACACCGGGCTGTTCACGCCGATCCGGGAACTGTTCGCCGCCGTGCCGCAATCGCGCGAACGCGGCTACGGGCCGGGACGTTTCTCGTTCAACGTCAAGGGCGGGCGCTGCGAATCCTGCCAGGGCGACGGCGTCATCAAGGTCGAGATGCACTTCCTGCCGGACGTGTATGTGCCATGCGACGTGTGCCACAGCCAGCGCTACAACCGCGAAACGCTGGAAGTGCAGTACAAGGGCAAAAACATCTATCAGGTTCTGGAAATGACGGTGGAACAGGCGCACGAATTTTTCAAGCCGGTGCCGGTCATCGCACGCAAACTGCAGACTTTGCTCGATGTGGGCCTGGGCTATATCACATTGGGACAAAGCGCCACTACGTTGTCCGGCGGCGAGGCGCAGCGCGTGAAACTCTCTCTGGAACTGTCCAAGCGCGATACCGGACGCACGCTGTACATCCTCGACGAACCGACCACCGGGCTGCACTTCCACGACATCGCGCTGTTGCTGAAAGTCATCCACAAGCTGCGCGACCAGGGCAACACCGTGGTGGTGATCGAGCACAACCTCGACGTCATCAAGACCGCCGACTGGATCATCGACCTGGGCCCCGAAGGCGGTGAAGGAGGCGGACACATCATCGCGCAGGGTTCCCCGAAAAAGATTGCGGACGACCCGGACAGCGTGACCGGCGAGTATTTAAAGCTGGTGCTCACGCAAAGGAAAGGGCACCTCTAAAAATTCAGAGTTCGCCCAAATGCAAGGCGCGGAAAACGAAGTTTCAGTGTAGGGTAACCTTTAGGTTGGCCGTAACTAATAAATTTCGTCGTGCCGCATATGTGTGATATGTACGCAAGAAATTTTTTCCGCGCCTTGCAGTTGGGATGAAATATGGATTTTTAGAGATGCCCTAAAGGATCGTTGCTCAGGCCGGCTGTGCCGCTTTCAAAACTGTGCGCTCCACCTGCACACTCTGGTCGCCGTCGCTGAGCCAGACCTGTCCGTCCTGGATGGTGCATTGCAAGCGCATGGTGCGTTGCGCCAGTTTTGCCAGGTCGCGCGTGCTTTCCGGGGGCAGATCGATTATGGTGAGATTATCGAGCCGTTCAAATTGATGCCTGTTCTGCTCGAACCATATCCCGGCTGTGCGGCCACCGTAGGTATACACCACCACCTGGTCGGCGCGCCCGCAGGCCTTGCGCACCAGTTTTTCCGCCGGCAGGCCGACGTCTATCCACAGCTCAACCGCGCCGGTCAAATCCCTGCGCCATAACGCCGGTTCATCATCCGCGCTCAATCCTTTGCCAAACGCCAACTGTTCATGCGCATGCAACGCAAACGCCAGCAGGCGCACCATCATGCGCTCGTCGGTTTCCGAAGGATGGCGGGCAAGTGTCAGCGAGTGATCCGCATAATAATTGCGTTCCATGTCCGCCATCTGCAGATCGGCTTTGAAAATGGTTGCCTTGACGGCCATCAGGTACATATCTCCCGCTCAGCGCACAACATCAATATTGAACTTCTGTCCAGGCCACGGATAGCGGAGTTTGAAGCGCCAGACAGCCTGCTTTTGCACTTCGGCCAGTGGCCCCAATGGTTGCGCAATCTACTGGCAGGACCGCCTGGAAAATCCACCAATCTTTTATGTCCGGTGCAGTACACTACACCCAATCGCCTCGTAACGTCCTGCCCGGATCAATCCGGATAATTGACACTGTACCGACGTGTTCGCCGCACTCAAACAACAATTCCGCATCTGGCTGTTCCGCCCGAAAATCGAGAGCGGAACCGTCACGCTCAACCAGCGGCGCATATTCATCCTGCCCACCAGGCAAGGTTTGGGTTTCGCAGTCGTGCTGATGCTGATGCTGCTGGGCGCCATCAACTACAATCTGAGCCTGGGTTATGTGCTCACCTTCCTGCTTGCCGCCATGGGCCTGATGACCATGCTGTATGCGTTTCGCAACATGGCGCAACTGCAGATACGCGCAGGACATGCCGATGCGGTGTTTGCCGGGAACAATGCGCAATTCGTCTTCCATTTTTATAATACCGGTTCTCTCGAACGGTATCACTTGAGATTGCATGATGAAAACGGGCACGGCGTCACCTTTGACCTTTCCCGCCAGACCAGCAGCGAAGTCACGCTGTCCATTCCCGCAACACAACGCGGCTGGCTGCAAGCCGGGAGGCTGACCTTGTTCACCGAATATCCGCTCGGATTGTTTTATGCGTGGACATATCTGCAATTCGACACGCGCTGCGTGGTCTATCCTGAACCGTCATCACCCGTGCCACTGCCCATCGGGTCGGGCGCAAGCGCAAGCGGCACAGCAAGCGTGAGCGGCGATGAGGATTTCTCCGGACTGCGCAGTTACGTGGCAGGCGATTCGCTGCAGCGCATCGCATGGAAAGCCGTGGCGCGCGAGCGCGGCTTGCAGGTGAAACAGTTCAGCGCCTTGCAGGGACAGGAATTGTGGCTGGACTGGTCTATCGCGCCCGCGGCCAACACGGAACACAAGCTGGGAATACTGGCGCGCTGGGTGCTGGATGCCGAAACGCAGGGTTGGCTGTACGCGTTGCATATTCCAGGCGTCGAGTTGCCGCCCGGAAATGGCATGGCACATCGTGACGAGTGTTTGCGCGCGCTGGCGTTGTTCGGTCTGGACGGGACAGCGAAATGAAATGGGGAGACATGCGTAATTCGGCATTCCTGGTAAAGCGAGGAAACGAACCACTGGTGGCAGGTTCCGCGGAACGGCCATCCAGTCCGTCGAAACAGGCGGAACCCCGCTCTCTCAGGAGTGACGGACACCTGGGGCATTCTGTAATTTTTGGCCTGCTGCTTTGCGTGCTGATGGTCAGCGCGCCGCATGCCGATCACTTGCCGCCATGGGTAAGCGTACTGTGCGCCACACTGCTGGGCTGGCGTACCTATATCGCCCGCTTGTCGCTGCCTCTGCCTCCGCGCTGGCTGTTGCTCGCCATCACCCTGTGCAGCGCGACCGGCATCTTCATCAGTTTCCACACCTGGTTCGGCCGCGATGCCGGTGTCGCCCTGTTGATATTGCTCGCCGCGCTCAAGCAACTGGAGCTGCGCGGCCAGCGCGACGCCACCATGACTATCAATCTGTCCTGTTTCATCATCATCACCAATTTCTTCTATTCGCAGAGTATCCCCACGGCGCTGTTCATGCTTGTCACACTGCTGGTAATTGTCATGACCTGGCTCTCTCTGCAAAGCAACACGCTGCCGTTCAGAACGTGTCTGCGTATCGCCGCCATCATGCTGGCGCAGGCCGTTCCGCTGATGCTGGTGCTGTTTGTGTTCTTTCCGCGCGTGCAAGGCCCGCTGTGGGGCATGCCGCAAGACGCCTACGCCAACAGCGGGCTGGATGACAAGATGTCGCCCGGCAGCCTGAGCAAGGTATCACTATCTGATGCAGTGGCGTTCCGGGCCACCTTCAAAGGCCAGCCGCCAAGCCGCTCCCGCATGTACTGGCGCGGTCCGGTGCTGACCAGCTTCGACGGGCAGACCTGGACCTCTGGCACGACGCTGCATTTCAAGACTCCAGGTTTTGACCGCCTTGGGGACCCAGCCGATTATACGGTGTCGCTGGAACCGCACAGCAGGACCTGGCTGTTCGCGCTGGATATGCCGATGAGCATTTCGATTCCAGCCATGCTGACTTCTGATTTCCAGGTCGTGCAAAAAGGCGCGGTCAATGAGCGGCTGCGCTATTCTGTGCATTCGCAACTCACCTATCGCGCCAATCCGGCTGAAGAGCCGCATCAGTTGCAGCGCGCATTGCAGCTTCCGTCCGGAATCAATCCGCGCGCCAGGCAACTTGCGGCGCAATGGCGCGCGCAAGCGGGCAAGCCGGAGGACATAGTGAATGCCGCACTTGGCTACTTCAGCCAGCAGGGGTTTGGCTATACATTGGAGCCACCGCCGTTGCCCGGCGCAGATTCGATCGATGATTTCATGTTCGGGACACGCATGGGTTTCTGCGAACACTACTCATCTGCATTCGTGTTCCTGATGCGCGCCGCGGGGATTCCGGCACGCGTGGTGACCGGCTACCAGGGGGGTGAGTACAACGATCTCGGCGGTTACTATATTGTGCGTCAATCCGACGCCCATGCCTGGGCTGAAGTATGGATCAAGGACCGGGGCTGGGTACGCGTGGATCCCACCGCCGCCGTTGCGCCGGCACGGGTACAGGCCGGCCTGGCCGCCGCCATTCCGGATAATGCGGTGCTGCCATTCATGGCACGCACCCAGTCGCCGTGGTTGCTCAAGTTGCGCTTCAACCTGGACGCACTGACCAACCAATGGAACCAGTGGGTGCTGAGTTATAACCCGGAACGCCAGTTTGCATTGCTGACGCGCATGGGGATGGAATCGGTTACCTGGCGCAAGATGGCACTCGACATGGCCGGCGGAGTGGCATTGCTGGTCGGGATATTCACCCTGCTTATGCTGCGCCGATTGTATCTGCGCAACACTGATGAAATGCAACGGCTGTATCTGAAATTTTGCCGCAAGCTGGAGAAGGCGGGCATCACCCGCGCCGCGCACGAAGGCCCGCAGGATTTTGCCGCACGCGCATCACGGCTGAAACCGCAGCTCGCAGGCGCGATTGCGGATATCACGGATCGTTATGTCGCGTTGCGCTATGGCACACTGAAGCAAGCGGATGCGCTGCAAGCCATGCGGCGCGCAATAAGCGCATTCAGGCTATAATCGCCGCCCGGATTTTTATTCATCATCATGCAAATCACCCGCCGACTCGAATTCGATGCAGGACACCGCATCCCCAACCATGCCAGCCAGTGCCGGCATCTGCACGGCCATCGATATGCGATCGAGATCACGCTGTCAGGAGACATCATCACAACCGATGGATTGCCGGAACAGGGAATGGTGATGGATTATTCGGAAGTGAAACGCATCGCCAGGGAACAACTGGTCGATCAATGGGACCACGCCTTTCTGGTATTTCGCGGGGACAAGGCCGTGCTGGAATTCCTGCAATCGCTGCCGGAGCACAAGACGGTGGTGCTGGATGTGCCGCCCACAGCGGAGAATCTTGCGACGATTGCCTTCAATATCCTGAATCCGGCCTATCGTGACACCTATGGCAACCATTTGCATCTTGAGCGTGTGCGCATCTACGAAACGCCCAACAACTGGGCGGATCATCTGCGCAACGAGTGATGTCACTTATGCAGCGTCAGCCACTCCTGCACCATCGCCAGTGCCTGCCTGATCTCCTGCGGTGACATCCTGTCCTCCAGCGCCTTGATGCCAATCTGTGCGCTCTCTTCCCCGCCCAGCACAGCGAGGTTAAACCATTTGTCCGCCTGCACAAGATCGGCGGGGACTGCATCGCCAACCTCGTAAATCACCCCAAGGTTGTACTGCGCCACCGCATTTCCCTGCTCTGCCGCCTTGAGATACCACGATACTGCCAGACTGCCATCCATATCAACGCCACGGCCCTGCATATACATCGTGGCAAGACTGGTTTGCGCATCGGCATATCCCTGCTCGGCTGCCTTGCGATACCAGATGGCCGCTGTTTGGTCATTCTGCTCCAGGCCTTGGCCCGACTCGTACAACTGCCCGACGTTGTATTGCGCTTCGGCCCCACCCTGTCGGGCTGACTGGAACAGCCAATAGGATGCCTGCTGATCATCCTGCACAACACCCGATCCCTGACGATATAGCACGCCCAGGCTGTTTTGCGCCTGGATTTGCCCCTGCTCTGCAGCCTTGCGGTACCACTCCGCTGCCTGCGTGTAGCCCTGTCTGACACCACGGCCCTGGCTGTACATCACCGCAAGATCGAACTGCGCATCCGCATTCCCCTGGTCTGCCGCCTTGCAGTACCATGTAACGGCATCGCTATCGCTTTGTGGAAGGCCCTGCCCCCTGAAATACATGATGCCCAGGTTATGCTGGGCTTTTGCATATCCGTGTTCGGCCGCCTTGCGGAACCACTCCGCGGCCTGTCTTAAATCCTGTCCAATGCCATGTCCGAGGTAGTACATTACGCCAAGATTGTTTTGCGCCTCCACGTTCCCTTGCACCTCGGCGGCCTTACGGTACCAGTCAACCGCCGCACCATAGCCCCCATCCGATGCATGCGCCATTTCAAGCAACAAGCCCAGGTTTTGTTCCGCTTGAGCATTCCCCTGCTCCGCAGCCCTGTGATACCACTCCGCCGCCAGTCGGTAATCCTTTTCCACCCCGCGGCCCTGGCGATACATGACACCAAGATTGTTCTGTGCGTTTGCATAACCCTGGTCTGCCGCCTTGCGATACCACTCTGCCGCCTGTTTGTAGTCCTGCGGCACGCCCTTCCCGGCGGCATAAAGAAGGCCCAGATTATTCTGTGCTTCCGCGTCCCCCTGATTGGCTGCCTTGAGGTACCACTCCGCCGCCAGATTGAAATCCTGCTCCACCCCTTGTCCAAAGTTGTACATCATTCCAAGATTACGCTGGGACTCGGCATAACCGGACATCGCCGCCTTGCGATACCACTCCGCCGCCATGGAAAAATCCTGTGGCACGTGCAATCCCTGGCTATACAGCAGCCCCAATCTGTTCTGCGATTCCGCATAGCCCTGCACCGCTGCCTTGCGATACCAGTTGACAGCAGCTTCATAGTCTTGCGCAACCCCTTCGCCCAGTTCGAACATCACGCCAAGATTGTGCTGAGCTTGCGGATACCCCTGTTCGGCCGCCTTGCGGTACCAGGAGGCCGCTGTTTTGAAGTCCTGTCCAACTCCCTGCCCCAAGTAAAACATGATGCCTACAAGAAACTGCGCTTCCTTGTCGCCGTTTTTCGCCGGTGCATCGAATTCCTTCAGGGCAAGCTTGAAATCACCCATGTTGTATGCATCAATTCCTTGTTGCAGATCTGCTTGCACAGCAGAGCAGACCGCAAGCAATAGCAAAGCCACAGGCAACCTGAATGAAGCGATCTTCAATGAACTATTCATGACGGACGGGTGGACTTGATGGCCGATTATTCGCTATTCCAATTTTATGCATAGCGACAGAAATCGTCGCGAGCGGGCCGACATTGGGGGAGCCCGGAGCGCAGCCACCGGAATGTACACAGAAGTCTGCCGCTACGCGGCCCCGGATGCCGGGCACCGCGCGACGCCGATGCCGGTCCGCGCAAAAGATTACTCATCGGCTTGACCATAAACGATGCTCCAACATGAGCCAGAAACAGCATTACTTGTATCTCTCACGCCACTCCATTTCCAATTCCTTGGCTTTCTCGATTTGGGAGGTAGTCATTTTTCCTTCGACCCATACCTTGCTTCCCGCCGCGATATCGCCCGCCAACCCAAGCCATTTGCGCGCCTCCACCAGGTCCAGCGGCATATCTGTACCTTTGGCATACATCAAACCGATTGCATACTCTGCCCTCGGGTTTCCATGCTCGGCCGCCATGAGATACCAGGTCGCAGCCCTCTTGCTATCCTGGGTGACGCCGTGCCCCTGTTCGTAAGCTTCTGCAACGGCAAGTTGAGCTCGTGGTTCATCATGTGACGCAGCTTTGAGAAACCAATCGAAAGCCTGTTTAAAATCCTGAGTTACTCCTTCGCCTTTGGCATACATATCCCCTAGCCTGAATTGGGCATCTGCATCACCATTCAGCGCGAGCGTCCTGAACTCATCGAATGCGAGGAGATAGTTGCCTTCCCGGTAGGCCTGCAGCGCATCCAGAAGGTCTGCGTGCGCCCATGAGGCAACCATAGACAGGACCATTGCCAGGGTCAGCCGTTGAAGAAGTTTGCCTGCGTTGTCCATAAGTCTGTCACTGAATCAGAAGCTGTGAGATTCACATTCATACCTGCATCCAGGTATCCGCCGCATTCCACATTATGATAATCGTGAGTTACCGCGTTTGTGACCTCGGCCAAGGCTTCGATACCCCTCACTTTAACCAGCCAGTTGATCAATCAGAAAGCCCAATTTAATGGCGCTTGATAATACCTGATTTGTTGTGGGCAGACCAAGAAACCACTTCCGTCTGGTCTGGTTGGCCGTAACTAAAACGAAGTTTCGGTGCAGGGTAACCTTCAGGTTAGCCGGAACTAAATTTTTTGCGAGCATCCGCTACGCAGCTTGCCTGCTTACCACGCTGCCGCAGCGCAGCAGTCGGAATGGAATGCGGATTTTTAGAGCCGCTCTATTCCTATGTTGCCTTTCTGTTTCCGCCAACCAACCGGCGGATGGCTGCCCGGTTCATGCCGAGCACCTCCGCAGCGGTACTGGCGCTCGCGCAGGGCTGCTCATTTCCAGTGACGCGTCAGTATACGAGGACGTTGGTCGCGGACACACATTCTGCAATAAACGTTGCGGCGCCGACGATGGTGGCGCCCGCAACCATGTCCTGCTGCGTAATCTTGCGCGATCCGACGCATGGGCCACAGACGTAAAGCTTGCCGCCAGCCTCAATGTAGATGCTCAACAGATCCTTGAGCGGCGGAAAACCGGAAGCCGCCACATGATCGGCCATGCCCTTGACCATCAGCATCACGCCGTTGCCCTGGAACCCCATTAGCACGTCAACGTCAGATGCCTGCGCGGTGGTCGCCATTACAAACGGGATCGTCGCGAGCTCTGGATTTTCCGGCCCGTTCGTAACCATCAACACCAATTTTTGCTGTTTCTCCGCCATGGTAGCTACTCCTGTCTTGACAATCTGTGATAAAAAACGCCCCGCGCATTGCAGCAGTAGGACGGCTGTGGAAAGGCTCGACTGCAGTCTGGAACGCCTGCTTTGACCAAACGCGCGCCAGCTGCAATGCACGTATAGCCAAGCTAGCATAAAAGAACGAACGCAGACAAGCCAATTTCACGCCTGCATTAAGCAGGACTGATACCCCTATATGATTATTGAGCTTTGCATAACTGAAGACAACACATGAAAGGAATGCAACGGTATGCAAAAACCAATATATCGTCATTCCGCGCAAACGGGAATCCGGTTTACCCACCAGTCTCCGCGTTAACGGACAAAGCCGTGTTTGAAATGCTGCCCCACTGCGTGAGGCTTTTTTGATTGGGAAAGGTTTGCACGTTTATCGAGTTGTTTCGGGCCTGGCTTGATTGGATAAGCCACGTTGTGCACACCACTGAGGCTGATGCCGCTGTCGGGTTCGCGCTGAACCCGCAAGGCCATGCAATAATTGTCAGCCAGCTACAAGAAATCCGGCAGAATCTGGTAATGTATCGGGGAACAATGCAAGGGGGAGGCCAACCGGCTGACATATGCCACAGCAACCGCATACGGGCGATTCGCGGCCTGAAGATTCAAAACCCAGAGTGAAGAGTCAAGCCCTGCTAGTCTATGGCAGGATTCTGGATGTCATCGTTACTGCCTTGGTCTTTGTCATGCTGCTTACTCTTGTAGGCGCCTTGGCGGGACTGGTGCTTGATTTTATAGCAGCCGCAAATGCCTTGCTCAGTGGTGCGACCGCCCATAGACTTGCATTCGGAATCGTTGACAGCATTGACCGGGAACTGGTTATCGATGTTCTCTCAGTCTTTGTTCTCATCGAATTGTTTCGCACGTTCACGGACTATTTGGAGTTCCATCGCGTCCGCTTAAGGGTGCTAACTGAAGTTGGCATTGCGTTCGTCTTGCGTGAGATATTTATTGGTCTTTACGACCATACCATGAGTTCAACCGATATTCTGGCGCTTTCTGCCCTGCTGGCCGTACTGGTGACGGCAAGGATCGCCGCCGTCCAGTTTCAACCTCGCGAAAATACGCTTGAATAGCTCGTGCCACACGCGATGTGTGCCTCTCACCCGCTTCGATCGCACTCTGCCCCGCTACACGCACAGCGCGGTGCCAGTACCAACCATTCGAGCAACTCGTGAATTTTCGATTACAGCGCAATCATTGTTTTGGTGGACTGCTATTAATGATTGCAGACTGGGAGGACAATAAGACGAACCTCGGTATTCAGAACTTTACAAAACCCGACGCCCGGCAGTCTGCCAGAGTTTTAGGATGCATCCTCGCCAATGAAAATTCTCGAATACATCGGCCTTGACACCTCCCGCGTCAAGGTCAGCTACCTTAAGGTCATTGCTGCGATCGAACGCAACGATTTCCGCGCGGCACAGGTCAAGAAACTTGCCAACCTCACCCACGGCAAGTTCTACCGGGCGAAGCTTGATGATGCCGACCGGCTGTTGTTCTCTCTGGTGCGTCATGGCGATGAAGTATGCGCTCTGATGCTGGAGGTGATCGCCAATCATGATTATGATAAGTCGCGTTTTCTGCGCGGAGCCGCCATTGACGAAGCGAAGATTCCCGACATTGACGCTGCCGAGGGCATCAAGGAAGCACAACCGGTGCGTTACCTGCACCCGGAACGCACCACCATACACCTGCTCGACAAGCCCATCTCCTTTGATGACACCCAGGAGGCCATTTATCGCCAGCCGCCGCCGCTGATCGTCGTCGGCAGCGCCGGGAGCGGCAAGACGGCGTTGACCCTGGAAAAGCTCAAACATGCCGAAGGCGAGGTGCTCTATGTCACCCATTCCTCCTATTTGGCACAGAACGCGCGCAGCCTGTACTACGCCAATGGTTTCGAGCATGCCGGGCAAGAAGCGGTGTTCCTCTCCTACCGCGAATTCGTTGAATCCATCCGTGTGCCGGCTGGACGCGAAGCCACTTGGCGTGATTTCTCCGGCTGGTTTTCGCGTATGCGCCAGGCATTCAAGGATATGGATGGACACCAGGCGTTTGAGGAGATTCGCGGGGTTATCGCCGCAGGCGCTAACGGCATCCTGAACCGGGAGGACTACCGCGCGCTTGGCGTGCGCGAGTCCATTTTCGCGGAAGACCAGCGCGATAAGCTGTATGACCTGTTTGAAAAATACCGTATGTGGCTGGCTGAGGCTCAGTTCTACGACCTTAATCTCGTCGCCCATGAATGGCAAATACTCGCAGCACCCCGTTATGATTTCGTCGTGGTCGATGAGGTGCAGGATCTTACGACCGCTCAATTATCCCTGGTGCTCAAAACGCTCAAAAAACCCGGCCACTTCCTGCTCTGCGGCGATTCCAACCAGATCGTCCATCCCAACTTCTTCTCCTGGGCTCAGGTAAAAAGCCTGTTTTGGCACGACCCGCAACTCGCCGAGCGGCAGGAGTTGCGCGTGCTCAGCGCCAACTTCCGCAACGGTCTGGAAGCCACGCGCACGGCCAATCAATTGCTCAAGATCAAGCAGCAGCGTTTCGGTTCCATTGACCGGGAGAGCAATTTCCTGGTACGGGCAGTGGGTGGTGACATGGGGCAAGTGGCCCTGATGGCAGACAAGGACGCCGTATTGCGCGAACTGGACCTGAAAGTCCGGCTATCCACCCAGTTCGCCGTGCTGGTCATGCGCGACGAAGACAAGGCCGAAGCGCACAAGCATTTTGCGACGCCCCTGTTGTTTTCGATTCACGAGGCCAAGGGTCTGGAATACGAGAACATCATCCTGTACCGCTTCATTTCCGACCATCGTGCCGAGTTTAACCAGATCGTCGAAGGTGTGAACAAGGCCGACCTCACTGCCGACACACTCGATTACCGCCGCGCCAAGGACAAGAGCGACAAGTCACTGGAGGTCTACAAATTCTTCATCAACGCTCTCTATGTGGCACTGACGCGGGCCATCAAGAATCTGTTTATCCTCGAATCCGACACCACTCACCCGCTTTTTGCATTGCTCGATCTCGTCGCCGCCGGATCCGTGAGAGTGGATGCGCAGCAGTCCAGCCTGGAAGACTGGCAGAAGGAGGCGCGCAAGCTCGAACTGCAGGGTAAACAGGAACAGGCGGAAGCCATTCGCCGCACCATCCTCAAACAGACACCGCCGCCCTGGCCGGTATTCGACGAATCCCGGCTGCGGGAGACGCTAATCAAGGTATTCCGCGAACAGGCAGCCGGCAACAAACTGAAACAACAGCTTTACGAATATGCCACCTGCCATGACGAGCCGGTGCTGGCCGCATGGCTCGCACAGGAAGCAAAGTTCGATGCGGCAAGAATGTTCACGCAGCAGCGCACAACTCTGGGACGCAAAAGCTATGTCCCCTATTTTGCGCACCACTTCAAGGACATCCTGCGGCTATGCGATCAGCACGGCATCGAGCACCGTCTGACCATGAACCAGACGCCGTTGATGGCCGCGGCCGCCGCTGGCAACATCCCCTTGGTGGAAGCCTTGCTGGAGCGTGGCGCGGATATCGAAGCAACGGATCAGTATGGTTACAACGCCCTGCACTGGGCAATGCGTGTAGCCTTTCGCGATCCGAAGTTTGCCCGTGACCAGTTCGCAGCCCTCTATGAGCTCCTCACTCCTCCGAGCATTGATGTCAATACCGGCGCGCGACTGGTACGCATAGACCGGCATCTTTCCGAATACTTCCTGTTTCAGACTCTTTGGGTGCTGTTCAAGTCGCGCTTCACCCATCAACAGCGGCGTGACTACGGTGCTTTCGAGACCCATGCCATTCTTGACGCCTGGCAACACCTGCCAACCAACGTGGTGTACCCGGAACGCAACAAACGCCAGCATCTTTCCGGCGTGCTTGCGCGCAACGAGGTGGAGCGTAACTACGCTTACAACCGCGCCCTGTTCATGCGCGTCAGCCAGGGTTGGTATCAATTTAATCCGCAACTGTCGGTGCGTCGCCGCCGGGGTGCGGAAGAAATCTGGCAACCGATCTACGCTGCACTGAATCTGCCACTGATCAACGAGTTTGCCCGTGATGACGATTTCGCCATTGCTTCAATCTGGAATCAGATCGGGAATTACTGTGCGATGGCCACCATGCCGAAACCATCCGTTCCGATCGCCGCCGAACGATCAATTGCACGGAAGCAAGCCGCCGACAGGGAGTTGGCCGCACATCAAGCTGAACAGCGTGCCGCGCTGCAACGCTGGCAGAAGGAGCAGGAAGCAGACAGGCAACGCAAGCTGATCAAGGAACCAAAGTGGGGATCGCCGGAAGCCAAAAAACGCGAAATTGAACGTGTACGCAGAGAAATCGAGGCAAGCAAAAAATGATTTAAAGGGCGCCTCTGAAGTGCGCCCCCACAATTTGTTTCGGTCACCGCTTGTGAACAATTCCGGGCAGCCGCTTCCATACTTCAAGAAATAACCTGCTCGATATTTGTCAGCGAATGAATCGACGCAGGGAGCCGGACTTTTCCCGGTGTTGCCTATGGCGTGTGCGGTTGCACAAAAATTCTGGCGGATGGAAAAAAGGACTATAGTTATGATCATGGCTCGTTCTTCCATCATGAGTGCAATGTTGTTCGGCCTGTTTTTGATTGCTTGCCTGGGCCGAGCGGCCGCATCTGTGCCTGTGGTCGCCGTGCTCAATGTTGACGGGGCGATCAGTCCGGGGACGGCGGACTATATAGTGCGTGGCTTGAAATCAGCCGATGAGGAGCAGGCGCAATTGGTGGTGCTGAAAATGGACACGCCGGGCGGCCTGGACACGGCCATGCGCCAGATCATCAAACAGATCATTGCTTCGCCGGTGCCTGTTGCCGCGTACGTTGCGCCCGAAGGCGCGCGGGCAGCGAGTGCAGGCACCTATATCCTCTACGCCAGCCACATTGCCGCGATGGCGCCGGCTACCAATCTGGGAGCGGCCACGCCGATATCAATCGGCATAGGCGGCATCGGCAGCCAGCCTGATGCGGGCGATAAAGCGCACCAGGATGGAAAGGCCGGCGTACAACAGAAGAACGGAAACGCGAGCTCGGCAGTCGGCGAGGCGGCCACAACGACTACCGCGATGGAGCGCAAACAAGTCAATGACGCGGCTGCATATATCCGCAGTTTGGCGCAGATGCGCGGCCGCAATGTCGCATGGGCAGAGCAGGCGGTGCGTCAAGCCGTGAGCCTGAGCGCAGACGAGGCCCTGAAACTCAAGGTCATCGACGTGATCGCCAATGACGTACCCGACCTGCTGCGGCAGCTCGACGGGCGCAAGGTGAATGTACTGGGTATGGAGCGCACGCTGAATCTGGCGGGTGCGCGCATCGTTACGCTGGATCCCGATTGGCGCAGCCGGTTGCTGTCAGTCCTTGCTGACCCGAGCATTGCATACCTTCTAATGCTCGCAGGTATTTTTGGCCTGTTCTTCGAGTTTTCCAATCCCGGATTTGTATTGCCGGGAGTAACCGGGGCAATTTCTCTGCTGCTCGCACTGTTTGCGTTTCAGATGTTGCCTGTCAGCTATGCCGGGTTGGGTCTCATCTTTCTGGGACTCATTTTCATGGCCAGTGAAATGTTCATGCCCAGCTTCGGGGTGCTCGGCATCGGCGGCATTATTTCATTTGTGATCGGTTCGGTGATGCTGATCGATACCGATATTCCAGGATACGGTATTCCGTGGGTAGTCATCGTGCCGGTTGCCTTGGCCAGCGCACTGTTCATTTTCCTTGTGGCCAGCATGGCGCTGAAGGCGCGGGGCCGTCCCGTGGTGAGTGGCCGCGAGGAAATGATCGGGGGCATCGGCGAAGTGCTGGAAGGCTTCGATGGCAAGGATGGCTGGGCGCAGGTGCACGGTGAAACCTGGCACATCAGAAGCAGGCAGCCGCTGGTTCAGGGACAAAGGGTCAGGGTCGTCCGTATGGATGGACTGATACTGGAAGTGGAGCCGGAACAAGCGCAATGAATGAATAGTCTTGTCCGATGTCGAAATAAAAGGAGGACGATATGTTTTGGAATTTTAGTTTTGCTGGTGTTTTTTTTGTGGCGCTCGCCGTGTTGGCGTTTTCCAGCCTGCGGATTTTCCGCGAGTATGAACGCGGCGTAGTCTTCACCCTCGGGCGTTTCTGGAAGGTAAAGGGGCCGGGACTGGTCATCATCGTCCCGGGCATTCAGCAGGTGGTCAGGGTGGATCTTCGCACTGTGGTGCTGGAGGTGCCAACCCAGGACGTGATCTCGCGCGATAATGTATCCGTGAAAGTCAGCGCCGTGGTGTATTTACGCGTAATAGATGCCCAGAAGGCGATCATCCAGGTGGAGGATTACCTCAATGCCACCAGCCAACTGGCGCAAACCATGTTGCGATCGGTGCTCGGCAAGCACCAATTGGACGACATGCTGGCGGAACGGGAGAAACTGAATAATGACATCCGGGAAGCGCTGGATACACAAACCGACGCATGGGGAATCAAGGTCGCCAACGTTGAGATCAAGCAGGTCGACCTGACCGAATCCATGATACGGGCAATTGCCAGGCAGGCGGAGGCGGAACGCGAGCGGCGCGCGAAAGTGATTCACGCCGAGGGAGAACTGCAGGCCTCAGAAAAGTTATTCCAGGCAGCCAGGATTCTTGCACAGGAGCCGGGTGCAATCCAGTTGCGTTATCTGGAGACACTGACGGTCATTGGCGCAGACAAGAATACGACCATCATATTCCCGCTTCCGATGGATCTTCTAACGGCTTTTCTGGACAAGCGGAAAACATGAGATTTTTTGGTCCCCAAGAAAAGCTGGGTTGATATGGGCATGCCGCAACTCAAAATCCCTAGCGATTCCGTGTCCGCTGAATAAGCATGCGCCACAGCCATACGCTGGCGCCGAGCATGAGTATGGCGATCAATATGATCTCTTCATATTTCTTCAGGTCGGCGAACAGCGAACCGATGGTAATACCGAAAAAGTATCCGGCGCCAGAAACCACTACCGCCCACAGGATGGCACCCGCCAGATTGAGTACCCCAAAGCGTAGCAAAGGCACCCGACTTGTTCCAATGATCATCGGCCCGGCAATCCGAAGCCCGTAAAGAAATCGCAAAATCAGTATCGTGATAACATCGAAGCGCTCGAGCAGTTCATTAATTCGTGGTTTTTGCTGCGCAAGGGCCGGAAAGCGCGCAAGCAGCACCTCACCTTTCCAGCGGCCCAGCAGAAAGGCCAACTGGTCGCCAAATGTAGCGCCGATCACTGCCACCAGCACAACAAGAGGCCAGTCAAGCAAGCCGCGGTACGCAGCAAAGCCCGCAGCAATCAGGATTGTTTCCCCTTCAATCAACGTACCGACGAAGACAGCAAGATATCCATAGGACGCAACAAAAGAGCTGATCATCTTGAGTCCTTGTCTGGTTGGCAAATTGGATACGGCGGAAGGTTCCAGCAGTTGCAGTTTGCCGAAAATTGATCTGCCAAAATTATTATAATGTTTTGAGTTTTGGTTCTTCAACAGAACCGGGCAATTGCAGCCATGCCAATATGAACCCCCGGTGTGCCAAGAAATGCTTGCGAAATGCTTCATTCGCCACAATGGTCTGACACTCCATTCAGCCCCTCGTTTTCATGAGCAAATGACACACGTTTATCTTTATCGCGCCCGGTAACACGAACAACGTAGATGCTGTCGAAGTCCCTGTTGCTCCAATGCGGTACATCCTCAGGGTTTCCGCCCGATGCAGCAAGTAAATTCCTTGCGAGTTTCTCGGCAAAGTGATGTTCCCATGCAACGACCTGCAGACCTTCGGTTCCGGCAAGGAGCGCCCTGGCAAGTTCTGCGGTATCGGCCATCCCCCAATCAATGTTGACGGGAAGACCGGTTCTAACGGCTAACGGCTCAATAGTGGCAAGTGGACGAATGTAGGCATACGGCACGCCCTGGTCAATTTTCTTGATGGCCGGATTGGGGGCATAGATAGCCACTGGCTTTCCATAATGAGATAACAATGCAGATGCCAATGCCAGGGAGCGGTTAAGCCCTTTGCAGGATAACTGTCCTAAGCCCCGCGGGGGTTTTTCGCCATGGCGTACGATGATGATCGTTGTATCAGCATAGACATATGAACATAGTGCACAGCCGAGCAAAATACCAGCTGTCAATACACAATTGAAAAATCTTCCACGCCTGCCATTCATCTGAATGCCTGCACCCAAAGTACGACACCTCTGTTTTCTTGCTTGGACATTGCAATCCGTGGGGCATTTTAGCTGGTTTTTCAACCTAAATTCTGGTAAGAATTGATTATCCGGCGTAGTCATGAGGAAACGATAAAACTTCCGGCAGGAGGCATCAAGGAGTCCTGTTCCTGTTCAGTGATTCGCGGCCAGATCAGTTTGGGCCACCGTCTTCTTCCAGAAGCTCGAAGGTTACTTTCCCGACCGGCAAGCGACATGACCGTGGATCTTCTTGGCGGCGTATGCCGTGTTTCTTCTGTAGCGCATGCGGCGGGTTGATTGCCATAGCTGCCGAATCAAAGTCGAAGAGGTGCCATTGGGTACCAAGCTTCCCATGGGCCGGTCCTTCATGCATCTTTTAGCAACCCAGGCGCGAGAGGCGTAAGCTGACTGGCAGATCAAGCCTGAACTACTACAGGGTACCTCTACATTTTATGTGCGGACGCTATGCCCTTACTTCACCTCCCGAAGTCATCGCGGAGCGATTTGACTTGCTATGGTTGCCGGAAATCTCGGCCCATTACAACATTGCCCCGAGTCAGATGATTCCGGTAGTGCGCGCCAGCGGGCAGGAAAGAGAACTTGCTTTCCTGAAATGGGGCCTGATTCCATCCTGGGCCAAGGATCCCGCCATTGGCGCTAAGCTCATCAATGCCCGCGCGGAAACCCTCGCGGACAAGCCAGCCTTCCGCAACGCCTTTCGGCGACGCCACTGTCTGGTTCCGGCAGATGCTTTCTACGAGTGGAAAGCCGTCGGCGGGCGCAAACAGCCTTACTGCATCCGCATGGCGGATAAGACATTGTTCGCCATGGCCGGCCTCTGGGAACATTGGGTGAATCCAGCCGGCGAAACAGTAGAAACCTGCACCATCATCACCGTGGACGCGAATGAATTGCTCGGGGAATTGCATGACAGGATGCCGTTGATCATCGAGCCAGGCGACTACGTCGCGTGGCTGAATAGTTCCAGTCCCGGGGCGCAGGAATTGCTGCAGCCGTTTCCGTCAGAACGGATGAGCTATTACCCGGTTAGTACCCGCGTCAACAGCGTACGCCATGACGATGCCGAATGTCTGGCCCCGGTCGAAAGGCAGGCAGCGGGTCAAGGACCCCTCTAACAATCCACATTTGCGAGCATCCGCTACGCGGATTGCCTGCTTACCCCACTTCATCCCGACTGCCGCGTTGCGGAAAAATTCATGGGTGATCGGCCGCGGGATATATCTTCCCGTTTTGGCTTGCCAATTCTCCTTTACTGTATAAAAATACAGTATGGAAGATTTCCGCATGAATTCCCTGCAAGTCGAGGTGAGCACCCGGGTTCTCTTGCCTCAGGTCCTGGGCGCTGAAGAATGACCCTGGAAGTTGAACGCACCCCGGAAGCAGAAGCGGAGGCATACCTTGCGCGCCTCAACCCGGCGCAGCGCCTTGCCGTTGAGCATGGTACAGAAGGTGCTGGGGCTGCAACCGGCCCGCTGCTGGTGATTGCCGGCGCAGGGTCTGGCAAGACCAACACCCTTGCGCATCGGGTCGCCCATCTCATCGCCCGGGGCGCCGATCCGGGGACGATCCTTCTTTTGACCTTCTCGCGTCGCGCGGCGGATGAGATGGCGCGGCGTGCCGAGCGCATTGTCCGCCAGTTGACCACAACGCATCCTCGACTCGCTGCAGCGAAACTGAGCTGGACAGGCACCTTCCACAGCATCGGCGCGCGCCTGCTGCGCGAGTATGCCGGCAGGATAGGCCTCAACCCTGGTTTCACCATCCACGACCGCGCAGACTCGGCCGACCTCATGAACCTGGTGCGCCATGAACTCGGATTATCCGGCAAGGCGAAGCGTTTTCCGCTGAAGAATACCTGTCTTGCGATTTACTCGGCCACGCTCAACACCATCTCGCCACTGGAAGAAGTGTTGCAACGCCGCTTCCCGTGGTGTGCCGAATGGAAAGACGATCTCAAGCGCCTGTTCCTCGCCTACGTGGAGGCCAAACAGCAGCAGCACGTGCTCGACTACGATGACCTGTTGCTGTGCTGGGCACAGATGGTCGACGAAGCGGTACTTGCTGCCGAGATCGGCGCCCGCTTCAGCCATATCCTGGTGGATGAATATCAGGATACCAATGCACTTCAGGCAAGGATCCTGCTCGCCCTCAAGCCGGATGGACGGGGCCTCACGGTCGTTGGCGACGATGCCCAGTCGATCTATGCATTCCGGGGCGCGACCGTGCGCAATATCCTCGACTTCCCTGCGCACTTCACCCCACCCGCAAAAATCATCACCCTGGAACAGAACTACCGATCCACCCAGCCTATCCTTGCTGCTGCAAATGGTGTGATCGGGCTGGCCACCGAGCGGTACAGCAAGGAACTGTGGAGCAACCGGACATCGTCCGAACGACCGCAGCTCGTCACAGTGCGCGACGAGACGGACCAGGCTGCCTTCGTGGTGGAGGAAGTGCTTGCGCGGCGAGAGATGGGCATCCGGCTCAAGGCACAGTCGGTGCTGTTCCGCTCCTCGCATCACAGTGCGGCGCTGGAGGTCGAGCTGGTCCGGCGCAACATTCCATTCATCAAGTTCGGCGGGTTGAAATTCCTGGAATCAGCCCATGTCAAGGATGCGCTCTCGGTGTTGCGCTGGATCGAGAATCCGCGCGATCGGGTTGCCGGGTTCAGGGTGCTGCAACTGGTTCCCGGTATCGGCCAGAAGACTGCCGCACAGGTGCTGGACAACCTTGCCTTGGTGCAGGATGTCATGCTGGGGCTGCGGGAATCCCGAGTGCCGCCTGGTGCGGCTGAAGGGTGGCAGGACTTCCTCCGGCTGGTTGAGAGCGTACGCCAGCGCGCTGTGCCGTGGCCGGCGGAGTTCGAATTAATCTGCCAGTGGTATGCGGTCCATTTGGAGCGCCTGTACGAAGACGCGCAGATTCGCCAGTTGGACATCGCCCAATTGGAAAAGATTGCAGCGACCTATCCCTCGCGGCAGCGCTTCCTGACCGAACTCACGCTGGACCCACCCGATGCCACAAGCGACGAGGCCGGGGCGCCGCTGCGCGACGAAGACTACCTCATCCTCTCCACCATCCATTCGGCGAAAGGGCAGGAATGGACGGCGGTCTGCCTCCTGAACGCGGTGGACGGCTGTGTGCCATCCGACCTGGCTACCGGCAGCACAAAGGAGATCGAAGAAGAGCGGCGGTTGTTGTACGTGGCAATGACCCGCGCCAAGGATCATCTGCAAATGGTGGTGCCGCAGCGTTTCTTCGTCTCACAACAGTCTCAATTCGGCGACCGCCATGTCTATGCCGGGCGGACTCGCTTCGTTCCGGCGGGACTCCTGGGACTATTCGAGATGAAATCCTGGCCAGTGGTTGAAACAACACCAGCCAATGCAGCCAGCCGATCGCGGGAAGAAGTTGTGGATTTGATGGCGAAGATGAAGGCGATGTGGAAGTAATCAGGCTGGTCATTTCGCCGGCTGGTTGCATATGTGGATTACAGTTTCGGTCGCGTTGAGCTAACTCGAAATTTCACCCTGCACGAATGGCTCCTTGAATTATTTGCCCTGATACTGTATAAATATACAGTACATAAAAAGGAGCAATCATGCGCGATCTCACTTCACGCCAGCAAGAAATCCTGCGATTTATCCGTGACAGGATCGAAGCTACCGGATTACCTCCAACTCGCGCCGAAATTGCACAGGAATTCGGATTCCGTTCGCCCAACGCTGCCGAGGAGCATATCAAGGTGTTGGCGAGGAAAGGCGTGCTGGAACTTCAGCCGGGCGCCTCACGCGGCATCCGTCTCACGAACGGAGGCGGCCTGCCGGTGGTGGGAAGAGTTGCGGCAGGTAGTCCGATCCTGGCCCAGGAACACATCGAAGCGCATTACCAGATCGATTCCGCGTTGTTCGCACCGCGTGCGGACTATCTCCTCAAGGTGCGCGGCATGAGCATGAAGGATGCCGGCATCCTGGATGGCGATTTGCTGGCGGTGCATCGCAGCAGCGAAGCGAGAGCAGGCCAGGTCATTGTTGCTCGACTCGATGACGAAGTGACCGTGAAGCGTTTCAGGAAACGCGGACACGTCGTGGAGCTCCTCCCCGAAAACCCTGACTTCGAACCCATCATAGTAGATCTGCGCCGCCAGGAACTCGTCATCGAAGGCATCGGTGTCGGCGTGATCCGTCATGGCAAAGTCCTATGAATGCATCCCTGGATTCGGTGCTGCAGCACCCCGGCATCTGGCGTGGCAACCAGCTCGCGCAGACGGGCGAGGATGTGCTGCCGACCGGATTCGCGGAGCTGGATGAACTGCTGCCTGGCGGTGGCTGGCCGCGCGGGGCGCTGACGGAAATCCTGGCTGAGCGGGAAGGGATCGGCGAACTGCGGCTGCTGCTCCCGGCGCTGGCCCGCGTATCTGAACAAAGCAGATGGCAGGCTTGGGTGGCGCCGCCCCATTTGCCCTATGCACCAGCCCTGGCCGCTGCCGGGGTTAAGTTGAAACAACTGCTGGTGGCGGAGCCGCAATCGGCAGCCGATGCCTGGTGGACGGCGGAACAGGCGCTGCGTTCCGGCTCATGCAGTGCCGTGCTGGCATGGTTGAGAATGCCCGATGAGCGGCGCATGCGCCGCCTGCAACTCGGGGCGGAATCCGGGCGTGCCTGGGGCGTCCTGTTCCGATCCGCGAGTGCTGCGCAGGAGCGTTCACCCGCCGCGCTGCGGCTTCGCCTCGAAGCAACCGCGGACGGCTTGGCGGTGCATATCCTCAAACGTCGTGGCGGGCACGTGAGCAAGCCGGTGGTGGTGAATCTGCATCAAACCAATGGCGTTCGCCGTGCCCGCCCATCTGTACTGCCTCTATCTGTTGTGCAGTTGCCCTGGGAAGCAGCCCGAAGCTGACCCTTCCAAAAGTAGCCGCTGCGAGTATCGTCGATGTTATGGCTAGCCCTCCATTTCCCTGAACTGTCACTGGAAGTCTTCTCCCGGGGTGCCGCTGCGGCCGAGCCCTTGGCGGTCTCTGAAAAACTGGGCAACCGTTCGCGGGTTAGGGCCTGCAACGAAGCCGCCCGTACCTGCGGGGTGCGTCCCGCCATGCCGGTTTCCGCAGCCCAGGCACTGGTGGCCGGACTCATCGTGCGCGGGCGCGATTGGGCGGCGGAGCAGGAATCCCTGGCTGGCCTTGCCGCCTGGGCGGGCCGGTTTACTCCCGCTGTGAGCCTCCAGCCCCAGGACGGGCTGTTGCTGGAAATCGGCAGCTGCCTTGGCCTGCACCGCGGTCTCGACAACCTGCTTGGACAGGTGCGCAGCGGGCTACGCGAAATGGGCTACGTCTCCACCCATGCCTGCGCGCCGACACCGCACGGCGCCTGGTTGCTGGCGCTGGCAGGAATGGAAGCTGCCATCCACGAATTGGCGCAGCTTGAGCAGGCCCTTGGCGCGCTACCGGTGAGGCTGCTCGCTCAGCCGCCGGAAACTTTGGCAAGCCTGAAAATGGTCGGGGCGCACACCCTTGGTGACTGCCTGCGCTTGCCGCGTGCAGGCGTGACGCGCCGTTTCGGCCAGGAGCTTCTGAATGAGCTGGACCGAGCGCTAGGCAGGCTGCCCGAAGCACGCGCCTTTTTCGTGCCACCGCGCAGCTTCGAGCGCCGCCTGGAATTGCCGGCGCCTGTGCAGGAAGCGGGGGCACTGCTGTTCGCCGCTCACCGCCTGGTGCTGGAACTGGAGGGCTATCTCGGCCTGCGCCAGGCAGGCGTGCAGGAACTCGAACTTACCTGCCGACACCAGAATGTTCCCGACTCCGTATTGAAACTGGGGTTCGTACAACCCACTCGTACCGTGGAGCGGATGCTGCTCCTGCTGCGAGAAGCCCTCGGCCGCGCCCGCTTGCCTGCCCCAGTTCACACCATCATGCTCAATGCCCGGCGCATCCTGCCGCTGGCAGCCTCGAACGGGGATATGTTCCAGGATGGCGCAGAAGCAGGGGAAGGCAATCTGTTGCTGGAACGGCTGCGCATCCGGCTGGGGAAGGAGGCGGTGTACGGCATCGCGCCAGCGGCCGATTACCGGCCGGAGCGGGCCTGCCGGCATTGCGAGGCTGGAGATGACGCGGGATCACCAGGCACTCTCCAGCGACCCCTGTGGCTGCTGCCCAAGCCGCTGCCCTGTCAGGAAGGTCGGCTCGTGCTTAAGACGGGGCCGGAGCGCATTGAGAGCGGCTGGTGGGACGGCATGGATGTAGCGCGCGACTATTACGTGGCGCAGGATAGCAACGGCTCGCGGCTATGGGTGTACTGCGACCGCTCCAGCGGAGCGTGGTTCGTGCACGGGTTGTTCGCCTGAAGCTCTGGGGTTTTTATGGGCACCTCATGAATTCCTACGCCGAGCTGCATTGCCTCTCCAACTTCACCTTCCTGCGCGGCGCATCACATCCGGAGGAACTGGTGGCACGTGCCCACGAGTTGGGCTATGCGGCGCTGGCCCTCACCGACGAGTGCTCCCTGGCGGGTATCGTGCGCGCCCACGTGGCGGCGAAGGCATGTGGATTAAAGCTGATTGTGGGCAGCGAGATCCGTTTTACAGACGGCCCGAGCATTGTACTGCTGGCGACAGACCGCACGGGCTACGGCAACCTGTCGGCACTGATCACTCTGGGACGCCGCAACGACATCAAGGGCCGTTACAGGCTTTCGCTCAACGATATTCAAAATGGCCTGCCCGGCTGCCTTGCACTGCTGCTGCCCGAACCGCTGCCTTCCCTGGTTCAGGCGCAACAAGTCGCGGCCTCTTTCCCGTGGCGGTCATGGCTGGCGGTGGAACTGTTCCGCGCCCCTGACGACACAGACCGGCTAACCGCATTAGGTGATCTGGGAGTGGCAGCCGGTTTGCCGCTGGTGGCGGCAGGCGACGTGCACATGCATGTCGCGCCGCGCCGCCCATTGCAGGACACGCTCACCGCTATTCGTCTCGGCGTGCCGGTATTTGATGCAGAGGCTGCGCTGTACTTCAACGGAGAGCGCCATCTGCGTGAGCGCGCCGACCTGGCGCGCCTCTATTCGTCTGCATTGCTGGAACAAACCCTTGTTGCAGCAGCGCTCTGCCACTTCTCCCTCGACGAGTTGCGCTATGAGTATCCCGAGGAACTGGTGCCTCCAGGGGAGACACCCATTTCCCATCTGAGGCAGCTGGCCGAAGAGGGCCTCACGCGGCGTTTCCCGGACGAGGTGCCCGGCAAAGTGCGCGCTCTGGTGGAACATGAACTGGCACTTATCGAGGAACTCAAGTACGAACCGTATTTTCTCACCGTGCACGACATCGTGCGCTTCGCCCGGGGCCGCCATATCCTCTGCCAGGGGCGCGGGTCAGCGGCCAATTCCGCGGTGTGTTACGCCCTGCATATTACCGAAGTGAACCCGGCGTGCATGGAAATGCTGTTCGAACGCTTCATTTCCAGGGAGCGCAACGAGCCGCCGGACATCGACGTGGATTTCGAGCACGAGCGCCGCGAGGAGGTGATCCAGTACCTCTATGCCAAATACGGCCGGGAGCGCGCGGCACTGGCGGCGACCGTGATCACCTACCGGCCCAAGAGCGCCATGCGCGACGTGGGCAAGGCGCTGGGCTTCGGCCTGGATCAGGTTGACCGGCTATCAAAATCCATGGCGTGGTGGGACGGCCGACAGGTACTGCCGCAACGGCTGGCGGAAGCCGGATTCGACCCCAACAACCAAAAAGTACGTCTGCTGATGCGGCTGGTCGACGAACTGGTGGGCTTCCCGCGTCACCTGTCCCAGCACGTGGGTGGTTTCGTGATCGCACGCGGCAAACTCTCGCATCTGGTGCCGATAGAGAATGCGGCGATGGCGGAGCGCACCATCATCCAGTGGGACAAAGACGATCTCGACGCGCTGGGGCTTCTGAAAGTGGACGTGCTGGCGCTGGGCATGCTTTCCGCCATCCGTCGTGCGCTGGAAGAGGTGAGCAGGCTGCGCGGCCAGCCGTTCACGATGGCGGATGTTCCAATCGAGGATCCGGCCGTGTACGACATGATCGGGCAGGCTGATACGGTGGGGGTGTTCCAGATCGAGTCACGCGCCCAGATGTCCATGCTGCCGCGCATGCTGCCGCGCTGTTTTTACGACCTGGTGATCGAGGTGGCCATCGTGCGTCCTGGGCCGATCCAGGGCGGCATGGTGCATCCCTATCTGTGTCGCCGCCAGGGCCTGGAGCCGGTGACCTTCCCGAGCGAGGCGGTGAGGGACGTGCTGGCGCGCACTCTGGGCGTGCCGATTTTCCAGGAACAGGTGATGCGGCTCGCGGTGGTGGCGGCTGGTTTCACGCCTGGCGAAGCAGACCAGGTGCGGCGCTCCATGGCGGCGTGGCGGCGAAAGGGCGGGCTGGAGCAATTCGAGCGGCGCTTGGTTGATGGCATGCGCGAGCGCGGCTACCGGGAGGAATTTGCCCGGCAAATCTTCCAGCAGATCCAGGGCTTCGGTGAATACGGCTTCCCCGAGTCACATGCTGCCAGTTTTGCGCTGCTGGTCTATGTTTCCGCATGGCTCAAGCGCCATGAGCCTGCGGCGTTCACCTGTGCGCTGCTGAACAGCCAGCCGATGGGCTTCTATGCTCCGGCCCAGATTGTGCAGGACGCCCGCCGTCATGGTGTGGCAATTCTGCCGGTGGACGTGACGGCGAGCGAATGGGATTGCACATTGTCCCTTGTGCCATTCCCACCTTCCTTGACTGGTGAGGGCAGGCGCGAGTGTAAACATCAGCCGGCACTCCGCCTTGGCTTGCGCATGGTGAAGGGCCTCTCGCTGCAAGGCGTGGCACGTCTCGCAGCCGAGCGTGCGCATAGGCCTTTCGACAATGTGGAAGACCTGGCCTTGCGCTGCGGACTGGAAAAGCGTGACCTAAAGTGCCTGGCAGCGGCAGGTGCCTTGGCAGCGCTGGCCGGGCACCGCCGGCAAGCCTACTGGGACGTGGCGGGCATCGAGCAGGACACGCCCCTCGCATTTGCCCCGGTCGGGGAAATGCAACCAGAACTGTTTCCACTGACCGAGGGCCAGAATTTGGCCGCTGACTACGCCAGCCTGGGGCTCACCCTGGGCAGGCATCCACTGGCGCTGCTGCGCAACCTTCTCCGGGGGCAACGATTGGTCACAGCTGAGGCGTTACGTGCATTTCCCCACGGACGGCTCACGCGCGCAGCCGGGCTGGTAATCAACCGCCAGCGCCCCGGAACAGCGAGCGGGGTGACCTTTCTTACGCTGGAGGACGAGACCGGACAAATCAACGTTGTGGTATGGCGCGACCTTGCCGAGCGGCAGCGGAGCGAGCTGCTGGAATCAAGGCTACTGGCGGTATACGGGGTGCTGGAACGGCAGGGCGCGGTGACGCATCTCATTGCAGGGCGGCTGAAAGACTTGACTCCTCTGCTGGGTAACCTTGTGACGCAGTCAAGGGATTTTCATTGAGTGCGTAAGCAATGGGTCAGCACCATCGAACCACCGGCGCTGACCCGGCAATGCGGACTGGCGGGCATCAACCGCTCCACGGTCGACGCGTCGCACCTGGCTGCAAAACCGGACAGCTCAAAAGCGCGCGACAACAAGACACAAGCAGCGAGACAGCGCGGCCTAATCGCGCTACGCTTAACCTGCACGTCACAAGCTCACCGACAACAAGGAGGAAACATGAACAAGTTAATCGAGAATTTTGCGAACGCTGCAGCACTGCTGGGGGTGCTCCTGACCATTGGCTCCGGCCTTGCCAGGTTGCTGGATATGTACCATCTTGGGAGTTTTCAGACGATGACCGTGTTCAACGGCGGCATGGGCCTGATGCTGATCGGCATCGTTGGCACGCTGCACACGCTAAAGCGCGCCCCTTAGATGCCCGCTTTGCACCGGGGCTGCGTGCAGACTCCATTACGATCCTCATTCAGGGGTTCCCAAACTGTCGCGGGCCTTGAACAAATCGATTGGTTCCCTTTCTCCAGCCCTGATTCTTCTCACGCTGAAAGAATGCCTGGTGAGCAGCGGAATGGTTTCGCGCGATCCCGGCAAAAGGAGACCACCGGGTTCTCCCGGCAGCTTCGTCGTTATCCGCGCACACTGAAATCAAATTACCGCGAATTGCAGAACAACTGATAACCAAAAAATAATGGCAAAATACCAGGAACTGAAGCAGGTCAAACGCCCGCCACTTTTGCTTGCAGATGCATGGACGGGTTGACTTGGAAGCCGTTATCAAGAATAGTTGCAAGCTCGTGTTCCCATATAAATACGACTACGATAAATCAGGAGGAAAAACATGTTTCGCCATAAAAGCAACCTCGCCACCGGCCTCGCATTGATCGCCCTGTTCACGACTTCGGCCATGGCCGACCCTGACAAGGGTGACAAATCCGCCATGCATTCCGCGGCAGCAGCCGATAATCAGGATGTGTTCAGGGGGCGCGTGGGTTTTGAAGACAACAGCCCGGATATCATCAAGCGACGCATCGGAACCGGCGATCCTGTCGCGGGCAAGGATAAATCGCAGCTGTGCCAGGGCTGCCACGGCGAGGAAGGTATCAGCGTCGAACCGCTCATCCCCAAACTTGCGGGACAATATGCCGGTTACATTGTAAAACAGGTGCATGATTTCCAGAACGGCTTTCGCTCGAACCCGATCATGAACGGCATGGCGGCAACTGTCAGCGACGAGGACCTGCCCGATATCGCCGCTTATTTCGCCAGCCGCAACAAGATGAAGGGAGACGGTTCCAGCAATGCACTCGGAAAGAAACTGTTCCTGAACGGCGACATGACCAGGATGATGGTCGCCTGCATCAATTGCCATGGCGTGAACGGCAAGGGCAAAACCCCCGACAACTACGTATTCCCGGTGATCGGCGGCCAGCAGAAGGAATACCTGCGCGGGCAGCTCATCAACTTCAGGCAGGGTGACCGCAGCAACAGTCCCGGCGGGGTGATGAACATCATCACGCAGAAACTGACCAACGCCGAAATCGAAGCGCTGGCGGCATATATTTCCGGGCTGTAAGAAATATGCCGGGATGAATTTCCGATGAAACCATGCCACATGCAGCTTCTAGACTAATTTCAGGAATTAATATCAGGAATCGGGGGAGTGAAAATGCGCAAATCCAAGTTCATATTGTCGCTGCAGCTTATGCTGACCGTCTTTGTTCTCCATTTGGGAACGGCTTATGCGGGAAACGACGTCGCCACCAACATCGCCAATGGCGAGAAAATCTTTACCGAGGGCAAAGGAGATGCGTCCGCCTGCCAGGGCTGCCACGGAGAAAAAGCGCTGGGCAATGACGCCATGGGTGCGCCGCGCCTGGCCAACATCGGCATCTATTACGTCAACAAGCAGCTCAACGATTTTGCGGCAGACCGGCGCATCCCATCCGGCCTGGGCACAGTCATGAACGGTTTTGCCAAGGCGCTGACTGAACAGGATCGGCACGACGTGGCGGTCTATGTTAATTCGCTCGATTATCAGATCGAGAATTCCGACCTGAAAGCGCTGGCGGATGCGGGCGGCGACCCGATCGGCAATCCGGAACCGGGGAAGGAAATCGTCACGCACGGCGTGAAAGGCAAGGTGCCACCGTGCCAGGATTGCCATGGATTCAATGGCCGCGCGGCGCGGTTCCCGATGCTCAACCAGCAGCGCTATGTCTACCTGGTCAATCAACTGCATAACTGGCGTGATGACAGCCGGGCCAACGACCCGGAAGTCGACAAGGTCGGCATCATGCGCGGAATCGCGAAGAAGCTCAGTGATGACGACGTCCGGAATATCGCCGCCTTCCTTTCCACGGCGCCCAGAGTGTCGCCTGACGGAGACCCAAAATAATAACCCTGAACTGATCGGCGACGGCGCCGGTTCACCGCCGCCGATTTTCATCGGTCTACACAACCAGGGATACTCGAACAAGTGGAGGAAAATAACATGCTTCAGATCAGGATCTGTATTGCAACCGGACTCGCCCTGGGCGTTCTGCTCACCGCAACGGCTACGTTCGCACGGGACGACGACACGAGCCCGCTCACCGGGCAGATTGCCACTGACGATAACAGCGCCGAGGCGATCAAGCTGCGCGCCGGTTCCGGCAACCCCGTCGCGGGCAAGGAAAAGTCGCTGCTGTGCCAGGGTTGCCACGGCGAAGTTGGTATCAGCCTGGAACCGCTGGTGCCCAGCCTTGCCGGACAATATGGCCGATATATCCAGAAAGAGATCCGCAACTATCAGGCCGGCACACGTTCGCATCAGATCATGAACGCGATGGCCGGAACGCTGGATGATCCGAATGACGTGGCCGATATTGCCGCCTATTTCGCCAGCCAGAATAAAATGAAAGGTGAAGGCGCGGGCAATGATGTCGGGAAGAACCTGTTCCTGCATGGCGACATCTCCAGAATGACCATCGCTTGTGCCAATTGCCACGGTGTACGAGGCAAGGGCTTGACGCCCAACACCTCGGCCTTTCCGGTGCTCGGCGGCCAGCAGAAGGAATATATACACCGGCAGCTGATGAACTTCCGGGCGGGCATTCGCACCAATAGTCCGAACAACATCATGAACCGGATCACCCAGAAGCTGACTGACGATGAAATCGAAGCGCTGGCGGAATATGTCTCCGCCCAATAGTCAGGGGGACGGAATGTCGCGCAGCAAAACTCTGGCCGCCGGCCTGTCCTTCGTCATGCTGTTCATCTCAATGGTTGCATACGCCGATGATGTGGGGTCAGAACCGGTCATGGTGCGCGAGGCCTATGACGACAGTGCCGAGGCGATCAAGCAGCGCGCCGGATCTGGCGACCCGCTCGCGGGCATGCGCAAATCGTTTCTGTGCCAGGGCTGCCACGGCACGGATGGCATCAGCGTCGAACCGCTGATACCAAAACTCGCCGGGCAGTATGCAAACTATATCGAGAAACAGATCCACAATTACCAGGCCGGCACTCGTTCACACCAGATCATGAATGGCATGGCGGCCACCGTTGAAAACGATACCGACCTGGCTGATATTGCCGCGTATTTTGCCAGCCAGCCTAAAATGGAAGGGGACGGCTCGCCCGGCAATCCACTCGGAGAATCCATATTTCTGCATGGTGACATATCCAAGAACCGGCTGCCCTGCTTCGGCTGCCACGGCATCAGGGGCAAGGGCGACGCCCCCACCTCTTCGATGTTCCCGGTGATCGGCGGTCAGCAGAAGGAATATATACGCAAGCAACTGATGGACTTCCGTTCAGGCATTCGCACCAACAGTCCGGCCGGCATCATGAACCTGATGGCCAAGCTGCTGACTGACGAAGAAATCGACGCATTGGCAGACTATATTTCCGCGCAGTAACGTGGAAGCAGGTTGGATAGATTACAAGACCATGAAAGTGTATTTGCCGTTTTCAATATTTAGAAAAGTGGTGTGATAAAAATACCTATCCGATTGAAATGAAAACAACTCTTAACAGTTTGTTGAAATTATCATACATGCAGAGAAAAGAGTGAATTTCCGTGGTCACTTTACCCCTCCCAGTGATCTGAAAATCGACTGTAGGGCTTTCTGAGAGGTCAAAAATTTTCTACATTTG
>JBAUUR010000087.1:0-5147 GCA_049582805.1 Gallionellaceae bacterium | reverse complement strand
GCTGGAGCATCTGCCAGCAGCCCAAACTGCGGATGAAATGGATAAGCTGTTGCCGTGGAATTTCCATGCGGCAACTTTAACCAAAATCATACCTTGCTGAATAGCCTGCTGTTCATGAGGCGCTTACCTTTAAGCGTGTAGGTGGTTGACAGAAATGCGCTGTTCCTTAAGTTGAGAAGTGAAGCAATCCGCCTCATTTTTCGACAGGAGCAGAATCATGAACACAACGATTCAAGCCATCAGTCCGTTGCGGCAACGCTTGCTCAACGACATGCGTGCGCAAACTCTCCCCAAGACACAGAGCGGATCCGCTTCCGGGCAGCGAAATGACAGGTTGCCAGACCGCTTGGATCAAAACCGCTCGTTCCCCCAGCACGATTCCATTTGTTCAATGAAACAAGGCGGACTAGCGGCATCAGCGCGTAATCCGCCTTGCGCTTACAGCAAGGGCACAATCAGCAGCGCGACGATGTTGATGATCTTGATCAGCGGGTTGACCGCAGGCCCGGCGGTGTCCTTGTAGGGGTCGCCCACCGTATCGCCGGTCACGGCCGCCTTGTGCGCATCCGAACCCTTGCCGCCGTAGTGGCCGTCCTCGATGTATTTCTTGGCGTTATCCCAGGCGCCGCCGCCGGTGGTCATCGAGATTGCCACGAACAGGCCGGTGATGATGGTGCCCATCAGCAACCCGCCCAGCGCCTGCGGCCCAAGTATCACACCGACCAGCACCGGTACCAGCACCGGCAGCAGCGATGGAATCACCATTTCCTTGATCGCGGCGGTGGTCAGCATGCCGACCGCGCGCGAGTAATCGGGCTTGGCCGTGCCTTCCATGATGCCGGGGATTTCCTTGAACTGGCGGCGCACTTCGACCACCACCGAACCGGCTGCGCGACCCACCGCTTCCATCGCCATGGCGCCGAACAGATAGGGCACCAGGCCGCCGATGAACAGGCCGATGATCACCATGTGATTTGACAGGTCGAACTCGAATGCTTTGTGGAATTGGGTTTCGAGGGCATGCGTATAGTCGGCGAACAGCACCAGAGCAGCAAGGCCGGCCGAACCGATGGCGTAGCCCTTGGTCACCGCCTTGGTGGTGTTGCCTACTGCATCCAGCGGGTCGGTGACGGCGCGCACGCTGTCCGGCAGATCCGACATCTCGGCGATGCCGCCGGCGTTGTCGGTGATCGGGCCGTAGGCATCGAGCGCGACGATGATGCCGGCCATCGACAGCATGGAAGTCGCAGCGATGGCGATGCCGTACAGGCCGGCCAGCGTGTAGGATACCCAGATTGCGGCGCATACCGACAGCACCGGCCAGGCAGTCGCTTTCATCGAGACGCCGATGCCGGCGATGATGTTGGTAGCATGCCCGGTCTGCGAGGCGGCGGCAACATGCTGCACCGGCGCGAAGTCAGTGCCGGTGTAATACTCGGTGATCCACACCAGCGCGGCGGTCAGCACCAGGCCGACGATCGACGCGCCGTAAATCGCCATGCTGCTGATGATTTTGCCATCGGCCAGCGTCACGCTGTCGCCGAGCAGCCAAGTGGTGATCGGATAGAAGGCGATCAGCGCCAGCACGCCGGCGACGGCGAGACCGCGGTACAGCGCGTTCATGATCTTGCCGCCCTCGTTTGCCTTGACGAAAAAGCAGCCGATGATGGAGGCGATGATGGAGACGCCGCCCAGCACCAGCGGATAGATGACCGCGTTTTCGCCGATGCTCGGCAGCATCAGCGCGCCCAGCAGCATGGTGGCGATGATGGTCACCGCATAAGTCTCGAACAGGTCGGCAGCCATGCCCGCGCAGTCGCCGACGTTGTCGCCGACGTTATCGGCGATCACCGCCGGGTTGCGCGGGTCATCTTCGGGGATGCCGGCTTCGACCTTGCCCACCAGGTCGGCGCCGACGTCGGCGCCCTTGGTGAAAATGCCGCCGCCGAGACGCGCGAAGATGGAGATCAGCGAGCCGCCGAAGGCGAAGCCGACCAGCGGCTGGATGATGGAGTGCGTGTCGGCGCCTGCCCCGGCCATCATTTTCAGCGCGATGTAGTAGCCGGTGACGCCGAGCAATCCCAGGCCGACCACCAGCATGCCGGTGATCGCGCCGCCGCGGAAGGCGACGTCGAGCGCCGCGGAAATGCCGCTGCGCGCCGCTTCGGCGGTGCGCACGTTGGCGCGCACCGACACGTTCATGCCGATGAAGCCGGTGGCGCCGGACAGCACCGCACCGATGGCGAAACCGATTGCGGTCTTGCCGCCGAGGAAGATGCCGATCAGCACCGCCAGCACGACGCCGGCGATGGCGATGGTGGTGTATTGCTTGTTCAGATAGGCCGATGCGCCTTCCTGGATGGCCGCGGCAATTTCGCGCATGCGGTCATTGCCGGATGGCCTGCCCAGTATCCATTGAATTGAAATCACCCCGTACAGAATTGCCGCAACGGCACACACCAGCGCAAACCATAAACCACCTGACATAATTTCTCTCCCTTAAGTTGCGGGCACCTCTAAAAAATCCAGATTTCATCCCAACTGCTGCGTTGCGGGAAAAATTTAGTTTCGGCCAACCTGAAGGTTACCCTTCACTGAAACTTCGTTTTCTTGCTTACATATCACTCAATATGCGGCGCTGCAAAATTTTTAGTTCCGGCTAACCCAAGGGTTACCCTTCACTGAAACTTTGTTTTCCCACGCCTTGCATTTGGGCGAACTCTGAATTTTTAGAGGTACCCTTAAACCTGCGATTAACTCAAACGTTGAAACTGCCCAGCTTTTTTGGTACGGCTACATTTTTAAGACGGACATATTGCGGCAGGCCATCCCTGTACGGCGGATAGTCCTCGCCCTTGATCAGCGGCGCGAGATAGGTGCGGCATTTTTCGGTGATGCCGAAGCCGTCCTTGCTGATGAAGTCGCGCGGCATCATCTTTTCGACATTGGCCACATCCTTGAGCTGGGCGACGCCGATCTTCCATTTGTAGGGTTTGTCCGAGACGCGGACGACGGTGGGCATTACCGCGTTTTGTCCCTTGAGCGCCAGCTCAACAGCAGACTTGCCGAGCGCATACGCCTGCTCGACGTCGGTCCTGGAGGCGATATGGCGCGCGGCGCGTTGCAGGTAGTCTGCCACCGCCCAGTGGAATTTGTAGCCCAGCGCATCCTTTACCATGTTGGCGACCACCGGCGCGACGCCGCCCAGTTGCGCATGGCCGAACGCATCGCGCAACCCCTGATCGGACAGGAACTTGCCGTCCGCGCCTTGCACGCCTTCGGACACGACCACCGAACAATAGCCGTGCTGCTTCACCATGGCGTCCACCCTGGCGAGGAATTGTTCCTTGTTGAACGGAATTTCCGGGAACAGGATCACGATGGGAATCTCGCAGTTCTTGTCCGCTGCCAGACCGCCCGCCGCCGCGATCCATCCGGCATGCCGACCCATCACTTCCAGCACGAATACCTTGGTCGAGGTCTTGGCCATCGAGGCGACGTCGAAACTGGCTTCGCGCACCGATACGGCGATGTATTTCGCCACCGAGCCGAAGCCGGGGCAGCAGTCGGTGATCGGCAGGTCGTTGTCCACGGTCTTGGGCACATGGATGGCCTGGATCGGGTAACCCATCTTGTCGGCGAGTTGCGAAACTTTCAGGCAGGTGTCGGCTGAATCGCCGCCGCCGTTGTAGAAAAAGTAGCCGATGTTGTGTGCCTTGAACACGTCGATCAGGCGTTCATACTGCAGTTTGTTCTCTTCCAGTCCTTTGAGTTTGAAGCGGCAGGAGCCGAATGCGCCGGAGGGGGTGTGGCGCAGCGCGGCGATGGCTGTGGCGGATTCCTTGCTGGTGTCGATCAGGTCTTCGGTCAGCGCGCCGATGATGCCGTTGCGTCCGGCATATACCTTGCCTATCTTGTCCTTGTGTTTGCGCGCCGTTTCGATCAGTCCGCAGGCGGATGCATTGATGACGGCGGTTACGCCGCCGGACTGGGCGTAAAATGCGTTTTTCTTTGCCATATTTTGCATTTCCTCATTGATAGATTATTGCACCATGTCGATTAATTCCATCATGGAAGGCGCGCTGGAGTCAATCAGCATTTACTGGGGCATTATGCCTTTTTTCGTTGCGGCTAGAATGATTTTTTGATGAAACAAATAGCCGGATGGAATAAAGGGGTTTTGCTGCAATCGCCATTCTTTGCGCCATTGCATCCGGTGCTCGCGCAAATCGATGCAGAGAATTTTCCAACTCTGGAGGACATGAATAGGCTACTCAGTGCGCGCAAGCAACCTGTCATCGTGGGGAGCGGGCAGCCGCTTCGTTTCGTCGCGCAAGGATACGGCAAGCTGGCGTTCGAACAGCAGTATGAACCCCGTTGTTACCTTGAGGGCGAATTACAGACGCGCGAACATAACTGGCACGACCTGTTCAACGCGCTGGCATGGCTGACCTTTCCCGAAGCCAAAGCGGCCATCAACAAGCGGCACTATCAGGCGTTGCTGGAAAGGCAGGCGCCACTTGATCCCTCCAATGCGGCAACCAGTCAGCGCGGTGCGGTGCGCGACATGAACACGTTGCTGGATGAATCGGGTGTGATTGTGGCCTGTGCCGACACCAAATTGTCCGGCCTGCTGGGTGAATTCCGCTGGAAGGAATTGTTCTGGCAACGGCGTGATGATGCCAGTGAGAAGATGGGGTTCTTTCTGCTCGGCCACGGTTTATGCGAGAAGGCTTTGCATCCTTACAGCGGGTTGACCGGACAAGGTTTGCTGCTTGCGGTGGAACGGGATTTCTTCGTTTGGCCGCTGGCGCAAAGGCTGGCGCATCTCGACGGCCTGCTGGCGGATTACCTGAATGCGGTGCGGCATTGCCGCAGCACACGCGAACTGACTCCCGTGCCGCTGCTGGGTGTGCCGGGCTGGTCGCCGGAAAATACCGAGGAAGCGTATTACGACAACACGTCTTATTTTCGTCCCGGCAGGGTGCGTGCTTGAGCGGATTGTTGATCGAATTGGGATGTTATACATAGCGACAGAAATCGTAGCGAGCGGGCCGACATTGGGGGAGCCCGGAGCGCAGGCACCGGAATGTACACAGAAGTCTGCCGCTACGCGGCCCCGGATGCCGAGCACCGCGCGACGCCGA
>JBAUUR010000086.1:0-4642 GCA_049582805.1 Gallionellaceae bacterium | reverse complement strand
AGTGTCACATATAGCATCCTCGCTGCAACCTGCAAGCGAGGGTCTGTATATGCCAAGAAAAAGCCCGTTCCAGATTGTTCTGTCTTCCGAAGAAGCAACCGAGTTGAGCCGCAGGGCGGCGAAATATACGTTGCCATACTTTGAGGTTGTGCGCGCCAAGATGATTCTAATGGCTGCTGCCGGTATCGACAACGACGAGATTGCTGCGCGCCTGGACACGCGGCGCGAAGTAGTTAGTCAGTGGCGCAAGCGCTTCTTTGAGAGGCGATTAGCGGGACTCGAGGAGAGAACCCGCCCCGGACGCCCTCGGAGTTTTCCCCCCAGAACTCACCGTTGAGATCAAGGCGCTGGCTTGCGAGCTTCCGGCGACCCTTGGTGTGCCGCTGTCCAGACTGAGCGTGGCCGATGTGGCGCGCTATGCCCAGAACGCAGGGCTGGTAGCCAGCATCAGTGGCAGCACGATCTGGCGGTGGCTGCATGAGGACGCGATCCGGCCGTGGCAGCACCGCTGCTGGATTTTTCCGCGCGACCCTCATTTCCAAGCCAAGGCCGGGCGCATCCTGGATCTCTATGCGCGCTGCTGGCAAGGGCAAGCGCTACGCGAGGATGAGTTTGTCATCTCCGCTGACGAGAAGACCAGCATCCAGGCCCGCATACGCGTCCATCCGAGCCTGCCGACTCGTCCGGGCGAGTCGATGCGCGTCGAACACGAGTATGCACGCGGAGGGGCATGGGCTTATCTTGCCGCCCTCGACATACACCGCGCCAAGGTGTTCGGGCGCTGTGAAGCAACAACCGGCATCGCACCATTCGGGCGGCTGGTCGATCAGGTCATGAGTCAGCCGCCATACAATAACGCTCGTCGGGTGTTCTGGATCATGGACAACGGATCGTCGCATCGCGGCGAGGCTTCGGTGCTGCGCCTGACCCAAGCTTATCCGCGGCTGGTTCCGGTCCACGGTCCGGTGCACGCGAGCTGGCTCAACCAGATCGAGATATACTTCTCCATCGTGCAGCGTAAGGCGCTCACACCCAACGATTTCCCCTGCCTGGAGGCGGTGGCCGAGCGGCTGGCGAATTTCGAGCGCTACTACGAAAGCATTGCGCATCCATTCGAATGGAAGTTCACTCGTGCTGACCTGAACGCCCTGATCGCACGCATGCGTTCACGCTATGCCGAAACTCAGCATCTGAAGCTCGCGGCTTGAAAAATACGTGTGTGAACTTCTGAAGTGGAGTACTAAGCTAGCCAAGCGGCGTTCAATTCACTAAGGCGTGTTGGCAAAACTCCGATCAATTTAAAGGCAATCGCGAGTGCGCGAGGCTTCTTCAAGTAACTGTTTGTCCATCATAGCTTGGCACGGTTTTGGCCGAGTGTCTGGCTTTGAGAACATGTCAGAATGTCAGCAATTGTTAAGGGTTGTCCGAAATCTGCCGTCAACCGCAGCCCAATCAAATCCAGCGATACTGAAGGATCGCCAGCTTCAATTTTAGCAATGCGCGATTGCCTCGATTTCATAGGCTGCGTGAGGTCAATTTGAGAGAGTTTTCGCTTGATGCGTGATTTTTTTTCCGCACTGATCACGAGAGCTTGAGAGCGATGAGCCGCGCCTCCTTATCACTTAATTGCAGAAAATGCTCTGTGTTGCAACTTTCCAGCCCGCGGCTTGGAGGCGTTCTAATTTGTCAGTCTTCATAGCATTTACCTGTGGGTGAATAACTCGAGCGATGCGGTTCATTCGTCACCGCATCCTACCGGGCTACACCAGAACAGCAGGAATGTTCAACCGGCATTTGATTTGCACTTGAAATAGGGTGATTTACTCTGCTTTCTGCGCGCTTTGCGGATGAACTTCTCTTGAGGAAAAGCACGATTTCACGATCATTTCATCTTGCGGTTCTTCCGTGCATCGAGCAATGCATCGGATAGCTGATATACCGCCATGGCATAGAAGTCGCTGTTGTTGTAGCGCGTGATCACGTCGAAATTGTTGAAAGCCAGCCAGAAGTCCTTTCCTTCACCCACGGTAAAATCCATCAAGCGTGCGCTATCGGCTGCAGCGATTTTCTTTTCCGGTTTTACTCCCGCAGATTTCCAGGCAGCAACCGTGCGTGGCTCCTGCAGGCTGCCCAGGCACTCATCCTCACTGACTGTTACACGCGCTGTCACCGGTTTGCCGCGTGCCCAGCCGTATTGCCTGAAATAATTTGCCACGCTGCCGATGGCATCTATCGGATCACGCAACAGATCAAGCTTGCCATCATGGTCGAAATCCACCGCATATTTGAGATAGCTGCTCGGCATGAACTGCGGTATGCCCAACGCACCGGCATAGGAGCCATATACTTCCATCAAGTCCAGATCCTGGTCACGCGACAACAGCAGATATTGCTCCAGCTCGTTGCGGAAAAAATCCGCGCGCCGCGGATAATTGAATGCCAGCGTGGTCAGTGCATCCAGCGTGCGAAATTTGCCTGTGCGTTGCCCGAAATGGGTTTCCACGCCCAGCAATGCAACGATGATGGATTGCGGTACGCCATATTTCCTTTCGGCGCGGTGCAGGGTCCGGCCATGCTTTCTCCAGAATACGAGCCCTTCCCGGATATTATTGTCATTCACGAAGATGGCGCGGTAGTCGATCCAGGGTTTGGCAGTGGCAGGTGAGTTGATGGCGTCGATGACAGCTTGCTGAAGTTCAGCATGCTGGAACACGTTCACCAGTTCGTTGCGCTTGAACTGGTGCTTTGCCACCATTTCATCGATGAATTCAGGAATACCCGGTAATTCGACTGCATGTGCATGCGGCAAAGCCAATAGCAGCAACAGGAAAACAAAAATTCGGGGGAGCATATCAGCGTATTTTACTCGACAGGAAAGCGCGTCACTGCTAAATTTCGCCCTCATTTGGAATTTGATTGGAAAGTATCGCCATGGAAAAACCCACGCAACACCATCGCCTTCTCATACTCGGTTCCGGTCCGGCAGGCTACACTGCCGCCGTGTATGCCGCGCGCGCCAACCTCAAGCCGACATTGATCACCGGGCTGGCGCAGGGCGGCCAGCTGATGACCACCACTGATGTGGACAACTGGCCGGCCGATGCCAATGGCGTGCAAGGCCCGGAACTGATGCAGCGCTTCCTGCAACACGCGGAACGCTTCAATACGCAGATCATCTTTGACCACATCCACACCGCCAAACTGCAACAGAAACCGTTCCTGCTGATGGGCGACGAAGGCAGCTACACCTGCGATGCGCTGATCATCGCCACCGGCGCGTCGGCGCAATACCTCGGCCTGCCGTCGGAACAGGCGTTCATGGGCCGGGGCGTGTCAGGTTGCGCCACCTGCGACGGCTTCTTTTACCGCAACCAGGACGTGGCGGTGATCGGCGGCGGCAACACCGCGGTCGAGGAGGCGTTGTACCTGGCCAACATTGCCCAGCATGTCACGCTGGTGCATCGGCGCGATGCCTTCCGCGCCGAACGCATCATGGTGGATCACCTGATGGAGAGGGTGAAGGAAGGCAAGATCACCCTGCAACTGAAACAGGTGCTGGACGAGGTGACGGGCGACGACAGCGGCGTGACCGGCATGCGCATCAAGCAGGTCGAGACTGGCGCCAAACAGGACATCGCGCTGGCCGGCGTATTCATCGCCATCGGCCACAAACCCAACACCGATCTGTTTGCGGGACAGTTGGAGATGATCAACGGCTACATCGTCACCAAGGGCGGCCAGGACGGCAACGCCACATCAACCAGCATTGCCGGCGTATTCGCGGCAGGAGACGTGCAGGACCATATCTACCGCCAGGCGGTGACCAGCGCCGGCTCCGGCTGCATGGCGGCGCTGGATGCGGACAAGTACCTGAGCGCGCTCGGTTGAGGTGCTTTTGAGTTGAACAAGAAAAAGGAACAGCCCGTCGCAAAAGAGGCCGAGCTGTTCCGGCAGGCGCTTGATGGCGTCATGCCGCTGGCGCCGACCAACCGCATCGCGCCAGCCGCTTCGCCGCGCCGGACTATGCCGCGCAACACGGCAATTGCCCCTGCTCCGGTTGCCGATAAGCTGTCCGATCACGGCGCAGAGGATACCCTGCTCACCGAATTCATGCGCAACGGTTTGTCGCGCATGACCTTGCGCAAGCTGCGGCGCGGGGTATGGCCGGTGCAGGACAGCCTGGATCTGCACGGCATGAGCAGCGACGAAGCACGCAAGCTGCTGCCGCAATTTTTGCAGCATGCGGTGCAGCACGGACTGCGCTGCGTATGCGTGATTCACGGCAAAGGCTGGCATACGGGCGGAGTGGGTATCCTCAAGGCGCGCACACGGCACTGGCTGACGCAATGCGCGGAAGTGCTGGCGTTTTGCGAAGCACCATCAAATCTGGGCGGTGGCGGTGCAGTGCTGGTGTTGCTTAAGGTTCAAAACCAGAGTTGATATTCCGCGCAATTTAAGGTCGTAAAAAGGATGGTGAATACAGTAGGAATTTATACATAGCGACAGAAATCGTAGCGAGCGGGCCGACATTGGGGGAGCCCGGAGCGCAGGCACCGGAATGTACACAGAAGTACATGAGGATGCCGAGCACCGCGCGACGCCGATGCCGGCTTGCGCAGTAGATTTATGTCGTTATGTATAG
>JBAUUR010000085.1:0-14233 GCA_049582805.1 Gallionellaceae bacterium | reverse complement strand
GGAAGTTCACTCGTGCTGACCTGAACGCCCTGATCGCACGCATGCGTTCACGCTATGCCGAAACTCAGCATCTGAAGCTCGCGGCTTGAAAAATACGTGTGTGAACTTCTGAAGTGGAGTACTTAGGATGCTTTCGCGCACCCGGTGCGCACGGTTCCAGAGTCGCAAACAAAAACGAACCATCGAGCAAGTCGTCACGATGCTTGCGTTCCAGCAAAGTGAATTCCGCATGATCACCATGGCGAAGCTCGCCACGAAATGCGGTATCTACCGTCCCGTCCGGCTTAACCAGAACGGCTCCCACCAGCGGGTTTGCCTTCTTGTCGGCGCGCGGCTCGTTGATGGATTGTTTCATCACCTCAATAGCTTTCTCCATCATCTTGCGCGCATCGAACTTTGGCTTGGCAGGCATGGTGTCGATTCTCCTGATTTCTAGTCAGTGGTGATGTTCATCATCATCACCACCATGGTGGTGATGATCCAACTCTTCATGACCATGATGATCTTCATACGCATATTGCTGATGATGACGATACCCTCAACTCCCTGCTCAGCAACTTAGGCAGCAACGCGTCGCGCAGGATGGCGAGGGTGCGGCATTGTTGATCATTGTGCGCCATCTTGAGGTGAATCGCGCTGACTGTAGTGTCGAAAACCTTCAGCAAATCTGGCGGCGGGACGACCATCTTCAACTGGCGGAGATAAGTCACGGGCTGGGAAATGGACGGCACGCCTGTCGATGATGTGTTGGCAAGAAGTCGGTGCTGGCCTTCGGGCGTCTTGAAATACGAAGCAATGTAGAACGGCGACATCACAGAACGATTGCAGCGCATATAAAATTGGCGCTGCGAAATAATGTAGCGCTCGTAGCGCGATGTCTCTGGGATGTAGGCGACTTGGCCAATGCTGCCCGCGTGAGTGAAGATGACATCACCCCGTTGCACGTTGGAGCGTTTGAGGCGGTCCGCGTGCTCCTCGGTGACAAAGTTAAACTCAGAGTCATCAAGAAGAGTGCCACGGAGGTGCTGACCGCTGACAACGGGGATACCTTCGGGCACGAACGTTGATACCTTGATGTCTGAACCGAACGGCCCCATCGCAACGCGTTCAGCAAGTTCTTCGATGGTTTTCACTCCCCACCCCTGTGGAATATGACCGAGGGGAGAGTCTTGAAAGTGTGCGGGGAAAAGTGCGGCGGTGGCAGCGTCAAGGTCAGCGGGTTTGCGGCCATCAAGTTTGGCGCGGATGGGGTCGAAATCCACGAACCAGCTCTGGAACAGCGCCCGCGCGATCGCCTCCAGCGTCGCGTTCATCCGCCGATTCAACTCGATCTTGTCGTCCAGCGTGCCGAGGATGTGGGCGATGGCTTTTTGTTCGGCGAGGGGCGGGAGCAGAATTGGTGCTCGGCGAAAGTCTTTCAGAACAACACGCGGAATCGCGCTGCCAGAAACATATCCAGCTTTCAGCATTGCCCTTGTTTCTGCCGAATCGAGGTAATAGCGAAGGTAGCCAGAGTGCAACTGCCGTGATGGTCGCAGAATTGCAATTGACGATAGTAGAACAATTTTATCTGGTTGCTTGAACTCGCAAACAGTTTCCAAGCATGTCGCCCCATCTTTTGCTATGAGGACATCACCGATTTGAGGTTGACATCCATTTCGAACAAGATCGTCAAAGTCTTTATGAGAAATCGTGCGCGAAGATTTTACGTCAATGCCCCAACGAGCCATGTCCTTAACAGAGGCCATCGGCAAACCTCCGGGACAATCCTTCGGAGACTGGTGCGCACCATCGGTGATGGTTTCGCACACTTCTTCGAGCCTTACTACAGGCCACTCACCCGCCATAACCCAGCACCTTCAAGTTCGCCTTGATTGCCTTTTCCAGCTTCGCGGACTCGGCGAATTGCTCATCCAATTGTGCAACGAGCCGTTGCATTTTTTCTTCGAATGGTTCGCCGTCATCTTCGATTTCTTCGGCGCCAACGTAACGGCCCGGCGTGAGCACGTGGCCGTGTTTGCGAATATCATCGAGCTTCGTAGCCTTGCAGAAACCGGGCACGTCGGCGTATTCGCCCGCGTCCTTGTCACCGCGCCATGCATGGTAGGTGCCGGCGATCTTGGCGACATCCTCGTCGGTCAATTCGCGATGCACGCGGTCGACCAGCGTGCCCATCTTGCGCGCGTCGATGAACAGCGTCTCGCCGCGCCGGTCACGGAACTTTCCGTTCTTTTTATTGCGTGCCAGAAACCACAGGCACACCGGAATCTGCGTCGAGTAAAAGAGCTGACCCGGCAGCGCGACCATGCAATCCACCAGATCGGCTTCGATAATAGCTTTGCGAATCTCGCCCTCGCCCGACTGGTTGGAGGACATCGAGCCGTTGGCTAGCACGAAGCCCGCGAGCCCGGTTGGCGCGAGGTGATAAATGAAATGCTGCACCCATGCGTAGTTGGCGTTGCCTGCTGGCGGCACGCCGTAGGCCCAACGCTTGTCGTTCTTGAGCAGCTCGCCGCGCCAGTCGCTGTCGTTGAAAGGCGGGTTGGCGAGCACATAGTCGGCCTTGAGGTCGGGGTGCGCGTCGTTGTGGAAGGCGTCACCGTGGCCAATCTGTGCGTCGATGCCGCGGATGGCGAGATTCATCTTTGCAAGACGCCAAGTGGTGTAGTTGGACTCCTGACCGTAGATCGAAATGTCACCGAGCTTACCACTGTGCGCCTCGATGAACTTTTCGCTGCTGACGAACATGCCCCCCGAACCGCAGCATGGATCGTAGACGCGCCCCTTGTAGGGCGCGAGCATCTCGACCAGCACGCGCACCACGCGCGAGGGCGTGTAGAACTGGCCGCCGCTCTTCCCCTCGGCACTGGCGAAGCGCGCGAGGAAATATTCGTAAACGCGACCGAGTGTATCCTTTGCGCGGTCGGCCGCGCTGCCAAGCGCAATATCGCTGACCAGATTGATGATCTGGCCGAGCCGCTGCTTGTCGAGACCGGGGCGGGCGAAGTCCTTCGGCAGCACACCCTTCAGAGAGGGGTTGTCGCGCTCGATCGCGCTCATCGCATCATCGACCAACTGGCCTATGGTCGGCTGCGGCGCCATCGACTTCAGATACTTCCAACGCGCCTCAGGCGGCACCCAAAAGATACTGACGGCGCGATACTCGTCCGGGTCTTCCGGGTCGGCACCTTTTGCCTTTTGTGAGTCGAGTTCGGCGTGCTTGGCCTCGAAGGCGTCAGAGATATACTTGAGGAAAATCAGGCCGAGGACGACGTGCTTGTACTCGGCTGCATCCATGTTGTTGCGCAGACCGTCGGCCATCTGCCAGAGCTTGGCTTCAAAGCCAAGATTGGCGCCGGTGTCGTTGTTCTTATTTGTTGCTTTCGCCATCAGTCATCCCTGCGTTTTTTATTAGCGGTCAGCCATGCCGAAAAAACATGGGCGCTGGAAAGGAATGCTAGCAGATTTCAACAAATTGCTGGCTGCGTTTGCCGCACCTGTTGTTCGGCGAAGGCATAGTGGATCAAAGGGTCAGCACATTAAATTTTCCAATACCCGTTTATATAAATTCCGCCGCAGAAACGCCAAAGCGCGCAGCCAGTGCTTTGACTTGCATGTCTAAATGACCGGCTGGACTGGCCGGCAGACAACCCCGATGCGACTTATTATTGCTGCCAGCTGAATCCTGCCAAATTCATCAGCGCAAATTCTTGCGCGCCGACTTCGGGTGTGCCGACCTCCGGCAGGCGCGGCGATAGGCCTGCAGGGTTTTCCGGGCATTGCCCAGCACGCTGCCCGACGGATATGCGCCGGCGTCGTCCGCGACGCCGAATGGACATCCGCTCAGCCGATCCAACCCGTCAGTTTCGTGGCGCCCCATGTGGCGGCGGAAGCTACGCACACAAACCCCCAATATCCGCGCCGCCTCGGTTTGCGCCAGCCGCCCTGCATTCCATTCTTCAGACGCTTCCTCGAAAATCTCATCTTCCGTATCTCCTGTAGCACTTTTTCGGCTTCATATCGCCCTCCCTGGGCAATACGACAACCGGACAGATTGCGTGCTACAAAACCGGACAGATCAAAAGCGCGCGACACATAATCTGGCTGCCGGATTTGATAGGCACACCCGGTTCGGCTATAATGCGCGACAATCCAGAGCGGGATGAACGAACGGTTCGTCCCGCTTCTTTATGTCATGAGCCTTGGGAGCCATCCGGTGCCGCAAACGAACCCCGCCATTCTTGTATTAGCCGATGGGACGGTGTTTCGGGGCGTTGCCATCGGCGCTTCCGGCAGCAGCGTCGGCGAGGTGGTGTTCAATACCGCCATGACCGGTTATCAGGAAATCCTTACTGATCCTTCCTACTCCAAACAGATCGTTACGCTGACTTGTCCGCACATTGGCAACGTCGGGGTGAATCCGGAAGACGTGGAATCACGCCAGGTGTTCGCCAGCGGGCTGGTGATCCGGGATTTGTCGCTGACCGTGAGCAATTTCCGCAGCACGCAATCGTTGCCGGATTATCTCAAGGCCAACAATGTCGTGGCGATCGCCGGGATCGATACGCGCAAGCTGACGCGCATCCTGCGCGAGAAGGGCGCACAGAATGGCTGTATCGCCACCGGCGATGAGGTAGGCGCCGCGCTGGGGGCGGCGCGTGGTTTTGCCGGTTTGGCCGGAATGGATCTGGCGCAGGTGGTGAGTTGTGACAGGCCCTACGAATGGACACAGCGTGAATGGGCGCTGGGCGTTGGATACAGGGATTCAGGATTCAGGATTCAGGATTCAGTGAAGGGCGGTGCGGAGGTTTATTCCGAATCCCGCATCCCGCATCCCGAATCCTTCCACGTGGTGGCCTACGACTTCGGGGTGAAGCGCAACATCCTGCGCAAGCTGGCCGAGCGCGGCTGCAGAATCACCGTGGTGCCCGCCCGGACTGGCGCGAACGAAGTGTTGACGATGAAGCCGGATGGCGTGTTCCTGTCCAACGGCCCCGGCGATCCGGAGCCGTGCGATTACGCGATCAACGCAACGAGTAAATTTATTGAAGTCGGCATGCCGCTGTTCGGCATTTGCCTCGGGCACCAGATCATGGCGCTGGCGGCGGGAGCGAAGACGGTGAAGATGAAGTTTGGCCATCGCGGCGCGAACCATCCGGTGCAGGACACGCAGAGCAGGCGCGTGATGATCACCAGCCAGAACCACGGCTTTGCGGTGGATGCGGCGACGCTGCCCGCGAATGCGCGCGTCACGCATATCTCGCTGTTCGACGGCACGCTGCAAGGTTTCGAGCTGACCGACAAACCCGCGTTCTGCTTCCAGGGCCATCCCGAAGCCAGTCCGGGGCCGCATGACGTGGATGGGTTGTTTGATAAATTTATTGAGTTAATGAAGAGTCGCTAGTCGATAGACGTTAGTCGTTAGTTGGTGTGGTCGCTGCGCGGCTTTTAACTAACGACTATCGTCTAACGACTGAAGAAATATGCCAAAACGCACCGACATAAAAAGCATCCTGATCATCGGCGCCGGCCCGATCGTCATCGGGCAGGCGTGCGAGTTCGATTATTCCGGCGCGCAGGCCTGCAAGGCGCTGCGCGAGGAAGGGTATCGCGTCATCCTGGTGAACTCGAACCCTGCCACCATCATGACCGATCCGAACATGGCGGATGCCACTTACATCGAGCCGATCACCTGGCGGATGGTGGAGAAGATCATCGCCAAGGAAAAGCCCGATGCAATCCTGCCGACCATGGGCGGGCAGACCGCGTTGAATTGCGCGCTGGATCTGGCCAGGCACGGCGCACTGGAAAAGTACAGCGTCGAGATGATAGGTGCTTCGCGCGAGGCGATCGACAAGGCGGAAGACCGCGAGAAATTCAAGCAGGCGATGACCAGGATCGGTTTGGCCTCGGCGCGTTCCGCGATCGCGCACAGCATGGAGGAAGCGCTGCAGGTGCAGCAGGTGCTGGGCTTCCCGACCGTCATCCGCCCCTCCTTCACCATGGGCGGCTCCGGCGGCGGCATCGCCTACAACCGCGAAGAGTTCGTCGAGATCTGCGAGCGCGGGCTGGAGGCTTCGCCGACCAGGGAGCTGTTGATCGAGGAATCGCTGCTCGGCTGGAAAGAGTTCGAGATGGAAGTGGTGCGCGATCGCCACGACAACTGCATCATCATCTGCTCGATTGAAAATCTTGATCCGATGGGCGTGCACACCGGCGATTCGATCACCGTGGCTCCGGCGCAGACGCTGACTGACAAGGAATACCAGATCATGCGCGACGCCTCGATCGCGGTGCTGCGCGAGATCGGCGTGGATACCGGCGGCTCCAACGTGCAGTTTGCCACCAACCCGAAGGATGGACGCATGGTGGTGATCGAGATGAACCCGCGCGTATCGCGCTCTTCCGCGCTGGCCTCCAAGGCCACCGGTTTCCCGATTGCCAAGGTGGCGGCCAAACTGGCGGTGGGCTACACGCTGGACGAACTGAAGAACGACATCACCGGCGGCGCAACCCCGGCCTCGTTCGAGCCGACCATCGATTACGTGGTGACCAAGATTCCTCGCTTCGCATTTGAAAAATTCCCGCAGGCCAACGACCGCCTGACCACGCAGATGAAATCGGTGGGCGAGGTGATGGCGATCGGCCGCACTTTCCAGGAATCGTTCCAGAAGGCGTTGCGCGGGCTGGAAGTGGGCGTGCATGGGCTGGATGAAAAATACAGTAATATCGAGGCGATCGCCTCGGAACTCGGCAGTCCCGGGCCGGATCGTATCTGGGCTGTGTCCGATGCGTTCCGTCTCGGCATGGGTGTCGATGAGGTGTTCGCACTGAGCAAGATTGACCCGTGGTTTCTGGTGCAGATCGAAGACCTGGTGCGCCAGGAAAAATCCCTGACGGGGCGCACGCTGGAAAGCCTGGGCGCGGAAGAGCTGCGCGCCTTGAAACGCAGCGGTTTTGCCGATGCGCGTCTGGCAAAGTTGCTGGATACCGATGCTGACGCCATGCGCGCCTATCGCCATGCGCTGGGTGTGCGCCCGGTGTTCAAGCGCGTGGATACCTGTGCGGCAGAGTTCGCCACCAACACCGCTTATATGTATTCGACCTACGAGGAGGAATGCGAAGCGCAGCCGACCAACAAGAAAAAGATCATGGTGCTGGGCGGCGGGCCGAACCGCATCGGGCAGGGCATCGAGTTCGATTACTGCTGCGTGCATGCCGCGCTGGCGATGCGCGAGGATGGCTACGAGACCATCATGGTCAACTGCAACCCGGAGACCGTGTCCACCGATTACGATACGTCAGACCGTCTGTATTTCGAGCCGCTGACGCTGGAAGACGTGCTGGAAGTAGTGGCGGTGGAGAAACCTGCAGGCGTGATCGTGCAGTACGGCGGGCAGACGCCATTGAAACTGGCTCATGGCCTGCATCAGGCGGGGGTAACCATCATCGGCACCTCGCCGGACATGATCGACTGCGCGGAGGACCGCGCACGCTTTCAGCAGATGCTGCGGCAACTGGGCTTGAAGCAGCCGCCCAACCGTATTGCAAGCAACGTGCAGGATGCCATCGCCGGTGCCATCGAAATCGGCTATCCCCTGGTGGTGCGTCCTTCCAATGTGCTGGGCGGACGCGCGATGGAGATCATCCATGCGCAGACCGATCTTGAACGCTACATGCGCGATGCAATGGAAATGTCCAAGACCTATCCGGAACGCATGCCGATCCTGCTCGACCGTTTCCTGAACGATGCGATTGAAGTGGATGTGGATGCGATTTCGGACGGCAAGGAAGTTCTGATCGGCGGCATCATGGAACACATCGAGGAAGCCGGGGTGCATTCCGGCGATTCGGCCTGTTCCTTGCCGCCGTATAGCTTGTCTGTTGCCTTGCAGGATGAACTGCGCAGCCAGACCAGGGCGATGGCCCAGGCGCTGAATGTGGTCGGCCTGATGAACGTTCAATTCGCCATCCAGGGTGGGACGGTGTATGTGCTCGAAGTGAATCCGCGCGCCTCGCGCACGGTGCCCTTCGTGTCCAAGGCGACCGGTGTGCCGCTGGCGAAGATTGCGGCACGCTGCATGGTGGGCCAGAGCCTGGCGCAGCAACGGGTGGCAAAAGAAGTGGCGCCGCCTTATTATTCTGTCAAGGAAGCCGTGTTCCCGTTTATCAAATTTCCCGGTGTTGATGTCATACTCGGACCGGAAATGAAATCCACCGGTGAGGTGATGGGCGTAGGCGAAAGCTTCGCCGAAGCATTCGTCAAGTCACAGCTGGCAGCCGGAGTCAAACTGCCCTCCGCGGGCAAGGCATTCATCAGTGTGCGAGATGCCGACAAGGCTGGGGCAGTGGAGGTTGCGCGCAGTCTGCGGGATTTGGGCTTCACCGTGCTGGCAACGCGCGGCACGGCTGTGGAAATCGCTGCGGCGGGCGTGGCGGTGTCGGTGGTGAACAAGGTGGCGGAGGGACGCCCGCACATCGTGGACATGATCAAGAACGGCGAGGTCAATTTGATCATCAATACCGTGGAGAGCAAGCCGTCGGTGATGCGCGATTCCTACTCGATTCGTCATGCGGCGCTGCAGGGGCGGGTAACCTACTACACCACACTGGCCGGGGCACGCGCGGCCTGCCGCGGAATGCAGCACTTGACCGAATTGCAGGTGTATGACATACAGGCCCAGCACGAAAGATTAGTTACCAGTCGTTAGTCGCTAGTCGTTAGTTAAATCAAAACCCGCGCAGCGGACAAGACCAACTAACGACTAGCGTCTAGCGACTATTTACTGAGGAAGTTACAGCATGAGCAAGATTCCATTGACCGCGGTTGGCGCGGAGCTATTGCGCAACGAATTGCATCACCTGAAGACCGTGCAGCGACCAGCGGTGATCGCTGCCATTGCCGAGGCGCGCGCGCACGGCGACCTGTCCGAAAATGCCGAATACGATGCGGCCAAGGACCGCCAGGGCTTCATTGAGGGACGCATCGCGGAACTGGAAAGCAAACTGGGCAGCGCGCAGGTGATAGACCCGAGGAACATCAACGCCGACGGGCGCTGCGTGTTCGGCGCGACAGTGAAGCTGGAGGACATGGACAACGGTGACGTGGTGACTTACCAGATTGTCGGCGAGGATGAGGCGGACATCAAACAGTGCAAGATTTCCATCGGCTCACCCATCGCGCGCGCCCTGATCGGGAAGTATAGCGGTGATGTTGCCGAGGTGATAGCGCCGGGCGGAGTGCGCGAATATGAAGTGGTGGATGTGCAGTACATCTGAAGTCGCTAGTCGGTAGTCGCAAGTCGTTAGTTGGCGTTGTCCGCTACGCGGGTTTTGGTTTAACTAGCGACTAACCTCTAGCGACTAGCGACTACCTAACTGCTTCTTGCTGAGCGGCTTGCCTTTGCGCCGTGCCGGTTGTTTCTCGGGCTCATCTTCCTGCGGCTGGTACACCACCAGGATCTTGCCGATCTGCTGCACCGGCGCGGCGTTCAGTTTTTCACAGATTTCCTGCAGCATGGCTGCGCGCGTTTCCCGGTCATCGCTCATCACGCGGATCTTGATCAGTTCGTGGCTTTTCAGGCTGCGGCCAATCTCCTCCAGCACGCCGGGCACAAGGCCGGCATTGCCGACAATAACGGTGGGATCAAGCGAATGGGCGCGCGCCTTGAGGTTTTTGCGCTGCAATACGGTGAGCGTAAGCATAGGGACTCCATTTTGAGCTAACTGGTCGCTGGTAGCCTGTAGCTTGTAGCCAACCCCGGTTTTGCTACAAGCTACAGGCTACCAGCTACGGGCTAGGGATTCAAAGCGATGAAGAGAAGCAAGACCAGCAAACAATGGATGCAGGAGCATGTTAACGATCCTTATGTGCAGCGCGCGCAAAAGGAAGGTTACCGTTCCCGCGCGGCATACAAACTGCTGGAGATCGACGAGCGTGACCATCTGCTCAAGCAAGGCACGGTAGTGGTCGATCTCGGTGCTACGCCCGGTGGCTGGTCGCAGTTGGCCGCTGCAAGGGGTTGCAAGGTGATCGCGCTGGATATGCTGCCGTTGCCGCCGCTGCCAGGCGTGGAATTCATCCAGGGCGATTTCCGCGAGGACGGCGTGCTGGCGCAACTGGAACAAAAATTGGGAGGCAGACAGGTCGGCCTTGTAATTTCCGACATGGCGCCCAACATAAGCGGCATAGATGTAGTTGACCAGGCTCGCGCCATGCACCTGGCGGAACTGGCGCTGGATTTTGCATCTAACCATTTGCAGCCGGGCGGCGCATTTCTGGTGAAAGTGTTTCAGGGTGCGGGATTCGAGGATTTTCTCAGGCTGATGCGCGGCCATTTCGGGCGCGTGGTATCGCGCAAACCCAGGGCTTCGCGCGACCGCAGCAGCGAAGTGTATCTTTTGGGGCTGGAAAAACTTGAGTAATCAAGTGGGAAAGTGTCTAATGCAGGTTCATGAAGCAGTTCGGCTGATGCCGGGTAGGAGCAGAAATTTTGAATAATTTGTTTAAGAGTATCGGGATCTGGCTGGTTGTGGCTTTAGTGCTGATGACCGTATTCAACCAGTTCAACTCGCGCCAGTTGCAAGGCGGTCAGGCGCAGATGGACTATTCGCAGTTCCTGGATGAAGTTAAGCAAGGACACGTTTCCAAGGTGACCATAGAAGGCCGCACTCTGAAGGCGGTCACCAATGACGGCAAACACATCAGCAGCTATGCGCCTCAGGATCTGTGGCTGGTTTCGGATCTGATCAAGAACGGCGTCAAGATCGAGGCCAAGCCGGAAGAAGAACCTTCCATGCTGATGAACATTTTCGTATCCTGGTTCCCCATGCTGCTGTTGATCGGGGTATGGGTATTTTTCATGCGCCAGATGCAGGGCGGCGGCAAGGGCGGGGCGTTCTCGTTCGGCAAGTCGCGTGCGCGCATGCTGGATGAAACCAAGGAACGGCTGACCTTCGCCGATGTGGCCGGTTGTGATGAAGCCAAGGAAGAAGTCAGCGAACTGGTCGATTTTCTGCGCGACCCAACCAAATTCCAGACCTTGGGCGGACGCATTCCGCGCGGCGTACTGATGGTGGGCAGCCCCGGCACCGGCAAGACCTTGCTGGCGAAGGCCATTGCGGGCGAAGCCAAGGTGCCGTTCTTTTCCATTTCCGGTTCCGATTTTGTCGAGATGTTCGTCGGCGTGGGCGCCGCACGGGTGCGCGACATGTTCGAACAGGCCAAGAAGCAGTCACCCTGCATCGTGTTCATCGACGAAATCGACGCAGTCGGGCGCCAGCGCGGCGCTGGCCTGGGCGGCGGCAACGACGAGCGCGAGCAGACGCTGAACGCCTTGCTGGTGGAAATGGACGGCTTTGAAGGCGCCAGCGGCGTGATCGTGATTGCCGCGACCAACCGTCCTGATGTGCTGGACCCGGCGCTGTTGCGTCCCGGGCGTTTCGACCGTCAGGTGGTGGTGCCGCTGCCGGATATACGCGGGCGCGAACAGATATTGATGGTGCATATGCGCAAGGTGCCGGTTGCTTCCGACGTGAAGGCCGACATCCTGGCACGCGGCACGCCCGGCATGTCCGGCGCCGACCTGGCCAATCTGGTGAATGAGGCGGCGCTGTTCGCTGCGCGCCGCAGCAAGCGTTTTGTCGAGATGGACGATTTCGAAGCGGCCAAGGACAAGATCATGATGGGTGCGGAACGCCGCTCCATGATCATGCCGGAAGCGGAACGCAGGAACACCGCCTACCACGAGTCCGGTCATGCGGTGGTTGCCAAGCTGCTGCCCAAGACCGATCCGGTGCACAAGGTCACCATCATCCCGCGCGGACGGGCGCTGGGCGTGACCATGCAGTTGCCGGCAGAAGATCGCTACAGCATGGACAAGACCCGGATCCTCGATACCATTGCCGTGCTGTTCGGCGGGCGTATCGCGGAAGAGATATTCATGCACCAGATGACCACCGGCGCTTCCAACGATTTCGAGCGCGCTACCGACATGGCGCGGCGCATGGTGACGCAATGGGGCATGTCCGATGCGCTGGGGCCGATGGTATATGGCGAGAACGAGAGCGAAGTTTTTCTCGGGCGCTCGGTGACTACGCACAAGAACATCTCCGAAGCGACCATGCAGCAGGTGGACGCGGAGATCCGCCGCATAATAGATCAGCAGTACGCCTTGGCGCGCAAGCTGATCGAGGAGAACACCGACAAGATCGAGGCGATGACGCACGCATTGCTGGAATGGGAAACCCTGGACGCCGACCAGATCGACGATATCATGGCGGGCAAGCCGCCGCGCCCGCCCAAGCCCAGCCAGAACAGCCAGCCGCCGCAGCCGCCGCAGGATGCAGCGCCCACCGCTCCGGCGGCGACTACGCCGCCTCCTACGCAACCAGCGCAGGGAACTTGAGAAGCAGCTTGTGGCGGGTAGCTTGTAGCGGGTAGCCAACCCGACTTTGCTACTAGCTACCGGCTACTAGCTACCAGCTTGAATGTTCCTTCATTGCGGCAAATTTCACCTCGATCTTTCCCGCCCATTGGTCATGGGCATCATCAATGTCACTCCGGATTCCTTCGCTGATGGCGGACGCCATTTGCGGCGCGATGCCGCGCTGGCGCATGCACATCGCCTGATGGACGAAGGTGCGGACATTCTGGATATCGGCGGAGAATCGACGCGTCCGGGCTCTCTGCCGGTCGGCGTTGAGGAAGAACTGAGTCGCGTCATGCCGGTGATCGATGGCTTGCGCGGCGCACCGATTCCTCTTTCCGTGGATAGTTGCAAACCCGAAGTGATGCGCGCAGCGCTGGAGGCAGGGGTGAGCATGGTCAACGACATCAATGCACTGCAACAGTCTCAAGCGATGGCTGCCGTGACCGCCAGCGATGCGGCAGTATGCCTGATGCACAAGCTGGGGACGCCGCAAACCATGCAGATCGAACCGCAATACAAGGATGTGGTAAGCGAGGTGAAACAGTTCCTGCGCGAACGCATTGCTGCTGCCGAAGCCGCAGGTATTGCGCGTGACCGTATCGTCGCCGATCCGGGCTTTGGTTTCGGCAAGACGCTGGTGCATAATCTGGCCATGTTGCGCAATCTGGATGCATTTGCCGAGCTGGGCGTGCCTTTGCTGGCAGGCTTGTCGCGCAAATCCATGCTGGGAACGATCACTGGCCAGGATGTCGGGCATCGGGTGCCTGCCAGCGTTGCTGCGGCGTTGATCGCAGTGCAGCGCGGCGCGAAAATAGTGCGCGTGCACGACGTGCGCGCGACGGTGGATGCGTTGAAGGTCTGGCAGGCGGTAAATGCCCAAAATCCACTACTGAAAATACTGGCAGATTGACATGGCATACAGAAATCTGTATTGTTTTGTTAATGAAGACCACTCTTGATATCAACGATTCCCTGCTCGCCAATGCCAAAGCGCTGGCAGCACAGCAGCAAACCAGCCTGACTCGACTGATCGAGGAAGGATTGCAGCTCCGCCTTCGATCTCCCCAGCCCGCAGCCAAGGCAGGCAAACGAAAGATCCCGGTCTTCAAGGGGCGCGGTGGAGTGGTTGCCGGGCTAAACCCGTGCAGCAATAAAGCCATGCTGGATGCCGCGGACAATGACGCCTGATGTCAACGTATTGATTGCCGCGTCGCGCAGTGATCACCCGCACCACAAAGCTGCCTATGCGTGGCTGGATGCAGCGGCCGCAAATTGCGCAGATGGAGCAACCTTGAGGCTGATGCCTATGGTTGTTACCGGTTTCCTGCGGCTGGTAACCAATGCAAAGATATTTGTCCATCCAACACCCGTGGACAATGCCGTGGAATTCCTGGATGCGCTGTTTGCGGTCCCGGGCGTTGAAATGCCCTATCTCGGCGCAGAGTGGTCAATAATGCGCCAACTCTGCCTGGAGAAGAAGCTGATCGCCAACGACATTCCGGATGCGTGGCTCGCGGCGGCAGTGATTCAACTCGGTGAACACCTTGTCACATTCGACACGGATTTCAAGAAACTGCTGAAACGGACGCAAGTGACGGTGCTTGTTCACGAATAAAGAATCGGCTGCTTTGTGCCAGGAGCGGATATTCGGCACAGCCTTCCAGTCAAATGCGATTAGCAGTTTGTTGAAATTCACCCCAATTTCGAGGGGTCACATTGAGCCACGATAATATTTTTGATTCTAACGTTTCGATAAATGCGAAAGCATGCCGTCATATGCCTTCACGCTTGCGTTTATTGCC
>JBAUUR010000084.1:0-1586 GCA_049582805.1 Gallionellaceae bacterium | reverse complement strand
ACGTGGCATATACAGATGGGAAAGTGACCATAGTTCATGTGGAACATTTTGCTTCACAGGGCGCATTGATCCCCCAATGGCTTGGGGAGCGTGGTCATCATCGTAGTGAATATGGAAGGATGGCTGCACAAGCAGTGTCTCTACTACAGTTATAAAAAGTGCCGTCTGCGTGATTAACTAACACCATTTTACTTGATGCTATAGGAGGTAATATGAAAGTACAACGAACATGGTTTCCTGCATCATATCAACTTGTCTTTGGCGAAATCAAAGATTCATCATGGCTACATTCTATGTGGGTAGGGTTTCCATTTCAGCCCGTAGAGGGCGAGTAATTTCTGGTTCATGTTGGCTCCTTGTCGGTCGTGGGCAGATAGGCGGGCGGCACCCCCGTGGCGGCGTAGTCGGCAAGCAACTCGGTCATCATTGCCGACATACCTATCGGCGGCAGTGGAGACAGGTCGGCCTTCACCGGAACCAAGCACTTGCGCTGACCGTTGGCATTGGCTGACTTGTCGAGAGGCTTGACCGGGCAAATGATGGCACCGGTACGTGGATCTACCAGATCGACACGGGACAGAACCCATCGGGCATATTGCAGGTGAACATGCTCAAGGTTTCGATACTGTGACGGTATCTCGAAGCGCTCCCCTTCGAGACTCACGGTGCCATAGGAACGACGCTGTTTGCGCTTTACCTCGACACGGAACGCCTCGGTCAGTGCCGCGCTTGCGGGGCATGGGCGCGCAACGTTGGGGCCGGCCAGATAGTGCGCCAGCGGCGTGGTGCCGATTTCCGAGTGGCGTGTCCGGTGGTATTCCTGTTCCGTCCACGCCTGGGTTGCCAGATTGAGCACATCGAGATCGAGGTTTGCTTCGCCTTCGAGCATGGCTATCAACGTCTTGCCCAAGTTCATAGCTCACCCTATCCAACTGAATCCCAAAGCGGCATGCTCGCTCCATCTGGTTTTAGATGGATGCAAGAATGCGGTAATTTGAATCAGGCAACAAGCCTGTGGATTATGGGGCGCTTACGCATTGCGCGTACGTATGCTAATGATATTCGCTCGCGAGACACTGTATGTACGTGACAAAGCGCTAACAGTTTCACCCTCATATAATTTCTTAAGGATCTCAGTACGCTGACTTGGTGTTGTTTTAGGTGGTCTGCCGAGAGTTTTGCCTTCCGACCTCGCACGAGCAAGTCCTGCCTGTGTACGCTCAACTAACAAATCACGCTCCATTTCTGCAACCGCAGCCAACATCATCAAGAATAACTTACCCGATGGAGAGGTTAAATCAGTATTTCCGAGTTGAAGCACGATGACCTTGATCTTCCTCTCTCCAAACTGCCGAACCGTCTGGAGCACATCTATGGCGTCACGTCCAAGTCGGTCAAGTTTGGATACCACCAACGTCTCGCCCTTGCGAATCTGTCCCAACATGTTCTTGAATGCTGGTCGCTGACTTGCGGCGACCTTACCGCTCACACCTTCGTCGGTATACCAGTATTCAGGTTCAATCTGATAGCCAGCTTTCTCAAGGTCAATTCGCTGATTCTCAGTAGTCTGCTGAGCAGTGGAGACT
>JBAUUR010000083.1:0-2835 GCA_049582805.1 Gallionellaceae bacterium | reverse complement strand
GGCAATAAACGCAAGCGTGAAGGCATATGACGGCATGCTTTCGCATTTATCGAAACGTTAGAATCAAAAATATTATCGTGGCTCAATGTGACCCCTCGAAATTGGGGTGAATTTCAACAAACTGCTAGTGGGGGTGGCGGGTGTAGTGGGTTTCATGCCAGGATCCTTGCCGGGTGCGCTACCATACCCGAACGGTGTCGCAATTAGCGGCACGCGGCTCTATATCACCGCCAATAACGGCGTGGCAGTGGTAGACAATGTACCGTAAGCGCGCGTGGTATTTAATCCTTTCAGCCCGAATTGTCTGCAATGCCGGGAGAAGCGTTTAGTAGATAAGCCTGATTTCGAATGTCGCCTTCGTGTCGATGAACTAAACCGCTTCGCGGTATGGGTGCTCCGGCCCTGATTCTGCGGTTGATTTAAGCATGCTGGTGGTTGACTGATGGTTTCTGTTCCCCATGTTGAGAAGTGAGGCAATCCGCCTCATTTTCCGACAGGAGCAGAATCATGTACTCAACTAGTGTCGGCACTTTTATGGCAGGTATCAGTCCCAACTTCATTGTTGTCACCCGAGCACCATAATAGGCGACAAATACAATTAAGACATGAACCATGTTTGGCGGTTTTCTAATCTCTGAGGGGTTTTCATATGGGCTAGAAAGCGGCAACCGCACTTGCATTCGTCATGCTGGTCATCGTCGCATGGGGATTTTTTTGAGGAGGGGTCAACAAGGATACTCATCGACGGTCAGGAAGCCGAAGAAGAACTACCAATTTGTCGGGGACGCTCAGCCGTGGCTGAATACCACAGGCTGCCCCGTGCCCCAGTCCTTGTAATAGATCTGCGTACCGTCTTTCGTCGTGATCGTGCTCATTGTTTGCCTCCGTTATTATTACTGTATCAGGCAGCGTGCTTTATTACCCATGTGACATACTTGTCCATCCAGTTCTGCAGGAATTTCCTGCTGCTTGCACCGACATCGTCCACTCCGTCAAACAACCCATCCTTGGCCTGGATGAATGCTTCGGGTTGGCCGAGCGTCGGCACGTCCAGCGTTGCCAGAATGTTGCGCAAATGCTGTTGCGCCATGGAGGTGCCCATCGCACCTGGCGAAGCGCCCAGCACACCAGCCGGCTTGCCCGTCCATGCGCTCTGGCCATAGGGGCGCGAGGCGTGATCAATCGCGTTCTTGAGCACGCCGGGGATCGAGCGGTTGTATTCGGGCGTGACGAACAGGAGTCCCCGTGCGCCATTGATGTCTTTCTTCAGGCGTTTGACGGACGCGGCCTGATTGGTGTCGTCGTCCTGGTTATAAAGCGGCAAATCGCCGATTTCAACTTGCTTGAACGAGAATTCCGGCGGCGCAAGTTTCACAACTGCGTTTGCCAGCTTGCGGTTGAACGAGTCGTGGCGAAGGCTGCCGACGACAACGGCGATTTGGTAATTGCTCATGGCGATCTCCTGTAAATGTTATTGATGATCCGGCTGTACTCCGTGTATGTCCGTACAACTCCTGTCGACACGGCATACGCTGCCATATCTGTTTTCGATAACCAACATTACCGAATTCTGCTTTAACACCGGCGCCAACCAAAATCAACCGCCAAGTGTCTGTTCCTGGGTTTTAAACCAGGCGAGTGCGTGTTCAAAATGCTGCGGATAAAAATCCGGCCAATATTCATCCCTGACATAGAAATCCGCATAAACCGATTGCACCGGAAAAAAAACCGCTCAACCGGCGTCCTCCTCCCCAGCGTACAATCAAATCCAGACGCGAAACTTCATCTGAACGCAGGCCACCGTTTTTAAGGCCGGCCAGATCCCATTGCCAGCCATAATTGACGAGCAGATTCACCTTCATTCCTGCACCCTAGCGCTGCCGGAATTCTTTTAAAGCCGTGGGGAATTGCGTCGAGGTCTCATCGCCGACAACCAGCAGAGCCGCTCCGCGGCGAGCAATCTCGAAAGCAAATGCAACGCAGGCATCACTGAACGCCAGTTTCTGAATTGGGGGCCGCCTGGTGTCGTCCTGGGTAAAGCAGTAGATGGTGGCCTTGCCCAATTCCGCATTCTTTGCATTTCTCGTACAACAACAATCCAGGATCGATACCATGAGCATATCCGGCTTCTTTGGGCAGCCCATGCCCCATGGCCCAGCGCCGGTTTCCATCCGGGGTGAAGCCGACGTGACGCGGGATTGTATTTTTTGCCATTGCAATCCTTGTTCGAAGCTGATGCGGGATCATGCGACATGTAGATGGATTGAAGCTGACGAACTGCGCGCAGATTGCTCTCATTGCAGTGCGGGCACTAGCCATGGCACATGGCGTACAGGTTTTTGTTCGCCAGTTGTCGCCACAATACGCTGCATAACCATGGCAAAACTGTGCGGCAACGCACGCACAAAAAATTTAGGGCGGGTGATAATCGTGTTGCGAACAATGCCCCTTGCAAGCGCGGAGGAATCCGAATACCCCATGGGCAATCAGCGTGATCCAACCACGCGATTGCGCGAACCATGGAAAGATCGCCGTGAAACCATATAGATTAACAACATAAAGCGCGACACCAAAGCCGACGCCCGCCACATAAGCCGGGATGGCGCCCAGACGCTCGGCTGGTAATATCAGCAAAGCGGCTTTAACTGCGTATGAATGAGGTCAATTCTGAATGGAGTTGTAATGGCAAGAAGGCAGCCTTGCAAGCATTAACAGTTTGTTGAAATTCTCGATGTTTGCAAATGTAGAAAATTTTTGACCTCTCAGAAAGCCCTACAGTCGATTTTCAGATCACTGGGAGGGGTAAAGTGACCACGGAAATTCACTCTTTTCTCT
>JBAUUR010000082.1:0-49653 GCA_049582805.1 Gallionellaceae bacterium | reverse complement strand
CAAATGTGGAAAATTTTTGACCTCTCAGAAAGCCCTACAGTCGATTTTCAGATCACCGGGAGGGGTAAAGTGACCACGGAAATTCACTCTTTTCTCTGCATGTATGATAATTTCAACAAACTGTTAGAGGGGAATTGTACATGCTCGCCGAGAATGAGGGAGCCAACTGAGATAGAGTTTGGCTTTTATTCAGAGACATTCACTGCGTTGATGATATTGCCGACGAAAGCACGCATGCAATGCTTGGTCTCATAAGAATGCAAGGCGTTTCTTGCCAATCTGGGGGCCAAATCCCTGTCGCTCAGCAGTTTCCTGATCGCACGATGCATGGCTTCCCCGTCACCTCGAGGAATGAGCAAGGCATTCGTGCCATCGACCAAATAGTCTTCAATGGTAGGCGTTTGCGTTACCACAAGTGGTTTGCAGTAAGCCATGGCTTGGACGAGCACCATCTGACCGGCAGATATGTTGTCTACGGCGAGAGGAACAACGACGATAGAGGCATTACGCAATTCCTCAACATAACAGGCATCATAGCAGTTCCTGAGCACGGTAATGTTGGGAGCGCTCACACATCCGGCCAATGCGGCTTCCGAGTCGCATATCACATGCAAAGGATGGTCGATACGATTGAATACGTCAAATAGGGTTTGGTAATCCCGACCCGAACGACCAGCGCTGAAGACGTAAGCCTCTGGATTAATGGGGTGGCCGCAGTGCTCGGCATTTTTTTCATATCCATCTATGTATAGCCCATAGGGTATGTATTTGAACAGACTTCGAGCGCCGGGGAACAAGGTCTTGTACCGGTTTACTTCCAGGGTGGAGAAACAGATAATTCCATCAATAAGGGCGAAGACACAAACAAAGTAGAAGCGGCGCAAGGAATCCAACAAGGGATTCTGGCGTCGGGTATAGATGAATCCCAAGAGATGAATGCTGGGTTTTCGCCGCAACAGAAGGCGCCGGACCAAACCGAAGATCAGTGCCTCCAAGTGCGACTCTACAACGACTGCATCGGGACGTGGACGTGAGACGATTTGGGAGCGCCATACTGATTTTAGTGCGAAGAGTACCAACTTCGGCCAACCCACCAGCAGCAGCCAAATACGATAGCGATACCTGAACGATATTTTGTCTGAAAAGATTCGGTACTCAATGTTGATATCACGCAATGCATGAGCAAAGGGGGAGTTGGATGCATCCTTGGAAAATGTGAAGAAGAAATGGATCATTGCAGCCTGACTGTTATTTTATTGATGCCGAATTAAGGCAGGTTTGTCGCCAGAGTCCGTTCATGCGATTTTTTCGAACAGGCTGCTCAGTTCGCCGGCCAGCCATTTACGGTCGATCTTGCCGTTAGGGTTACGTGGCAACGGCTCGTCGCGGCTGACAATCTGGGCAGGAACCATGAAAGCCGGGAGTTGCCGTTTGCACTCTGCCATGAGCTTTTCACTAGCGAACTCATCCTTGTTCGACAAGTAAATAACCAGCACGACGGCCTGCCCCAGCACCGGATGCGCAACACCTACCGCCGCCGCTTCCGTTACCAGTTCAGTGGCGTAAATTATTTCTTCCACCTCGGTGGGGCTTACCCGGTAACCGGAGGTCTTGATCATCTCATCGCGGCGCCCGATAAAATAAAGAAATCCCTCTTCATCCATCTTCACGGTATCGCCCGACCAGACTGCCATCTCCGGAATGGGTAACCCCGCTGGCTGTCCTGGTGCGATCTTATAACGCTCCGCCGTCTTTTCGGGGTCGTTCCAATAGCCGAGTGCCACATGCACACCGCGATGCACCAATTCTCCCGGCTCGCCCGGCGCGCAGGGTGTGCCATCCTCGCGCACCACCATAATCTCGGCGTTGGGAATCGCCTTGCCCATGGAATCGGGACGGCGATCCACCTCGTCAGGCGGCAAATAGGTAGAACGAAATGCCTCAGTCAGGCCATACATTAGGAAGGGTTTGGTTCTTGGTAATTTGCTGCGTAACGAGGCCAGCGTAATCGTCGGCATTGCACCGCCCGAGTTGGTGATATAGCGTAAATGCTCATCCACGCCATTCGGCCAATCCAATTGTGCAAGCTGCACCCACAGCGGTGGCACGGCGGCCAAGCCGGTGATCTTCTCCCGCTCCACCGCGCGAATCACATCGCGCGGGAAAAGATAGTTCATCAGTACAGCGCACGCACCGACACGGAAAACCGTGGTGAGCTGGCTCAAACCATAATCGAAACTCAGCGGCAACACCGACAGGATGCGATCTTCCTGGCGGTTTTCCAGGTATTGCGAAACGCTCTCGGCGCCGGCGACGAGGTTGCGATGGGACAGCACTACACCCTTGGGTTTGCCCGTGCTGCCAGAGGTGTAGAGAATCGCCGCCATATCACTATCAATCATACGGTGCGCAGACCGCTGGGGCGCAGTTACCCGATCCGCCCAGTTCACGCAGGTCAAACCATCGAGGTGCGGCGGCGCCTGCTCGGAGACCTGCACCACGCAGCGCAAATCGTGACAACCCGCCAGCACTGGCCGCAGCAATTCCAGCCGCTCGGCCGTCGTGACCAGAATGCGCACATTGCAATCCTTCAGTATATGTGTGACTTGCTCGGGCTTGAGCAGAGGGTTGATCGGCACGAACACGCCGCCTGCCGCCGCCGCACCAAACAGCGCGACGACGGTATCGACCCGCTTATCCATGTACACCGCGACACGCTCACGTCGGTCGAGGCTGAGCCCGAGAAACATATACGCTGCATGTGCGATGCTATTCGCCAATTCTTCATAGGTGACATCGTTCCCTGCCTCACGCAGTGCAGGGGCAGCGGGTACGCGCTGAGTGGATGTCAGGATAAATTCGTGCAGTAAACCTAGCATAAATCTAAAATAGCAATTTGTTAAATGGACTCATGAATTCCAGGAAACTCATACAAGCTGATCGCAAGCATGCCTGTTATCCAAACATTCGCTTGAACTTCGGCAACACGGGAAATCGGTACTCATTGACATGGTACATCATGCGAATCTCATCCGTCCAACGGGTGTGCCATTCCATAACGCGACCATAGAATTCCACGCGGTTCAACCGTTTTTCCTCGAACAACCGCTGAAAAACTTCCTGGCGCATCAGCGATGCGGGTGATATGCCGGCCATGACAGAATCATCGTAAGTGGTCTTGAGAACAATCAACGCGCCGCTGCCTTCGATACATAAATCCGTGGCTGCAAGACGATCACCGATATAGTAACGATATACGCATCCCTTGCCCACGCGGCAAAACGCTTCCAGCATCGCTCGATAAAACCGTCCCTGTGCATTTCCAGAGTGAACCGCAGTTCCCTCCCCCTCCTTCCAGCTGGCGCTTTCAATCCGTCCATAATCAGCCACCGCTTGTTGCATCTGTTCCGGTTGCCGGAACAATTCCAGGCGGGTTGCAATGTTTTCCTTCTCCAACTTGTTGCGCTGTTTTTTCATGTTTTGGCGCAAGTTCTTGCCACGTGCGCTCCAATAGTCTTCGTAACTACCCCGAATGGAAACCCGTGCAGTTTGAATGTAATCGAGTGTTTCAATGCTCCCCCCACTATCGGGGCGCGATACCAAATCGGGATCCTGTTGCGTCACGCCAACGACCAAGGGGAAGCCGGGCAGTGCTTTGAGCATGCCCGTTAACAGTTCAGCGAACGAATATCGTGGATCATGCAGCCACGCCCCCAGCGGCGCCTGGGATGGCTGGAATGTCTCCCACGCGAATCGGCCTTGCGGACACATTATGGCGAGTGCGATGGGCGTACTCGGCTCACCGCAGCAGACTAGTCGCTCAAGGCCGGAACCGAAATGCTGCAGCAGGGGCATGATAAAAGCGGGCGCAAGCAGTGGCGTATCGCCGGCACGCTCCAACAACGTGTGCCAAGCCGGGAGCCACTCGGGTAACCGCTCTATGGGGTGATACGTCCACTTCACGATGTCTCACCTTGTTCTTTGCGCCCAACCACCACCGAAAAAGTTCGCGCCAGGATGGCGGCAAGCCAAGCATCTACGCTGGCGCGCTCGAGGAGCCATTTGAACATCACTCTTGCACTTTTCATGCGCGCCCTACTCCACCCGAAAGAAATATATAAAGGTTCATCAGACTTTAGCATGGGTCACGTGGACCACCAGTACGGCCCCCTCTCCCTTGATGGGAGAGGGGTGGGGAGAGGGTGTTCGCCCTCCATCAACCCCTCTCCCTGCCCCTCTCCCGCAAGGGGAGAGGGAACAAACCACGCACCCTATCATGATCTCAAGTCACCTACCCACAGAAATGTCTGAAGAACCTATATAGATAGGCAACCTTGAATAAAGGTACCACTTATTTGACATCCCTAATCCCGCAACAGCGCTTTTATAGTATTAACAATCGCGTCAATATCATCGAGCCCAAGATCTTGATGGCAACCAATTTGAAATATCTGCCGCGCCCACTTTGTGCCGGCATCCCCTTCTTCCACAGGCGTGTCTGGCCAACGCCAATCCCATCGAAATATCGGCACGCCACTGGCCCTGAATCGCTGATAATGCCGATCGGGGTCGTCGACCATTAGTGGAAACACGTAAGGTGCGCAGCCCTCAGATAAAGACGGAAACAGTGGGCGCGCTCCAGGAGTGTCGGAAATCAGTTGTAGTAATCGTTGGTAATTTCGGCGGCGTACCGCAATTATCCTCTCCCGATTCATGTGCATGCACAACCAACGCGTTCCACAATTTGGCTTCGCCCACACCGGCGAAGTTTCTTCAAAATCTGCCAAGCCCTCGCGTACAATTTCAGATTCGTTGGCCGAGTTATCAAGCAAGGGTTCCATTGCTACTCCGTCATGATTTCGAAACGCGTCTTTTACAGCAAATAGCGCCGCAAGACCCGCATTAACACCGGGCAATCGTTTATACCGCACCGCGATCTCCAGCACGTCGCCAACATTTCTCAACTCGTCCCCAATAGATCTGGCACGCACTGGCCCCCCGCGCAACCGATGTCGCGCAGACACCAGGCACCCTCCCTCCATCACCGGAAAAAACTTGGTTAGACTGGCTATTGCATAATCACCCCAGGAACCGACTGCCTGACCATCAGTCGTACCAAAAATAGAATGGGCACAATCTTCAATGAGAGATATTCCGCGTTGGTCGCAAAACTCACGTATAGCCCTCATCGGCTGGAGTAATCCAAAATAGTGGGCTACAATGATGCTTCGCACTCCTGCCAAATCTAGCGATGCTATACGATCGAGTTGGGGGGCACCCGACTTTGAAATTGGATAAAACAATGGCCGAGCCCCCGTTGCCACAATCGGCGCCACCATCGTAGGACAGTGATAAGTCGGGACCAGTACGCGATCGCCTGTACCAATACCTATTTCACGAAGGGCAAAGGCAATTGCCGCTCGACCGCTGGATGTCCACACCAAGTTGTGAATATCGAGCACCGAGGGTAATGAGGAAGGACGGCCGCCTTGAAGAGTGCTCCACCCAAATACCGGCAGACGAGGGACAATGAGAGAGGGCATGTGGCGCTACTGGATGACGGTGGTAAAAAGTTGGCAAAGTATATGCAAAAATCGGATCAGGAACCAAATGATCGATGATATCGGCCTTTTTTGACGCCTCATCGTAACATGATCATGTCTTTATAATCCTGACTGAAACATGTTATTGGCATTGCCCTTACGTCTGATTGACTTCACGAGAAAACGAGACATATTACGCGCAGGCTAAATAGCAATAGAATGGCAAAATGATAAATATTGAAAGGGAAGTTGCAGGCATTTTGGATCAGGTGCTAAGTATCAATGGGCGTGGCATGAACCTTAAGCCTGACTCTCCGCTGCTCGGCGCCATCCCGGAACTCGACTCGATGGCCGTGGTAACCATTCTCACCACTTTGGAGGAACATTTCGGTTTCACCGTTGAAGACGATGAAATCAGTGCCGACACCTTCGCCACGCTGGGCACCCTGACCCAATTCGTCGAACAAAAGCTTGGCTGACATGCACGACGCCGCGATCCGGATCGAACCTTTCTTTCTGGGAAGCCCGCGAGGACAGTTGTTTTGTCTTTACCTCGCACCGGCAGATAAAGAAGCAAGCCAGGGCATTCTTTACTTGCATCCCTTCGCCGAAGAGATGCACAAATCCAGGCGCATGGCTGCGCTGCAAGCGCGAGCGTTCGCCCGTGCCGGCTTCGCCGTCCTGCAAGTCGACCTCACCGGCTGTGGGGACAGCGCCGGTGACTTCGGCGATGCCGCGTGGGAAGCCTGGCGCGACGATGCGCAGTTGGCCCACGCCTGGCTCGCGGGCAACGTATCCGGACCGATCACGCTATGGGGTCTGCGCATAGGTGCAAGCCTGGCGGTGGACATAGCACCTTCGCTTGCAAACCTTTCCCGCTTGCTGTTGTGGCAACCTGTTGCCAATGGCGATCAGTACCTCACCCAGTTTTTGCGCATCAAGCTTGCCAGTGAAATGCTGAGCGAAGGGCAGGCGCAAAGTGGCACCCAGGAATTGCGCGCGAAACTGGATGCCGGCCAACCTATTGAGATAGGCGGCTATATGCTGGCACCGGACTTGGCGCGCGGCCTGGCCAAACTCAAACTCGCCGAACTGCCCCCGACGTGCGCAGTAGAATGGATTGACGTGGGCGCCGCACCCAGTGACGACATCGCTCCTGCAGGCCGGCGCATAGTCGAAGCCTGGCGTACTGCTGGCACGAGTGTTCACACACATACCGTAAGGGGCGAGACCTTTTGGAGCACGCAGGAAATAACTGAGTGTGCTCAGTTGGTAGAAATAACGATGAAGGTCATGGCGCAATGATTAAGGCAAGCTGGCGCGAAGAGCCCATGATCATGGATTGCGAAGGTTGCCGCCTCGTCGGCATTGCCACCCAACCCGCCGAACCCAATGAGACCGGCGTGCTGATCTTAGTCGGCGGCCCCCAATATCGTGCCGGCAGTCATCGCCAATTCACCTTGCTCGCACGGCACCTGGCCGACAATGGCATCGCTTCCATGCGCTTTGACTATCGCGGCATGGGTGACAGCGAAGGCGACATGCGGAATTTTGAAACGCTGGATGCCGACATCCGTGCTGCCATCGATTCATTTCTCAAGCATGCTCCGAAAGTACGCCGCGTTGCGATCTGGGGCTTATGCGATGCCGCTTCGGCGGCGCTGTATTATGGCCACACCGATAAGCGGGTCAGTGATCTGATTCTGCTCAATCCCTGGGTGCACACCGAGGCCGGCGCATCCCGGGCCCGCCTCAAGCATTACTATCTGTCGCGATTGATGCAACGTTCCTTCTGGGCAAAATTAGTGTCAGGTAAAATCGAATTGAGAAAATCTGCCAGCGACTTAACGAAGTCTGCGCACAGCGTCGTTACCGGGGCAAGCCCTGACTCTTCCATGCCTGCAGATCCCCGGCATGGCAGCGCCGGCTACATCGATAGAATGCGTGACGGGCTAAAACACTTTAAGGGAAGCGTATTGTTTATACTCAGCGGCAATGACCTCACCGCGCAGGAATTTATTTCATTGACACGACAAGACAATCGCTGGAAAAAACTTTGTCATTCATCCAGAATAGCCTCTGAAACTGTGCCGAAGGCAAACCACACATTTTCCAGCCAGGATTGGCGCTATCAGGTTGGGACCCACACTGCGCAATGGGTACAAACGCAACACTGGACTAAAAATACGGGCTTCAGATGAAAAAACTCCTACTTTCATTGATCATCACTTTAATACCTTCCGCGTATGCGGCAGATTGGGAAGGAGTCGTTGAAAACAGCACAGAGCTTCTACGGCTTCCCCGCTATTGCTGGGGCACCCAGCAGATCAACAAGATCAGTGGGGATCACAACTATGAACAGTATCTTGCGATTTATGGAAATGGCTATGGTCACCTGCACCACTATTGCTGGGCCTTGAATTTGGAAAACAGTATACTGCTAATGGACGACAAGTTATTGCGCGAGAGCAAGTTTCGTGTTGTGCTTTCGGGTATCCAATACAGTCTGGATCGCGCCCAACCGGGTTTCGTCTTCTTGCCGGATATGTACACCTCCAAAGCAAGAATCCTGTTTACCATGCACAGAGATGACGAAGCAGCCGTTGCGCTCAAACAAGCCATCCAAGCAAAACCAGACTATGTATTCGCCATTCTGCGGCTAAGCGACTATTTCGTTGACAAAGGAGACAAGGCGGAAGCGATTAGGGTACTTGAAGAGGGGATCGACAACACCGAAAAGGCCACAGCCCTGATTAGTAAACTGGGAAACCTTGGCAAGACTTACCAGGGCACACCGGGCAGCGCTCGCAAGAAAGAAGAGGACGCCAAAGATCAGATCGTCCCATTAGCAACTGAAGCCAATCAGTCCCTGGAAAAACAAACAGCATCCAGCAATTCTGATGTGCCTCCCACAACTGATAGAGCTATACAGCAAACACAACCTCTCCCGGCCGACAGCAAACCGGCAAATAACCCATACTGCCGCTTTTGCCCCTAAACTTCAGCATTCCAATTCTTTAACATCATGAAGCGCATCCTGATGATCGCCTATCACTTCCCGCCGCTCGCAGGAAGCAGCGGCATCCAGCGCACCTTGCGTTTTGCCAAACACTTGCCGGAATTCGGCTGGGAGCCGCTGGTGCTCACGGCACATCCTCGATCGTACGAACGAACCAGCCACGATTTGCTGGCTGAAATACCCGAAGGAACTGTCGTCGTCCGTGCCCCCGCATTCGATACTGCGCGCCATTTCTCAATCGCAGGGCGCTACCCCGGCGTTCTCGCACGCCCCGATCGTTGGATAAGTTGGTTACCGGGCGCGACCCTCTGCGGCCTGTCGATGGTTCGACGTTACCAGGCCAATGTAATCTGGTCCACTTACCCGATCGCCACGGCTCACTTAGTTGGTGCGGCGCTACGCAAACTCTCCGGCTTACCTTGGGTGGCTGACTTCCGCGATCCCATGGCACAGGATGGTTATCCCAGCGACCCGCGCACATGGCAAAGCTTCAAGCGCATCGAAGAGCGCGCGACGCGCGAGGCAACATTATGCACTTACACCACCCCCGGCGCGGCGCGACTCTATTCCGTGCGTTACCCGCAGGCTGCGAGCCGTTTCAAAGTGATTGAGAACGGTTACGATGAAGAAAGCTTCTCCAGCCTGACACCCGGCGGTGCACCCCTCAACCCCGGGAAAATCACCCTGCTGCACAGCGGCATCGTATATCCAAGTGAACGCGATCCAACGCAATTCCTGCAGGTCATTCGTTCCTTGATCGACACGGGGCGTATTTCCGCCGATCAATTGCGCGTTCGTTTTCGCGCTTCCATGCATGAGGATTTCTTGCGAACGCTCACGGACAAGTTCGGTTTAAATGAGTGCATCGAATTGTTCCCTCCGATTGAATATAGAAATGCACTCGACGAAATGATGCGCGCCGATATTTTACTCATCGTGCAAGCATCGAACTGCAACGACCAGATTCCCGCCAAGCTGTACGAATATCTGCGCGCCGGCCGTCCAATTCTCGCCCTTACCGACCCCGTAGGCGATACAGCAAATTTGTTACGGCAAGCCGGTATTGATACCATTGCACCGTTGAACCGCGCCGATCTGATTAGTGGTGCACTACTTAAAATTCTATCTAACCCGCGAGATGGAACGTTGCCTACACGCGAGGCGGTTGAGGCATGCTCGCGCAGAAACCGCACAAGGCAATTTGCGGCTATGCTTGACGAACTCCAACATGCACGCCTAATAAAATGAGCACTAGCAGTTTGTTGAAATTCTCGATGTTTGCAAATGTGGAAAAGTTTTGACCTCTCAGAAAGCCCTACAGTCGATTTTCAGATCACCGGGAGGGGTAAAGTGACCACGGAAATTCACTCGTTTCTCTGCATGTATGATAATTTCAACAAACTGTTAGTTCCTTTGCGCTTGCCACGGCCGTGCTCCTGACGGCGTGTGTCGCGACGATGCAACCCACCGCAGTGTGGATGGGCCCCTCGTATCAGTCGCACCCCGGCAAGATCACGGTGGTCGGCGTCGCCAGGGCGGCAGTCAACCGGCGGATTTTCGAGGAGGAGTTGGTCCGAAACTGAGGGATCACGGGGTGAGCGCCATCGCAAGCTACACCGTCCTTCCCGACGCGTTGCAGAATGACCGCAAGGCCATCTCGGGCAAGGTGGCGGAGTTGGCGATCGGCGCGATGAAGGCCATGGTGGCTCGGGGTTTGCTGAATTAGCCGCGCACCATGTGCAGCGCCACCGCTTCGGCTGCTTCGATGCCGTCTATTGCAGCAGACAGGATGCCGCCCGCATAGCCCGCACCTTCGCCCGCCGGATACAAGCCCTTGATGTTGACGCTCTGGAAATTCTCACCGCGCTTGATGCGCAGTGGTGAAGAGGTGCGCGTCTCCACGCCGGTAAGCACTGCGTCGCTCATGGCAAATCCCTTGATCTGTTTGTCGAATGCGGGCAACGCTTCGCGGATTGCGGCGATGGCGTAATCGGGCAGTGCGCTGGAAAGGTCGGTCGGTGTCACGCCTGGCGTATAGGAGGGCTGCACCTGGCCGAATTTATCCGAGCGGCGTCCGGCCAGAAAATCGCCGACTCGTTGCCCCGGTGCGCAGTAGTTTTCCCCGCCCAGCTCGAATGCATGTTCTTCCCATTGACGCTGGAAGACGATGCCCGCCAATGGATCGCCGGGATAATCGTCCGGAGTAATGCCAACGACGATGCCGCTGTTGGCGTTGCGCTCGTTGCGTGAATACTGGCTCATGCCGTTGGTCACTACGCACCCCTGCTCCGATGTGGCTGCAACTACGGTGCCTCCTGGGCACATGCAGAAACTGTAGACCGAGCGCCCGTTGCTGGCATGATGCACCAGTTTGTAGTCTGCCGCTCCAAGCAGCGGGTTGCCCGCGTTGGAGCCGAAACGGGCACGGTCGATCAACGATTGCGGATGCTCGATGCGGAAACCGATGGAGAAAGGCTTGGGCTCCAAGTACACTCCGTGCCGGTGCAGCATCGCGAAGGTGTCGCGCGCGCTGTGGCCGACGGCCAGCACCACATGGCGGCTTGCGATGCGTTCACCGCTGGCCAGCACTACGCCATGAACTTCTCCGTTGCCGATATCGATGTCCGTCACCTTGCTCCGAAAATGTATTTCGCCGCCCAGCAACTCGATGCTGTGACGCAACTGCTCCACCATGCCAACCAGCCGGAAGGTGCCGATGTGCGGCTTGCTGACGTACAGGATCTCTTCCGGCGCGCCAGCCTTTACGAATTCGCTGAGCACCTTGCGACCGTAGAAGTTTGGATCCTTGATCTGGCTGTGCAGTTTGCCGTCGGAAAACGTCCCGGCGCCGCCTTCACCGAACTGCACATTCGATTCCGGATCGAGCTTGCCTTGCCGCCACAATCCCCAGGTATCCTTGGTGCGTTCTCGTACCGCCTTGCCGCGCTCCAGAATGATCGGACGAAATCCCATCTGCGCCAGGAGCAGACCGGCAAAGATGCCGCACGGTCCGGTGCCGATCACGACTGGACGCTCGCCAAGGTTTGGCGGTGCTTGCGCAACGAAATGGTAGGACATGTCCGGCGACACACTGATGCGCTTGTCGCCATGCAGCCGCTTGAGCAGCGCCGTTTGGTTCTTTACCTCGACGTCCAGCGTGAAGATGAATACGATGGCCGCAGGTTTGCGCGCATCATAGCCGCGCCGAATGATGGTGTAGCCCAACATTTCAGGCGCGGCTATGCCCAGCCGCTTGAGAATCGCGGCCTCGAGGTCTTCATCGGAATGGGTCAGCGGAAGTTTGATTTCGGTCAGTCGCAGCATGGCCGGCATTTTACTCCGGCACATGGGTTTGCCGGCGCGACTTTGCTGCAGGGTGCTGCCGATGTTCAGGCTTCCAGGGCATGCCTGATGTATATCCCGCGCAACAATATCAACCCTGGATCTTGTAATGTTAGCAAATAAGAGTAATCTTATATGCGGATGCCGCCGTGGGCAGATAATGGGATACCACAGGAGTTCGAAGTTCATGGTCTGCCATGGTTGTCTGGGGGCAGATTTCACGAGCGAGAGAATTCTGCGCGGCCTGCTTCATGTTTGATGGGTTTGCTTCTGCATTCCGCAGGAGGCTGGTTGGAATGTGGAAACAGGTTGATTCAGGTAACTGCTTTTGCGATCCGCCATGAATTGTGTCCCGGGGAAATCACGTTACTCGCCACAGCGCCTGCCGTGAAGCAGCCGCAAACATATTTCAAATCGATGCGCAGCCATGTCAGCGACGAAATACCACTGGTATAGAAGATCCACCCAGTTAGCCATGATCCTGGTATTTATACTGATACCAATCACCGGGTTGTTCAGCATCGATCTGGTGGCCGGAAACTTCGTGGTTCTGGGGCGGCAAATCTGGTGGTCGGATTATTCCATTATGCTTGGCTTTGTGGTCATGCTGGCTACTTTGGGAATATTGACCTATTCGACGATAGGGACGGTCTGGTGCGGCTGGGCTTGCCCGCAGAATACCGTATCGGAATGGGCGAATAATTTGACGCACAAATTCCTGGGCAAGCATGCCGACGTAAATGTCGAGAGCGAAGGACTGAAAGTCGCCGCCGCCAAGAACAGGATCGTGAACTGGATCATTCTTGCGGCCAGCTTCCTGGCCGTCTCGCTCATCATGGGGTTGATCCCATTCTTCTATTTCTTCACGCCGGACGTGATCTGGTCGTTCGTTACGTTCAAACTCGATTCCCAGTTGGCGACATTCATGCATCGGTTGTATTTCGTAAGCGTTGTGGCCACCTTTCTGGACATCGCGGCGATCCGGTATTTCTGGTGCAATTACGCCTGCCTGTACCGTTTTGGGCAACGCTTCTTCAGGAACAAGGAGGCCATGCATGTGGGCTACGATGCGACGCGATCCTCCGATTGCGCGAAATGCAATTTCTGCTCAAGTTCATGCATCCTCGACCTAAATCCGACCAGCTTCGAGGCCACCGATACCTGCATCAATTGCGGAGAGTGCATCGATGCCTGCAACAAGCTGCATGAAAAACGCGGAACCGGCATTGGACTGTTGAAATTCCGGGCAGGCGTAAAGCATGATGCAGCCTCCAGGTCCGGAACGAAACGTTCATTGTTCATGCGATATGTCTGGGTCGTTGCGATTTTTCTGCTTGGTAGTTCCTTGTTCGTATGGGGGCTGATAAGCTATTCTCGATACGACATCGTTGCCTACCGATCAGAAAAGTCCACCGGGATATCGGTCAGCGATTACCGGATCCAGATCTCGAATAAATTGTATGCTCCGACGAAGATGTCGCTGTCCGTCAAGGGATTGCCGGATGGAAGCTACAAGCTTGATGCGGAAGAGATTGAGATGGAACCAGCCTCGCGAACCGACGTTAACCTGCATGTTGATCCGAACCTTCCAAGGGGATTGCACCGGATCATTATTGAAGCGCGTTCGCAGGATGGATGGGTAGGACGTTTTGGAGTAGAGCATTTTTCAGCCAGAAACTGACAGGAGATAAAATCATGACTGCTATGATGGAGCACGGAATGGTCGGGGAAAAGCAAGCGGAAGCCGTCGGAGGCGATGCGACCAAGGGCGAGAAAAGAAAGGTCGGCTGGACAGGCACGATACTTTGGATGCTGGGAATGATCCTGCTGTTTAACCTGGTGGCGGGAATAGTTGTGTACTTCGTCATGTCCCCGAAATAACCAGTCTAGAAAACTCTGATCAGGTCCTGCATGACGTGCACGCGCTTTTGCGGGATGGGATGCAAGGCGCGCCAGCTTTTTGTGCCACTTTTCCAATCAGGCATAAGGAGCAGCGGGATCCTCTCCCTCAGGGAGAGGGTTGGGCTGAGGGTTAAGTGGATGGATACCGCTTGCTGCTCATAAACGCCTCCTTGCAGCCCTGATTTTCAGGATTGAAGTTGGTCCGCTGATTCAGGGCTCTTCAAGGCGGCTGTTTTCATGATCGGCTGTCGAGCGGCAACATATTCAAGACGGTCACCCCAGAACACGCAATGCCGGTGATCACAATAACGCGGGCAATAGTGCGCAATCGCAGTCAGATCTGGATGCTGGCGCTGTCTCTGTGACCGGGGGCTATCCTGGGCTGTTCACACAGGCGTAGCATTTGTGCACGAGTCAGGTTTCTGGCCAATAATACCTGACGTTTGTTAATATCCTGAATGGGCAAGCGTTCCCGATATTTTTCCAGGAAACGTGCAGCGTATTTCTGGTATTCCTTTCCGAAATTCCCATGAGACTTGTGAGCGATCAGGAGGTCCTTGCATACCGCCAATCGGAATCCTGCAAGATAGGCGGAAAAAGTGAAATCTGAATCGTAAACGTGGAAACCATCGAAGGTGCGTTCATCAAAGCTTATCGCTTCGATTATTCGGCGATTTACGGCCAAGAAAAACCCGTCCAGAGACTGAATGCCTTCAACAACCGTCTGCTGTAATCCTCCCCAAACATTCAGATTAAAGTAATCGCTGGGCCATGCCTCAGCAACCGGATAGGCAAGTATTCCATGGATGAATGGATCTCCCGCATAACTCCAGGTACTAGTGACAACGCGGGTCGTGCCTGCGCAACCGATCGCATCAAATTGTTTCAGGTGTTGACAAAGGCGAGAGTAAAAATCCGGGGTAATGATCTCGATATCATCGTGGCTGAAAATCAGGATGTCGCCCCGGCTTTGGGCGATACCGCGGTTATATCCTTCGCAAAGTGATCGGGCATCGTGGATGCCAATGACCTCGAATGGCGCATCGCCAAGCAGCGATGCGTAATTGTCAGAAACCAAAGAAAATTTGTCTGGACTGACGCTGCATATGATGATGGATATCATTATTGCCGGGCTTTGCTTCAATGAAAATATGCTTGACGAGAATTCAACAACATGCGGAATTATATTAAATAATATTGCCGTGCCAGGTGCGTGTGCTGCTTGGCGCAAATAGCAGATGGAGGCTCCATGAATATTCGGATTCGATCATGAATGTAATCAAGGATCGGTATTATTGCAAAATACCGGTTATTTTGGACGGTCTTTCTGATTCCAGCCCATATTGAGCGCGAGCCGCAATTTGGGTTCAGAAAGTTGCTTGTAGCCGTTTCGGGATTGGTTTTCTAATGAATCTCGCCTGAGTGAACTTTATATGAAGTACGCAATCATATTTCGCAAAAGTAAATTATAAAGCTTACCGGTTCCGGGTTTTAAACAGCCAGGTTGAATAGTAATTCTGCGTATCATCCCATACGCTATGGCAATTGCATCAACCTTCGCTCGTTTTTCCTTTCATGCAATAACGACGTTTAACATGCTTGCTGATTCTGGAGACAAATATGGGAAGACCAAGAATATTACCCGGCGCTGCGGGAATAATTGCTTTGACGGCCACGATTGGTTTTGTCGATGGACAACGTGAAATCGAGGCTGAAGGTTTTTCGAGAGGCAAGATTACCCTGGTTAGTCCCCTGACACATGTTGCGGCTGATGCTTCTTTATCCGGCGAACAGCCTGAGATCAAAACGGACAATCCTGCCTATCTGGTCGAAATCAGGCGTGGGAATAAATTTGCAAAGGTGCTGATTGATGCGGTTACTGGGCGAATACTATTGTCATGAACGAGTCTTCAAAAAACTGTTGAATTGCTCCTCTGATAGTCCCGTTTGTTTAATTGCCTCCAATTCGTCGACATCTTAAGCTTATTGCGGCTTGTTTTTGACTGGAGTAGCATCATGCAGGTTGGCGAATCGGGTTTCAAATTTGGCCGGTTTTTCAATTGGATCTGTAAGAAGTAAATATTCCTGTCACCTTTAATGGAGTTTGTTGATGGCAACCAGTAAGCTTTGCGTTGTAGTCGTGTCGGGTTCTCTTGAGCGTTTGCAGATGGCGGCAATGGTGGCATCGGTCGGTGCCGTGAGCGGACAGGAAGTCATGGTTTTCCTTTCCATGAATGCCTTATCTTATTTTGAGAAAGGCAAATCGCTCAAGGCGCCGCATGAAGGCGAAATGGGTAAATTGATGGCGAGCAAGAATGTACCTGAATTCAAGACGCTGTTTGAACAGGCAGTCGAACTTGGCGATGCCAGGATTTATCCCTGTTCCATGGCGATGGATGTGCTCGGCATCGAGCAGGACGGCCTCGAGGATTATCTGGAAAAGGCGACCGGACTGACCAAGTTTCTTCACGATGCCCAAAACGGGCAAATTTGGACTTTTTGACTGGCGGAGAATATCGAGATGGCGGAAAAGAAAATCGTTGATGGGCGCGGAAGCTTTTGTCCCGGTCCGCTGATGGAACTGATCGCGGCGCTGAAGTCGTCCCAGGTCGGAGATGAACTGGAGGTACTGTCGACCGACAAGGGCTCGGCCAACGACATTCCGGAGTGGATCAACAAGGTCGGCCACGAATATATTTCGACGGCGGAGTCCGATGGAGTGTGGCATATTACGATGCGCAAGTCTAAGTAAGGGAATTTGTTGTTTAACTGATTAAGGGAGAGAGAACGATGAAAATCCTGATTGTTGGCGGTGGCATGGGCGGCACGATCCTGGCGAACAACCTGGCGCGGCGCCTGACGAACGAACTCAAGACCGGCAAGGCGCGCATCACGATGCTGTCGGCCTCAGAAAAACACATGTATCAACCCGGCCTGCTATATCTGGCGGTGGGGCGTATCACCCCCGACGAACTGTACCGCGACCAGGCCAGCCTGCTCGAGCCGGGCATCAATTTCCATGTCGACCCGGTTGAGGAATTCATGCTCGACAACAAACAGGTGAAGACCAAGAGCGGCAAGACGTTCGACTACGATCTCCTGGTTATCGCCACCGGCTCGCGCATGTTCCCGGAAGGCATTCCCGGCATGGTGGAGGGGGCGGAGACTTTCTACACCGAAGAGACCGCGCTGAAGATGTTCAAGCGCCTGCAGTCGTTCGATGGCGGCAAGGTGGTGATCACCGTCGGCGTGCCGCACAAGTGCCCGATGGCGCCGCTGGAAATCACCTTCATGTTGCACGACTACTTCAAGGATCGCGGCATCGCCGACAAGGTGCAATTGCATTACACCTACCCGATCGGACGCGTGCACAGCCTGGAAAACGTCGCCAAGTGGGCGGCGCCGGAAATGGACAAGCTGGGCATCAAATACGACACCTTTTTCAACATCAAGGAAGTGGACGCCGCCAACAAAGTATTGCGCAGCGAAGAGGGCGTCGAGATCAAGTATGACCTGCTCATCACCATCCCCACCCACAAGGGCATGGAAGTGATCGAGAAGAACGGCCTGGGCCAGAATGGCTGGATTCCGACCAACCGCACCAAACTGAACATGGAAGGGCGCGACAACGTGTTTGTCCTTGGCGACACCACCAATATCCCGATCAGCAAGGCCGGTTCCACCGCGCACTTCGAGGCCGACGCGCTGGGTGAAAACATCGCTGCCATGGTCAAGATGGGCATGCCGGTGCGCGAATACGACGGCAAGGTTTTCTGCTTCATCGAGGCCGGCAAGGATCGCGCGACCTATGCGATGTTCGATTACAAGAATCCGCCTGATCCAAAAGCGCCGACCAAGGCGGTGCACTGGTTCAAGATGGCCTATAACAAGCTCTACTGGATCTCCGCGCGCGGACTCCTGTAACGGAGGAGGTGAGTCATGAACGCAGAAACCAAGGATGAAGGGGCAGTGGTGCAACATGAGCTCGACCGGGTAATTTCGGCGGCGCGTGATTCGATGACCGACGAAATGGTCGGCCGTCTCGCCGGTTCGGCTGCCGAAGCGCTCGATCTGGTGGACAAGGCCGGGCGGGCCGGGCTGAGCAGGGCGATTCCGGCGCTGGCCGAAATGGTGAACAACGGCGATCTGGAACGGCTCTCGCAGCTCGCCCGCGTCTATCATGCATCGCAGGATGCGCTGACCGACGAGATGGTGTCGCGGCTGACCGAAGCGGTGGGCGGCGGCCTCAGCCTGCTTGACCAGGTGAACCGTTCCGGCCTGGAAAAGGCCTTGCCCATCATTTCGCGCATGGCTGCCGATGGCGACCTGGAGCGGCTGTCGCAACTGGCTCGGGTCTACAGTTCGGCGCAGGATGCGCTGACCGACGAGATGGTCGGGCGTCTGGCGGAAACGCTGGGCGAAGGCTTGTCCCTGCTGGATCGCCTTAATCGCGGCGGCGCGGGGCGGCTGGTGGAAATGCTGGAGCATCTCCAGTCCACCGGGGCGCTGGAGCGTATCGCCAGCACTTTGCCGCAATTGCTGGAGCGCCTCGATATGATGGCCGGATTGCTGGGCTGTCTGGAAAGCGCGGCGAGCAAGAGCCGGGCGCAACCGGCGGCAGGCGGCATTGGCAGCCTGTGGCGCATTATGACGGACGAAAAGACCTTGCACTCGCTCCAGTTCCTGCTGGCCATGGGTGAACAAATGCAGGAGCATTGCGCAAAGCCAAAATGATGTGAAAGCATAGCGCTTATTGAATGACGGCAGGGGAACCTGCCGTTTTTTTCAGGTTCGCAGCTGCTTCAGCCATAATGAATGTTGTGCTGGTTGCGGCTATCCTCTATCCTAGATCCCAATAATACCCGACTAAAACAGTTATCATGCCAGTCAGTATCAAAACCCCACAGGAAATCGAAAAAATGCGTATTGCCGGCCGGCTGGCCGGCGAAGTCCTGGATTACATCACTCCGTTCATTAGCCCGGGGATTACAACCGCAGAACTGGATAAGCTGTGCCACGATTACATGGTCGATGTACAGGGATGCATACCTGCCCCGCTTAATTATGCTCCCAAGGGGTATGCACCCTTTCCCAAGTCTATCTGCACCTCTATTAATCACCAGGTGTGCCATGGTGTCCCGAGTGACAGGAAACTTAAAAATGGCGACATTTTGAATATTGATATCACCACCATCAAGGATGGTTGGCATGGTGATACCAGCCGTATGTTCTATGCGGGGGAGCCGTCGATTCAGGCCAGGCGCTTGTGTGAAAGCACATACCAGGCAATGTGGCGCGGAATTCGTGCGGTCAGGCCGGGTGCCCACCTGGGTGATATAGGCCACGCTATCCAGAGCTATGCTGAAGCACTGGGATACAGTGTGGTGCGTGAATTCTGCGGCCACGGCATCGGCAGGAATTTTCACGAAGAACCGCAAGTCCTGCATTACGGCAAATCCGGATATGGTTTAAAGCTGGAGGCGGGCATGATTTTTACCATCGAGCCGATGATCAATGCCGGCAAATCCGGCATCAAGCAATTGGGAGACGGGTGGACCATCGTAACCAAGGATCATTCTCTGTCCGCACAATGGGAACACACGGTGCTGGTTACTGAGACCGGCTTTGACGTATTGACAATTTCCACCGGCTCGCCGCCCCCTCCTGCTGTATAGGAACCGTGCAAGACCCTGCTGAAATCCGCCAAAGTTTACGCGCGGCACGTCAAGCGCTGGAACGGGATTTTGTTGCGCATCCGCAAGCAAAACGCCAATTGCATGCTCACGCCAGACTGGTGGACGAACATTTGCGCATGGTGTGGCAGTCGCTGGCCATGCCGCCCGTTCTGGCGATGGTGGCGGTGGGAGGGTACGGGCGCGGCGAACTGTATCCCAGATCCGACATTGATTTGCTGATATTGCTGCCCGAGCAGCCTGATCCCGATTTGCAGCAATGTTTGCAGAAATTGGTCGGCTTGCTTTGGGATATTGGTCTGGAGGTTGGGCACAGTATCCGCACTGTGGGCGATTGCATGGCAGCATCTTCGGACGTGACGGTGCAGACCAATTTGCTGGAGGCGCGCCTGATCACCGGTTATCGCGGGCTGTTCGATGAAATGCGGGAAGCGTTGTCCAATCACCTGAGCCGTCGCGCCTTCTACCTGGCCAAGGTGCAGGAGCAGGAAAAACGCCATGCGCGATTCATCGAAACTGATTACAACCTTGAACCCAACCTGAAGGAAAGTCCCGGCGGGCTGCGCGATCTGCAAACCGTGCTGTGGATCAGCCGTGCCAGCGGCTATGGGGATACATGGGAGAAACTGGCTCGGGCGGAGTTGATAACGATGAAGGAAGCGCGAGCTATTGCCCGCCATGAAGCGCTGCTGCAAATCCTGCGCATTCGTCTGCACTACATCGCCAAAAGACGCGAGGACCGCGTGCTGTTTGATTACCAGGATGAATTGGCGGAACAGATGTGCATCACTGCAACGTCTACGCGTCGCGCCAGTGAACGCCTGATGCAGCGCTGCTATAGAACCCGGCAGGCCGTGCGCCAGCTTAATGAAGTGGTCTTGCAGAATCTGCACGATCACCTGTTTTCGGCAGAAGCAACAGCAAATCCAATTAATGACCGTTTCGTATCGCGCGATGGTTTGTTGGAAGCGCGCCATGAGCAGTTATTCGAGCAGGAACCGTCGGCGATATTGGAAAGCTTTTTGTTGCTGGAGCAACATCCGGAGCTAAAAGGATTCTCGGCTGCCACATTACGTGCACTTTGGCGGGCACGAAACACGATAGATAAGGTTTTCCGGCGTGATTTGCGCAACCGCGAGATGTTCATGGAGATCCTGCGTCAACCGCAGGGTATCACCCATGCGTTGCGACGGATGAATCAACATGGAATCCTGGGACGTTATTTGCCGGCATTCGGGCGAATTGTGGGACAAATGCAATATGACCTGTTTCATGTGCATACGGTGGATGAGCATATTCTCATGGTGGTGCGGAACTTGCGTCGTTTTGCACTGGCAAGGCATTCCCATGAACAACCTTTGTGCAGCAGGTTGATGAAGGATTTTGCGCGCCCCGAAGTTTTGTATGTAGCCGGCCTTTTTCATGACATAGCCAAGGGGCGCGGCGGCGATCATTCTCTAAAGGGACGCAATGATGCCGCACGTTTTTGCAAGCAACATGGGCTGGTTGATGAAGATACCCAATTGGTGGTGTGGCTGGTGGAACATCACCTGGCCATGTCTGCAACAGCGCAAAAACAGGATTTGTCTGATCAGGACGTGATTGCCTCCTTTGCGTCCAAGGTGCCCGATGAGCGCTACCTGGTCGCTCTATATCTGCTTACCGTGGCGGATATCCGCGGAACCAGCCCGAAAGTCTGGAATGCATGGAAGGCAAAATTGCTGGAGGAATTGTTTAACGCGACACGGCGTTTCATGACCGGGGGCAAGGTTGCCGATAGAGTTGGGGATATTCGCACCCGCTCAAGAGAACTGCTCAATCTATACGCAATCGTTCCCGAGGCCTATGAGTCATTGTGGGCACAGTTCGATAGTGAATATTTTTTACGGCACGAACCTGATGAAATTGCCTGGCACACCCGATTGCTGGCACGGCGTGTCAATAGTTCGTCACCGATAGTGAAGGCGCGTCTAAGCCGTATTGGCGAGGGCATTCAAGTTATGGTTTACAGTCCGGATCAGCCCCTCTTGTTTGCGCGCATATGCAGTTTCTTCGCGGAAATGCATTACAACATCATGGAAGCCAGGATCCATACCACTCACCATGGATATGCTTTGGATAGTTTCCAGGTGCTGGATGCAGGCAGCGCCAGGACGCCATACCGGGATGTGATGAACTACATCGAGTTTGAACTTGCCCGGCAAATCATTGATGGCAGACCTTTGCCAGACTTGCATGCCGGTCGCATCAGCCGCCAGCTCAGACATTTTCCTATCTCGCCTGAAGTTGGCATCACCGGAGACGATAAGGGCAATTATCAACTTTCAATTCTTGCAGGTGATCGGCCTGGTCTGCTGGCGCGCATTGCCCGTGTCCTGGCAAACCATCAGGTAAATTTGCTGAATGCGAAAATCAACACCTTGGGAGCGCGTGCCGAGGATACATTCTGGATCAGAGGCACCACATTGAAGCAGCCGCAAGCCATAGAGTCCTTGCGCAAGGAATTGCTCCAGCAGATAACCTGACCTGAAACTCGTGCTGCAGGTTCGTCAGAGGGCTGGTGTGGGGAAGCGGCACGTCGGGTTTCATCATTCAGGCACGGCATCTTCGCCATGCCCCGTTGGGCCGCCTGCCGCCATCAGTTTTCCGATCTTCAAAGGACGGGATTCAGGTTGCCAGTTTTGCTTTATTCTGTGACTGTCGCGTTTTTGTGCAGGCATTGTTATCGCCTGGCGTATGTGTACGTAATTCAGCGAGGCAAACCCGGGCCATGCCGGGGGTAATTTAGTTCAATGCCGGATGGTAGTTGCGGCGTGAGAACAATAGGCCAAAACTTGGGTGGCATTTTCCATGGAATATGCTGTCTCGTGGATTTTACCAGCCGAATCCTTTATCATTGCAAGCAATATCAGGTCACAAGATGGTTTAGCGTTCAGGTGTGCCAAGTGATCTGGCTTAAATACAGCGTGATGAGGAAATATTGCATCATCTGCAACAGTTTGGCGGGTCTCCCCGCATTGCAGGGTAGTGAATCTGGTCAGGTCCGGAAGGAAGCAGCCACAGCTATTTTCTGCAAGTGCCGGGGGTAAGGCTCGCCTCCTATTTTTCGAGGGTACTTCACTCGATATTTTTGGCGGGCGATATGTCGGCAACTTCCGTTCTGGCGCGTAAATGGCGGCCCAAGACTTTCGCGCAACTGGCTGGGCAGGAGCACGTTGTGCAGGCGTTGAGTAATGCGCTGACGCAAAATCGCCTGCATCATGCCTATCTGTTTACCGGCACGCGCGGCGTGGGCAAGACCACTATCGCCCGCATTTTCGCCAAATCGCTGAATTGCGCTACCGGCATCACAGCCACGCCGTGCGGCGTGTGTAGTGCCTGCACGGAGATAGACAGCGGGCGCTTCGTTGATCTGATTGAACTGGATGCGGCGTCCAACACCCAGGTAGACAACATGCGCGAACTGCTGGAGAGCGCGCTGTATGCGCCTACCAGCGGGCGCTTCAAGGTCTATATCATTGACGAAGTGCACATGTTATCCAAGTCGGCATTCAACGCCATGCTGAAGACACTGGAGGAGCCGCCTGCACACGTCAAATTCATCCTGGCCACCACCGATCCGCAGAAGATTCCCGTCACCGTGTTATCGCGCTGTTTGCAATTCAACCTGAAGCAGTTGCCGCCCGCGCTGATCGTCAGCCATTTGCAGCATGTGCTGGAACAGGAAGGCATGGTGTTCGAACATGGCGCGCTGGCGTTACTGGCGCGCGCAGCTGCCGGCAGCATGCGTGATGCGCTGAGTCTGCTGGATCAGGCCATTGCCTATTCTGATGCGAAGGTGGATGAGGGGACAGTGCGCAATATGCTGGGCGCGATAGACCAGGGTTATTTGTATGAACTCCTGCAAAGGCTGCAGGCGCGCGACGGCCCGGGGCTGCTGCATATCGCCGACGACATGGCCATGCGCAGCCTGGCGTTCGACGTTGCCCTGCAGGATATGGCAACCCTGCTGCACCGCATCGCGCTGGCGCAGACCATGCCGCAGGCCATTGCGGAGGATGAGCCTGAGCGTGCGCTTCTTCTGGAACTGGCACAGCGCTTCAGCGCCGAAGATGTGCAACTGTTCTACCAGGTTGCCATCCACGGACGCAGCGAAATTGACCTTGCGCCTGACGGCTACGCCGGCTTTACCATGACCCTGCTGCGCATGTTGGCCTTCATGCCTGCTGGCATGCAGGTATCTGCCCGGCCTGAACCGGCGACTCTGTCCGTTGCACCAACGGCATCGGCAAAAACTGATACAACCATAACCCCAATGCCGGCACGGGCCGCACCGCCTGCCAGAACGGCGGAAGTTCCTGCGCAGCTTGATTGGAACGTGCTGCTGGCACAACTGAGTGTGCAGGGTATGGCAAAGGAACTGGCCAGAAATTGCACGCTGGAAAGCTTTGATCGTGGTCGGCTCACATTGAATCTGGCGCCGCAGCAAAAACATTTGCTGACCAATAAAGCCGCGCAGGACAAATTGCAGGCTGCGCTCACAACATATTTCGCCCAGCCGGTGAGACTGGTAGTGACTGTGGGAGAGGGGAAGGCGATCACGCCCGCCGCCATTGAACAGGGTGCAAAAAATGCGCGACAGCAGCAGGCGGTGAGGGCAATCACGCAGGATCCATTCGTGCGTGAGGCACAGGCGCTCCTGGGCGCGCAGGTGGCCGAGGATTCGATCAAACCGATATAGCAGGAGAGCGCAAGATGATGAAAGGCGGATTGGCCGGGCTGGTGAAGCAGGCACAACAGATGCAAGCGAATATGAAGAAGGCGCAGGACGAACTGACCACCATCGAGGTCGAGGGACAGGCCGGCTCCGGCATGGTGAAAGTGATTATGACATGTGCGCATGAGGTGCGCCGTGTGAATCTGGACGACAGTTTGCTGGACGACAAGGAACTGCTGGAAGATCTCATCGTGGCGGCACTGAACGATGCAAACAAAAAAGCCGCCGAGACCTCGCACAAGCGCTTGAGCGGCTTTACCGCAGGCATGAACCTGCCACCGGGCATGAATCTGCCATTCTAGTTTATACCGATGAACACACCTTCCAGCCTGGAAGAACTAACTAAAGCTTTGCGCTGTCTGCCGGGAGTGGGACCGAAGTCTGCGCAACGCATGGCTTATCACCTGTTACAGCGCGACCGGCCGGGTGCTCTGCACCTTGCGCGTTCGCTCGACCAAGCAGTGGAACATGTGCGCCACTGCATCAAATGCAATAATTTCTCTGAGGAAGAGATATGTGTCTTGTGCCGTTCTTCGCGGCGCGAAGCTAATTTGCTGTGCGTGGTGGAGATGCCGGCGGATTTGCTGATGATGGAGCAGACGCAATGCTATCAGGGAATGTATTTCGTGCTGATGGGCAGACTTTCCCCGATGGATGGCATAGGACCCCGTGAACTTCATCTGGATAGACTGGTCAGACGCGCGTTGGAACAGCCATGTGAAGTCATTCTTGCCACTAACTTCACCGTGGAGGGTGAGGCCACTGCCCACTACCTTGCTGCCTTGCTGAATGCGCAGGGCGTCAAGGTGTCGCGTATTGCTCGCGGGTTGCCGGTGGGTGGGGAACTGGAACATGTGGATAGCGGAACTTTGGCTCAGGCCGTGCTGGAGCGACGAGAAATAAGCGAATGATCCTGGCAAACGCTTTCGCCATGGATTGAAACGCAACAGCATGGATGTCCAACCTGGTGGTCAAGGGTTCCAGCTTAAGGGGTAGTGTGGATGACTGAACAACAGCCTGGGGTACGTTTGCAGAAAGCGCTGGCGCAAGCAGGCGTTGGTTCGCGGCGTGAGATGGATGAGTGGATAGCCGATGGGCGTGTGACAGTGAACGACGAAGTGGCTACACTGGGTATGCGTGTAGTGGATGGCGATGTGGTGCGCGTTGATCGGCGAGTCATACGTATCGGAGCAAAGGGCAACAGTCTTCCCCGGGTATTGCTGTATCACAAACAGGAAGGGGAGATAGTCAGCCGCGATGATCCGCAGCAGCGAACCAGCGTGTTTGACAAGCTGCCAATATTGCACGGGCAGAAATGGATATCGATAGGACGGTTGGATTTCAATACCAGCGGGCTGTTGATATTTACCACTTCCGGTGATCTGGCCAACCACCTGATGCATCCGCGTTTCGAGGTGGAGCGTGAATACGCGGTGCGTGTCCAGGGCAGCATGACAGAAGAGCAAATGCGCCAGATGGTGAAGCAGGGCCTGGAGCTGGATGACGGGCCGGTGAAATTCGAGAAACTGACGGATGAAGGTGGGGAAGGGTTCAATCACTGGTACCGTCTGGTGCTGAAGGAAGGACGCAACCATATCGTGCGGCGCACCTTTGCTGCGCTGGGTTTGCCGGTGAGCCGATTGATGCGTGTGCGCTTTGGCATTGTGAATTTGCCGCCGCGCGTGAAACGCGGAATGATGGCTGAACTGGGGCCCGGAGAAGTCAGTGCGATACTTGATTGGGCTGGAATGGGAACACAGCTAACCGCCGGGGAAGTCGTACCGCGCAAGGCCGAGGGAGCATCCGGCCGGGGCAAAGGGTTGAAGCGTGTTGCCGGGTTGGGGCGGACTGCCGAGGCCGGGCGAATCGACGAAAGACAGGTTGGATCGAATGTTGATAGGCAGCGAAAAAATGCTGCTGTTCAAACCAAACGCAAAATGACTGTTGGATCTCGTGGCAAGGGTGAAGGATAGCGCCAAATTAAATTGGCTGTGTAGTGTATTGCGAATAAATCTGGACAAGAATGAATGGAACAAACTGACAAAAAGTCGGTTACAAACAGCTTGCAGCCGCAAGAAGTTTTGCTTCCCCCCAACAAGTCGGAGTCGGAGGGAACTAAAACCATCATGTGCAGCGTACTGTTTCTGGATATAGTGGCTTATTCCAGAAAATCCGTCTCCCAGCAGATGGTGCTGAAAAATGGCCTGAATAACGCCCTGGCCGCGGCGATTTCCATGGTGCCCACTGATGACCGGATCATTCTTGATACCGGTGATGGCGCGGCGATCAGCTTCCTGGGTGATGTGAAAGATGCGCTAAGGGTTGCATTGATGTTAAGGGAAAGCCTGCTGTACGAGGGGGCGCAATTGAACACTCCGCTGCCGGCGCGTATGGGCATCAATCTCGGCCCGGTGCGCCTGATCAAGGACATCAATGGCGAGCCGAACATCGTGGGAGATGGGATAAATGTTGCGCAGCGCGTGATGGAGTTTTCTGAGGCCGGCCAGATACTGGTATCACGCTCATACTACGACGCCATCTCAGACCTTTCGCACGAGTATGCCGGCATGCTGCATTATCATGGCAAATTTACCGACCAGCATGTTCGCGAACATGAGGTCTATGCAGTAGGGCGCAAGGAAGAAATGGTTCAGCCGACGCCGGCTGCGGATATTGACGAAAATGTCAGCCTGAATCAGGACGCGGGCAGCAATCGCAGCATATTCGGGACGGTTTCAAGCATCTTCGAAAAGGCCTCAAGCCAGCCACGTATCTTGATTGGCGGCATTTTTTTTGGTGTGTTGTTGTTGGTCGCGGCCAGGATGATCAAGGTCGAGCCCCAGACTGCCCTACCTGCACAGTCAAAGGAACTGGCGCCGGCGCAGCAGGGCACTGTGAGTGCAGAATCCGGTGTCACCGCCTTGCCCCAGGTCGTGCAAATTGAACAGGAATCGCCAATATCAACAAAAAATTTCCTGAAACCTCAAATGGCCACCGTGAGCATTGCGGTAGCGCCATGGGGCGAGGTATACCTGGATGGCGTAATCCAGGGCATCAGTCCGCCGCTTACCGAGTTAAAGATAAAACCGGGCAACCACAAGATCGAGATTCGCAACAAGACATTCAAGAAATATAGCCAGGACTTTCTGGTCAAGGCCGGAGGGAGAATAGCGATCAAATACAAATTTGCCAGTCCACAGAAGTAGGTTTCTCAAGATAGACGGTATTTATGGCATTAATTCGGTAGGGTAAACTGCCGGCTTGATTTGTTTCACAGGCGGAATGGTGGAACCAGCTTCAGTTATTGGCGATCAACTAAAAAGGTAAATTGTGTTGAGTGTGCGCATGATGTTGATTGCAACATTGGCAGCAACGTTGTTGTGTGCCTGTGGCGGCCTGAGAAATGCCCTGGTCGCGAATGGTAATGCTGACCATGCGCGACGTGACTTGCAGAAAGGCGTAAGGAGCTATGAGAGCGGCGACTATGCGAAAGCGGAAAAATTTTTGAAGGATGCTCTTAAGGATGGTTTGGTAAACCGGGATGATCAGTTGATAGCCCACAAATATCTGGCATTCATCAATTGTTCTTCAACACAAGAGAAGCTGTGTCGAAGCGAATTCAGGGAAGCGTTTAAGATTGACCCTGCGTTTAAGCTGGAACCGGAAGAGGCCGGTAACCCAATCTGGGCGCCGGTATATCTTGATATAAAGAGCGAGTTCGTCCATTCCAATACTAATTCTCTACCTTGATCATGATAAAACAGTTGGGAAGGTACGAGGTTGTCGGCGAGCTCGGACAGGGCGCTATGGGTATCGTTTACCGCGCGAAGGACCCGTTGATTGGCCGGACCGTCGCCATCAAGACCATCAATCTTGGGTTGATGCGCGAGGACAAGGCGGAATACGAGGGGCGTTTCTACCAGGAAGCCAAGGCTGCTGGATGTTTGAGCCACCCTAATATTGTAACCATTTATGATGTTGGCAAGAGCGATGATGTCGCTTACATTGCCATGGAGTTTCTGGAAGGCCGCGAGCTGCGCGATATTCTCAATGACGGACAGCGTTTGTCGGTAGATATGGCTCTTGACATTATGATCCAGGTCGCCCAGGGTCTGGATTATGCGCATGAGCATGGAATCATTCATCGTGATGTGAAGCCGTCCAACATCATGGTAATTCGCGATGGCCATGTAAAAATTACCGATTTTGGCATTGCGCGCATGGCGTCATCCACGGTTCGTACACAGATCGGCATGGTATTGGGCTCGCCTAAATACATGTCGCCTGAACAGGTGATGGGTCAGAGTCTTGACTTGCGTTCGGATATCTTTTCGCTTGGCGTCCTGCTGTATGAATTGCTTACCGGAAAGACGCCATTTAACGGAGAAAATATCAGCGCAATCATGTATCAGACAGTGAATACGCTCCCTCCGCCACCCAGCACGTTCAATCCTGCGGTGCCAGAGATGCTGGATCTCATTGTCGCCAAGGCGACTGCCAAGAAGCTGGATAATCGTTATCAAAACGCCAAGGAATTGGCCAATGACTTGCGTGTATGCCGCAGTACGTTGCAGCGCGACATCGCGCTTCAGGGTTTGTCCAACTCGCAATCCAGGCTGGCAGCGGTTGCAAGGCCAGCGGACGGGGTATCGGCGCCAGGGAATTATATGGAGGAAGCATCCAAACCGGTAGTAAAGGGGCTGTCCCAAGCTTTTGATTCGACCATGGCCACCATGCGCCTGGCAGCAATGACTGGTACCGATGAAGCAGTAAACGACTTTTCCAGGACTTTCAAGATGGAGACGCGCAACCGGGTTATTGTCAACCGTTCCGCCCCAGTTCCCACCAGATTGAAGCCGGCGCCTAAAGCGGCTTTCCATGCCGTTCCTGCGTCGGCCAGTGCTGCTGTTGAACCCGTTTCTCCAAAGCAGCCCAATGCTGCTCCGGCAAAATTGGGCAATTGGTTGCTGGTAATAGTCCTGATTGTGGTATTGGTTGGACTGATCCAGTTGGTTGAATCCCTGTTTTCCTGACTCGGCTTATAGTGCCCGGCATGATTCAAGACATCAAATTCAAGCCATCACGGTATCTGGCGGCATTGTTGATAGCCGCTCACCTTGTTGCCATCATCGCTTTGGTCCCGCTTGCCCTTCCCATTTGGGCCAGGATGGGTTTGATGCTGGTGCTGGTTGTTAATTTTTCATATCTGTTGCGCCGCAACATTTTGCTGAACTTGCCTTCCTCCTGCGTAGGCCTTTCGCTGGGGAAAGAGGGTGTGGGTATGCTGGCCCGCAATGGCGAACAGTTGCAGTGCAAAGTGTTGCACGACAGTTTGGTCACTCCCGTCATCACTGTGATAAATGTGTTACCGCAGGGTGCGCGTTTTGCCCGTGCTGCGGTTATCCTGCCCGATGGATTGGATGCCGAATCGTTTCGGCAATTGCGCGTCTGGCTGAAATGGGGTGGGTAACGTTCTCCCCTCTTACTCAGTTAATTCGTCCCTGTTCAATCTCCGAGATACAGTAGGTCGGTGGCACAAGCACCGTGGGTATGGCTTGCGGCAACGTGTCGGGATAGTCCTTGCTGAAATGCAAGCCGCGGCTTTCGTGGCGCAACATTGCGCTTTGGATGATCAGGTCAGCGCTGAGCACCAGATTGCGCAGCTCCAGCAAGTCGGAGGTGATGTGGAAGTTGGCATAGTACTCATTGATTTCCTCGTGCAGCAACTGGATGCGGTGCTGCGCCCGCTGCAGGCGCTTGGTGGTGCGGACAATGCCGACATAATCCCACATGAAGCGGCGCAGCTCATCCCAGTTGTGCGAAATGACGATCTGTTCGTCTGCATCGGTGACGCGACTCTCATCCCATTGCGGCAAAGGGATGGTTGCACCCGGTGGCGTACCAAGAATGTCGCGTGCGGCGGCATCGGCAAACACCAGGCATTCCAGCAGCGAGTTGCTTGCCAGGCGGTTGGCTCCATGCAGTCCGGTGCAGGCTGTCTCACCGATGGCATACAGATTGGTCACATCGGTGCGGCCACGCAGGTCGGTCATGATGCCGCCGCAACTATAGTGAGCCGCGGGCACCACCGGAATGGGCTGTGAGGCAATATCTATACCCAATGACAGGCAGCGTGCATAAATGGTGGGAAAGTGTTCCAGCAGAAATTCTGCGGATTTGTGCGATATATCCAGATATACACAGTCCAGGCCGTGTTTTTTCATTTCGAAGTCTATGGCGCGCGCGACAATGTCGCGCGGAGCAAGTTCGGCGCGCTCATCGTGCCAGGGCATGAAACGTGTGCCGTCCGGCAGTTTCAAAATGCCTCCCTCACCGCGAACCGCCTCGCTGATCAGAAAGGACTTGGCGTGCGGATGATACAGGCAGGTCGGATGAAACTGGATAAATTCCATATTGGCGACGCGGCACCCGGCGCGCCATCCCATGGCGATGCCATCACCGGTGGCGGTGTCCGGGTTGGTGGTGTACAGATAAACCTTGCCGGTGCCGCCGGTGGCGAGGACGGTATGGTTCGCGGCGATGGTGACAACCTCGTCGCTCAGGCAGTTAAGCGCGTAGGCGCCATGGCAGCGGTTGTCACCATGGCGGAGCTTCTTGCCGGTGATCAGGTCAACGGCGATGTAGTGTTCGAGCAGGGTGATGTTGGGATGTGCCAGAGCCTTGGCTGCTATGGTTTCCTGCACAGCCAGTCCGGTGGCGTCGGCCGCGTGGATGATGCGGCGATGGCTGTGTCCGCCTTCGCGCGTCAGGTGGAAGCTGTTACCTCCATCTCGCGTGAATTGCACTCCTTGCGCAATCAGCCAGTCGAGCGCCGGCTTTGCATGCTCGACCACAAAGCGGGTGGCAGTTTCGTCGCATAGTCCCGCTCCGGCGGCCAGTGTGTCATGTATGTGCTCGGCCAGCGTGTCATCGGGTGACAGCACCGTGGCAATGCCGCCCTGGGCCCAGGCACTGGCCCCCTCCAGCAGAGTTTTCTTGGTAATGACGGCGACCCTGTGCCGGTCAGCCAGCTTCAGCGCCAGTGACAGTCCGGCCAGACCGCTGCCTACAATCAGGACATCGAATTGCAGCACTTGAGTTATCCATTGGGTTATTGTTGTTCAAGACTATAGCAAATCTGCTTCTTTCGCTGAATGAACTAATTCAATTGTGGTGTGTCAATCAGCATCATTGAGGTAAAGGTGCTGACGCTTCTGATTCGCCCGGTTATACTAACGCGCCAATTTAGTGCGGTGCGATAATTAAAAAATCTGGAATATCGGGGAATGGGTGACAGGGAGGTCGATCAGAAATTAGTCGAGCGTGCGCAGCGCGGTGACAAACACGCGTACGAGCTGCTGATAGCCAAGTACCAGCGCCGACTTTCTCGGCTTATTTCGCGCTTTGTACGCGATGCGGCTGAGGTCGAGGACGTGACGCAGGAAGCCTTTATCAAGGCCTATCGGGCTTTGCCGACTTTTCGCGGGGAAAGTGCGTTCTATACGTGGCTATATCGGATCGGCATCAATACCGCAAAGAATTACTTGCTGGCGCTCAAGAGACGTGCTCCGACCAGTACTCCTTTCGATGCGGAAGAGGCGGAAGGTTTTGAAGAAGCCGGTCTGTTGCAGGAAGTCAGCACGCCGGAAAATGAATTGATGAGCAAACAGGTTGTCGAAGTCGTAAATTCATCTTTGCAGCAACTGCCCGACGACTTGCGAACTGCGCTAACCCTGCGAGAAATCGAGGGGCTGAGCTATGAGGAAATTGCTAATGTGATGAATTGCCCGATCGGCACCGTCCGATCCCGGATTTTCAGGGCGCGTGAAGCGATTGCAGAAAATCTACGTCCGCTGTTGGGCACCAGTGGAAATAACAGGTGGTGAAAATGAAACAAAACATATCGGCAATGATGGATGGCGAACTGTTTGACGATGAGGCTGATGCCTTGCTCGACAAATTGAAGCGGAATCCTGATGCATGCAGAGAATGGGACACTTATCACTTGATAGGCGATTCCTTGCGCCAGCCGGATCATGTCAGGGCAAATGTCGGCAAGGCCGTGCATGAACGATTGCAGGCGGAGCCGACGGTGCTTGCGCCTCACGCCAGAATCGGCAAAAGCGCCAGGTGGTTCGCATTGTCTGCGGCAGCATCGGTTATGGCCTTGTCCCTGGTCACATGGCTGTCTGTGAAAATCGGTTCCGAACCATCACCTCAAGTTGCCATGCAACCATCCTCAGTCGAGTTGCGCCCGGCCAGTTTTTCGAACAGCCGCATGAGTAATTATGTGATGGCACATCAGGAATTCTCTCCCAGTGAGGATGTTCAGGGTGCGGCTACCTATATTTCTACTGTGGCGGGACAATAGTGCTGTCAGTCGTGACAATGCGCACGCTTCTATCTCCTGCATTAATGCTGGCTTCCCTTGCGGCATTCGCTGCGCCGTTGCCGCAGGATAATCTGAATTGGTTGCAAACCATGGCGTTTGCCGCACACCAGACTGATTACTCCGGTATTTTTGTCTATCAATACGGCAATCATGTTGAAACGCTGCGTATTACCCATATAGCGGATCGGGACGGCGAACACAGCAAGCTGGAAAACCTTGATGGCCCAAGGCGTGAAATCATTCGCAACAACAACCATGTCAGTTGTTACATAGGTGACCACAAGGTCATTGACGAACAGCGCTCGCAAAATGAGCGGGAATTTCCTTCGCTGTTGCCACAACAGCTTACGCTGCTGAAGGGGAATTATCTGATAAAGCCGCTGGATGAAGAAAGGGTGGCGGGCCTGAACACGCACGTGTTCGTGTTTCAGCCCAGGGATAATCTGCGGTACGTGCACAAGATGTGGGCGCATGACGATTCCGGCTTGTTGCTCAAGACAGCCGTGTTGGATGAACACGGCAGCGTGATCGAACAATATGCCTTCACTCAATTAACAATAGGCGGAGATATTGACCGTAAATGGATAAGCATGGATATGCCGGGTAACAGCCGGAATGCACCGGAACCGTATCACCATAAACAACCGGTGCATTTCAAGGAATTCCACCCCGAAGCAAACTCTAATCAAGCGAAAGATGAAGAGGCCAGGCGCGATGACGGCGATGCGCATCATAATGAGACCGCCCGCGCCGCGCACTTAATGCATGGCAAGGGGGCGCGGCCTGTCATCAGCGGTTGGAAAGTGGATGGACTGCCGGACGGATTCCAGAAGATTGCTGAAGTGAGTCGAGTGTTGCCAGGCAAGGATGCGCCGGTAATACAGATGGTGTTTTCCGATGGATTGGCGGGCATTTCCGTATTCATAGAAAAATCGGATAGTGACGAAGATGATGTTTCCGGCCTGTCCAGCAAGGGATTGATCCAGATATATACCAAGCTGGTTGATGGACATTTGGTGACTGTGGTGGGTGAAGTACCGCCACGCACCGTCATGCAGGTCGCCGATTCCGTGCGTTATGGCGGGAACTAGCCATGTTGGAGACTCATGCCATTGTCGTCAAGCTGGATGGCACGGAAGCCATAGTGGAGTCCACTGAGTCCGGCGGATGTGGGCAGTGCAGCAATATTAACGGATGCGGCAGCGGCAAGCTGTCAAAAATGTTCTGCGCTGGTCCACGCCAGTTCCGGGTTCCTAATGGAATCGGCGCGCAAGTTGGTGATGAGGTGCAGGTTTCTGTGGCGGATGGGGCGCTGTTGCGCAGTGCGTTCATCGCCTACATTTTCCCGTTGCTATTGATGTTTGCCGGTGGGTCGCTGGGAACAATTCTGGCTGGCGCGCACACCCAGGACAAATATGCAGCTATCGGCGCACTGGCCGGATTATTGGCTGGATTTGTACTCATCAGATGGTTTACCTTGCGGCAGCGGATTTCTGTCCTTTCACTATCTCCGGTCATTGCCTCTTGCCATAGCCAAGCGGTTAATACGGACTTCAAAGTTACTTCTCGTCAAACATAAGGAATCATTGATATGCTGAAAAAAATATTTTCCTTGCTGCTGGTCCTGTTCATTTCACAGCATGCATATGCAAAAGACTTGCCCGACTTTACCGATCTGGTGGAAAAGCAGGGGGCGGCAGTAGTCAATATCAGCACGACCCAGTTGATTCATGATGGTCAAATGTCGCCGGATTTCCCCAACTTGCCCAAGGATGATCCATTCTATGAGTTCTTCAAGCGATTCGGGCAACAGATGCCCCGGGAACATGAATCCCAATCCCTGGGTTCGGGCTTCATCATCAGCCCGGACGGGTACATCCTGACCAATGCACATGTCGTCGGCGGCGCGGATTCAGTCACGGTTCGTATGACTGACAAGCGCGAGTTTGACGCGAAAGTGATCGGGCTGGACAAGCGCACCGACGTGGCTTTGATCAAGATCAAGGACGACGCCAGTTTGCCGACAGTTACAATCGGCGATCCGAAGGCGCTCAGGGTGGGGGAATGGGTGCTGGCTATCGGTTCACCCTTTGGCTTTGACAACAGCGTAACGGCCGGCATCGTGAGCGCCAAGGGACGGTCTTTGCCCCAGGAGAACTATGTTCCCTTTATCCAGACAGACGCCGCCATCAACCCTGGCAATTCGGGCGGGCCGCTGTTTAACATGAAGGGTCAAGTGATAGGCGTCAACTCACAGATTTATAGCCGTTCCGGCGGTTATATGGGTCTTTCATTTGCGATCCCGATTGATGTTGCGATGGAAGTGGCGGATCAACTGCGTGTTTCCGGAAAAGTGACGCGCGGGCGCATCGGCGTGGTCATCCAGGGCGTTACCCAGGATTTAGCCGAGTCATTCGGTTTGAGCAAGGCCAGCGGCGCGCTGGTCAGCAGCGTGGAAAAAGGCAGTCCCGCTGAAAAGGCCGGGATTCAGGTCAGCGACGTGATACTTGAATTTGATGGCAAGACTGTTTCGAACTCTACCGACTTGCCGCGCATGGTCGGCGCAACCCGTCCAGGCACCAAGGTGACAGTCAGGTTATGGCGCAGGGGCGGCAGCAAGGAAGTCAAGTTGACGGTGGGCGAAATGCCCGACGACAAGCAAGAAGCCACCCAACAGGGAAATGCGGTAACCGGTGGTGAAAGCGTGAAGCGCTTGGGATTGGCTCTGAGTGAGCTGAATGCAGAACAAAAAAGTCAACTGCAAGTAAAGGGCGGCTTGCTTGTGGAAGAGGCGAAAGGCGCTGCCGAGCGTGCCGGATTGCATGAAGGAGACGTGATCCTGGCGATTGGCAATGTTGAAGTTTCGACGATTGAACAGTTCAATGACGAGCTGAAGCAGATACCCAAGGGGCGTAACGTGGCGTTGTTGGTGAAGCGCGAGGACGTAACTTCCTATGTAGCCATCAAGCTCGACGAGAAACAAGGCAAGGATTAAGCTGTCCAGCGTATCCCGCCAAAATCGGCTAGAATTCGCACCTTTGAATTTTTGGGTGTTGCGCGAATCCCGGTCCGGTTTGGCGGGTTACGTTTTTCACGGTACACATGCAGCATATCCGCAATTTTTCCATCATCGCCCATATAGATCACGGCAAGTCCACTCTGGCCGACCGCATCATCCAGTTGTGCGGCGGTTTGTCGGACCGCGAAATGGAGGCGCAGGTGCTCGATTCCATGGACCTGGAACGCGAGCGCGGCATTACCATCAAGGCGCAGACCGCGGCACTCGAATACAAGGCGCGCGATGGGCAGGTGTATAACCTCAACCTGATCGACACGCCGGGGCATGTGGATTTTTCCTACGAAGTGTCGCGTTCCTTGTCTGCCTGCGAAGGTGCACTGCTGGTGGTGGATGCGTCGCAAGGTGTTGAGGCGCAGACCGTGGCCAACTGCTACACCGCGCTGGACCTGGGCGTCGAAGTGGTGCCGGTGCTGAACAAGATAGACTTGCCCTCGGCCAATCCGGACAATGCCATCGCCGAGATCGAGGATGTGATCGGCATTGATGCGCATGATGCGGTGCGCTGCTCGGCCAAGACCGGCGAGGGCGTGCCGGACGTGCTGGATGCGCTGATCGCCAGGGTGCCGCCGCCCAAGGGCGATCCGGCCGCGCCGTTGCAGGCGCTGATCATCGACTCCTGGTTTGACAATTACGTGGGCGTAGTGATGCTGGTGCGGATTTTCAACGGCACCCTGAAGCCCAAGGACAGGATCCTGCTGATGGCCACCGCCGCGCAGCACCTGACTGAACATGTCGGCGTGTTCACGCCCAAGTCGCAGAACCGCGAAGCATTGTCTGCCGGGCAGGTGGGCTTCGTCATCGCGGGCATCAAGGAGCTGAAAGACGCCAGGGTCGGCGATACCATCACACTGGTGAATCGGCCTGCGGCTGCGCCGCTGCCCGGTTTCAAGGAAGTTCAGCCACAGGTGTTCGCCGGCCTGTTCCCGGTCGAGTCCAACCAGTACGAAGCGCTGCGCGACTCGCTGGAGAAGCTGAAACTGAACGATGCTTCATTGCAGTATGAGCCGGAAGTGTCGCAGGCGCTGGGCTTCGGTTTCCGCTGCGGTTTCCTCGGTCTGCTGCACATGGAGATCGTGCAGGAACGCCTGGAACGCGAGTTCGGCATGGACTTGATAACTACCGCGCCGACGGTGATTTACGAGGTGCTGTTGCGCGACGGCACAGTGATGCTGGTGGACAACCCGTCCAAAATGCCCGACCCGTCGCGGATCGAGGAAATTCGCGAGCCTATCGTGACCGTCAACCTGTACATGCCGCAGGAATACGTCGGCGCGGTGATTACGCTATGCACCCAAAAGCGCGGGGTGCAGATAGACATGAGCTATCACGGCAAACAGGTCCTGCTCGTGTATGAGATGCCGATGGCGGAGATCGTGCTCGATTTCTTTGACCGGTTGAAATCTATTTCGCGTGGCTATGCCTCGATGGATTACGAATTCAAGGAATACCGGCCTGCTGACGTGGTGAAGGTGGACATGCTGATAAATGGCGAGAAAGTGGATGCACTGTCCATCATCCTGCACCGCGCCAACAGCCAGTACCGCGGGCGCGAGGTGGCGGCCAGGATGCGCGAAATCATCCCGCGCCAGATGTTCGACGTGGCGATCCAGGCAGCCATCGGGGCCAATATCATCGCGCGGGAGAATGTCAAGGCGCTGCGCAAGAATGTGCTGGCCAAGTGCTACGGCGGCGATATCACGCGCAAGCGCAAGTTGCTGGAAAAGCAGAAGGCCGGCAAAAAGCGCATGAAGCAGGTGGGCAGCGTGGAAATTCCGCAGGAGGCGTTTCTCGCCATCCTGCAAGTGGAAGACAGATAATTGAAGCACCACACTCTCTTCCGCACTATCGCGCACTCCTCTCCCGCAAACGGGATAGCCAGCGGCTTGGCCGAATGGCTGGTAGTATCATCAGAGGGGCTGTGGGAGAGGGACTTAACCTAACAATAGGGACCCAGAATGGATTTTGCGTTGATCATGTTTGTGCTGTTGGTGATTACCGGTGGCGTGTGGTTGCTGGACAAGATGATATTGCGCCCAAAGCGTGCCGCAGATCGCAAGGAACCATGGTGGGTGGAGTATTCCAAGAGTTTTTTTCCGGTGATCCTCGCGGTGTTCCTGCTGCGCTCGTTCCTGGTCGAGCCGTTCAAGATACCGTCCGGTTCGATGATACCGACCCTGCATGTGGGCGATTTCATTCTGGTCAATAAATTCACCTATGGCATCAGGCTGCCCATCATCAGCAAAAAAATCATTCAGGTAAATGATCCTAAGCGTGGCGAGGTAATGGTCTTTCACTATCCGGAGAATCCATCCGTGGATTTTATCAAACGGGTGGTAGGCGTTCCCGGCGACATTATTGAGTACCGCAACAAGCAGGTGTACGTTAATGGGCAGCAGCAGCAGCAAACCGCGGATGGCGAGTACAATTATGTGGAGAATGAACTGCGGTTCGTGCATACCGATCGCCGTGTCGAAAATCTGGATGGACATAAGCATGCGGTTCTGATCAATCCGGAGATGCCGGATGTGCACATGGAGGCCGTGTCGGATTTTCCGTATCGTGAGAACTGCAGTTACAGTACCGAGGAAATACGCTGCAAGATACCGGAGGGGAACTATTTCATGATGGGCGACAATCGGGACAACAGCCGTGACAGCCGCTACTGGGGATTTGTGCCGGACAACATGATAGTCGGAAAGGCTTTCATGATATGGATGAATTTTGGCGATCTCAGCCGCATAGGCTTATCCGTTAAATGACAATTGCACGCAGGGAGGTACCGTGAAAATTATGGCAGCCAGGCAGCATGGCTTGAGCTTACCCGGATTTCTGGTGATAGTGGTGGCAACCGTAGTTATCGTGATAACAGCCTTGAGGGCCGTGCCGGCCTATATTGAATACGCGTCGATAATGAAGGCATTCGAATCCATCGTTCATGACCCCGACATGAAGGACGCCAAGATCAGTGATATTCGCATGTCGTTCATCAAACGAGCATTGGTTTCCGACATTACTGCCATCAAGGCGGATGATATTGAGATCGAGAAAGATGATAGCGGCATATCGCTGAGTGCCAGTTATTCAGTCAAGGTCCATCTGCTTGGCAACGTCAACCTGTTGCTTGAATTCAATCCGAGCGTTCCGGAAAAGCCGAATGGATCGTGACGGCTTGAGCCGCTCGCTGGGCTATGTCTTTGCCCGGTCACAGTGGTTGCAACTTGCGTTGACGCATCGCAGCTACAGTCAAAGCAACAACGAGCGTCTGGAATTTCTTGGCGATAGTGTGCTGAACTGCACTGTCGCCAAATATCTCTTCGATAATTTTCCTGACCTGCCGGAAGGCGACCTGTCGCGTTTGCGTTCCAATCTGGTGAACCAGCAGACATTATTTGCCCTGGCGCAGCAATTACAGTTGGGCGAGTTGCTGTTATTGGGTGAAGGTGAGCGTAAAAGCGCCGGATTTCGCCGCCCATCGATACTTGCTGATGCGATGGAAGCCTTGTTGGGCGCGGTGTTTCTCGACGGCGGTTTCGCGGCGGCGCAGCAGGTCGTGTTGGGGCTGTACGTTCCATACATGGCGCAAACCGATATTCAGACGCTCGGCAAGGATGCCAAGACACTATTGCAGGAGTATTTGCAAGGCAGGAAGCTGGCGCTTCCCAAATATACGGTGATTGCCACTCAAGGCGAGGCGCATGCCCAATTGTTTCAGGTCGAGTGTGAGATTGCGCAATTGAAACTCAAGACATTGGGCGAGGGCGGCAGCCGCCGTTCAGCGGAACAGGCGGCTGCGGAAGCGGCCTATCAAAAGTTGCTTTCCTGAAATCATCCCGGCTTCTGGCTGACGTTGATGAGCACGGAAAATGAAAATCATGGGGCCCATTTCATGGTCTGGCTGGTGAGGCGAAAATTTTTCTTTTTGGTGGGTGAAACAGTTTTTGAACCATTTGAATCTGCAACGGATTGACCTTGGCACAATGAATGACAGTAACCAATTTCGCAGCGGCTTTATCGCCATTGTCGGACGCCCCAATGTGGGTAAGTCCACGTTGCTCAATCATCTGGTCGGGCAGAAGATCAGTATTACCTCGCGCAAGGCGCAGACTACGCGCCATCGTATCACCGGCATATTGACCGACCAGCATAGCCAGTTCGTTTTTGTGGATACACCCGGCTTCCAGACCAAACACAAGAACGCACTGAACCGCGGCATGAATCGCGTGGTGGGTAACGCCGTGCGCGACGTCAGCGTGGTCTTGTTTGTGATCGAGGCAGGGCATTACGATGAGCGCGACAGGCAAGTATTGAATCTGTTGCCGCAAGACGTCCCGGTGATTCTGGTCATCAACAAGATGGATTACCTCCCTGACAAAAACGATTCCTTGCCATTCATTGAGACGCTGGCACAGGAGCATGACTTTACCGCCATCGTGCCGGTGAGCGCCAAGCAGAACAAGCATTTGGATACATTGCTGGAAGCCATTCGTCCGCATTTGCCCGAGGCTGCAGCGATCTATGCAGAAGACGAAATCACTGACCGGAACGAGCGTTTCCTGGCCGCTGAACTGCTGCGCGAAAAGGTATTCCGCCTCACCGGCGAGGAGGTGCCATACTCGGCCAGCGTGATGATCGAACAATTCAAGCACGAAGGCAATCTGCGCCGGATCCACGCCGCCATCCTGGTGGACAAGGAAGCGCACAAGGCCATGCTGATCGGCAAGGGTGGCGCCAAGCTGAAAGAGATCGCCACGCAGGCGCGCCTGGACATGGAAAAACTGTTCGATGGAAAAGTATTCCTCGAAGTGTTCGTCAAGGTGAGGAGCGGCTGGGCCGATGACGAGCAGGTGCTGAAATCGCTGGGATATGAATGACCGCGCATAAACAAAGGCTGGAAAACGAGCCTGCTTTTATCCTGCACAGTTACCCGTTCCGTGAAACCAGCCTGCTGCTGGAGATTTTCAGCCGCAATCATGGACGCCTTGCCGTGGTGGCGCGCGGCGCGCGGCGTCCGAGGTCGGCGCTGCGTGGATTGTTGATGGGATTCCAGCCATTGCTGCTGGCCTGGTTCGGCAAAGGCGAAGTGCGGACTTTGCACAGCGCCGAATGGGAGGGCGGCCAGCCGCAGTTGCAGGGCACCGCGCTGCTGTGCGGCTTCTACCTGAATGAACTGCTGGTCAACCTGATGCCGCGCGATGATGGACATGAAAAACTATTCGACTCCTATCGGCAAACCTTGCAGCGGCTGGCGCATGGGGCAGATTACGCCGCCACCTTGCGCAGCTTCGAAAAACGCCTGCTGCAAGAGCTGGGCTATGCGCTGTCGTTGGAGCAGGAAGCGGACACTGGCACGCCGATTGAGCCTGGCGTGAGCTACCGCTACGTGATCGAGCGCGGCGCGCTGCCGGAGCAGGCGGGTGTGCCGGACGGATTGACAGTGGCAGGCAAAACCTTGCTGGACATGGCTGCAGACGATTACCGCGATGTGGTTAGCGCGCAGCAAAGCAAGCAGTTGATGCGCATGCTGCTGAACCACTATCTTGCAGGCAAGGTACTGCACACGCGTGAACTGATAGTGGAGCTGCTGAAATTGAATTAGGCTGTCAATGACGTCAGCCGCCCGGGAATCCACAGGAGTTATATGACGATCGATGCTATTCCCGTCATCGCCATCGACGGGCCTTCCGCCTCCGGCAAGGGCACGGTGGCGCAATTGGTTGCGGCGCGGCTGGGCTATCATTATCTCGATAGCGGGGCATTGTACCGCTTGCTTGGGCTGGCGGCGCAGCGGCGGGGCGAGTCGCTGGATGATGAGGCGGCACTGGCGCAGCTTGCGCGGCAGCTGGATATTCATTTCGAGGGTGCCGAGATCTGGATGAATGGCGTGAAGATGGACGATGAATTGCGCGGCGAGCAATGTGCATCCGCCGCTTCCCGCGTGGCGGCGCACCCTGCGGTGCGCTCGGCGCTGCTGGACCGGCAGCGTGCTTTTCGCCGTGCTCCGGGGCTGGTGGCGGACGGCCGCGACATGGCGTCGGTCGTGTTTCCGGACGCGGCGCTGAAGATATTCCTGACCGCCAGCGCCGAGGCGCGCGCGCAGCGGCGTTATAAACAGTTGATGGAAAAAGGAATGAGTGCTAATATCGCCACCCTTTTGCAGGATATCCGCGCACGCGACGAGCGGGACAGTCAGCGCAGCGTGGCTCCCCTGCATCAGGCGCCGGGAGCAGTCCTGCTTGATACCAGCAACATGACCATCGAGCGGGCGGTGCAGGAAGTGCTGGCACGCTACCGTGCGTTATAGCCCCAATGGAAGCCCTTTCCGCTGGGTTGTTTAACTAACCCCCGCCGCAAGCGGGTTTGTCTTGGAATTTATTAAATGACTGCTACTGCTGTTGCAACCAATCCTGAAAGTTTTGCTTCCCTGTTTGAAGAAAGCCTCACGCGCAAGGAAATGCGCGCGGGTGAATTGATTACTGCGCAAGTCGTGCGCATCGACCACAACGTGGTGGTCGTGAATGCCGGACTGAAGTCCGAGAGCTTTATTCCGGTCGAGGAGTTTCTCGACGCCAAGGGAGAAGTCGAAGTCAAGCCGGGTGATTTCGTCACCGTCGCGATAGAGTCGCTGGAAAACGGTTACGGTGAAACCAAGCTGTCGCGCGAAAAAGCCAAGCGCCTCGCCGCATGGCACGATCTGGAAGTGGCGATGGAAGAAGGCACCATCGTCGAAGGCTTCGTCAGCGGCAAGGTGAAGGGTGGCCTGACTGCCATGGTTAATGGTATCCGCGCTTTCCTGCCCGGTTCGCTGGTCGACATACGCCCGGTCAAGGACACGACGCCATATGAAAACAAGACCATGGAATTCAAGATCATCAAGCTGGACCGCAAGCGCAACAACGTGGTGGTGTCGCGCCGCGCCGTGCTGGAAGCCAGCGCGGGCGCGGATCGCCAGACCTTGATGGAGAACCTGAAGGAAGGCGCGATCGTCAAGGGTGTGGTGAAGAACATCACCGATTACGGCGCGTTCGTGGATCTGGGCGGCATTGACGGCCTGCTGCACATCACCGATCTGGCATGGCGCCGCGTCAAGCATCCGTCCGAAGTGCTGGCGGTGGGCGACGAAGTCGAAGCCAAGATTCTCAAGTTCGACCAGGAGAAGAACCGCGTCTCCCTCGGCATCAAGCAGATGGGCGATGATCCGTGGAACGGCCTGGCACGCCGCTATCCGCAGGGCACACGCCTGTTCGGCAAGGTGACCAATCTGACCGACTATGGCGCGTTCGTGGAAATCGAGCAAGGTATCGAAGGGCTGGTGCATGTGTCTGAAATGGACTGGACCAACAAGAATGTGCATCCATCCAAAGTCGTGCAACTGGGCGATGAAGTCGAAGTGATGATTCTGGAAATCGACGAACAGCGTCGCCGCATTTCCCTGGGCATGAAGCAATGCCAGGCCAATCCATGGGAAGACTTCGCCCTCAACCACAAGAAGGGTGACCGCGTGAAGGGCCAGGTCAAGTCGATCACCGACTTTGGCGTGTTTATCGGCCTTGAAGGCGGCATTGACGGTCTGGTGCATTTGTCGGACTTGTCCTGGGCGGTGCCAAGCGAAGAGGCCGTGCGCAACTACAAGAAAGGTGATGAAGTCGATGCCGTGGTGCTGGCGATTGACGTGGAACGCGAGCGCATTTCGCTGGGCATCAAGCAGATGGATGGCGACCCGTTCAACGGCTTCCTTGCCACCCATGACAAGGGCAGCGTGGTGGAAGGTGTGGTCAAGTCGGTGGACGCCAAGGGAGCGATCATTACCCTGGATGGCGATGTTGAGGGTTACCTCAAGGCTTCTGAAGTGTCAGCCGACCGCGTAGAAGACATTCGCAATTCCCTCAAGGAAGGCGATAAGGTGAAGGCGGTGATCATCAACGTGGATCGCAAGAACCGCAGCATCAACCTGTCCGTCAAGGCACTCGACAAAGCCGAGGAATCTGCTGCAATGCAGAAATTCAATGCGGACAGTTCGGCAGCCGCGACCGCCGGCACGACAAACCTGGGCGCTTTGCTGAAGGCCAAGCTGGATACCAGCAAGGCTGACACTCAGTAAGGGGGGGGAATGACTCGTTCCGATCTTATCAACAAACTGGCGGAACAGTATCCGCAACTTCTGGTCAAGGATGTCGAACTGGCGGTCAGGGTGGTGCTGGATACCATGTCTTCAACCATGGCGCGTGGCGGTCGCATCGAGATTCGCGGCTTCGGCAGCTTCGCATTGAACTATCGTCCGCCCCGTACCGGGCGCAATCCGAAATCCGGTGACAGGGTGCTGGTGCCGGCGAAGTATGTGCCTCATTTCAAGGCAGGCAAGGAATTGCGTGAACGGGTCGACCATCGTCCTTCGAGTTGAGGAGCTACGGTGGTAACAGATTGATTGGCGGCCTGTCGTCAGATGGTGCCGCCAATTTTTTAGGGTGAAGTTTCGAGGTGTTGTGGGTGAATCATGCGCTATCTGATCTGGTTGTTTCGCGCGTTCTTGTTTGTTCTCCTGCTCGGTTTTGCAGTGAAGAATGATCAACCCATAGCCTTGCGCTATTATTTCGGCTACGAATGGCAGACATCGCTGGTAGTTTCCTTGCTGGTGTTCTTCGTGGCAGGTGTGGCAGTGGGCATGGTTGCCATGCTGGTGAGTTTATTGAAGCAACGCCGGGAAATTTCTGTGCTGAAGAGCGAACTGGACCTTAAAAACAAGCTTGCCGATGCAGTCAAGGCGCATCCTTCACCCGATCACCCTGGGGAAAGCATTTCGCAGCAGGACTAACACGGATATGGCGGATAACTGACATGAAGCATGACATCCAGGGTTTGGCCGGAAAGAAAATCAAAAACTTGGACAGACCATGGCGCCAGGCAGAAGCGGGCCCGCCCATGGTTGATCGTTGCCCCTTAAGTTCAATGCTCTTGATTGGATTTGCCTCATCTTATGGAATTTGAACCGTGGATGCTGCTGGTATTTCCGCTGTTTTTCGGCATGGGCTGGCTGGCGGCACGTCTGGACATCAAACAATTGCTGATGGAATCGAGTGCGCTGCCGCGCTCGTATTTCCAGGGCCTTAACTTTTTGCTTAATGAGCAGCAGGACAAGGCCATCGAAGCCTTTATCGAGGTCGTCAAGGTTGACCCGCAGACAGTGGAGTTGCACTTCGCTCTGGGCAGTTTGTTCCGGCGGCGCGGCGAAGTGGATCGCGCGCTGCGCATGCATCTGAATCTGGTTGAGCGGGCCGACCTGGACGAATCCAAGCGCCAGCAGGCGCTGTTTGAACTGGCGCAGGATTATCTCAAGGCAGGCATACTGGATCGGGCCGAGGAATTGTTCAAGCAGTTTGACGGCACACCGTATGCGAAACCAGCGCTGGATTTCCTGCTGGAGCTGTATCAGAAGGAAAAGGACTGGCTCAAGGGCATCAGCGTGTTGCAGCGCCTGACGGATATGACCGGCCTGCCCCACGGGAAGGAAGCGGCATTCTTCTATTGCGAATTGGCCGCAACAGAGATTGCGCGCAAGCATATGGAGGCTGCGCGTGCATATCTGGATCAGGCCCTGCTGGTTCATCCGCAGGCAGTTCGCGCCGCGATGATGCTGGGCGACATGGCGAACACGGCGCAGGATTATGCGCGGGCCATCGAGATCTGGGAGCGCATTGAGCAGCAGGATGCGCAATACCTGCCGTTGATTGCGGACCGGCTGCTCGGGGCTTATCGCCAGATCGGGGATACAGATGCGGGCATCACGGTATTGCAAAATTATCTGGCCCAATACCCGTCGCTCGACATGATGAATGTATTGTTTCATGCGATTCTGCAACGCGATGGGGCGGAAGCCGCATACCAACTGGTGCGCGACGAATTGCGGCGCAACCCGACCCTGCTGGGACTGGAAAAATTGCTGGAGGCGCGCCTGCTGGAAATACCGGATGATAGCCGCGCCGATGTCGAACTGGTGAAGAACCTGGTGCACCAGCGTACGCGTGCGCTGGCGATGTATCGTTGCACCAATTGCGGTTTCAAGGCGCGCCATTTCTACTGGCATTGCCCTGCCTGTCATGGTTGGGATACCTATTCGCCCAGGAGAAGTGAAGAGAACGGGCTCACGATATGACAGACCCGAAAATAATCGTTGCGCTCGATTATCCGCAAGCCGCGCCCGCACTGGAACTGGTGGCGCGTCTGGAGCCAGGGCTGTGCCGCCTCAAGGTGGGCAAGGAATTGTTCACCGCGACAGGGCCGCAACTGCTGGAGCAATTCATGCGGCGCGGCTTCGAGGTATTCCTCGACCTGAAATTCCATGACATCCCCAACACCACGGCACAGGCCTGCAAGGCCGCCGCCGCATTAGGCGTATGGATGGTGAACGTGCATGCACTGGGCGGGCGCCGGATGATGGAGGCGGCACGCGAGGCAGTTGCCCAGGCGGCACGACCGCCAAAACTGATTGCCGTGACCGTGCTTACCAGCATGGCGCAGGAAGATTTGATGGAACTGGGCATTGACGCCAAGCCTGCCGATCTGGTGCTGCGCCTGGCGACATTGGCGCGCGGCAGCGGGCTGGACGGCGTGGTGTGTTCCGCCCAGGAAGCAACATTGCTGCGCCGGCACTGCGGCGATGAATTCTGCCTGGTAACGCCCGGCATCCGACCAGCAGATACCGCCGCCAATGATCAATCGCGCATCATGACGCCGCGCGCCGCATTGCAGGCGGGCTCCAGCTATCTGGTAATCGGACGGCCGATTACCCTTGCGGCGGATCCGCTGCTGGCATTACAGAAAATTTCTGAACAAATCGGAGAAATGGCATGAGCAGTTTGCCCTCATTTGCCCTGCCATTATTTGATGGCGCGCATGTATTGGTGGTCGGCGATGTGATGCTGGACCGTTACTGGTTCGGCGACGTCGAGCGCATTTCGCCCGAAGCGCCGGTGCCGGTGCTCAAGGTCGGACGCATCGAGGAACGTCCCGGCGGCGCGGCCAACGTGGCGCGCAATGTCGCGGCACTGGGTGCGCGCTGCACGCTGCTGTCCGTGGTGGGCGAGGACGAAGCGGGTGATTGCCTGGAAAAACTGCTCGGACAACAGCATAACGTCACGGCCTTGTTGCACCGCGATGCCACGATTTCCACCACCATTAAACTGCGCGCCATCGCGCGCCATCAACAATTGTTGCGCATCGATTTTGAAACGCAGCCCAGCCACGAGGTGCTGCACGCCAAGCTGGAAGATTTTCGCGTGCAACTGCCGCAGGCCGACGTGGTGGTGCTGTCCGATTATGGCAAGGGCGGGCTGGCGCACATTGCCGAGATGATCCGCTCGGCGCGCGCGGCAGGCAAGCCGGTGCTGGTTGATCCCAAGGGCGAGGACTATGCGCGCTATCGCGGCGCGACCCTGCTGACGCCAAACCGCGGCGAGTTCCGCCAGGTTGCGGGCGGCTGGCAGAGCGAGGAAGAATTGATTGCCAAGGCCCAGAAACTGCGCACCGAACTGCAACTCGACGCATTGCTGCTGACACGCAGCGAAGAGGGCATGAGCCTGTTCCGCGAACATGACGTAATACATGAAGCGGCACATGCACGCGAAGTGTTCGATGTCAGTGGTGCAGGCGACACCGTGATCGCCACTCTGGCGACAATGCTGGCGAGCGGCGCGGATATCAAATCCGCGATGCACATCGCCAATCGCGCAGCGGGTATCGTGGTGGGCAAATTGGGGACGGCGGTCGTGAGCCGGGAAGAAATTATTCAAGACATGCAGTAGGAGCTAGGAAGTGGTAGGTAGGAAGTGGCGAGTAGAGGTGGTTTGCCCACTTCCTACTGAGGTGCGTAGCGCCGCTCCACTTCCAGAGAAATAATTCGAAAGGAACAAAATGTGCTACGTAGTCACCGGCGCTGCGGGCTTTAACTCCCGCATAACGCGCTATCGTGCATAAGCCTGCACTGAAACCATCGGGGGAGAAGGAATATGTATTTTTTAGTGACAGGTGCCGCTGGTTTTATCGGTTCCAACCTGGTCAAGGCGCTTAACCAACGCGGCGAGACCAACATCATCGCCGTGGACAACCTCAAGAACGCCGACAAGTTCAGGAACCTGGTGGGTTGTGAGATTGCCGATTATCTGGACAAGGAAGAATTTCTCGACAAGCTGCAGGATGGATATTTCGACGGCCTGCTGGCAGCTGTGCTGCATCAGGGTGCGTGCTCCGACACCATGGAGTCCGATGGCCGCTACATGATGGAGAACAATTACCGCTATTCGCTCGACTTGCTGAATTATTGCCAGAACGAGGAAGTGCCATTTTTATATGCTTCCTCGGCCTCGGTATATGGCGCCGGGCCGGTGTTCAACGAGAACCGCGAACATGAGTCACCGCTCAATGTGTATGCCTATTCCAAATTCCTGTTTGATCAGGTTGTGCGCCGCCGCATGGACCGGCTCACTGCCCAGGTTGTCGGCCTGCGCTATTTCAATGTTTACGGACCGCACGAGCAGCACAAGGGCCGTATGGCTTCGGTGGCCTTTCACTTTTTCAGCCAGTATCGCGCCGAGGGATATGTGAAACTGTTTGAGGGCTGCGATGGTTATGAGAATGGCGGACAGTTGCGCGATTTTGTTTCGGTAGAAGATGTGGCCAAGGTCAACATGCATTTCCTCGACTATCCCGATCAATCCGGCATCTTTAATCTGGGGACGGGACGTGCACAAAGCTTCAACGATGTGGCGGTTGCCACGGTCAATGCCTTGCGCGCAGCGCAGGGCGAGGCGGTTTTGACACTGGAGGAAATGCGCAGTCGCGAATTGATTCGCTACATTCCTTTTCCCGATGCGCTCAAGGGGAAATACCAGAGCTATACCCAGGCCGACATGCACAAACTGCGCGCGCAAGGCTATGTCGAGCCATTTTTGAATGTGGAGCAGGGCGTGGGCCGTTATGTGGCTTATCTGTTAAAGGCAGCAGCATAGGATTGCCGATTCCCGCCTGCTCCACGCGATGGCCCGTCAATTCAGCAAGCCGGCCAATGTCCAGAAGCCCTGACAGGAGCATCAGGACTTTTCGTTGGAGATAACCACGCGACCTACGAAAGTGATGCTGGGGAAAGTGCGGTTCAACATCTTGCTGTAAAAATTCGTCATGATGGTACCGTCATCGAATTGGATCGTATCTCCTTTTTTTGCAGAAGAAGTGGTCGTTGCAAGCCAGCGGGTATTATTGTCCTGCTTTACTTCAAGGTAGGTGTATTGCGTAACGTCAATAGTGCTAAGCACCCGTGCCTTCTGGGTCAGCGGGGGCACCGGCGCGGACTGAACCATCCTGGCTGTGTCCAACGGGGGATGCCCGGCCGGCAGGGAAGCCGCAGGCGCAGTAGCAGGGGTTTGCGGGACAGGCGCTGAAGAAGCAGGCGTTTCCGCTGTCTTATTGCCGCATCCACTCAAGGATACCACTATCAAGGCAGCGAGCAGGAATGGGTATTTCATTTATTCATCCTTTATGGTTAGAACTATGGAATATAACTTAGTTACTCCATTTGTGTTTGGCGAATGAACCTAAAAACCGCAATTCAGGCCACAGAGATCACAGAGATCACAGAGATCACAGAGATCACAGAGCACACAGAGCACACAGAGCACACAGAGCACACAGAGAGATCGGCGATTTCACACGTTTCCTTGACTCACCCAAAAGGTGAATCAATCTCTTGCTTCAACCGTTGGTTTTTTTCTGTGATCGCTGTGGTCAAATATTTTTTCTAGGATGAGTAAGATTTTATCAATTTCACGAGGTGATTGCCTATTCGTTGCCGATATTCCCATTATGGCCTGGAATGTGCGGTGACAGGGCATTCCAGTTATCATTGCGGCCTTTGGTGAAT
>JBAUUR010000081.1:0-2048 GCA_049582805.1 Gallionellaceae bacterium | reverse complement strand
ATCATTCGCCAGGCCAACCTGACCGGCTGCAGTTAGTCGTCTGCAGCCGAGATCCCAGGCTAGCCCGAACTTCGAACCATTGATCAGGCCGTAACCCAGCAGTGGTGCGGGTTACGGCCTTTTCTTTGTTTCATTCTGTTCCCATGTAAACAGTTCATTCCCTCCTTGATTTCTTCTACCAATTCACTACCATGTAATGGTGTACATCGAGACGATCCCCAACCGCAACTCGCCTCCCGCCATCCTGCTGCGCGAGGGCTATCGCGAAGGCGGCAAGGTCGTCAAGCGCACGGTGGCCAACCTGTCGCACTGGGACGCGCAACTCGTCGAGCACTTCCGCCTGCTGCTCAAGGGTGGCGTGGCCGTCGAGTCCATCGATGTCGTGATGACCATCGAGCGCACGCTGCCCCACGGCCATGTGGCCGCGGTGCTCGGCGCAGCGCGTGCGTGTGGGGCCGAGAAGTGGTTTGCCAGCGCCCCCGAGGAGCTGCGCAGCGTGCTGTTGGCGATGCTGTGTGCGCGCGTGCTGTGGCCTTCGTCCAAGCTGGCCACGCAGCGCATGCTGCACGACGACACCGCCACTAGCTCGCTGGGCCGCGTGCTCGGCGTCGGTCAATGCGAGGTCGACGAGCTGTACCGGGCGCTGGACTGGTTGCACGAGTCACAGCCCGCCATCGAGCGCTCCTTGGCGCGCAAGCACCTGGTGGGCCGCACGCTGGTGCTGTACGACCTGACCTCGACCTGGCTGACGGGACACTGCTGCGAGTTGGCCGCGCGCGGCCATTCGCGCGATGGCAAGCGCGACGACCCGCAGATCGTCTTCGGGCTCGTATGCACCGAGCTTGGCGTGCCGGTGTGCGTGGAGGTGTTCGCCGGCAACACGGCCGACCCGGCCACCGTGGCCTCCCAGGTGAGCAAGCTCAAGGAGCGATTCGGCATCGAGCGCATCGCCTGGGTCGGCGACCGCGGCATGCTGACCTCGGCGCGCATCGAGCAGGTGCTGCGCCCGCAGGGCCAGGACTGGATCAGCAGCCTGCGAGCGCCTCAGATCACGCAGCTGGCCGCCGAGCACGGCCCGTTCCAGCCGTCGCTGTTCGATGAGCGCAACCTCATCGAGCTCACCAGCGAACAATTCCCCGGCGAGCGGCTGATGGTGTGCCGCAATCCGCTGCTCGCCCAGGAGCGCGCGCGCAAGCGCATCGAGTTGCTCGCCGCCACCGAAGTGGATCTGGTCAAGATCGCCGCAGCGACCCAACGTGCCAGCCGTGCGCTGCGCGGCGAGCAGGCCATCGCCCTGCGCGTGGGCCGGCTCATCGACCGCTTCCACATGGCCAAGCACTTCCAGCTCACCATCACCGACACGTCGCTGAGTTGGGCGCGCAAGGCCGAGGCCATCGCCGCCGAGGCGGCGTTGGACGGCTTGTACGTGATCCGCACCAGCCTGAGTAAAGACCAACTCGATGCCCCGGCTGCCGTGGCCGCCTACAAGAGCCTGGCCCAAGTCGAACGCGCCTTCCGCTCGATCAAGACGGTCGACCTGCACGTACGCCCGGTCTTTCACTACAACGCGCAGCGCGTGCGTGCCCACGTCTTCCTGTGCGTGCTCGCCTACTACGTCGAGTGGCACATGCGTGAGTCCTTGAAGCCCATGCTGTTCGACGACGAGTTCATCGTGCAGGCCCAGGCCGCTCGCGTCTCGCCCGTCAACAAGGCACTGCGCAGCGATCACGCCAAGGCCAAGGATGCGTCCAAGCACGGCGACGACGGCGCCCCGCTGCACAGCTTCAGAACGCTGCTCCAGGACCTCGCCACGGTGGCCTACAACCTCACCTCCACTCCCCTGAACCCCAACGCCAAGATCGCCATCACCACCCGACCCTCACCGCTTCAGGCCAAGGCCTTCAAGCTGCTCAACGTCAACCCCGTCTGTTCCCAGTAACGGGGCTCCGCAATTCCAAAAATCCTCGGCGAATCAGCCACTTGGTGCGCCGGCCACGTCGAAGTTCGGTCTAGGCGCCGGGCCGCGAATGTCCGCGAGAAGAGATACT
>JBAUUR010000080.1:0-10457 GCA_049582805.1 Gallionellaceae bacterium | reverse complement strand
AGAGAAAAGAGTGAATTTCCGTGGTCACTTTACCCCTCCCGGTGATCTGAAAATCGACTGTAGGGCTTTCTGAGAGGTCAAAAATTTTCCACATTTGCAAACATCGAGAATTTCAACAAACTGCTAGATAAACGTTATCAAGATAACAATTCGAAACTATTAAGTCAAGGCATTTGCATTTGCACTTGCACCGTACCATCAGGTACCGGTCTTAAATGGTATTACCTTCGCACCAGCCTCGATGCTATCCAAGTAGTCTGCCCACTGCTGCATCATGATTCTGCGTTCAGGCAGATACTCCGCCCTGTTATATGCGGCCCGCACCTCGTTGCGTTCGCAGTGGGCAAGCTGGCGTTCAATTACATCGGGCTTGAAACCTGATTCGTTGAGGATGGTGGAAGCCACGGCGCGGAATCCGTGGCCAGTCATCTTGCCTTTGTAGCCCAAGCGGTAGAGCGCGAACAACATGGTGTTGTTGCTAATCGGCTTGTCCCTGTTACGTCCAGGAAACACGAAGCGACTGCCGCTGGATAATTCCTTTAGTTCGGCTAATTTAGAAAGAGCCTGAGGTGCCAGCGGAACAACATGCTCAGACTTCATCTTCATACGTTCGGCAGGAATAATCCATAGACCGTTCTCAAAGTCGAACTCTTTCCACTCTGCGCCAATCAGTTCGTTAGTGCGTACAAAAGTTTGCGCCAGCAGTTGCAGCGCGAGGCGCGTTTGTTTGTCACCAGTCTCGTCATACTTGGCGATTGCACGCAACAGGTCTGGAAGTTCTTCTGGGCGGACGGCAGATTGATGTTGTTTTACGTGCGGAGTGAGTGCACCACGCAGGTCAGCGGAAAGGTTGCGGGCGCAGCGCCCGGTTGCTATACCGTAACGAAACACCTGTCCACATACCTGTAAAACACGGTGTGCAAGGTCGTATGAGCCACGGGCTTCTATTTTGCGTATTGTCTCCAGCAGTTCCAATGCACTTATTTGGTCAATAGGACGCTTGCCAATAGTAGGGAAAATGTTGCTCTCAAGGCGGCGTTTTACATCGCTGGCGTGATGCTCCACCCATGTATGCAGTTGCTTGTTGTACCACTCCAGCGCCACTGCCTCGAAGGAATTTACATTAGCTAGCTTAGTGCGCAGGGCATTGGCTTTGCGTTCGGCGGAGGGGTCAAGGTCGGCATCGAGCACCTTATGCTGCTCATCCCGCTTAGCACGGGCATCCTTGAGAGAAACTTGAGGGTAGGAGCCAAAGGATAATGATTTCTCCTTACCACCTAATCGGTAACGCAATCGCCAGAACTTACCACCATCCGTATAGACCCAGAGATACAGGCCGCCTCCATCGTGCAGCTTTCGGATTGCCTTGCCCTCGCTTGTGGCGTTTTTGCACTCAGTCGCAGACAGCAGATTAGTTTTCGCGGCCATGATTACTCCTGGTTATCCTCGCAAACCCACAGATAGAGTCCACCACCACCATGGAGCTTGCGCACTTTCCGTCCGCAGCTTTCAGCGTTATCACAGATTAACTCAGAAAGCAGACTCAGCTCTTTGGGCATGATGTGGTAAATGGAGGTAATTAAAAATATTACTTACCACACAATCTACCACCTATCTCAGATGGATACAATAGGATGTTACCACATCAATTTGGACTATCCTAACTCACCAATGCCACGTATTTGTTAGGTTTTGTGGATTTTGTTGGATGAGTTAGGATGTATAATTGGCGGAAGCTGTGAGATTCGAACTCACGAACGACTTGCGCCGTTGCCGGTTTTCAAGACCGGTGCATTCAACCGCTCTGCCAAGCTTCCATATTTACTAAATTGTTGCCGATTTGTTGCCGGTTTTGGCTCCGGCTAACCTGAAGGTTACCCTGCGCCGCAACAAGCCGCTACGCGGCGTGTTGTCAAGACCGGTGCATTCAACCGCTCTGCCAAGTTTCCAGGAACGGAATATGATAACCGAAATGTCATTTACTTCACCACTAGGGAAACGGTCACTTCCTGGGTTTGCCTGAAAAAATTATCATCAATGCCAAAATCAGAAAGGGAGCCAGAATAAAGAGCATTAGCCAGGCATTTCGCATAAACTGGTGTCTGTAAAATAATTTGCCCAAGTATAATCGACTTCGCCGCTCGTATTTTAACGACGATTGCAACTTTTTCCCCTATTGGGTAGTCTTATGGCTGTCGTTGTTTAATCATCTGGAGAAAAACATGCAATACGAATACATCCCAGCAACCCAGTCTGGCTCGCTTGCGCTTGAACAGAACAAGGTGTTGCGCAATACCTACATGATGCTGGCGCTCACCATGATACCCACGGTGATCGGTGCATTTATCGGGATGGGAACCAATTTTTCATTCATGGCCCAGCATCCCGTCATGTTCTCGCTGCTGATGTTCGGCGCGATGATGGGCGCCATGTTCGCCGTCACCGCCCTGCGCAACAGCGTGTGGGGTGTCGTTGCCTTGCTCGGCTTCACCCTGCTGGCGGGCGTGTTTCTCGGCCCCATCCTGCAAGTCGCGCTGCACCTGAAGAACGGCGCACAGCTGGTCGGACTGGCCGCAGGCGGCACCGGCATCATCTTCGGCAGCCTGGCGACCCTTGCCACGGTGACCAAGAAGGATTTCAGCTTCATGGGCAAGTTTTTGTTCATCGGGTTGATCCTGCTGATCGTCGCTTCTCTGGCCAACCTGTTCTTCCAATTGCCCGCATTGGCGCTGACCATTTCCGCGATTGCCGTGATGATCTTCTCGGCCTACATCCTGTTCGATGTCAGCCGCATCGTGAACGGCGGCGAAACCAACTATGTGATGGCCACGCTGGCGCTGTATCTGGACATCTACAACCTGTTCATCAACCTGCTCAGCCTGCTGATGGCGTTCAGCGGCGAACGGGATTAAGGCAGTATCTTGACGACAAAAAGGCGACCCGAAGGTCGCCTTTTGTTGTTTTTGTGCTTCCGCTTTCGGCCAACCGCCGACATTCAGAAACCGCGTTTTTGAGTCCATGTAGGCGACCCCAATCATATAGCTCAGACCAGCTCCTAGCCACTATTGGCCGTTACCTGCTTTTTAGAAATCGTCAACTCGATCCCATCAAAATTCCCCGCTTTAAAGGTCTCGCCGACGCCGAATAGCGCTCACCCAAATCCTTTTGGATGCCACTTTCAAGGTTTCTCAGGTAGTCATCGGTGACCTCTCGCAACGTTCCACTCGGGTAAAGACTGCTCCACATTAGAAGGCCGGGTGGACTTCCAGCGTCATGGTAAAGAGGCTGGATCGAAAGACCAACACCAGTCTTGACCTCGAACACGGAAGCGGCAGTACCAGTGTCATGCGGCTGCAACTGCATTTTCCAGCCCGCAGGATGCCCCAGCGTTTTCGCGTACACCTCCCATCCCGCTCTATCAAGACCGTAGATTCGATCAACTGTCTCCTTTTTGACTATAGGCACAGTTCCCATGGGCCGCAAGTTGTCTAACTCATGCTTCTCCAACCCTATAGCTATCTTCGTGGAGCTGATGCTCTGAATTGCCTTGAACGCCGCCAAACCGAAAGGGATCAGGGCCCACACCCAACTAATGAAGTACCAGACAACGGCGGCAGCGATCAGGTATCAAGATGTTCCCGGCCCGCGCTGCTCCGGGCGCACATGAGGCGCAAGCTGTTCCTCCGCACTATCACCATCCACCGCTTTGCCCGCTTCGTCAACCAGCGGCTGCTCGAAATCGTTCCAGCCGCGCACGCCAGTCTTGAGCGAAACGACGTTGCTGTAGCCCATCTGCAACATCACGTCTGCAGCCAGCGCCGAACGCTTGCCTGAGCGGCAGATCACCACGATCTCCTGTTCGAGATCGGTAGCCAGTCCCGGCACGGTCTCGTCGTAGTCCCATTCACAGGACTGTTCCAATACGCCGCGCGGCACGTTGATCGAGCCGGGAATGCGCAACCGGGCGTATTCCGCCGGCTCGCGCACATCGAGCAGCACGGGCGCCTCGCCCGCCGCAAGGCGCTTGCTCAGATCCCACGGCATAATCTCCTTCACGCGCGTGAGCGCGTCCGCAACCAGTTCATCGTAACGTTTCATCTTAAAACCCTAATTCAAGCCACAGAGACCACCAAGAACACAGAGAGTGCGCATACATACGCCACTCTCGCGTATTTTCCCTGGGAAAGAAATAAGCACTGAATAGTCCATTGGTTTTCTCTGTCACCTCTGTGCTCTCTGTGGCTGATCTTGCAAATTCATTCCTTTTCCCTCTCGAGCAGCGCAATCGATTCGACATGCGAAGTATGCGGAAACATATTCATCACTCCCGCTGCTTTCAGTGTGTAACCCTTCACATGCACCAGCACCGCCGCATCGCGTGCCAAAGTGGACGGACTGCATGAGACGTACACGATGCGGCCTGGAGCAGTTTCGGCGCTGATGGATTTCATCAGTTCAACTGCACCGTCGCGCGGCGGATCAACCAGCCATTTATCGAAGCGGCCCAATTTTTCCAACGCAGCCTCATCCATTTCGAACAGGTTCATTGCCGCAAATTCTGCCACTCCCTCCCCACCCCTCCCCCGCAAGGAGAGGGAGTCTTTATCGAGGCCGTTATACGCGGCATTCTGCCGGGCGCGTTTCACCAGCGCGTCACTACCTTCGACACCCAGCACTTGCGCACCGCTTCTTGCAATCGGCAAGGAGAAATTACCCAGGCCGCAGAAGAAATCCGCGATGCGCTCCCCCGCTTGCGGGGCGAGCAGGCGCATGGCGCGGCTGACCATCAAACGATTCATTTCGCTGTTCACCTGGGTGAATTCGGTTGGCGCGAACGGCATGGTAATGCCGAATTCCGGCAGGCTGTACGTGAGCGGCGGCGCGTCCAGCGGGTAGAATGGAGCTACCGTTTCCGGCCCTTTGGTTTGCAGCCAGAACTGCACCTGGTGCGTGTCGGCAAATTGCTTGATCGCGGCTTCGTCCGACGGCGAGAGGGCTTGCAGGATGCGCAGCACCAGCACATCCACATGATCGCCTAGCGCCACCTCGATTTGCGGCAACGCATCGCGGACAGTGAAACTTTCATTCAACTCCCCCAGCAGCGGCAATAGCTTGGCAATTCTGGGTGGCAGGATTTCGCAATGCCGCATGTCCGCCACGTATTTGCCGTTCTTTTCGCGGAAGCCCACCAGCGTCTTGCCTTTCTTCAGCACATGCCGCACCGACAAGCGCGCGCGCTGGCGATAACCCCACGGCGTGCCGTAGATCGGCGGCAGCATGGTTTCGGGTTTGACCTTGCCGATGCGCTCCAGGTTATCTTCCAGCACGCGCTGCTTGACGTCGACCTGCGCACGCGCTTCCAGATGCTGCATCGAGCAGCCGCCGCACACGCCGAAATGCGCGCACTTCGGCTGCACGCGCATGAAAGACTGTTTCAGGATCTGGCCGACATGCGCCTGCTCATAGCTGGGCTTTTTGCGATACGAAGAATAGGTCACGCGCTCGCCCGTCAGCGCGCCTTCGATGAAGATTACCTTGCCGTCGGCATGCGCGATACCCCGGCCTTCCTGGTCGAGGGATTCAATGATTACAGGATTCTGCTGCAATTTATTCTCAGGCATATCAATCGGGTTGTTGGTCATTTCCCACTTTAGCAAAGGGGGTTGGGGAAATTTGAGAATGAGGAGATTGCCGGCAACCGCAAATCCCCCTCAGTCCCCCTTTGCTAAAGGGGGAAGCGTTCGGTGTTTCGCGACAAAATCTCCCTCGAATTTATTTGGATGGCCACTGCGCAAGAAATTCTTTCCAGTGCGCCTCATCGGATTTCCCCAAGGTGCTGCGCACCAGTTCCAGCTCCTGCTCATAGCGCGCCCTGGTGAACTGGCCGCGCATCAACTGGAAGCGTGCGAACACAAGGAATGTATTCACCACATCGGTTTCGCAGTAGTTGCGTATCTCGTTCAGTTTGCCCTGCTGGTAGGCCTCCCATACCTTGCTGCCATCCATGCCCAGCTTGCCGGGGAAGCCGATCAGCCTGGCCAGTTCGTCCAGCGGCGCGTTGGCACGCCCGGTGTACAGCGCGAGCAGGTCCATCAGGTCAAGGTGGCGCATGTGGTAGCGGCTGATGTAGTTGTTCCATTTGAAGTCGCGGTCGTCCTCGCCCATATCCCAGTAGCGCGGGCATTGCACGCCGTGGATCAGGCCGCGATAGTGCAACACGGGCAGGTCGAAACCGCTGCCGTTCCAACTCACCAGTTGTGGCGTATATTTTTCGATGCCATCGAAGAAACGCTGGATGATGCTGCCTTCATCCTCGTCCAATTCTCCCAACGACCACACCCGGAAATTGTCTCCCTCGCGCAGCACGCAGGAAATCGCTGCGACGCGATGCAGATGATGCGGCAAAAAATCGCTGCCGGTCTTCTGGCGGCGCATCTGGAAGGCCATCTCCGCCGCCTCCTTGTCGCTTACGGCGCTATCCAGCCCATGCAGGCTGCGCAGCCCGGCGATGTCGGGAATCGTTTCGATGTCGAAGACAAGTGTGGAAATCATTTATAATCGTGTGCCAAATGAAATGGTGCGATTGTAGCCCATCACCCTGATGGCTGACAGACGGCCTGGGAACAAGCCGCTGCCATGCCAGTTTCTTGAGTCATCTCCATGAAATCGATCTGCCCCCTCCTGTTTTTTTGCCTGATCCTTGCATCCAATGCTGCTCTGGCTGAAGAGACTACCCTGCATATAGGCACCCAAACCATCCGGGCGAAAATCGCCGATACTCCAGAAAGCCGGGAGCAGGGCCTGATGCATCGCAAGCAGCTATGCGCGAATTGCGGCATGTTGTTCATTTTCGAAACGCCCAAAAGATATAGCTTCTGGATGAAAAATACGCCGCTGCCGCTAAGCATCGCATTCGTTGCAGCCGATGGCAGTATCATCAATATCGAAGAAATGCTGCCCAACACCACGGACACCCATGATGCTCGAGACGCGGCGCTGTACGCACTGGAAATGAACAGCGGCTGGTTTGCCAGGAACGGCATCAAGCCGCACGACACGGTGCTGGGGCTGGAACACTTATCCAGGGCACGCAAGTAGGCGTTGGGCAATTTCCGGCCATATCCAACTGCATTCAGTTAAACAAGCCTCAGGGTCAGTTCCGATTGACGTGCTTGGCTTATTTACCCGAGTGGTTCGTGGTACCATTCCACCCGTTTTTTCGCACGGAAAGTTTAACTTGAATAAACGTTTGGGAGAATGGCTGATCGAGAATGGCAAGCTGAGTCCGCCAGACCTGGAAAGAGCTTTACGTTTGCAAGATGAAGCTGGAGAACATGAACGTATCGGCGCGCTGCTGTTGAAGCTGGGCATGGTGTCCGGGCGTGACATCGCCGAGACGCTGGCGGCACAGCTGTCGCTTCCCCTGGCGGAACTGGCTGACTACCCCGACATCCCCTTGCTGGAAGAAAAGGTATCGGTGCGTTTCCTCAAGGATGCAAAGGCGATACCTTTGCACGAAAATGAACATGAACTGGTATTGGCGCTGGTCGACCCCCTCGATCAATACGTCATCAATGCTTTCCGTTTGTTGTCGCAACGTAATGTCAGTGTGCGCGTGGCGGTGCCTGACGATGTGGAAACCGTTTTCGATCGCCTGTATGGCAGTGGCAAGACATCCATGGGCGAGATCGTCGGCGATATCGAAACCCTGGACGAGGAAAGGATCAGCGACGATGTACAGCAACTCAAGGATATCGCCAGCGAAGCGCCCGTTATCCGCCTGGTCAACCTGATCATCGGCCATGCCCTGGAAGCGCGCGCATCCGACATCCACATCGAACCATTCGAGAACCGTCTGATCGTGCGGTACCGCGTGGATGGCGTGATGCATGAAGTCGAATCCCCGCCGCGCCGCCTTTCCGCCGCGGTCATATCACGCATCAAGATCATGGCCAACCTGGACATCGCGGAACGCCGCCTGCCGCAGGACGGCCGTATCAAACTGAGAATACAGGGCAAGGAACTGGATTTGCGCGTTTCCACTGTGCCGACCATGCACGGTGAAAGCGTGGTCATGCGTATCCTCGACAAGAGCGGCACGGTTCTCGATTTTCACGCGCTGGGATTTGACGAGGAATCACTGAAGATATTCCTGGAGGTGCTGCATCAGCCGCATGGCATCATCCTGGTCACCGGACCGACCGGCAGCGGCAAGACCACCACGCTGTATACGGCGCTGCAAACCCTGAACCGGCCGGATGTAAAGATACTCACCGTGGAAGACCCGGTGGAATACCAGATGGAAGGGGTGAACCAGATACAGGTCAAGCCACAGATCGGCCTGACTTTTGCCAACGCCCTGCGCTCCATCGTGCGCCAGGATCCGGATGTCATCATGATCGGCGAAATACGCGACCTCGAAACCGCGCAGATTGCCGTGCAATCCGCGCTCACCGGCCACATGGTGCTATCCACCCTGCATACCAACGACGCAGCCAGCACGGTGAACCGCCTGCTCGACATGGGCATGGATGATTATCTGCTCACCTCCACCGTCATCGGCATTTTGGCCCAGCGGCTGGTGCGCACTTTGTGCGGACATTGCCGCGAGTTGCGTCCGGTGCTGCCCGAATTGGCCAGGGAAATGGAATTGCATCGCTACACTTCCGCGCAACCCGTTGAACTTTACCATGCAGTCGGCTGTCAAAATTGCGGCAATACCGGCTATATCGGCCGGATCAGCATCGTGGAAATGCTGCCGATAACCGATGACATCCGCAGCCTGGTCATGCAGCATGCCACCTCAGGGGAAATTCACAAATTGGCCATACAGCAGGGCATGCAAACCATGTTCGACAACGGCATGCGTAAAGTGGTGGCGGGCGTCACTACCATAGAAGAAGTGCTGCGAGTGACGCGGGAGGCCTGATCTTGCAGCTATATCATTACAAGGCGGTCGGCGCTGACGGCGTGGCGCTGGAAGGCGACATGGAAGCGCGCAACCAGGCGGCGGTAGTGGAGCGTTTGCAGGCTACGGGCTATATTCCGATACGGGTCGAAGAGGCGCAGCCAGCCAAATCCGCGGCCAGCACTTCCTTCGGTTGGGCCCGTTCCAACCGGGTCAGCCAGGCCGAGATCGGTGTATTCACGCGCGAGATCGCCACCCTGCTGCACGCCGGCCTGCCACTGGATCGCGCCCTGGAAATCCTGGTGGCGCTGTCGGAGAACGACAAGGTGCGCAGGCTGCTGATCCAGGTGCGAGACGATGTGCGGGGAGGCGCCTCCCTTTCCGCGGCGATGGATGCGCAGAAAGGCGTGTTCTCGCGCTTCTATCTCAACATGGTGCGCGCCGGGGAAGCGGGTGGCGCGCTGGGGCCGGTGCTGATGCGCATCACCGAATTCATGGAACGCTCCAAGATGCTCAAGGAGACCGTCATGTCGGCGCTGATCTATCCAGCCATATTGATCGTGGTCGCCGTCACTTCGGTGATGATGCTGTTGATATTCGTGGTGCCGCAGTTCTCCCTGATGTTCCAGCAATCCGGCAAGGCGTTGCCGCTGCCGACGCAGATCGTCATCGGCGCCGGCGACTTTTTGCGCCACGACTGGTGGATGCTGCTGCTGGGCGGATTGGCCATTTTCCTGCTGATGCGCCAGCAACTGCAGAACGCCGCCAGCCGTTACCGCTGGGATGGCTGGTTTCTGCGCATGCCGCTGGTGGGTGATCTGGTGGCCAAGGTCGAAGTCGCGCGTTTCAGCCGCAGCCTGGGCACCCTGCTGGGCAATGGCGTCACCTTGCTGAACGCGTTGTTCATCGTCAAGGAAACCCTGAACAACCGCGTCATGGCGGAAGGGCTCGACCAGGTGGCGACCCAGCTCAAGCAAGGTCTGGGGCTGGGCAACCCGATGATGGAGACCGGCCTGTTCCCGAAATTGGCGGTGCACATGGTGATGGTCGGAGAAGAGACCGGCCAGCTGGAAGAAATGCTGCTGCGGGTTGCCAATGTGTATGACAACGAGGTTCAATCCGCGGTCAAGCGCATGCTGGGGCTGATGGAACCGGTACTGATCCTGGGACTGGGACTGCTGATAGGCGGCATCATCATGTCTATCCTGCTCGCCATTCTCGGCATCAATGATCTGGCGATCTAGTAGTCGGCCGGTTATCGCTCTCCTTCCCCCTTGCAGGGGGAAGGCTGGGATGGGGGTAGAACAGTGGATACGCAGTGTTTCTACCCCCTCCCTAACCCTCCCCCTGCAAGGGGGAGGGAATGATTAATTGTTACCATATCGGAGAATATGAAATGCAAACCCTGAATATATCCGGCCGGTCCCGAACAGGCGGCTTCACCTTGCTGGAATTGCTGGTGGTGCTGGTGATTCTTGCCTTGCTGGGAAGCATCGTCGGACCCAAGGTGGTCGGTTATCTTGGCACGTCCAAGAGCAAAGCCGCCAAA
>JBAUUR010000079.1:0-12664 GCA_049582805.1 Gallionellaceae bacterium | reverse complement strand
ATCGTTGCCTCGGAACGGAAGGCCATATCCGTCGAGCACTCGACCTGCATCAGGCTCCAGTGATAACGCTGACCGAAGACATCAAGGATCGGGCAGCATTCGTTGGCGTAGCGATCAAGAATCCGGTGCAGCACGTCCGGAGAAAGACGGTCTGCCAGTTGCTGCGCCCGCTCCCAGTCGTCGATGCGGATAAAGGCGTTGTCAGCCATGGTGTAGCCGATGCCTGCGGCAGTCAGTTGCCGGAAGTCGGACGCAGGAATCTCTGGTGGGTGCGTTTGTCGTGTCATGGCTTGTAGGGCGAGCAGGCTTCCATGGCCGAAATGACATGCACCAGTCCGGGATGATCGCCGCGCGTCTTGATGACCGCAGCGACCACGTCTTCCTTGCGAATGTGTGCCTTGGCGAGGTACTCAATCTTCGCCCCTGCGGCCTCCGCCAGTTTCTCGGCGCTCGCCCTGATGCGGTCGCGCAACGGTTCGGCAAAGCGCGGGTAGTCAAAGATGCGAATATGATGGGCGTTCAGATAGCTCGTCATCCCCGCCGCATGGCACGCACCTGGCAGCGTGCCGGTAATGACAATCCGGTCATAACAGGTCAGCACGCCTGCTATTCGGTCACGGTAGCGTTCAAGAAGCGGGGCGTTCATGGTAGCCTCCATTTCGCGTCACAGAGCGCTAATACTTTAACCTGTTTGGTTCCGGCTTGTCCGGCTTAGGGGGATATATTCGTGCCCAGGTTTTATTGGATAGCGGTTGCGCTGATGATTGCGACAATGGCATGGGGAGAGGAATCATTCCCACCCATGAAGATTCCTGCCGGGGAAAGTTCCACACTCAATACAAATACCCTGCGTTTTTCCATTTCCAAATTCCAAATTGAAGGTAACACTCTGGCAAGCAATGAGCGGCCACAGCCAACTGTAAAGCCAATGCTCGGCGACGCCCGTGATTTTGAGACCATCCAGCATATCAGACAGGCGCCACAGATGTCACCGTGCTGCCCACTAACCAGCAGGCACCGAACTATGCGGTCAATCTGGTCACGGTATCCTATGTCTATAGCTTCCAGTAATTTCTTCTGACAGAAAACGGGGTTGCTGTTGCGGCGCCCCGTTTTTTACTTGGTGCGCTCAAAAATTGTCAGTGCAAATAGTCAATGACTGAAAAATTCCAGATCGCCATTATTGGTTCCGGGCCAGCCGGCCTCTCTGCCGCCGCCCATGCTGCCGAACTGGGAATCTCACATGTTCTGCTGGAGGCCGGGCAGTGCCCCGCCAATTCCGTCAACAAATATCAGAAGGGCAAGCTGGTCATGGCTGAGCCCGCCATATTGCCGCTGCGCAGTCCGATGACATTTGCTGCCGGGGTTCGCGAATACATTCTCAAGGCATGGCACGAAGATATACAGAAGCATAAGGTAAATCTGCGTTTGGGCGCACAGGTTAATGGAATAAGAGGCGAGCGTGGCAATTTCCAGATCACTTTATCTTCCGGGGATACGCTGGAGGCTGAATTTGTAGTACTTGCAATCGGACTGCAGGGCAACATCCGCAAGCTGGGTGTTCAGGGTGAAAACTTGCCCACTGTGCAATATCAGCTTGATGACCCGGAAGAATTCAAGGATGAAACCATCGTGGTTGTGGGTGGCGGAGATGCCGGCGTGGAAAATGCGCTTGCACTCGCACAGAACAACCGGGTGATCCTCGTCAATCGCGAGGAAGAATTCAGCCGCTGCAAGGAAGGAAATTTCAACCTGCTGCAGGCTGCCATCAAGGCTGGCAAAATTGAGCCACGCGTCAGCGCAACCGTTGATCGCGTCGAAGACGCGGCAGAAAACGGTTTCTTGTTGAAGTTTGTGGTCAAGACTCCTGAAGGGGCCGAGACCATCGATTGCCATCGCGTTATTGCACGTCTGGGCGCCATTCCCCCGCGCAAGCTGGTGGAAAGCTTTGGTGTGAAATTTCCCAATAGCGACATGACCTCAGTGCCGGAGTTGTCGGAGCAATACGAGTCGAATGTACCGGGCCTCTATATTGTTGGAGCGCTTGGCGGCTATCCGCTTATCAAGCAGGCATTGAATCAGGGTTACGAGGTGATCGAATATATCCTTGACCGTTCGGTAGCTCCGGCGGACGAACCACTGCTCAAACAAAAAATCGCCAGCTTCAATGCTAGCTGTTCGGTGAGCGAGGGGCTGGCTATTATCCGGCGCAATGTGCCCATATTGGCCTGCCTCGCCGCATTGCAACTGCGTGAACTGCTGATCGAAAGCAATGTTTCGACACCCGGTCCGGGCGATATAATTTTCAAGCACAATGATTACAGCAACAGTTTTTTTCGGTTGTGGAGGGGGAACTCGTTGCTCTAGTCGAAAACAAGGAAGGCAATGGAACTCAGATCCAGATCAAGACGGGGGATTTCTTTGGTGAAATCGGGCTGATATCCGGGCGTCGTAGAACCGCTAGAATCAAGGCAATAACGGATTGTGTGCTGATCGAAACGCCGCGCCGCTCGATGGTCAGGCTGGTTAATTCCGTGGAGTCTGTGCAGCGAAAACTCGACGAAGTGTCGCTGAAACGCATGGTTCGCAATTGCCTGACCTATACATTACCGGAAGAGGAACTCGACTACCTGGTAAAGACAGCGACAATCAGGCGCTATGAAAACGGGGAAGTTTTATTTCATCAAGGCGATAAAGCGGATGGCCTGTACCTGATCCGGCGCGGTTCGGTTACAGTTTCACGAATGAGCGGCGGCAAGGAAAATGTGCTGTCATATGTCGTCGCAGGCAATTATGTCGGCGAGATGGCGCTTGTTTCCGACAAGCCGCGCACGGCCACCGTGCGGGCCGCCGCTCCGACCGAAGCTATCATGCTCGAAGCCGCGGTTGTCACTGCGGTGCTGGAACGCAATGAGACGATGCGCGACATTCTGGTTGCGAGCTACCGTGAAAATGTTCGCCATGACAATGAAATCGAGTCGCAAGGCCAAGACAATTTAATCGCTTTTCTCATGCAGCAAGGCGTTGGTGAAGCAACAGATGTATTGCTGATTGATTACTCGCTTTGCATCCGATGCAACAATTGTGAAGCTGCCTGCGCAGATACACACGGGGGCACCTCGCTGCTGGACCGTGAGGCGGGTCCCACGCATGGCTACATACATGTGCCCACCTCATGCCGCCACTGCGAGCATCCGCATTGCATGAAAGATTGCCCGCCCGATGCCATTCACAGGACGGTCAACGGCGAAGTGTTTATTTCGGACAGTTGCATCGGATGCGGCAACTGCAAGAATAATTGCCCTTACGGTGTTATCCAAATGGCCGCTATTAATCCAGCGTTCAAGAAAAGGAATCTATGGCAAATCCTGCTGGGGGGGTGTCATTTCGGGCAAGGGGAAACGTGCCCCTGATGATGAGCTTCCCGAGAAGGCTGTCAAGTGTGATATGTGCAAAGACAACGTATTGGGGCCTGCCTGCGTCCGGTCATGCCCGACCGGGGCGGCCATGCGTGCCAGCCCGGAGACTTTTTCCCTGGACATAAGCAGCAGGGTTGAATAACTTAAAAACCGGAAATGCCAATTCAGGAATAAATCTGCATGCAACGCTCCACTTTGCTTGAATTCGACCATTACCGCTTTTTGAAGGCTGCTGGCCTGTTGGTGATTCTTGCCGTAACGGTTTATTTATTCGACCAGCATGCTGCGGCCGGTTTTGGGGGCACTTGGTTGGGTTATGTATTCGGGATTTCATCGGCACTGATTATTGTTGTGCTGGTTCTGTACGGGGTACGCAGGCGGTTGACAGCAAAATTTGCGGAACGGCGGAAATCTACCGGTTCTTTGGCATCGCAACGGATAGCTATCGATCGCCGGGTACGCAAGGCGAATTGGCGACGGCACCATGGCGCCACTCTCCGTGGATGGCTTTCTGCGCATGTTTACTTCGGAATAGCTCTTGTTGTGCTGGCCACGCTGCATACCGGATTTCAGTTCGGGTGGAACCTTCATACAGTTGTCTACGCCCTGATGATGGCCGTAATTATCAGCGGTGTCTACGGCATCTACGCCTATCTGCGCTTCCCGCGTCTGATGACAGACAATATGGCCGGGGATACCTTTGAGACACTGCTGCTCAAGATTGCTGATCTTGACAAGTTGGCCAGTGATAAATCCCTGCAGTTCTCCGATGCTATCTGTGCGGTTGTACTCAAGGCGTGCCAGGAAACACGTATCGGCGGAAATTTCTTTCAACAGTTGCGCGGCCGGCACAACTGCCCGACGACCCAAGCGGTGCAACAGATGGAAGATCTGGGCAAGGATCTGAAGGACGATGAGCTGAAATCGTTCAACGACCTCTATTCAATCATGGCGCACAAGGAGAACCTGGTAACCCGTGCGTGGCGCGATGTCACGTACAGGGCGCGGATGGAGTTCGGGCTTTATTTGCATGCTCCGCTTTCGATAGCATTCCTGGCCTTGCTCATTGCGCATATTGTTGCCATATTTTTCTACTGGTAACTATTGATGATTCGCTGTCTGCTTGTCCAAATTTCCCGTAATCAGCGCGGCCAACCCATTCGCAAGGAACTGTTGGTTAGCGGTGAAACCATCCAGATTGGGCGTGCGGCGGGCTGCGATATTCTCCTGCTCGACCACAGGATCAGATTTCATCATGCGGTGATTCGGCACTCGGATGAAGGGAAGCTGTATATCTACAGCGAGCGGGACGCGGATATTCTTGTCAACGGCTCGTTCGGGTCGGGTGCTGAATTTACGCCGGGGACTCACGTTTCTGTCGGGCCATATGAGCTTGTTGCAGAAACACCAGCAGGCGAATATGAACTGGTGCTTTCGGTAGAGATGGTTCATCCATTGCTGGACGATCATGAGCATATCCCGGCAAAGCGGACGCCTGTTTCTTTGGCGGATGCCGGACTATCGAAACGCAAATCAGCGCTTTTTCTGGTAGGCATTGTCGCCATGGCTGTTCTATTGCTTCCCATGATGCCGACATCAAGCCTATTGCTTCCTGGGTGGATGGGCAGCCTGCAGATGTCGATTATCGAGTCGTGGCGGCCTGGCGATATGTCTCGCGGACACCACCTGATTGGTGCGAAATGCACCGTATGCCACCAGAAACCATTTGAAGCAGTGCCTGATAAGGCATGTGAAAGCTGCCACAAAACTGTGGCAGGACATGTCAAAGACGAGGCGCTGCTCGTACATGCGATCCAAGAACCGCGTTGTGGGGAATGCCATCATGATCACAGGGGTGAAAAAAGACAGGTGATTCAGGATGCGCAGTGCGTGACATGCCATGCGAAAATCAAAGAACAGAACAACCAGACGAAACTGGCGGATGTCCGCGATTTTGGAACTGATCACCCTGCGTTCAATTTAGCTTTCAAGACAGGACGTAAGGAAGAGGATGTAGTAAGCATCCCGCAAAATGACAAAGCCAGGCTCGTCGAAAAATCAGGGCTTAAATTCACTCATGAACTTCATCTCGGCATGGAATTGGGCTGTCCTTCCTGCCATCAACTGGATGAGGCTGGCGAGCGTTTCAAACCGATTTCGATGGAAAAAACCTGCCAACAATCCGGATGTCATGCTTTAAGTTTCACTCCCCCGGTGTCAGGGCGTCAAGTGCCTCATGGGCCGGTGCGTAATTTGATGACTGTCCTGCGCGATCATTACGCGGCAGCGGCGATCAGCAAAATGGCTGCGGGCGCGAACTTACAGTGTGGTAAAGGTTTCGCGGTTGGCAAGAATAAACTTGAGAGTGCGTTAAACTGTGCTAATCGCAATGCCGAGGCAAACGCGGAGATTCTGTTTACGTCGCCCGAAGGTTGCAAGGAATGTCATGAAATTACGCATGGTGCCGATGACAAGGATGTTCCTTGGAAGGTAGCGCCCGTGACCATAACTAGCCATTGGTTACGCAACGCGCGTTTCCCCCATGCCAGCCACAGCACTGCCACGTGTACTGAATGCCACGACATTGAGCTATCTGAAAAGAGCTCGGATGTTGCGATTCCCCCAATTGAAAAATGCCGCGAATGCCATGTGGGCAGTGAGAAGGTGAAAAACAAGATCAGTAGCCGCTGTGGCGATTGCCACAATTTTCACAATGGCAACACGCATCATTCAGCAACCGCAGGGCTAAATTAAGGGGGCAATATGAGACTGGCGATGATAGGACTGGGCAAAATGGGCGGCAACATGGTGCGCAGGTTGCGCCGTGGCGGCATCGAGGTGGTGGGTTACGACCGCTCCGCGGAAACAGTGGCGCAACTGGTTGCGGAAGCGGGCATGCTTGCCGCAACTTCGGTGGAGGATGCAGTCGCGCAATTATCCGGCCCGCGCATCGTGTGGCTGATGCTGCCGAGCGGGGAACCGACCGAGCAGCAGCTCCGCGCGCTGGCGCCGCTGTTGAGCCAGGGCGACATTATCGTGGACGGCGGAAATTCGAATTACCATGACAGCCAGCGGCGCGGCGCGTGGCTGGCGGAGCAGGGCATCGGCTTCATGGATTCCGGCGCCTCCGGCGGAATTTGGGGACTGGAGAACGGCTATTGCCTGATGGTCGGCGCGACGCCGGAAGTGGCGCAAATCATGACGCCGATCCTGCAGGCGCTGGCCCTTGCTGCGGATCGCGGCTGGGCGCATGTCGGGCCGGTCGGTGCGGGACATTTCACCAAGATGATCCACAACGGCATCGAGTACGGCATGATGCAGGCTTTCGCCGAATGACTGGAGTTGCTGCGCGGCAAGCAGGAATTCAATCTGGATCTGGCGCAGATCACCGAGCTGTGGCGCCATAGTTCGGTCGTGCGCAGCTGGCTGCTCGATCTCACGGCGGAAGCGTTGCAGCATGACCAGAAGCTGGAGCAAATTGCACCCTATGTGCCGGACTCCGGCGAAGGGCGCTGGACGGTGGTGGAAGCAATAGATCAGGGCGTCGCCGCGCCGGTGTTGACACTGGCATTGCAAATGCGCTTCACCAGCCAGGACGAGACCGGCTACAGCTACCGCTTGCTCTCCACCATGCGCAATGCCTTCGGGGGACATGCGGTCAAACATACAAACGGATAACATGAAAACCATGGAACCCTGTATGCTGGTTATATCCGATGCAGCCGGTGACCTACGCAAAGTCAGATGTAACACAACAAGCTCCATAATCGGGGACAGGTTTTATTCATGACTGATACCGCGCAAATCTTCGGAGCTCCCGGGATGGAATCCCAGAGCACAAACCCCCTGAGCGCACCCTGCATTATGGTCATTTTCGGCGCGTCCGGTGACCTTACCAAACGGCTGCTGGTGCCCGCCTTATATAACCTGGCTTGCGATGGTCTGTTGTCGGACAACTTTGCGGTACTCGGCACCGCCATGACCCCGCTGACCACCGAGACCTTCCGCGAGAGCATGAGCAGCGACGATCAGGGCATCCGCAAATTTCACACGCGCAAGGCCTTCGACGAGGCGGCTTGGGACAAGCTGGTCAACCGCTTTCACTATGTCACCGGCGGCTTTGACGATATTGAGGATTTCAGGGCGCTGCGGAAACAGGTCGCCCAGCTCGATGCTCAATACCAGGCTGGCGGCAATATCCTGTTTTATTTTGCGACCTCGCCCAGCTTCTTTGGCATGCTTTGCAGCAATCTCCATCAGGCCGGCTTCAAGGAAGGGCGGGGCTGGAAGCGCATCATCGTCGAGAAGCCGTTTGGCACCGATCTGGAATCGGCGCGGCGGCTGAACGAGGCAGTGCTCGCCCACTGGGATGAGAGCCAGATCTACCGCGTTGACCATTACCTCGGCAAGGAGACGGTGCAGAACCTGCTCGCCTTTCGTTTTTCCAATGGCATGTTCGAACCGCTATGGAACAAGAATTTCATCGATAACATCCAGTTCAATGTCTGCGAAGAAGTCGATATCGGCATGCGCGGCGGCTACTACGATAACTCCGGCGTGGTGCGCGACATGATGCAGAACCATATGTTCCAGATGTTGGCCTACCTGTGCATGGAGCCGCCGGCTTCATTCGGGGCAGACGCGATCCGCAACGAGAAGGCCAAACTGCTCACCTCCGTTCGCGTCTACGCCCCGGAAGACGTCCCAAAATACTTCGTGCGTGGGCAGTACGGCCCTTCGTTAAACAAGAACGGCACAGTGAAGCCCGGTTATCGCGATACCCCGGACGTTAATCCGCAGTCGCACACGGAAACTTTTGCTGCAGGCAAACTGCACATTGATAACTGGCGCTGGGAAAATGTTCCCATCTACCTGCGTTCAGGAAAAGCCCTGTGGAAGCGAGGTACCGAGATCGTCGTCGAGTTTAAAAAAGCGCCGTATGCGCTCTTCCACGGCACCCCGGTCGAGAAGCTTGCATCGAACCGGCTGGTATTTCATATTCAGCCTTATCAAGGCATAGAACTGCTATTCCAGGCCAAGGTTCCCGGCCCGTTGCTGGGGCTGCAAAAGGTCGATATGCGCTTCAGCTATGGCGATGCCTTCAACGCATCCCGTTATACTGGCTATGAAGTCATGATCTATTCCTGCACCAATGGCGATGCGACACTTTTTTCGCGCGGCGACCTGGTAGAGGCGGCCTGGAAAATCGCCCAGCCTATCCTGGATTATTGGAAGACCACCTCTGCCCCGGAGTTTCCGAACTATGCACGCGGATCCTGGGGGCCTAAAGTGGCGAGCGAACTGATTAAGCGTGATGGACGGAGCTGGTTCGAAGTGGTAACGCCGGATGTCCTGGAGCGCTCGCTGTTGTTCCATGGTGCCGATGCACTGCTCCTCAATTCGGCCATCATGGCACTGCGCACGGACACTGCAGCAGAGGGGGAAATCATCATCCAGGAAGGCGACCTGGCGGAGGAAATGTACCTGATCTGCCACGGCGAAGTCGAGGTGCTTGACGACAAGGGCCAGGTGATCCGGACCCTCATGGACGGCGATTTTTTTGGTGAGATCGGTTTGTTGATTTCCGCCCCGCGCACGGCTACCGTCAGAGCCAAAATGCCTAGCGACCTGTTCGTGCTGGAGAAGGCCGACTTCAGCCGCATCCTGCACCATCATCCGCAATTTATCGAGACCATGGTGAATGTTGCCAAAGAGCGATACCACCTCGAAATCTCCAGGGAGCAACTGATGGCGTAGTCTGAGTTGAGGCTCTGAACTACCTTTTGTATGGCTGTTTCAGATGAGATCGGCCTTCTGGAATGGGTCGGTTGTTGCACGGTGCATGTGAACGGAGCTAGCTGATGAACAAGAAAGATTCCAAGCTTACAAAAGAAGGTCTAAGGCTTGCGGAAGCAGATGGGCCGCAGAACATTGCATGGAGAAAATGGGGCCCCTATCTCAGTGAGCGTTCATGGGGAACCGTCAGGGAAGATTACAGCCATGATGGGAGCGCATGGGACTTCCTTACTCATGACATGGCGAGAAGCAAAGCTTACCGTTGGGGCGAGGATGGGCTTGCAGGGTTTTGTGACCGTTACCAGTTGCTATGCTTCGGGTTGGCGCTATGGAATCAGAAGGACCCCATACTCAAGGAGAGGGCTTTCGGGGTCACTCCTTCTCAGGGAAATCACGGGGAAGATCTCAAGGATTACTACTTCTATCTTGATAGCACTCCGACGCACAGTTTCATGCGCTATTTGTACAAGTATCCTCAGGCCGAATATCCCTACCAGAGATTGATAGAAGAGAATCAGGCCAGAAAGGGAAGCGGGCCGGAATTTGAGTTAATCGATACCGGAATATTCGATGAGGATCGGTACTTCGATGTGTTTGTCAGCTATGCCAAGGTGGACACGGATGACATCTGCATCCGTATTGAGGTGCACAACCGTGGACCCGAAGATGCGCCGATACACATCATCCCGAACCTGTGGTTTCGCAACACCTGGTCATGGGGTGCAGAACGGGACCAAGAGCCTGTCATAAGCCTGATAAAAAATACAAAGAATTATTTGTGTTTTCTGGCGGATGACACACAAGCAAAAAGACTCGCCAATCTGCCTTTCGAATATAAGCTGGGGCTTCGCTATATCTACTGCGAATCGGGCGGAACCCCGCTATTTACAGACAACGAAACCAACAAGGCCAGAATTTATGGCGCGGATGCGGCGGACGGTCGAACCTATTTCAAGGACGCTTTTCACCGGCACATCATCAATGGGGAGCCCTGCGTCAACCAGGAAATGAAGGGCACCAAGGCCTGTGTTAATTATGCGCGGATAGTGCCCACTGGTCAGCATATCAGGATCGAACTGCGGATGACTCAGGAACTGCTCAGGAAACCTTTCGCAGATACCGATGCCATTTTTGAGCGATGCCGGAACGAGGCGGACGACTTCTATGATTCGATCCACCCCGCCGGTGCAAGCGCGGATGAGCGCCTGATACAGCGTCAGGCTTTTGCCGGACTGATGTGGGGGAAGCAGAGCTATGTCTTTGATGTCAACAAATGGCTGCATGGAGATAACCCGGAATCTCCGCCGCCGGAATCGCGCTGCCACATACGAAACCAGCACTGGCGCCATCTCAATTCGTTGCGCATTATTTCCATGCCGGATAAGTGGGAGTATCCCTGGTTTGCCGCATGGGATCTTGCTTTCCACACTGTTCCTATCGCGCTGATCGATCCCGGTTTCGCCAAGGAGCAGCTGTGGTTAATGCTGTTTGAACAATTCCAGCACCCGAATGGACAGATACCTGCGTATGAATGGGAGTTCAGCGATCTGAATCCGCCGGTGCATGCATGGGCGGTCTGGCGTGTATACAACATGGATCGTATCCGTTCCGGCAACGCCGACTACGCTTTCCTTGAAAAGTGCTTCCATAAGTTACTGATCAACTTTGCTTGGTGGGTTAACAAGGTTGACTCGACTGGCAGCAATATATTCGAGGGCGGATTTCTCGGGCTGGATAACATCACTCTGTTTGATCGTTCGAAAAAACTTCCGGATGGGGCGGTGCTTCAGCAGTCTGATGCGTCAGGATGGATGGGGATGTTTTGTCAGAACCTCATGCGCATCGCGCTGGAATTAGCCAAGAGCAACCCTGTTTACGAAGGTCTGGCGTCAAAATTCTTCCAGCACTATGTCTACGTCGGCGCAGCCATGAAGCACATGGGGGAACATGGAAATCAGAATCTGTGGGACGGGGAAGATGGTTTTTTTTACGATGTAATTCGCTATCCGGACGGCAGATTCGAGAAGATCAGGGTGCGTTCTCTGGTTGGCCTGATCCCGCTTTTTGCGGTCGAGAGGCTGGAAGGTGAATGGATCAAGCCTTTTGTGGAATTCACCACCAATGTGAACTGGATTGTCAGCAACCGTCAGGACATAGTTTCTAGTTGCGTAAATACGGTGATCCATGGAAATGAAAAAACACTCGTGCTTACCCTGGTCTCTCCGGATCAGTTAAACCGCATCATGAAACGTGTCTGGGATGCCCGGGAGTTCAGGTCTGAATTCGGGCTGAGAAGCCTGTCCAGATACCACAAGGAGCACCCCTACATTCTCGGTGACAGTATTGTCCGATATGAACCTGCCGAGGCTGAATGCAAGATCAAGGGAGGCAATTCCAACTGGAGAGGGCCGATATGGTTTCCTACTACTTTCATGATGATTGAATCCTTGCGCAAACTCGACAAGGCATACAAAGACACGCTGAATATTCAGGATGCGGATGGGAACAGGGTTGCCGTCGGCGATATGGCGCAATACTTCGCTGATTCGCTGATTTCAATATTTGCTCGAGGGGCAGATGGAAAACGCGCAGTATTCGGAGATATCGAGAAATTCCAGAATGATCCTCACTGGCGTGATTACATACCTTTCTGCGAATATTTTGACGGTGAAACAGGTAAAGGACTGGGCGCCACCCATCAAACCGGATGGACCGCCCTGGTAGCCTCATTGATTGATGAATGGCGTCAATAGGAAATATTCGGGGAACTTCGGAAATGATAGTACTGGCCGGTGACATAGGTGGAACAAAGACTCTGCTACAGTTATCTTGCTCCACACCAAGTTGGCGGGAAGTTGTATACGAGAAGCACTACGCAAGTGCAGAGTATGGAAATCCCGGAATACCTCAACAACGTAATACAAGGCATCTTTGCATGCCTCATCTGCCAGATTGAACCAGTTGGCAATTAAATACATCCGCAACATGCGCTCCAATCCAATGGGGGGGCCGCCCATTCCCTGCATTGGGATAGCACGGCTCAATGACTGCGCAGAATTCAGTCCATGGCACCAACTTGTCCATGCGCGACAGCAACTCCGCTTCGCGCGTCGTCTTCCGGTGTGACTCGAATCCATTCGTCACCGGTGTCATTTGTTTCATTCCGTTTCGCTCCTTTGTAAACTGGCCTCTACGACAGTTCAACAGGGGGCTTGTTCAGTGTTTTCTTACTTCTTGTTCAAGCGACTTGGCAGATGTAATCTGATTTTGCACTACCTCTAAAGTGTATTCTGTCGCAGGTATCGCCTTCGCATCACACTCCATTAGTCTCTTATGACTTCACTCTTTACAAATTCTGAGCAGATATTGTCATGCGGCGAGGGCCGGGATGACGAGTTGTTCGGAGAGTCTGCAAGCAACAGCGATTGCGCTGCGCCCGAGGCGCGTCA
>JBAUUR010000078.1:0-6446 GCA_049582805.1 Gallionellaceae bacterium | reverse complement strand
GCGAACGGCGGCCAGCTCTGGGTTGACCCGCAGGAAAAGCCCGGCGCCACTTTCCATCTTACTTTGCCTTTTGCGCCATGAACGCACCCAACAACGTATACGTAGTGGACGATGACGAAGCGGTGCGCGACGCGCTCGCCATGCTGCAGGAAGAACTGACGCGGCGCGGCGTGTGGCTGCCGTGATCTTTCTTTCCGGGCATGGCACCATCGCGACCACGGTGCGCACCATCAAGGCAGGCGCGCTGGATTTCCTGACCAAGCCGGTGAACGGTTCGCTATTGCTGGCCCGCGTGCAGAATGCATTGGAGCGATGTTCGCTCCTGCAACAACAGGAACAGGCTTACCAGTCCATTGCGTCGCATCTGGCAATGCTTACCGAACGCGAATGGGAAATCATGGCGCTGGCCGTCGCAGGGCTGACCAGCAAGGATATCGCGCGACGGCTTGAGATCAGCGTCCGGACGGTGGAAATTCACCGCGCCCATATCATGCAGAAAACCGGTGCAGCCAACCTGCTGGAACTCGCTCGCATTGCCGCGATGGCTGAGTCGCATAAAGCGTACCAATTTTAAATTGGAACCACGATTATCCGGTTACCCGATTTGTTCGAACTGGCGAACTACTCAGAACTCGATGCTGAACTTCCGCTCCTGGCACGCAGCGGCTGTATCGCCCTGCTAACAGCATGCCACAAAGCAGGCATTCATAGTCAATTGAGTGCAGGAGGGTGTGACCGACCGCAATGGCCGATTTCCGGGCAGTCTCCATTTCTGCCGAAGCGGAATACGGGATCTAAGCTATCCAGTGATTAGCTATTGCGGCTTTGTTGATAGAAAGAAGTGTTGCATCCGTTATGATCTCTGAAACGACTTACCGGCGTGTCCCCGGGAGGTGTTCAGATGCACGCCAAAGTTGTGCCAAAAACCTGGTGAATCTGAAAAGCCGAATTCATAGGTGTGCCAGTAATCCAGGTAATACAAGCAAGCCGCCAAAGTTCCCGAAAACCCCGCCAATCAAGGCATTTCCCTCGACGGTGCCAATAATTCCGTCGCGCCAAATATCGGGGCAATACACAGTACTGAAGCAAATTTCTGGTGTACCCATTGGTGTACCCATTAAAGACATAAATAAAAAATGGTTAAGTCGCTATCGACATAACCAATTGATTTACTGGTGCGCCCGGAGGAATTCGAATCCCCGACCCCTTGGTTCGTAGCGAGGTGACCAAGGCCACGCGCCTGAAGACCCACCGTTCAAGATCTTCCAAGTAATCTAATTTTGGACAATCTGGTCCTATTTTGCTGATCAGCTTTCGCATCTGGGTAACTTCTTTAGGATTTCTTGTCATGAAGGACTTCAATGGGGTTAGGAAGTTTGAGAAAGGTCGCGTAGTGGGAGTGAGCCCACATCCTGCGAATATAATAATCCAATAGCTCCAGCTTGCAACTTGGCATTGCTGCTACCACATAGCTTTGGCGCCTGCTTGCTGTACTGAAATCCATCAAGCCGCTTTTGTTTTTAGCGGAATAACCGTTGCCCCGCGCTGTGCGGCGGCAAGTTGCGCCCCCCACCATTGGAACAGTTTGACCCGCTCATTAAACCGCTCCCCACGGTCATAGGCTCGCGCTACTTCATTGTCGTGGGCATGGTCTAAAGCAAGTTCCACCACGTCGCGTGCAAACCCGTTGTCACGCGCCAGTGTAGAAAATGAGCTGCGCCAGCCGTGGGGTGAATGTTTGCCATCAAGCCCCAGCGTTACTCGGTACACCTTTTCGATTGATTCGCGCCCGATGTGTTTGCCACCTTGTGGGGAGGGGAATACATAGCCTTTGCCGCCGAACACGCTTTGCCACTGGCGCAACTCGGCGGCGATTTCCGGGCACAGGGGGATGCGGTGGTCTATGGGGCGGGTGGTGACTTTCATTTTGGCGCGTGGAATGATCCAGAGGGGTTGGTCATCGTAGAGATGAAACTCCCGCCACTCAGCGTTGACCACATTGCCAATACGCATAGCCGTAAAGGCACACAAGCGATGCGCCATGCGTACGGATGGGGAGAGCCGCGCCATATCTGCGCGGCGCAATACGTCGCCCAATGCAGCAAAATCCAGCAATGCGGGCATCCGCCCGGTGTCTTTCTTGCGGGGGAGTATCTCGCGGGCGGGTAGGGCGGGATTGTCGCGGCAGAGCCCCTTGGCCTGGGCGTAGCGAAAAACGCCATTCAGGTGCTGGAGGATGCGGGTAGCGGTTTCGAGCACGTCGCGCTTGTGGATGTCTTCAACGGCTTTAGCCACGATGGCCGGGGTGATGCTGGCGATGGGCAACTTGCCGATTGCCGGGTAGATGTCGCGCTCGAATGCCCGTGAGGATTTGGTGTAATGGCCTGGACTCCATTCCTTTTGCTTCATCGCCAGCCATATGCCGGCGACGGCTTCAAAGGTGTCGTCGCTTGATGCGCTCGTTTCTGCACGGTTGATACGGCGCTGGGTGACCGGATCTTTGTTTTCCCGGAGTAGTGCCTTGACCTCGGCCAGTTCAGCCCGCGCCGCCGCCAAAGAAACGGCAGGATAGGGGCCGATCGAGTAAATCTTCTCCTTGTTGTCGATCCGGTACTTTATACGCCAGGTGGCACCCCCGGCAGGCGTAATAAAGAGATGCAGACCACCCCCGTCTGGAATCTTCTTTCCACGGGCTTCTTGAGCCACAAAGGCCTTGCAAGCCTTATCAGTCAACCTTCCGCCGATACCCCCAGACATATAGAATTCTCCGGTTCAATTTGGGGTAATACCCCCTTTAATACCCCCATTATGCCCGGATGTTATCGGATAGTGCAAGACCTAAATGGACTAATATCAGCAGTAAATACAAAGAAAAACAGCGTCTTTTGGACGCTGTTGGATTTGCTTGGAACATAAAATGGTGGAGGCGGCGGGAATTGAACCCGCGTCCGCAAGCACTCTACAGGCAGTTCTACATACTTAGTCTGGTTATTTAATTTTATCCGGCAGACGCCAGCCGACAGGCTGCTGCTGGACGAGTTACCTTGAGTTTAATGCCATGCAAAGTAACCCTGCGCGACACGATCCTGTGTAAATGACCTCACTCATCTCAACCTTGCGGTATCGAGCCCCTCCACAGGAAGCAGGGTGTGAGGTCTAGCTGGTTAAGCAGCTAAAGCGTACTTTTCGTCGTTTGCGACTATTGGTTTTCCAGCTGATTTACGAGGTGGCGGGTCCTCGGTATGCCCTACACTGCTTTGCAACCCACGTCGAAGCCAGGTCGCCCCCGGTTTCGTTGCGCTACAAAACGTTTCGAATTGTAGCAGAACATAGAGTGGCGGGAGCCGGAGAAGTTCAATCCAGCGGGCAAGTTTCGGGCTTGACCGGGAAATGGGCCGGAATCATTTTGTCCTTGACAGCGCATGGTTGATCAAATGGCGCCCCATGTGGCGGTCTGACTTGGCAATGTGGCCGCTGAACCAGTCGAAAAACAGCAACTGGCTGCGAAACGCGAGGAAGGGTAGCTCGCAAGTCGTTTCATGGACCTCTTCCCTAAGTGCCGCGAGGTTTTCAATAAATCGATTATGTTCGTGCAAATGGCTGTCGAGGAACGGGTAATCGTTGCGGTGCATCAGTTCCGTTTCCAAACCCAGGCTTTCTTCATTGCTGCTTTCGATTAACGAAAAGATTTCGCGGACCGTGTCGATATTGCCGCTTGTGGTGGCGGAAATGAGTAAATTGACCAGGTCAAACAGACGTTTGTGGGACCGGTCGATTGCTTCGATCCCGGTCTGGAACTCGGCGCGCCATTCCATGTGGTTATTCAGCTCGCCGGTGCTGGTGTGCTGGCCGGTTGCCATGTATTCCTGGCAACGATCCAGATAGATTTGGGCAGGAATATCCTGTGGCGTTATCTCAATGCAATGGGTGAGTAATTCGATCGCACGCGGGATGTTTTCAAGGTGGTAACAGGCAATGGCCTCTTCAAACTTCGCTTTGGTGTAGCGTTTGCCATCCCTGACCTTGATCGGGGCATTGTCAAATACCTCGTAAATGGAGAGTGGCTGGGTTTTGCCTTTTACCCGGATGCGATCCAGAAAGCGGATGTCGTATTTGGATGGATTCGTGAGATCATACAGGGTGTTCTGGCTGATCAGCAAAGGGGACTGGTAGGTTTTTGTGGCTTCTTCGATGCGCGCAGTCAGGTTGACGGCATCTCCAATAACGGTGCTTTCCATGCGGCCAGCCCCGCCTATGGTCCCGATCATGACGTAGCCGGTATTGAGGCCGAATCCGACATGAATCGGTGCATAGCCGGCATTTGCCCTTCCGGCGTTGTATTTATCCAGCTTTTCCAGCATTTCAAGCGCACCGGTCAAGGCATCATCCGCGCCCTGCGTGAATAGGGCCAGGATGGTGTCGCCAACATATTTGTCGATGATACCGCGGTGCGATCCGATGATGGGCTCCATCAGGCTCAGGTAGGAATTGAGGAAGTTGAAATTTTCCTGCGGGGTCATGGATTCGGACAGGGTGGTGAAGTTGCGTATATCCGTAAACATGACCGTCAGCTTGCGTTCAATCTGGTCTCCCAGTTTGACGTCGTTGATGTTGTCCCGATCGAGGAGCTTGAGCAACTGGTGAGGGATCAGACGCCCGAACGATTTTTCGGTTTGCTGCAGTAAAGAAAGTACTTGCTGGTAATCCCCTGCCGCTTTGCTGTGAAGCTGTTTTTCCTGTTCCAGCTTATCCTTTAACGCCGTTACTTGCGATGTGCGCCGCAACAGTACCCATTCAGTGCGAGATGCCCTGGTGGTCATCGCAAGTATCGATGCAATCAGGATGCCGGTCAGGAATGTAACCCACTGCAAACCCAGCTCAGTGAAGTAGATCGCGAACACCAGCAGTGCCCCGACAAGGATGACAGCAATGGCAGTGATGTATGGCTGGACGGTACGAAAAATCCTGCGGGTACGCATTTTTCCCCTTTTGGCTTCAGGCCGGACTTTATCAAACCCAACTCGCGTTACAGGTTCATTGTAAATCAATCACATCAAGAGCGTTAGGTTTCCAGATTGTCCACATACCTCAATAGCTGGGGCGGGTAATCGATACAGGCTTGCGCAGGCCATCCTGAAATTTCTTCAGGCGAGCTAATGTAACCATAGCTTGCGATGATACCGGGCATCCCTGCGGCCTGGGCGGCCTGCATATCGCGCAGGTCGTCCCCCAGATAGATGCAATCCTGCGGAGCGATGCCCATGCATTGGGCCGCGTGCAGCAATGGCTGGGGATGGGGTTTGGCTTGCGCGCAAGTGTCACCGCTAACCATGCAGGCGGCTCGCTCGGCATAGCCGAGCGCCTGCATCAATGGAACGGTGAAACGGTGCGGTTTATTGGTGACGATGCCCCAGGACACGCCACGCTGTTCCAGTTCGCCAAGCAGTTCGGCCATGCCAAAGAACAATACGGTATGTTCGCAGATGTGGGTGTCATAGTAGGCGAGGAATTCGGCGCGCAGGGCACTGAACTGCGGCGAATCGGGGTCAATGCCGAAACCTGCCTTGAGCAGCCCGGCGGAGCCATGCGAGGCATGCGGTCGAATTATTTCAAGGGGCAGCGCTGGCAACTGGTGCAGGAAGCGCACGTAGTTGAGCGCCGCGCCCAGATCAGGTGCGGTGTCCGCAAAGGTGCCGTCAAGATCGAACAGAACAGCTTTATACATAGCGACAGAAATCGTAGCGAGCGGACTGGCATTGGGGAACCCCGGAGCGCAGGCACCGGAGTGTACACAGAAGTCTGCCGCTACGCGGCCCCGGATGCCGAGCACTGCGCGACCCCGATGCCAGTTCGCGCAGTAGATTTATGTCGCTATGTATAGTCACGTTGGCAGGCGAAGAGATAATTGACGTCGGTATTTTTGCCCAGCGAGTAGACCTTGCTGATCGGGTTGTAGCTCATGCCGGTTATATCGGCGACGAACAGGTCCGCATTGCGGGAGAATTGTGCCAGTTCGGAAGGCTTGATGAACCTGGCGTAATCGTGTGTGCCGCGCGGCAACAGGTTGAGGAGATATTCCGCGCCGATCACGGCGAGCAGATAGGACTTTGGATTCCGGTTGAGGGTGGAGAAAAATACATGCCCGCCCGGCTTCGCGAGTTGCGAACAGGCGCGCACCGTGCTGGCCGGATCGGGAACGTGCTCCAGCATTTCCATGCAGGTCACTACATCATAGTGTCCGGGTTGCTCGTCAGCCAGTTCCTCCACCGCGATCTTGCGGTAATCGACGTGTTTGCCGCTTTCCAGCAAGTGCAGCTTTGCGACTTTCAATGGCTTGTCGCCGAGGTCTATGCCGGTGACCCGTGCACCCAATCCAGCCATGCTTTCGGACAGGATGCCGCCGCCGCATCCGACATCCAGCACGGTCTTGCCGGATAACGGTGTGA
>JBAUUR010000077.1:0-2542 GCA_049582805.1 Gallionellaceae bacterium | reverse complement strand
CACCAGCAGGGCGGCGGAGATGTCGCAGAACGCCAAGAGGGTTCCAAACTACGCCGATAGACCGGGAACCTCAGTCAAAGTCTCTCCCAAGCCGCACCAGCGCGGTTAGCCAGCGCCTCCCAAGCTGTTCAATAGTTCCAAGGTAGTTGCTAGCATGTTCCTAGCAGCCTGTCGGACTTAGGAAATGGCGTTTGACCGGGGCGGGGTGGGAACCGGAATAGACGACTATACGACGGCCCAGCGAAATTACCGAGTTTCGAGAGCCCGATCCCTGTTTCCCACTGCGAACTACTGACCAGGGCGTTGGTTTTGTCCGGCCAGTAGTGGCTTTGCGCCTTTGTTCAGCCCTGAACGGCCATTTTCAAGCCCGCCCCCATCAGATGCAGGCGTTTGAGATTATAGGCCAAGCAGACCCACTGCCATTCCAACTCCACTTTCTGCAGACCTCGCAACAGGAACTGTCTAAACCCCAAGACGCTCTTGATGATCCCAAACACCGGTTCCACCGTCTGCTGTCGCAATTTGTATTTGGCTCGACCCTGCGCTGTCCGCAGCCGGTGTTTCATCACCTCGCTGGTGCTGGCCTCCGGCCCCGGTGCCTCGGGCTCCGGCTTCCGCTCCAGATCGCTAACGGTGCGATGATGCTCCTTTTTCTCTACCGCCGCATAGACGATCGTTCCAGTGGCCTGACCTTCGCCCGTTCGTTCTACGGCCTGGACTGCCGCTTCGCTGTAAAATCCGCTGTCGGTTAATACCGCAGCCACCGACTCCACCGGTGAGGCAATGGTCTTGAGGGTGGGAACCAATTCCTGTTTATCGTTGGGCGCTTGGCTGATCCGCTGGCCCACAATCAAACGGCTATCCACCTCCACGGCCGCCTGCGCATTATAACTCTGTTCAAAGTGTTGGCCGTTGCCGGCCTTCATGATCCGGCTCTCCGGGTCGGTGAAGTTATACTGGTCGGAAGGCTTGGGCTGTGGGCTCGGGGCCTTGGGTTCAGGGCCGCGCGGCTTCTCGCCCCGGTCTTTTTGGACCTCCCTGTCGGCCAATTCGGCCTGGTATTCGGCCATCTCGGCCGCCGCTCGGGCTTTGGCCCGCGCTTCAATCTGCGCCCGCGCCGCCGCCAGCTTGGCTTTGCGCTCTTGTCGGCGCTGCACTTCTTGCGGAATCGTCAACCCCTCTTCCAGCGGCGTGCTGTCGGCTTGCTCCGCTTTGGCCAGCAGTTCTTTAACCTCTAACTCCAACTGCTGGATCGTCTTGCCCGCATGCTCATAACTGACCGCCGCGTGCTTGCTGGCGTTGGCCAGCACCTTGGTCCCATCGACGGCCACGGTGATCTGGCCCACCTGAAGAAACTTCAACGCTTGGGCCAGTTCCAACACGCGCACGAAACTCTCTTCCACTAAAGCCTTATTCTCCTGCCGAAACGTGCAAATCGTGTCGTGGTCCGGATGCGTATCCCCGCAGATCATCCGCACCGGCACGCTGTCGAAAGTCGCTTGCTCAATGCGGCGCGAGCTAAATACCCCGGTCGCATAGCAGTAGAGCAACAGCGCCATCAACATCGGCGGCGGATACTGCTCACTGCCAGTGCCTCGCTCGTTGACCCGAACCTGATGCAAATCCAACTGCTCGACTACGTCCAGAATGAAGTGGGCCAAGTGACCCACCGGCACCCAGTCGCGTAGGTTCGGGGGCAAAAGCAGCGGGGTATCATGATCAATGGTGACGAATCGCGCAGGCATGCTTGCATTGACTGCCCCAAGCGTCAGTCAATTCAAACTTCGTCAATTGATTCTTCTGGCTAAGTCCGACAGGCTGCTAGCGAATGATCTACGGTTTAACCCGAATGGCGCTTAGAGAAGGCCATCTCAAGCCACTCTTAGACTACCCTGAGGCTACCCTGAGGCTATCTGGTAGCCAACCGGTAGCCACCCGGAGGCTACCTTGAGGCTACCCTGAGGCTACCCCGAGGCTACCCTGAGGCTACCCCGAGGCTACCCTGAGGCTACCCCGAGGCTACCCCGAGGCTACCCCGAGGCTACCGCGAAGTGACTCCACAGCCCCCCAAAGCCTCTCCAGCGTCTGAGATTAGCAGGGCCGGCGCGCTTGGAGCCTTTGCATTCCATCGAAAAGACCTGTGAACCCAGTGATGCAGCCTGGCGTTCCGGCGGGTTTGACGGCACTATACGGCCGGGCCAGCGTAAGACCCTCGAGTTCTCGGCGGCTACTCAGGTGTGCCCCCAACCGCCCGGGTGTGCGCTCAAACGCACAGTTTTCAGCGGACAGGAGGTGCGGCAGGATGCGCCTCAGAGTCGAATACCGAATAACGATTTGCATTAATGCGCGCCATCCATAAGATGAACGGTTTGACTACGTAGATGCGACAGTTCGTTACAATTGCCACTAACGCGTTCATGGAACTGGTGCGGCAGCCGGTGTTCCTGCTGCTGATGACCACCTCCGCCGTGTTTGAGATCTTCCTGGCGACGCCCTACTACTTCGCGTTCGGGGATGAGCCCAAGCTGGTCAAGAACAGCAC
>JBAUUR010000076.1:0-3207 GCA_049582805.1 Gallionellaceae bacterium | reverse complement strand
GGATTGGCCAATTCCAGCCCAGCAACAGGAAAATTTAGCCAAAAAAAATCTAGTGGGCTGGAATTGGCCAATCCCAGCCCAAAATGACAATTTTTGCTTCTTTCTTGCCGAGGAACTGGTTCTACCAAAAGAAATTTGTGTGGTGCGTGCGAGATAGCGGAAATGGCTGGGGTTTGGCGGTTTTATTTTGACCAAAAAAATGGAGTCTGAAAAACAAAATTGTTGCAGTGTCGGCAACAGAGTGGTTCTGATTTGAGACCCAGCAAGGCGCGAAGGGGAGAATCGGCTTTTTTTCTGCCAGAGAAAAGAAAGCCGACGATACAGTACTTGACAAGCGGAGGATGGGGGAAGTAAAGTTAACGAACAACTGGGTAGCGTGGCCTACGCTCGCGAGCATTGCGTAAAGTGCCTATATAAAAGTCCGTGTCCGCACGGCATGACGCAAGTAATGGGTAACCACAACGGTTGCTGCACGAGTGAGTAGTTAGCAGGTCTAATTGCATTCTTTATGGATGCTCAAAAACACATCGGACATAACGCCGGTGTTGGTTCTCGTCCTGGTTTGCCAGGACATGTCTTTCAAATTCAAACAACATCCAAATAAGGATTGGCAGAAGTGCCATGAGCTTTTGTTCTGTGCCAGTGTTCCTGGCGAGTCAGAGGAGCTTTTGGAAACGATCTGTCCGGCTGGTGGCAGGCTGGATCGAGCGATCGGTTGCAAAAAATTTGAGGATGACAATGCTAGTTCCCGATAATCTAAATCGGATGCGTGATGGCCCACAGCTCTAAGTGGACCAGCTGGTTAGCCAGGCTCAAACACTCTGCAGAAATGCGGTCGTTTGTTCAGCGCGTAGTTACTAAAGACCAAGCCCAGCCGATTCAGTCGGCAAGAATCCTCGACGCTGCTGTCATTGCGAAAAATGACAGGACTGCCCGGCCATGCTGCGACCCGGTGCTTTATTTGCAGCAAAGAGATGCCCAAGGGGGAAAGGATGAGCACGCCTGATGAAAGCAAAAAGGAACCATCTGGATGGGGATGGAAGGGAAAGCTTGCCGTTATCCTGGGCAAGCACGGCTCAACTACGAGCGATGGTAGAAAGGTGGCGAGCCATATAACGCATAACACTCGTGCACAAGTCCTTTATGCATCCTTCAGGGAGTTGCGGCAACTCGGGTACAAGCTGGAGGATCCATCCAACCTGAAGCCAAAACACATCGAAGCCCTGGTCAAACTGTGGGAGGGAAACGGCCAGGCGCCGGCGACGATACAGAACAAGATCAGCGTGTTCAGGGTCTTTACGGTATGGATCGGTAAGCAGGGAATGATTCGATCTGCAGAAAGCCTGGTCACTACCAAGGGGGCGGCGACTCGAAGCTACGTTGCCAAGGAACCGAAAGGATGGAGTGCCAATGGGGTCTCGAAGGATGTGATTGGTCAGGTGGAGCAGTTCGACGGACGAGTAGGGATGCAGGTGCGACTCTGCCTGGTGTTCGGACTTAGGATGCAGGAATCCATAGAGCTGAAGCCAAATCGTGTGGACAAGGGAGATTACATGGTTGTTTCGGATGGCACGAAAGGTGGCCGTGCCCGGGTCGTCCCGATCGACTCGAAGGATAAACGCGAGCTGGTGGAACAGTGCAAGAAGTTGGTGGGCTACGCCAAGAATGCATACATGGGAGAGCCGGGAAAGACGCTTGCCCAGAACAAGCGCAGGTTCAAATACTTGATGGAAAAGTTCGGCATCACGAAGAACGACCTTGGTGTAACGGCGCACGGGCTGAGGCACGAGTATGTGAACCAGCGGTATGAGGAACTGGCTGGCGACAAGTCTCCGGTCGAAGGCGGGACTGTGGCCAGGACGGACAAGGAACTCGACCATTCCGTCCGGACTGTGATTGCGGAGGAGGTGGGGCACACACGGCCGAGCATCGTGAGTTGTTACAGCGGATCCGAGCGAACCGTTAGGCCGGACACACCTTCTGGCTTATCCGAGGGCTAAGCGCAGTTGGTTTGTTGGCCAGTTGGAGGCCAGCGGGTGAGGAAGGCGGCGGCCTCGGAAACGAGGCGGGTGCGTTTCATCGGCGGCAATGATTGCCATTGTGGCGCCCGTAGCGTTTCGCGGTCATTCTCGGATCGGCTTTGAGAAGGAGATTAAATGGCTTGACCCTCGTCTGCGCTGTCGGCACCCGGATAGCGTGCATCGTGTGGTATTGATTCGCTCTGAACCGCCGATAATTTGCGATTCGAGGGCTGTCGGAGGGGTGCTGTCAATTCCTGAAATTCCGGCCATGAAACGTCGCGCGGCTCGGCAATTTTGAGCAGGATTTCCAGTTCAAGCTGTGCACGCCCGCCTTCAAGCAATTGAAATTTCAAATGACGGCTCCCAAATCAAATGACCCCAAAACAATTTGGACTCCAGTTTGCAAAGTTGATTTAATCCCAGAATCCTTCCGGATAAGTCTAACAGCCTCCGATATCGCTTTGCATATATTTAGTGGCATGCTCCCTGCGAAAAGTGGAGACCGGGCGGCCACGTACTAATAATCTACATAAGGCCGATTCTGAGACTCAGCACCCTGCCCGATTGCCCGAACCTGTCTATTTCGATAGTTAGCATTGAGTGATACATTCTATTAGATTTCGGACGATTGAGAGGACGGATAATGGAAACAGCAGGTACTTGAAGTAGTTGAAGATCCTCTTACCGACTTAGATACTGCCCATGGCCGAGGCACGGCGACAGGCCTGTGTGGCGCATTTCATTCATGTGGACCAATAATTGGAAGAGGAATGGTTACCGTTTTTTAAGCGCATCCCCACATACCATTTGCAAAATGAAGCGAAAGACTTTACCTCAACCAGTGCCTGAAGATGTTGTATTTCTTTTTCCCCGTCTCATCTTCGACAGACATATAAGGTTGTCTTCCCCTGGCGGCGATGAGAACCAGAAGAACAAACCCGATCGGAAAAATCCAGATTTCCTGTTCGTTCGGCATGTGTACCCCGAAGACATATCTCTGAACCAGGGCATATATCGGAAACACAATAAAGCTCGTCATTGCTATGAGGCGAATGATCCTTGCGATGAGATGCGGAATAAAAGTTAATGCCAATACAAGTGAAAGAAACAAGGCCGGTAAGACTTCAGCACATTTGACATAGCGAACGCAGATGTCGGTTAGCCATTCAAACGCAGTGGTATTCTC
>JBAUUR010000075.1:0-9634 GCA_049582805.1 Gallionellaceae bacterium | reverse complement strand
CTTCTTTCATGCAACGCTGCAGGACGGTCTCGAACAGCTGCCGGAACATGCCACTGTCGCGGAACCGGCCATGCCGATTCTTGGAGAAGGTGGAATGATCGGGCACCGCATCTTCCAGACCTAGTCGGCAGAACCAGCGGTAGGCGAGATTCAGATGCACTTCCTCGCATAGCCTGCGCTCTGAACGAATGCCAAAGCAATAACCAATGACCAGCATGCGGATCATCAATTCCGGATCAATGGAGGGTCTGCCGGTGTGGCTGTAATATTCTGCGAGATGCTGCCGGAGATCGGTTAAGTCGAGATAGTGATTGATGCCGCGGAGGAGATGATTCTGGGGAACGTGATCTTCAAGATCAAAAGAGTAGAACAGGCGCTTTTGCTTATCCGACTGAAACCCAATCATATCAAGGCTCCCAGCTAATTCGATGGTTGAAATTATACCATTCTCAACATCAAATTTATAAGGAGTTTTTCAACACAATATGGCCGGGAGCGGTCATCGAATTTCCACTACCTGAGATTCCGTTCATGGCACAAAGTGTCTGTCCAGCTCTTGATCCGCAAAGCAGACTTAGCAAATCTGCCAATGCCCGGCGCGACCGTCTGCTTAGGTTTTTGCCAATGATAGAGCGTGACTGGCTGCAATGCCAGCCACACTCGCGGTTTGTCACTAAATTTCGGTCTGTTCAGCAATCTCCAATGCATCATCGACCTCAATGCCCAAGTATCGAACAGTGCTTTCCAGCCTATTGCCAGAAGGACATAATCCAGACTGGTAGGCGTCATCTCGGGCAACATTACGGCTCAGGGGAGCCTGTATCTTTTGTGTCGCCATCCTGGGCATTTCGAGCGGCCTCAGCAAGGGCTTGGTACTTGCGGCGAAAATCGTCCACTGATTCTTCTTCCAGTTCTTCCAAATCAAGAAGGGCGTTGTGCGCCCCTTTCGTTGATCTGATCAATTCGTCCAACTTGATTTGGATTGCTTCAGTGTCTCTGTTCTGTGTGTTCTGGATCAGAAAGACCATCAGAAATGTAATTATGGTGGTTCCTGTGTTGATCACGAGTTGCCAAGTGTTACTGTAACTGCCCATTGATCATGCAAACTGCTTGCCAAAAAGCGGTCGCTGAATCTCTCCATCGCTCCAATTTATTTAGACCAGCCGGAAGCCGACGGTCGTGAAGTGGCACAAGCGACACAACCAGACATTCATCGAATGAAAGGGACTTCCCCGTCCCGAGGGTGCGGCGGAAGCGCGACATGAAACGGAACGGAGAATGGCAATGAGATAGAAACTTCAGAAGCGCTTGCGAAATTGGGGAAGCCCTTGTAGTGGAGCTAAGGGGCGTGCTTTAACGCATCCCCGCTCTGGGCAACATCAAGCTGGAGGTAACATGAATAAGTCTATACTGTGCCACTGGCCGTCCGGCAGGCTCGGGGCGAGCGGACTTGTTCGGCGTTTTCCCGAACCTGAGTCGAATCAACGGAGCTCGAAATGTCCATTCAGCTCAAAAAAGTATGCAGCGACAAGGTGCGCGCCGTTCACGTCATCGGTAAACTGGCTCACGGCGGAGGACATCCAGTTCGCCATTCATTATTCTTCACGCGGTAAACATACATGGGCGCGAATTCAGCTGTGTGAATAATGCTTCGAAGCATTGAGTTTTGACTCTCCACGGCTTCGCCGCCGGAATTCGATTGTCAGCATGTGCATGGTGTATGTTCGGGCGCCGGTGTTCTTCTTCCGCCTGCTGTGACGCGGCTCGGCTATCCTGATTCAATATCTTTCCCAAAATAGTTTTCCCGACGTGCGATAGCGCACTGACGAGCGTGGACGAAAGTAGGATAAGTCGAAACCAGGGCTGGTCGATTGAACCGGATGGGTTGCTGGATTCACATAAATACGGGGATGATATGAATAGATTCGATAGCGTTACCAGATCACTGCTGTGGTTAATGGCATTTCTAATTAGCTGTTTGGCTGCTGGATGCTCCGGTGGAGGCGGTGGTGGGGGAGGGGCAGTACAAAATCCCGTCCCGAACTTGAACGCACCAATGGTGACATCAGCTGCTCCTCTTCCCAATGCCATCGGTGTACCCATCAATACAGCGGTAATCGCTGCCTCCTTCACCAGTGCGATGGATCCCGCCACTCTCACCGCGGGCAGCTTTACGCTTGCATGTCCTGTCGGAACGCCGATAAGCGGAACGGTCAGCTACCTGGCAGCAAGTAATCTGGTGATCCTTGCACTTCCGGCGGCAACCAGTCTTCCACCCAATACCGTATGTACTTCCACGGTTACCACCGGGGCCACGGACACTGCAGGGAATGCACTGGCAAATGACTTCGTGTCCAGTTGGACCACTGCCACTGCTGCGAATACCACCGCACCCAGGGTAACCTCAACGATCCATACCAACGGCCAGACTGACGTAGCCGTCAACACCAAAGTTGGGGCTACTTTCAGCGAAGCGATGAATCCCCTGACTCTGAACGAAGCGAATTTCTATTTGAAGGAAACAGTAAGCGGTATCGCGGTCCCCGGCACCGTGAGCTACTCTGGTGTGACTGCATTATTCATACCGTCAAGCAATCTCACTCCCAGTACCCAGTACACTGTCACCGTTAAGGGAGGGGCTGGCGGAGTAACGGATCTGGCAGGCAATCCAATGGCAAGTGACTTCTCAATCAGCTGGTATACAAGTGCGGTCGCAGACACCACCGCGCCCACGGTAAGTGGAACGATCCATACCAACAACGCGACCAACGTCCCCATTAACACTAGAGTGGGCGCAACGTTCAGCGAGGGGATGGATCCGCTGACGATCACCAATACGACGTTCACGTTGAAAAATTCATCCACCGGCGTGGCGGTAGCCGGTGTAGTGAGCTACTCCGGAGTAACTGCGCTGTTCATCCCGGTTAGTTATCTGTCTCCCAACACCCGCTACACTGTCACCGTCAAGGGCGGAAGTGGCGGAGTCAAGGACCTGGAAGGCAATCCAATGACAAGCGACTTCGTGATCAGCTGGACTACGGGTGGCGTCGCAGACACTGCGGCGCCAACGGTAATCGGGACCTTCAATGCCAACGGCGCGACCAACGTATACACCAACACCAATGTCGGGGTAACGTTCAGCAAGGCGATGGATCCGTTGACGATCACCAATGTGAATTTCACGATGAGGGATACACTAACCGGCACGGAGGTACAAGGCACGGTGGTCTACTCCGGCGTGAACGCGGAGTTCTTGGTTTCGATGGCAACTTCATCCGGAGTGCCACGGTTTTATAATTACAATATCAATACCAGCTATACCGGCACCATCAAAGGCGGAATCGGTGGAGTAACGGATCTGGCTGGCAATCCAATGGCAAGTGACTATGTATGGAGCTGGACGACAGGCGTGACCAGTGACACCACGGCACCCACCGTGACCCTTGTTAACCCCGCCGATCTTGCCCAGAATGTGGCGACCGACAGCGTCATTAATGTAACCTTCAGCGAAAAGATGGATCTGTTATCGATCAGCACTGCAAACTTCACGGTGGCAGGCGTCACAGGAATCGTCTCCTATGATGCAATAAACGATATCGCTACCTTCACGCCATTAAGTAACCTGATGGGAAGCACTACCTATACAGCCACTGTTACAACCGGCAGTGCTGACCTGGCAGGGAATAAACTGGCAGTCAACAAGGTATGGAGCTTTACAACTGCAGCGAGTCCTTGAAGCAAGCAACGGTAAGCTGATATCCCCTATTTTTGCGGAAGGGTGGATCAGTGCGTTACCGAGCTCATGTTACGCGTCGTGGAAGCCGAACTGGTGCAGGCAAATTGCATACAGTGCGCTAGCGCACAGAATATCCAGGCTTATCAGCGCACCATTAAGCCGCGTGATGCTCAAGGCCGTATCGGGACTGCCAGAACGTCCTGCCCAAGCGCGTCTCGCCGCCCTCCCAGACTCCACCTGCAAGTTCCCCAATTACCATAATGTGCAGTAAGGCGATCTGGTTGCTGCGTTTCCAGATTCCGCTATCGTCGTAACTCAAGCGGCTGTCTATACCAAGCGGCCCGCCACCGGCATTCGCAGCTGTGCAGATGAGTAAGAGATACGTCGCTAATAGCGACAGCCAAATGCTTCTGCGCACGGTCCGCGCCTTCCCCAAGTCCAGTAGGTATGCAACGAGCTTACGCTAACAAGAACATGGCTACAATCGCTGCGCGACCGTCCGCTTTTGTTAAGGGTTGTCGGAAACCTGCCCTCAACCGCAGGCCGATCAGGATACCGCAGAACTCACCGGGCAGGTGTCGGACAAGCCTCGAGGGACGAAACCGCGTGATGTTTCCGTTGCAAGTTAGAGTAGGCGACGGTCTATGGGGATTTGAGTTATTGCTTTGCCGATTGAGATGACGATCAAGCCGATCTGTCTGGCGATGACATGCATCAGATGGCTCGTATCGAAGTGGATACCCCTGACTTTTCGTTGAGGCGGAGAGCAACAAATTGGGTTTTTACACCTCATGACAACGGCTTCCCGCATCGGCTCTGGCCGATGTCGGTTTGGGGGTCGAGTAGCGATGATGCTCATGGCACACCTCGATGCTGGGGTGGTGCGCGGATTCGCTGTGCGCGTGCCAAGGTTTCGACGACGATCATTACCGCCCCACAATCCGGGCAGATGAAGGTCGGCTGAACGGGTTCGTCCGATGCGTCATCTGCCTCGGTTGGTGCCGGTGCGACGTGCAGCAACTCGCGCGCCCGTGCGAGGTTATCGCTGCGCCCGGCATTGGCGATCAGCCCGTAGTGTCGGATGCGGTGAAAGCCACTCGGTAAGACATGCAACAGAAAGCGGCGCATGAACTCGTCCGCACCGAGCGTCATGGTCTTGTAGCGCGTCTTGCCCCTGGCCCGGTAATCTTTCCACTTGAACGTCACACCGCGCTCGTCCAGTGTGAGGAGGCGCGAGTTGGAGATCGCCACCCGATGAGTGTAGCGCGACAGATAAGCCAGCACTGCCGCAGGTCCGGCGAACGGGCGTTTTGCATAGACCACCCATTCGCACTTCCGCAGCGGCGCGAGCCAGTCGGCGAACACCGCCGCATCGGCAAGCTGGGCGTATTCGCCGAAGAATTGCAACTGGCCGGCGCGATGCACCTGGTCGAGTTCTTCCAGAAAGCGCCGCCGGAACAGCCGCGAGAGCACGCGCACCGGCAGAAAGAAGCCCGGCTTGCAGGCTACCCAACGTTCACCATCGAAGGACAGTCCTCCGCCGGGGACGATGCCATGCACATGGGGATGATGCGTGAGCGCCGATCCCCAGGTGTGCAATACCAGGGTTGCTCCGATCCGCGCGCCCAGATGCCTGGGATCGGCGGCGATGGTGCGCAGCGTTTCCGCTGCGACCTCAAACAGCAGACGATAGATCACCGCCTTGTTGGTGTAGGCGATGGCGCTGATCGGTTCTGGCAAGGTGAACACCACATGGTAATAATCCACCGGCAGTAGTTCGGTTTGACGGGCCTCAAGCCACCGCTTTGCCGCGCTGGCCTGACACTTGGGACAATGCCGGTTGCGGCAGGAATTGTAGGCAATCTCGTCGTGCTCGCAGGCTGGACAATGCAACACATGCCCGCCCAGCGCCGCACTGCGGCACTGTTCGATGGCCGACATGACTTTCAGCTGCCCCAAACTCAAGTGACCGCAATGGGCTTGCCGCCAAGCCGGACCAAAGGCGCGGAAGATATCCGCGACCTCCAGTGCGGGACGCACCATGATCGCGAGCTACACGGGAGGTAGAATATCCAGCGGGCTGACCACCTCGCGCAGGATCTCGGTGGCCACCTGGGTATACAGCGCCGTAGACTCCAGCTTCTTGTGCCCGAGCAAAACCTGAATCACGCGAATATCCACCTTCTGCTCCAGCAAGTGAGTGGCGAAGCAGTGGCGCAGCGTGTGCGGCGAGACGCGCTTGTCAATCTTCGCTGCTTCAGCAGCGGCATGCACAATATTACCAAGCTGGTGAGTGCTGAGCGGATTGAGGGGGTTCATCCCGGGAAACAGCCAGCCGCCATTGAGCATTTTGCCTTCGGCGCGGGCCGTTCGCCACCAGGTACGCAGGCAATCGAGCAGGACGGGCGAGAGCATCGCAAAGCGATCCTTGTGGCCTTTACCCTGCTCGATACGCAGCACCCCGCGCTGGCCATCGATATCACTAACTTTTAGTGACACCACCTCGTTGGCGCGCAGCCCTGCGCCCTAGGCAACCGCAAGCAAGGTCTGATTCTTCAGATTCCCGGCCGCGCCGATCAGGCGCGCCACTTCGTCACGGCTCAATATCACCGGAATCTTGCGGGGTACCGGCACCGTTTGCATCTTGACCATCAACTCCGGATGCCCGAGCGTGGTTCCAAAGAAAAAATTCAGTCCGGTAATCGTCACATTGAGTGAGATCGGGGAAATGCCGTGATCGACCAAATGTAACTGATATAGCCGCAAGTCTTCGCTCGTTGCGGTGTCGGGAGAGCGGCCAAGCCAGCCATAAAAACGGCTCACCGTGCGGATATAGCCGCTCTGGGTCTTGGGGGAGAGTTTGCGCATCCGCATGTCGTCGAGCAAGCGTTGGCGCAACGGGGAGATAACTTCAATCGTTGAGTTCATGATTCTGCTCCTGTCGGAAAATGAGGCGGATTGCCTCACTTCTCAACATGGGGAACAGAAACTACCAGTCAACCACCAGCACGCTTAAAACCAACCTCTATACGCGGGTTCGGAGCGCCCATACCGCGAAGCGGTTTAGTCCCTTGGCACACAGCCGCACGTCATACTGCCACATTGTGTGCCATAAAGCAGTCGGTCGCGCTCGGAGATTCAGATTGCCGCACAGCAGCACTTCACGACACGCGGCTCACGACACATTCCCGCTATTCACGTTTACCGAAACCTGAGGTCTGGATACGAGTGTTGGCTGGCTTGCCGTTTCCGACGAATCCGGACACTGGCAAGAGGTTATGTTACTACCTTGATATTTCGCACGTAGGGCAGGCAGTTAGCGAAGGCGACGCGCGGCTTTCGGTGTGGAAGTGACAGTAGGCATAACAAGTATCGACTGGCCGCCTCTCACCCGACTGCAGACGATCGAGGCTGGACGGTTTCAATTGTCACCCATGCGGTTACGGTACATTGTTTACCACTGCCACACCGGAATTGGCTGTGATATAGAGCCATGTCCCGCTAATCGCGACACCCTTCGGGAATTTTGGCAGCACGCCCGGCAAGGATCCCGGCAAGAATCCAGATACGCCCGCCACTCCCACTACCGTACTGACCAATCCATTCGGCGTGATCTTGCGAATAGTGTTGTTCCCGGTATCTGCTACATAGACATTGCCAGCGCTGTCAGTGGCTACGCCGGCTGGGTAATTAAAGCTTGCTGCACCCCCCGTCCCGTCTGCGCTGCCAGTCACGCCTGCCCTGCCCGCAAACGTTGAGACTGCCCCGGCTGGCGTGATCTTGCGGATCGTATTGTTCCAGGTATCGGCCACATAGACATTGCCAACGCTATCGGTGGCGATGCCGTTCGGGTGATAAAAGCTCGCTGCAGCCCCGGTTCCGTCTGCGCTGCCGTAAGTCGCCGTTGAACCTGCCAGCGTTGAGACCACTCCAGCTGGCGTTATCTTGCGGATGGTGCTTTTCAGTGTGCAAGGATGAGAAGAAAAGCCACCACCACAGATGGTCCCGGTATTGGCTACATAGACATTGCCAATGCTGTCGGTGGCGATGCCATTCGGGTTGTCAAAACTCGCTGCAGCCCCGGTTCCATCGGTGCCGCCAGTCACGCCAGGCGCGCCTGCCAGCGTACTGACTTCCCCGGTAGGCGAGATCTTGCGGATGGTATTATTGCCGGAATCGGCCACATAGATATTGCCAGAGCTGTCGGTGGCGACACCGGCCGGGAAATGAAAACTTGCTACCGCCCCAGTCCCGTCGGCACTTCCGTAAATCCCCGGTGTACCTGCCAGTGTAGTTACAACTCCAGCTGGCGTGATCTTGCGGATGGTGTTGTTGTCGAAATCAGCCATGTAGACATTGCCAGCGCTGTCGGTGGCTACGCCATCCAGACCAGTAAAACTCGCTGCCGCTCCAGTCCCGTCGGCGCTGCCGTAAATAGCTGGTGTACCTGCCAGCGTTGAGACCACTCCGGCTGGCGCGATCTTGCGAATCGTGTTGTTATCGGAATCGGCCACATAAACATTGCCAGTGCTGTCGGTGGCTACGCCGGTAGGGAAATAAAAACTTGCTGACGCACCGGTTCCGTCGGCGCTGCCAGTCACACCCGGCGCACCTGCAAGCGTAGAGACGACTCCGGCTGGCGATATCTTGCGAATGGTGTTGTTATCGGAATCGGCCACATAAACATTGCCAGCACTGTCGGTGGCTACGCCAGTCGGGTAATAAAAGCTTGCTTCAGCCCCGGTGCCGTCTGCGCTGCCGTAAATCACCGGTGAACCTGCGAACGTTGACACCACTCCGGCTGGCGTGATCTTGCGGATCATGTTGTTATCGGAATCGGCCACATAAACATTGCCAGCGCTGTCGGTGGCTACGCCAGTCGGTAAAAAAAAGCTCGCTGCCACTCCAGTCCCGTCGGCGCTGCCGAAAATCCCCGGTGTACCCGCCAGCGTGGTGACCAATCCACCCGGGGTGATTTTGCGGATGGTGTAATTCCACTTATCGACCACATAGATATTAGCTGCGCTGTCGGTGGCTACGCCAGTTGGATAATTAAAACGCGCAGCCGCTCCGCTCCCGTCGGCACTGCCTTGAACTCCTGGCATACCTGCCAGCGTACTGACTACCCCGGTCGGCGTGATCTTGCGGATGATGTTGTTGCCTGAATCGGCCACATAGACATTGCCAACGCTATCTGCGGCAATGCCACTCGGATAATTAAAGCTAGCTGCCGCTCCGCTCCCGTCGGCGCTGCCTTCAACTCCTGGTGTCCCGGCTAGCGTACTGACCACCCCAGAAGGCGTGATCTTGCGGATCGTGTTGTTGCCGGAATCGGCCACATAAACATTGCCTGATGTGTCAGTAGCAACAGCGTACGGCGCACCAAAGTGTGCCGTTGCTTCCGGTCCATCGTTATTGCCAGGACCACCCATGTTTCCGGCAAACAGTGCCAAGGTCGGCGTCACCGGATTCGGAATCACCGGCGTCGTGGCCGAACTCCCACCACCAAGGCAGGCAACCAACAAACAGGAAAACGCCAGACACAGTCCGGCAGGGATAAGTCTTGTTAATTGTTTGATGGTCATCTCCCTTTTCCTCGTAACAAACTCAGGAGCAACTTGAACGACGATGTAAGAAAAGTTATCGGTGCATCCTGCCGTGAATCAAATGGAATATCAAGTTGAAGTTCCGGAATTGGCACCTTCCAGCTATTCGCCAATTTCCGCTTTTGAGCGGGTCAATTGTCCGTAGATCGTTCCACACTCCCCCGTTCAGGTAACATACATGGACGCCCACTTTTGCCAAGCTTTCAATAGATGATTTTGAGAAGGTTAAAGATTGCAGCCATACATCCGGATTTGTGGTGAGGCTATTGCCTCTATCCCTGATGGAATTCGC
>JBAUUR010000074.1:0-1882 GCA_049582805.1 Gallionellaceae bacterium | reverse complement strand
TCTCCGTTCGCAACACCGGCACCTGATTCTCGTCCGAGAGCGTGACGAGGATGCGCAGCGCGGGAATGGTCCGGAAGACGCGGTAGTCGACAGCGACCGTGATTCCCTCGTCGGACCCGAAGCTCGTCGACGGAAGCCCCTCCTCGTCGAGCACAGCGATGCGGGTGCACTCGAAGAACGGCTCGTCCGAGTACAGCCGGAGCTTCCCCACATGGCGGCGGAGTGCGTCCGCGTGAACGACCGCACCGCTCGTGTCGCCGGAGTGACCGAGATACCGGTGAACCGCATCCTCGGTGGCGCCGTCGAACACGAGCCGCCCGTTCTCGAGGACGAGAGCGCGCTGGCAAAGGGCGCGAACGGCGGCGAGGTTGTGGCTCACGAACACCACCGTTCGGCCTTCGCGCGTGACGTCGCGCATCTTTCCCAGGCACTTCTGCTGGAACTCCGCGTCACCGACTGCGAGCACCTCGTCGACGAGGAGGATCTCCGGCTCGAGATGCGCGGCAACCGCGAAGGCGAGCCGAACCTGCATGCCGCTCGAGTACCGCTTCACCGGGGTGTCCAGGAACTTCTGCACGCCCGCGAACTCGACGATCTCGTCGAAGCGGCGCACGATCTCCGACCGCCGCATGCCGAGGATCGTCCCGTTCAGCATGATGTTCTCGCGGCCCGTCAGCTCAGGATGGAACCCGGTCCCGACCTCGAGCAACGATCCGACGCGCCCGCGCAACACGACGCGTCCTCGCGTCGGCTCGGTGATGCGCGAAAGCACCTTCAGGAGCGTGCTCTTGCCGGCGCCGTTGGCTCCGATCAAGCCCAGCACCTCGCCGTGCGCGAGCGTGAACGAGACGTCGTCGAGCGCCCAGATCTCCTCCCGTTCCACCCGGCCGTGCCGGCGCAGCGGCGCGGTGAACGCGCCTGCAAGCACGTCGCGCAGGGCACGGTACGACTCGCGCTCACCGAGTCGGTAGCGCTTCGCGACGCCCTCGGCGGTGATGACGTGCTCAGACGACATCGGCGAAGCCCCGCTCGACGCGCCGGAAGTACTCGATGCCCAGGACGAGCAGGACGACGACGACGCCGAACGAGAGCAGCATGATGTGTCCCACCTGGGCGGCCTGGCGGCCGAAGAGCGCCCAGCGGAACCCCTGCACGACGCCGGCCATCGGGTTGATGCCGATCCACTGGCGGATGCTCGCCGGGAAGAGGAGCGCCGAGTAGGCCACCGGCGTTGCGAAGAACCACGCCTGGACGATGAACGGAACCGTGTACTGGACGTCGCGGTACTTGACGTTGAGCGCCGACAGCCAGAGCGTCACTGCTACCGCCGCGGCGATGCCGAACAAGAGGAAGAACGGGAGCAACGCCGCATGCCACGAGGGAACGACGCCGTACCAGGCCATCATTCCGACGAGGAGGACCGCGCCGATCGCGAAGTCGACGAGGCCGGCGAGCACCGGCGCCACCGGGATTAGCACGCGTGGCACGTACACCTTGGTGACGAGTGCCTGGTTCTCGACGATGCTCTTCGTCGACGTCGAGAGCGCGTTCGCGAACAGCAGCCACGGCAGGAGCGCGCTGTAGGTGAGCAGGAGGTACGGCACGCCGTTTGTCTGCAGATGCGCGTAGTGCCCGAAGACGAGCGTGAAGATCACCGCGGTGAGGAGCGGCTGCAGGACGACCCACAGCGCGCCGATCGCCGTCTGCTTGTAGCGGATCTTCACGTCCCGCCAAACGAGGAAGTACAGGAGCTCGCGGTAGTCCCAGAGCTCCCGGAGGTCGAGCGAGCGCCAGCCGCGACGCGGCTCGATGACGGTGACGCGCCCGGCGTCGTAGTGGCTCTTTGGCTCGGCGAGCGCGCTCACTCGCGTCAGGATAGCCC
>JBAUUR010000073.1:0-5050 GCA_049582805.1 Gallionellaceae bacterium | reverse complement strand
GAGAAAAGAGTGAGTTTCCGTGGTCACTTTACCCCTCCCGGTGATCTGAAAATCGACTGTAGGGCTTTCTGAGAGGTCAAAAATTTTCCACATTTGCAAACATCGAGAATTTCAACAAACTGCTAATGGGTTTTTTGGGGTTAAAGGCATATTATCGGCGTATCTCGCATCAGTTACCCATAGAGAACCCGGATGAACCGTCCAAGAACGCTTTCTGAGGGATTCGGTGTACACATTTCTCGCATAAACCCAGCATTCATGCGGGCTGCAGAAATTTGCCCAGCCGACTGAGCAGGATTTTTTCATGACAGGACTCCCCGGACTTTTACTTTTCAAGGACATTGGGGGGTAAAATTTCCTCCAACGTTCCGTCAACCACAGCAGCCACTGCATTTTGGATTGAATCCCTACGTAGTTTCGGCCACTTCAGCAAGCAGCGTCCCCGCCAAGGCCATCATTTTGCTGAATGACCGGGAGTGGGCCTATGCCGTGTCAGAGTTTTCAGCAACCCCCACCTGATACCATAATCTGTTGTTGGCGTGTATGACACTGTCACCCTCCGAGCAATCGCGGTACATGTATTCGCGCGTGAGGGGCAATGGAATGGCCGCTGCATTTTTCCCCTTGTGCGCGAGAACCTGATAGATGTTTATCCACTCATGGGAAAACGCATGGGCGCAACCGGCGAGATAGATTTCCCAGATACGAACTCGCCGCTCTCCGGCGATGGCGATCGCGCGGTCGCGGTTCGATTCGAGGCGACTGGCCCATTCGTGGCAGGTAAGTGCGTAATGACGCCGCAACGACTCCGCATCGGTCACCTCCAATCCGGCTGCCGACATTTCCTTTAACGCCAGGCTAACGTGCGGCAACTCGCCCCCCGGAAACACGTAGTTGGCGATGAATTCTCCCGCCCCGGAGCCTATCTCGCGACTTTCCACATCGCTTGTGGTGATACCGTGGTTCAACACCAGGCCCTCGTCCGTCAGCAGCGAGCAGATCTTGCGGAAATACATGGAAAGATTCTTCAGGCCGACGTGCTCGAACATGCCGACACTCGCGATCTTGTCAAATACGCCGGCGTCCGGCAAGTCTCGGTAATCGCGCAACTCCACCATACAGCGCCCTTGCAGGCCTTCAGCCTGAATGCGGCTTTGGATATACTCGAATTGGTTTTTCGATAGCGTGATTCCCGTGGCCACGGCGCCGTACTTCTTTGCTGCTCGCAGGATCAATGCTCCCCAGCCGCAACCGATATCGAGGAAGCGTTCACCTGGCTTCAGCATCAGCTTGTTCAGAATGTGGTCCAGCTTCTGTTCCTGCGCTGTCTCCAGGGAGTCATCCTCGTGCCGGTAATAAGCGCATGAATAAACCATGTTTCGGTCAAGGAACATGGAATAGAACTCGTTCGAGACATCGTAGTGGTATTCGATAGCCTCGCGGTCCATTCTGTGGCTGTGGCGCCTGAACAGATGGGATCGGGCGGCCTTATTGGCAGCTACGCTGTTGACCAGACTTTCCGCGATCCGGAATATCTCGTGGATTGAACCCTCGACGCGTATGCGGCCCTCCACGAATGCCACGCCGAGTTTATTGAGGTCAGGCGGCATGAAATACCGGAGCGCCGACAGCGTTGGGACGTAGACTGTGACGCTGGGTTCCGCAGAGAGGTTAAACTCGCGGCCGTTCCATAACACTACCCGCAATGGAATATTAAAGCCGGCAGGTATTCGCTTGAACAGTTTTTCAAGGCGGTACTCAATAAGCATTGTGATCCTTATCAACAGCCTCTGGCGTGACCACTCGGCGGTTGCTGCTGAACACATGATCCCAAAACGAACTGGTCACGCCATAGAAACCGGGTTGCTGGATGCTGTGGTGATGCAGCGCATGCCAGCGTTTGCGCTGCTTCAGCCAAGAGTTGTCGGTGCGCCAATGGTGGATGGCGTGGTGAGTAATCGTGTAGCCCACATATCCTGTCAGCACGCCCAGCGTCAAAGCGCAGGCACGCCATAGATCAGCCACCAACAGCGCAGGAATGAATACCAGTGCGGCAATCGCCGTCGCGCTCAGGATCGTCGGTGTGAAGATCAGTGCCGTCGGCCGCTGATGGTGTTCCGCGTGCAAACGGCTAAACGGTTGCAAACCGTGCAGCACGAAGCGGTGTATCACATACTCAATGGCCGACCAGCTCGCCAAGCCCGCCAACGCGACGGCCGCGATCTCAAGTCGCTGCTCGCGCGGGCCGTATACCAGCAAAAAGGCCGCCAAAACTACTACCATGGTGCCATACAGCGCGAAGTCGGCGCGGTGCGCGGCCTTGCTGTGTTCAATCGTGAAAAATTGCATGCAATCCCTTTGCTCGACCTTGTGACCGCAACAAGCTGGGCTGGCGTTTCAGTTTCATTTTCAATCCAGGCACGCCAGCCGTCTGTTCGAACTCACAGTGCAGCACGGCATACCGCGCTGCCGGGCTGACACTGATATTTATGGGATAGTCATGCTGGCAAGATTCCATGCTGCTTTGGAATTCAGGCCTTTCCCGCGGTAATAGAGTTCCAAATGAGGCGTGCGAGTCTGGCCAATGTGCGTGCCATGATTGTTCCATTCTTTTTTGGATAATGCTAAAACTCCCGCAACAAAATGTCCATATAAAAAGGCCGTTATGATTTTGCGTTGTCCTAAGGCCTGAGAATCAACCTCAGGGTACGCCTACCATCATGTTCAAGACGGACCTCTTCCTTTCAACATCAGTGGATTTAGATGTCTTTGCGGTTCTTCAGCATTGCATCGATTTCAGCCTCGGCAGCCAGCCAGTCTGCCACAGGATCACCACGAGTGAAGCCGCGATGTTCGGCAAGGAAATACGCCGCAACGGCAACATGTTCGTGATGCGCAGTTGCCTTGTGATCAGTGGCAGCTTGCTTATGCAGTCCTTTTGCTCCGTGTACAGTATGCGACATGATGCTCCTCCATTGGAAATCAGTTAGGTATCGAGATTCAACATGCATCGCGAAATCATGTGTTCGCCATAAGCTTGCATAATGCGCTCACACCTGTAGCGGTGCCGCACGGCAACACACATAACTCGAAAATTAAGCAATTGGCCTTCTCGCAATTCACACAGCTTCAAGTCAGACTGTGCACTTTAAACTCGTGCCCGTTTCCTGCGCTACCAAGTGACGAAGATCAGGAACGCTGAAAAAGATACCATCAAGACGACCCACAGGAAGGAAAAACTTGTTTGCCCATCCACGCTGTCTTCGAAATTCATTCTGCGTTCCCTAACTGGCGTTATATTCATATATCTCATAATCTTGTCTCCATTCCTTTCAGGATCCTGCCCAGCAAGCCAGTGTCAGACTCGGCGCATTTGATCGCGTGGTCGATTGGCGACGCGCTTCCAGGCTACTTCTTGTTGAAATCCTTAACAGACTGCTTTACGTCGCCGACGTCCTTTTGCGCTTTCCCGGCAATCTGTTTGGAAAGCCCCTTGATCTGTTGTTCCTTGCTTCCAACCAGCTTGCCAGCTTCTTGCTGGACTTTGCCGGCAACGTTCTTCGCCGCGCCCTTCACTTGGTCCTTGTTCATGTTCGATTGCTCCTGTTGTAAGCGCCGCACGCAGCGCAATGTAAAATAACGTCTAGATTTTGCCGAGCAAGAATAGAATCAACACTATCAATAGAATCAAGCCAATTCCGCCGCTCGGACCATACCCCCATTCCCTGCTGTGAGGCCAGGTTGGAATCACGCCTACCAACGCCAGCACCAGGATAATCAGAATTATTAATCCTATACTCATTCTTTTCTCCTCAATTTTGCGTTGCCGGAACTCTCTTCAGAACATGGTTCCATAGAATCTATGTTAAATACTTGCACAACATAGTTCTGTGCTGTGCCGCACATAGGCGCATTTATTTTTCCAATGAATATTTGCGTACCAAGATGGCTGCAGGGCACGCGGTCAGCAACTTCGCCGACGATGGAGCGTGAAAAACCCACATAGCCGGTTTTCAGTGGGCGGACACTCGCCTTGGTCAGCGCGGCCAAGCATGACAACTACGGAAGTGACAGCGGCCTCAAAATCAGACGGTCTGTATGTGTGGCAGCGCACAGATGGCAGATCCAAGTGCTCATATTATTTCTCCGGCAGGGAGAATTGCATGGAGACCATGAGGCATTCGCAACAGGGTGGAAACCTGACTGCTTCAATTGCCCCAAAAGACTTTGTGTCGCTAAAGTTGCATCCCGCTCGACTCCTTCCATTCTGCCTCATTCGCGATCTGGAGGCTCGCAATGGATTGCAATCGCGTTAGGGAGTCCTGCACAAGCCCGCTATACATAGCGACAGAAATCGTCGCGAGCGGGCCAACATTGGGGAGCTCGGAGCGCAGGCACTGGAATGTACACAGAAGTCTGCCGCTACGCGGCCCCGGATGCCGAGCACCGCGCGACGCCAATGCCGGTTCGCGCAGTGGATTTATGTCGTTATGTATAATTGTCAGTTCAATTTAACCAAGGAGCAGTTATGAAAATCAAATTTGCTGGAGCTATCATTTTGTTGGGCGCATTACTCACGCCGGCTTTCTCCTACGCAACGGATACATCCACCGATACCACCGGTGAATATCTGGACGATGCGACGATAACCCTGAAAGTAAAAGCGGATTTTGCCGAGGACAAATTGGTCAAAGGTCGCGACATCAGTGTCCGTACCGACCAGGGCGTTGTGGATCTGACCGGAACAGTTAACAGCACGAATGAATCCGACCGTGCCACGGCGCTGGCCTCAAAGGTAAAAGGCGTGAAGGCAGTACACAATAACCTGAAGGTTAATCCCGATTAAAGGTGCCGCCCAGTTTCGGGCACCTATTCAGGGCTACCGCCATTCTGGTGGGGAACCGTGTACGAGACAGCCTTCATTAGCAGTTTGTTGAAATTCTCGATGTTTGCAAATGTAGAAAAGTTTTGACCTCTCAGAAAGCTCTACAATCGATTTTCAGATCACCGGGAGGGGTAACATGACCCCAGAAATACACTTTTTTCCCAG
>JBAUUR010000072.1:0-1561 GCA_049582805.1 Gallionellaceae bacterium | reverse complement strand
AACGACTCCAACCAGGTTGTCTTGGGCTGGCTGTCCGGCCTGAATGATTTCCGGACGGAGACGCCCTACGTCCGCTCGAACATGGCGGCGATTTACCAATATTGGATCAACCAGATTGGCTTTGATGGATTCCGGGTGGATACGGCTCTGGAAGTGGACCAAGGCTGCTGGCAATATTTCTGTCCGGCGATCCATGCCTGCGCGGCGACCAACGGCAATACCAATTTCTTCATGTTTGGCGAGGCTTTTAGCGGTTCTGAAACCACGGTTGGCTCTTATACCGGGACCGAAGGCGGTGGTCCATTCAAGTTTGATTCCGTTTTGGATTATCCGCTTTATTTCGCGGTCAACAGCGTATTTGCCAGGGCCAGCGGAGCGACGTCATTGATTCAAAATCATTACAGCGCGGTGGCGGCCAATTATGACCCCGCCGCGCAGATGCAGTTGGTCACCTTCCTTGACAACCACGATAATCCCCGTTTTTTGAGCACCAGCGAGGCGAATAACAACACCAATCGGCTGGAAGTGGCACTGGCATTTCTTTACACCGCGCCCGGCATTCCGTGTCTGTATTACGGCACGGAACAGGGTTTTTATGGCACGACCGACCCGAATGACCGGGAGGATATGTTTGCCGGGGAGTTCAAGAACGGCCCGGGAGGTACGGTTTTACAGCTCAGTTCGCCGGGCGTTGACAACTTCAACATGACGCATCCGCTGTTCCAGTGGGTGGCCCAGTTGAACAATTTTCGCCGGTTGTATCCGGCGCTCACGCTCGGTTCATACGTTAATCGGGCCAACAACGCCAGCGGCCCGGGATTGTTTGCCTATTCCCGCGTGCTGAACACGCAGGAAGTGTTTGTGGTTTTCAACACCGCCAGTTCCAGCCAAACATTGCCCGCGAGCACGCTGACTTATCCTGCGGGCACCGTGCTGGTGAATTTACTGAATACCAACGAAACCTACACTCTGACCGCAGGCTCGCAAACTCCGGCCATAACCGTGCCCGGCACCGCCGCAAAAATCTTTATCGCGCAATCGCAGTGGCAGCCGCTGGACCCGGTGGTGATGAGCAACTCACCTGCGCACTGGACGACCAATGTGCCGACTTTTTCACCCATCGTGCTCCAATTCAGCAAGCCGATGGATACAAACAGTGTTCAGGCTGCATTTACCGCGACGCCAGCCGTAGCCGGTTCAATCAGCTGGTCGGCGGTGAATGCAACGAATGACACGATGACCTTCACCCCCAACGCAGCCGGGTGGCCGGGTTCGACGTTGATAACAGTACGCGTCACCAATTCGGCCATTGATTCCGTTTCTGGCAACGCCTTGTATTCTCCCTATCAAATGCAATTTTACACGGCGGCTGCGAGCACCCTTATTCCGCCGACAATTTCGTTGCAGACGCCGACGAACGGCGCGGTGATTGCAGGAAATCTTCAAATATCAGGAACGGCCAGTGACACTCTCGCCGTGCAAAATGTTCAAGTGCAACTGGACAACGGAATTTGGTCAACCGCCGCTGGAACGACTTCCTGGAGCCTGAATCTGAACAGTT
>JBAUUR010000071.1:0-14522 GCA_049582805.1 Gallionellaceae bacterium | reverse complement strand
CCAAATCGATGCCAATTGTCGTAATCTTCATGTTGGACGCCCTTTCTATTTTAGTGGTAGTAAAGCCCCCACTACTTTGGCACTCAGATGCCGTTTTAGGAAGTGGGCGTCCATTCCATTATGGGGGGCTATAAATACATTACCCATAATTTAACAGTTAAATCACGCTGCTGCCATAAAACGTGTTATCTGGATAAGTTCAACACAGTACAGGTCACAATTAAAATTGTGCCTCCAAGGTTGAAGAATTCGTAGCGATTTTTTCTTGGGCCTCCAGCCTAACTTGACCATCCTAACCTATGCCGACCTATTCTGCCTTATAGCTTACGGCCTGTTGCCTAACACTATCCAAACATTCAGTTGCAAATTTTTCAGCCGAACTCAAACTGAACATGGTTTACTAGATGCCCTACTATCGGGCACTAACCTCAAAGGAGTTACGATGCAATTTTCCAGAAGATTGTTACTTATTATTGCCATGGTGCCGCTGATTGCTGTGTTAAATGGATGCGCCAGCAACTTGATCGAGGTGCGCCAAGGGTCTGACCGAGTGTCTCTCGCGGATGCAAGTCAGGTTGGCAGCTGTCAGTCCAAGGGGGAAATTAATGTTAGCGTTCTTGCCGAATATGGATTTATCAATCGTAGTGTCGAAGCCGTGGAAGCTAATTTGTTACAGTTGGCACGCAATGGTGCTGTAGATGCTGGCGGCGATACGGTCGTGAAAGGTAATTCTCCAGCTTACGGCAAGCGCACCTTTGCAATTTACAAATGCCGGCTTTAATCTGGTTTTATTTGTGGGGCGATGAACTTCACTAACCTCACGCACTGCTGTCCAAAATAGCTGAAGCTCAATGGATGCGGCCCTGAGTTGATGCGGATTCCGGGGGTATGACAGATTTTCAAGATTGTGCCTCGCTGTGCTGTCAAGGATCAAGCGAAGGCCAAATCGGCCTGAGGGTTGTCCTGCGGATCAGGCGGTGTTACAAACGGCGGATTGTCGAGGCAATCCATCAAATCACGATGAGTAAACAGATTCATGCGTAGTAGCGCCACCAAGTTGGCGAGGCTCCAACCGAAGCAGGAGGCCAGCAGCAGATAGCGCAGCAACAGCATTGAGCTCAGTGCTTGCATAACATCGCCAGCCAATCCCCAACTCTATGGAACCTTTCCTTTGAGCCAGGTCGCCACTCCCAGAACTGCGGCATCAGGTCTTTGGGCTGGCAATTTGGCCGCAGGATTTGCCGGGGCAGTGGCTGCTGGAGGGGCTGCCAAATTGGTTTGCGGAGTTTGCGAATCAATCTCCAGCGTGAGTGTGTCGCCTTGTTGAATTTTGCCACCAATCGTTAATGTGACTGGCGGGCCGTTGGAATATTTTGTGGTTTCACCCGCATTCGCCGTTCCCGCCGGGGACATAAATGGATTCTGTTTGAGAACGAAATTGGATGGAATTGTAAATGTAATATCTCCTGTATTCTTGTCGACGGCAGCCGCTACCTGCGCGCCCTGAAAGCCTTTGTCGCTGTTAAGTGCCGATACGATGTTCGAAGAAAGCGTCTTGAGATCGGTGTCTACCATCGATACAGTATAGGTCAGGCTCAATGGGCCAGCGGGCTGTTCTTGCTGGGGCTGAAGCGAACTTGTAATCGAGCCGTCCGCCGCGGGGAGGGAGCATTCGTTATGGAATGAAAGAATTGTAGACCGCTCTGCCGTTGCGTGTAGCGTCGATTGGTCCGCGTCGTCCAGATATTTTAGATACTTGCTAATGTCGGTCGTATAGGTTAATTGGATCGCTTGCGCAATGTGACTGATTGTTATGCTATTGAGATACTTAAGGGACTCGAGCGAGATGCTCGATTTGGCTCCGGATGAAATAGTCGATGCTGCTGATAGCGCATGGACTGTGTTATTTGGTATGGCTACCGTAGCAAGGCTACTGAATATGGTACTCGATATATCAAGGTTAGTGTTGACCTCACCGGCTCGTGCGAACAGCATTGTTACGAAGTCCGCACATTTTGTCTGAGAATCCTGAACCATATCGTGAATCGCGTCAAAATCGCTGCTTGAACCGCCTACATTCTTTTTTGCGTCAGCCACGCTTTCGAGCGGAGCCGCAGCCATCTGTATTCTCAGATTAGTTATGGCACAGCCTGAGATTACAATCGCAAGAAACGTGAGCAAAAATAGCCGCACTGTTGGCATGTTACATCTCCCCTAATTTTTCAGAGTTGAATCCGCCCTTTATTTCTTGATTGGTTCGTGGACGTTAATTGTTGCTTCAGGTATTTGTATTGAGGCGAAGTCTCCTATGCGGCCGTACGCTGTAACATTGCCCTGCTTTAGCTGTATGAAATAATCATCGTTAGAAATTCGGCAGCCCTTATATAAATACGCCAAGCCAAATGTGACGACTCCGGCAGCACCACACCCCGCTTGAGCATCGGCACTGGGAGCGGTACGAAGGTTGTATATCATATATTCAACACCGTCACTTACTCTTGTTTCTCTCGGTTCCCCCAGAAGATGTATAACTACGTCTTTATCCATTCCAATGGACAAATCATTCAAGTTTTTCGCTGTATTGGCACAGCCAATCAAAAAAATAACTAGAAAAAGTATTGAGAATTTCATTTTTATGCTCCATAAGGCTAATGAAGCTTTAGAAAAAGTTTCTTCGAAGGCTCATCTTCCCGCGAATCAATTAACTATCAAGATAAGGTTCCTGCATTAACTCCGCTTATTCTTCTTTTTTGTCTCTGGCCCGCCTGCTGATCTTTCAAACAAGCTATGCAATCCCAATAGCAGTGATGACCGTGGTGATCTCAGCTGCCCAAGCTATGAATTGGACGTCCTCTTAGTTTCGGTGGGCAGGCTCATAAAAATATATAGACCTGTCCTAGACCGTGATCAGATTACCTTAGGCCACACACAATTCATCCAACTACCAAACAGCCTTGCTTCAGGCTATTTTGACAAGCCAACAATAAACTGTGCCAGGGACTTGATTTCGGCGTCGTTTGCTCCCATGCCGTTAGCGCCGATTGAATATGAACCCACGCTGCCGATTGTGCAATGACCCAGGGCCAGTAGCTGCTTGTTGAAACAATAGCTGTGGATAAGTGTACCAAATGGCTGGTCGTTGAAGTTCTCCCTTTTTATTTTATACACAAGGAGGAGGTGCGGGGAACCACACCAAAAGCATCGGCCTTCGTGCCTTCCCCCGCGTACCTACTTAGAACGGATTATCAGGTGGCGTTGCTTTGCCACCTTTGCGTGTTTGCTCACGCGACTTGACGCGCGACTTTGCTGCCACGGTACCGTGCTTGAATCGGTATGACTCATTGCCCGTCTCCGGATCAGATTGTTAATGAATAAATCAGATCGTTGTCGTACTGTCGTGATGGCGTGATTCAGAATGATGATGAAGCGAGCAATTTCAGATTTTCAGAATTTCAGTGTTTCATGAGCACACACCAGGCTCGAATCCCCAAACGGTTGGGGCGAGCCTTTTTGTTTTGCAGATTGCAAAGCAGCAAGGCTGGAAATGCCCAAGGCAGGACGAAGATTGAATAGCGCTATTGAAAGCGAAGCGCATAGGCTTCTGCGGCTTCACGATCTGGCCAGCCAAGCGTTTCAAGAAGGGGGATGTGAGTCGGACTAAGTGCGGTGCTTATGTCCTCGAACGGCCATCGCCTGCCGTTCACAGGGTCTACACCGACTATTAAACCCTTCCCGGCCACTAGCTGTCCGTTCCAGAAGAAGTATGCCTGTTCCTCGACGGGCACGAACAACCCTGCTTCGTCAATGAAAAGGCTTTCTTCCTTGCCGTGCTGATTCTTGATGCACACCACGTCAATTGAGGAAACGTGGCACTTCTCGGTTGAAAGCGCGGCACATATGTCATCGAGGTTGCCCTGTTCAAGTTGCACATGTTCGATGCGCCGGGCGAAAGGGTCGATGACAAGGCCGGTGATGATTGTCGGTTTGGTGTCCATGATGAAGTCCTAAATATGATTTGCTTAGGAAAAGCGTACATCATTTTCCCTTGGCCTAGAATTGGACGAAAGGGCAAGGAATGATCGTGGCATCATTCGAGCCAAGAGGCGGCAGATACCTGCCAGCATGGCTTGATACCAACGGGAATATTTAAGGCCGTGGAGTGGTGGTTCTGAATGATGATTAAGCGAGCAATTCCAGTTTTTCAGGATTCCAGGTTTTCAGGGCTTCAATTTTTGATGAGTACGCCCCGCCCCGAACTCCCCACCCCCCGAGCCTACGCCGATCCAGAAATATCCTACGCCGAGACGGGAAGCCCTATACCGACCTACGGACTGTTTGTATACTGAACGCAGAAATGCAAAAGGCCACCTTGAAAGATGGCCTTGGAGCATGCGAATGCATGCTAAACGCATGAAATATCTGGCTCCCCGACCTGGACTCGAACCAGGGACCTGCGGATTAACAGTCCGTAAATGCACCATCCACCCGCGTCCACCCCTGTTTTTTATCACCTCATTATCCCTTGCAATATCCTTTAGTTAGGTCTATCCTTCGTCCGTAAGTGTTTTTTCATGTGTGCCAGTAGCCAGCGGCTAACTGGCACATAACTGGCACGAATGACCTGCGGATTAAACGCGGGACCTGCGGACTAACGGAGAAAATCATCATGGCAAGTTTGACTGTCAAGGGCATTGCGAAGGCGGCGCGCGATGCGAAAGCGGAAGGCGCGGACGTGTGGATCACTGACGCATCAAAAGCGCGGGGAGTAGGCCGCTTGCGCTTGCGTGCGACTGCGACAGGCCATTGCTCATTCCATTTCCGATATTCAGACTCGGATGGCAAACAAGGCACGCTTTCTCTGGGCAGTTATGACGAGAGTGGCGCATCCGGGCTCACACTGGAAGCCGCACGCGCCAAGGCGGGTGAATTGTCGAAGCTGTACCAAGGCGGAAAGCGCGACCTGCGCGCGCACCTGGACCACGAAGAAGAAACCGAGCGCGCACGCATGAAAGAGGCGGCGAGGGCACGCGCTGAGGCTGAGAGGCAAGCGACCGCCGGGAGCCTGGGCAAGCTGCTGGATGGCTATATCGCGCACCTGGAACGACAAGGCAAACAATCCGCGCAGGATGCGAGAAACATTTTCAGGCGCAACGTGTTTGATGAGTTTCCGCACCTGGCCGCAACGCGCGCGGCGGACATAACGCTGCGCGACATTAGCGCCATTCTCGCACGCTTGATTGACCGGGGCGCTGGCCGTACCGCCGCGAAGTTGCGTAGTTACCTGCGCGCTGCGTTTGCCGAAGCCCTGGCCGCCGAAGGCGAACCCACGGCACACCCTGCCTTGCATGGCTTCAACTTGACGGCGAATCCTGCGGCATTGGTCCCGGCGAAAAAGCTATCTGCCTTCAATCGCGCCAGAGAGCGCACCCTCAATGATGCAGAGTTGCGCGCTTTTCTTTTGGCGCTTGAAAAACAATCCGGCACGGCGCGCGATGCGATCCTGCTGACCCTGTACCTGGGCGGCCAGCGGTCCGCGCAGCTTGTCAGACTCAAGCCCGGCGATGTGGACATGAGCGCACGCGAGATCACACTGTATGACGGCAAGGGCGCACGCCAGAATCCGCGAGTACATAAATTGCCGCTTACCGAACGCGCTGCCGTAATTGTGAAGCGCTTGCTCGACTTGAACGGTGACAAGCCTTTTCTGATTACGTTAAACGGCAAGGTGCACGTGCGCACCGAAACACTTTCCGCCGTGGTGACTGGAATATGCGCCGAAATGATGAAAGAAAAAACAGCACGCGAGCCTTTCGAGTTGCGCGACTTGCGGCGCACCTGCGAAACGATGCTGGCACGCATGGGAATATCGAAGGAAGTGCGGGCGCAAATTCTCAGTCACGGCCTGGGAGGGGTACAGGCGCGGCATTACGATATGCACACCTATTCCGATGAAAAGCGGCAAGCGCTGGAAGCCTGGGACGGCTATCTCGCGGGAATTGTGAGCGGGACGCAACGGGATAATGTGGTGCAACTGCGCGCGGAGGGCGGCAAATGACAAACAGACAGTTATGGTCCCTGGACCCGGATTATGAGAGACACCCGCGCAACGAAATCGAGAACGGGATCGAGCCGCTAGAAACTGCATGGGCAGATTTTCTTTATGGCGTGCGGCTTGGGACCCGCTACATTCGCGCTGAGACTCGGCCAAGCATGAAAGGCGCTACGTTGCTGGCAGTGCATCGCCTGTTGGATGACTATAAACGCCAAGCCGCCGAAGGCGAGCCAATCGCAGTTTGGCGCGCACTAATATATTGCATAAAGGAAAATGTGCCGCTTCCCTATTGGCTCGGCGATGCAATTCTCGAAATCGAAAGGAAGGTGAACCGGAAGCCCGCCAGCTTGCACGAACTATTCGGACTGGAAGCCAAGATACCGGCACAAGGCAAGCGTGCGGAAACGACGCGCCGGGACGTGAATTTGCAGCAAAATCTTTGGTATGTAGCAAAGGGGCTGATGGCAACTGAGAAAATTAGCGCCGATGCAGCAATCAAGCGAGCGCGCGAACAGCTAAATTTTCCTTACTCGCAACGAAAAAGCCGTGAGATGTTCGACGCGCAGATGCGCATCGAGAGGGCGCACAATGATGCCCTCAAAGGAGTGAAAAAACATCGCATGAGGTAACGCCCTTGCATGAATTTACGCGAATTCGTGCAAACGGATATTTTCAATTCATCATCCGGTAAAGTCGCCCCGTGTTCACACAAACGCGAGGCGACAAATGCAAACCGAAGATAGCAAAAAGCTTTACTCCCCAAACAGCGCCGCTCGTGCGCTGGATATTTCCCGAAGCAAAATTTACGACCTGATGAAATCAGGCGCGGTGCGCTTTGTGCTCATAGGAAGCGACCGGCGAATTCCCTCAGACGAAATTCAGCGCATAGCATCCGAAGGGACGCCATCCACCACGCAAACCGCTTAAGGGCCGCGCCATGGGAAAAATCAAGCGTAAACCCACCCGCACCGAAGTGGTGAAATCCCTGCGCGACCTGGCCGAACTCTGGCGACCGCCTGATCCAAAATGCAACGCCCACGGGCAAGTGGGCGTCGGTGATGCTCGAAAACTCACTAAGGGACTAACAAAATGAGCCAGAACATTCTGCTACACCATCTTGATAAAGTCAAACTGCTGGCCGCCGAGATCAACGCTGAACATGCCCTGGCAATGCAACACGCTGATCAAGCCGTTGGCTATGACCATCTGCGGCACAGGGAGGCAGCATGAATGCCGACCTGCTTCTATCCCACCTCGAAAAAGTGAAGCGAACAGGACAAGGCCGTTGGCTTGCGTGTTGTCCGGCGCACCAGGATCGAACTGCATCGCTTTCCATTCGGGAGCTAGATGATGGCCGTATTTTGCTGCATGACTTCGGCGGATGTTCAACTGAGGAAGTGTTAGGCGCTGTAGGGCTGACCTTCGACGCGCTATTCCCTGAAAAGCCAATAGAACACGGTAAGCCGGAGCGCAGGCCATTCCCTGCCGCTGACATACTCCGCGGCCTTGCTGCTGAGTCCAAATTTGTTTATCTGGCTGCGCGTGCCGTTTCTGCTGGTGAAAAGCTAGGTGATACCGACCTTGAGCGTCTCCTGGTAGCTGTGGGCCGAATCGAATCGGCATTGCAAGCAGGAGGCCTATTATGAGCGAGTCATTTAGTCCGTTCGCAGCAAGCGACAAACGACGCGCCGACCTGCTTCAAAAATTCGACAGCTACATTGAGAATTTGGAAGAGCCAAGTGTCGCAAAAGTCGCACCTGTCACTGTCGCAAACTCAAATGGCTGGAATACCCCACAACCGTTAATTGCGAAAGTTGAACCGGAATCCTATCCGATCGATGCTTTGCCGGACACCATCCGGGCTGCGGTAGAAGAAGTCGCAGCTTTCGTCAAAGCTCCAGTAGCGATGGTCGCATCGTCAGCACTGGCCGCGCTATCACTGGCCGCGCAAGCCCATGTCGATGTTAGACGTGCGGATAAACTGCAGGGACCGGTAAGCCTGGACTTGCTGACCATTGCCGATAGCGGCGAACGGAAAAGCACATGCGATGGATTCTTCGTCACGGCAATCCGCGATTATGAAATAGCGCAATCCGATGCCGCGAAGCCGTTAGTAAAGGATTACGTGGCGGCGCTCCATGCGTGGGAATCTATGCGTGATGGCATTCGAGACAAAATCCGCCAGCTTGCAAAAGCGGGAAAACCGACAAACGAGATGGAATCTGCACTGTGCGACATGGAACATAAAACACCAGTGCCACCTAAAGTTCCGCGCCTACTCTATACAGACGTAACCCCAGAATCATTGGCTCAAAACCTGGCGAAAAAATGGCCTAGCGGCGGAGTAGTTTCTGCCGAGGGCGGCCTTGTTTTCGGAGCGCATGGCATGAGCAAGGATAGCGTTATGCGGAACCTTGGATTGCTCAACCAGTTGTGGGACGGAAATCCATTGACCATTGACCGGAAAACAAGTGATTCCTTTATGGTACGTGGGGTGCGACTGACCATCGCGCTGCAGGTGCAGGAACCGACATTGCGTGAGTTCTTCGACAGATCAGGTGCGCTTGCGCGTGGTACTGGCTTCCTGGCTCGATTCCTTGTTGCGTGGCCTGACTCGACGCAAGGATTCCGGCCATTCACTGAGGCGCCTTCATCCTGGCCACACCTGGCAGCATTCAACCGGAGAATCGACGAGATTTTGAATCATGCCGTGATAGTCGATGACGATGGAACCTTAATGCCGGACATGCTTTCGCTTTCGCCTGAAGCAAAGACTATATGGATCGAATACCACAACGCCATAGAGTCTGAGCTTGCCAGCGGTGGAGAACTGTTTGACGTGCGTGACGTTGCATCTAAATCGGCTGATAACGCTGTACGGCTGGCCGCTTTGTTTCATGTTTTCTGTAGCACTGGTAGCAAGTGTAGCCGTAGCAGCATCACGGCTGATGAAATGGAAAGGGCAAGCCGTATCGCGGCCTGGCATTTGAATGAGTCTCGCAGATTCTTCGGCGAGATCGCGCTGCCCATTGAGATGGCAGACGCGGCAAGGCTCGACAGTTGGCTTATAAAACATTGCAGGCATGAGCGCACCCACTGTGTCGGGAAGCGGTACATCCGGCAATATGGGCCATTGCGTGAACGTGATCGGCTTGACGTTGCTGTTAGTGAGTTGGTGTCGCTTGATCGCATTCAGGTCAGGAAGGAAGAGAGGCAGATCAACATTTGGCTGAATGCTGCATTGCTGGCGGAAGGCGGTGCGGCATGAAGCTATCGGAAATCATAAGAGGACGAGTTGCTACAGCTACACTTGCTACTGTTGCTACAGTTACCCATGAGAGGCGGCAAAGTGTAGCAAGTGTAGCAGGTGTAGCCGTAGCAAAGCCTACGGATGACAAAAGCACAACATATCGTTGCTGGTTGATCCACTTCGCCGACCGTGATCCGATGGAGGTGCATTGCACGCCAGGCGCGACCCATGCCGAAATTCTGGAATGGTATGCGCAGGCAATTGCAGCGCAGCCTTTCGCGATGCAGGAGACCATCGAGGTGGAAGCATGAGCGCGCCCGAGAAATTCTCCGATGCGGCACTTGTTGCCATGTTGCCGAAACGCTACGCAGGCCTGGATCGGGAAGCGCGCATTCGACTTATCGGCAATGCGGCTACTGCGCTGCTCAAGGGCGAGTTGCCGGACAATGAGGCGAGGATGTTTCTGGCTGGCGGTCTGTTGGCTTGGCTCGCGCCTGATGGTGGTGATTTATGCAGAGATCACTTTCGAGTTGTGCGTCCCAAAAGTCACCAGACGCCGGCGCGAATATGGCAGGAAATTCAGGCAAAGAAAAACTCTCATCTGGATGAGGGCAAGAAATGACAGACACGCATATGCTCGAATCTCACATTAAATTGGAGTCAACCATGGATCCGAAATTTGTTCCGACACGTGGCAGAGTTTTTACGCTGACAATGAAAGCCTTGGCCTTGGCGCGAGGCGATGCGTATGGAGCCGCCGCCTGGGCCGAGGCGCAGAACTTCAGCCCATACATACGGGATGATGTTGTTTCGTCGTTGAAATCGCTCGTCTCCCCTGAAGGGACGTCTACGACACTGCGACCGCCATCACCCGCTGAATTCGATTTTGCCGAGTTTATTAGGCCTTTAACTATTATTGGGCGCCTCATCGGCTTGCGGAAGGCCGCATCGCGTGTGCGGCAGATTGCGGCAGTTTCCGGAAGTTCGGCATATTGGAGCGGCGAAGGCAATTGGCGCCCGGTTTCCCAAATGGACTTTACCGGGCAGACGATCAACGAGCTTGGCGTGACTTCAATTTTGGTCAGTACGCTCGAACTGATTCGCTCGTCTGATCCGGCGGCTGAAAGTATTTTTTCGCGCGACTTGGCCACCGGAATCACGCAGGCAGTCGATCAGGCTTTTATTGATCCGGCTAACCTTGGTATCGCAAACGTGATGCCTGCCGCGATCACTGCCGACGCAACCGCAATTCACAGTTCAGGATCAAGCCTCGCGGAAATTGATTCAGACTTGAGCCTGCTTATCGAGGCATTAGCCGATTCAGGCAGTACGCTGGAATATGCAACTTTTATTTTGAGGCCGAGGACTGCCCTGTACTTGTCATTGCTTCGCGGATCAGGTGGCGCATTGGCACATCCGCAATTAACCGTGAAGGGCGGGTACCTGGCTGGGCTGCCTGCCATCGTAAGCGCGAGCGTACCTTCCGAGATTGGCTCGCCAATTTTAGGTCGCTCCATAACTCTGGTCGATCCGAGCCAAATTCTAGTATGTGATAGTGGGCAAAGCGCCCTAGAAATTTCCGAGGAGACGGCTTTACAGATGAGTAATGCGCCCGGAAGCGGTGCGACATCCCTGGTCAGCTTGTGGCAGAACAGCAGTGTTGCGCTAAAGCTGACTCGTTACCTAAATTGGCAAGCAGTTAGGCCTGGCATGGCGCAGGTCTTGGATCAGGTCAATTACTAAGGGGTGATCGACATGACAGAATTAACTATCGCAAATAAGGCTGTGGCAGACGTGCTGATAAAGGCGCTAAATATACTGCATGGTCGCATCGAGCAGCTTGAGGCCGAGTTGAAAGAAGAAAAAAGCCAAATCCATAAACGCATAGCCGGCGTGATTGAGAATCGCCAAGCAGCCGACCGCGACCTGGCTGCAAGAGTCGCGGCATTGGAAAATCAGCCCACAATGCGGTATCGCGGCGTGTGGGCACCAGGCGAGTTATATGAGCCTGGGGACGTAGTGACACTGGCAGGATCGGCCTGGCATTGTTGGGAACAAACGAAAGTGCGCCCAGGCGATAACACTGACTGGCAGCTTGCTGTTAAACGAGGTTCTAACGGAAGGGATGCGAGATGAACCCGCAAATGTACTCTGACGATGCAGTGCTTCAAAAAGGATTGCGAGATGCTCTAGCCGTGCTGAAAGATCGGCTGTTGCCTGATGCGCCGGTAGATGAAATTGAAAATTTTGGATGGTGCAGGGATGGAAGCCGGACGCTGATGGTTTGGATCATCGTGGGCGGCGACCTATGCAGCATCGCAATTGAGGCAGGCAGAAAGATTAGCTTTCTCAACCACGGAACGAAAGATGCGTGGTATGGCGATGCTGATGATGGCGACAGTCAAGATTAGCAGCATGTGACAATATGCAAATATTGCAATATTCGGATATTCGAATAGGCCAATGGATTCAAGGGGGTGGGCGGGGACGTCGGCAAGTCGTTGCTTAAAAACGCCCAGACCGACACACTACCACCATCCAACAAAATTAAGTAAACCCTTATGAAAAATTTGCCAAAAAAGCCGCAAAAGAAACCCAGCAACAACGCCCACGCGACCGGCAAGCTACCGCCAGCAAACCTATCAGCGACCGCAAAGGACTGGTGGCTGAAGCTCATTCGGGAGTACACGATAGATGACGGCTGCGGTCTTCTACTTCTTCAGACTGCATGCGAGGCAATGGATAGGATGATCGAGGCCAATGCACTCATCAAGCAGCACGGAATAGTGATCGCGGACAGGTTTGGACAGCTGCGCCCCAACCCTGCCTGCACTGTTGAACGGGACAGCAGGAGCGCAATGCTTTCATCATTGCGTGCATTGAATCTTGATCTTGAGCCACTAGCAGGAATTGGCCGTCCACCTGGGAGATGACATGCCGACTACACGAACGCGCAAAGGACGCACTAATACGCCGAGCCTGCTTGTAATTGCGACGCTTGGCGTTGGCTGTGGTATCTCTGGGATGCCTGAAAATGAACTGCGCGACATGTGGCAGGAATACGGGCAAGCCGTGATCGACCACTATGATCGGCAGGGGTGGGGTGAACCCTTTGTCGCGGAAATTGCGCGCCAGGAGGGCTGGGAATAGAATAGCCGGATGGAGGTGGCGATCATGGGTTTCTTTCGTTTCCGCAGGCGCATCAAGCTAGTTCCGCATGTTTGGTTTAACTTCAGCAAGACCGGGATCAGCACATCTATCGGCGGCAAGGGCGTGACCGTCAATCTGAGCAAGGGCAAAGTAAAGACGACCTACAGCGTCCCGGGCACAGGTCTTTCCTACATTCAAACGACGCGAGCCGCTAACGATCCACGTCATCAAGTCACTTCCGAGCCTGAACCCGACCATCGAGCAATTACTGAGAATCCGCCGCCATCGAAAAGCAAGATTCCTGTTTACATCTTTCTGCTGCTTCTCGCGCTGCTGGTCTTTCTGCTGGTCAAGTGATACTCCGTGCGCTTCGGCCAGGGCTGAGGCGGTGTCCGGCAAGCAAGTATCACTTTGCGACTTGCTTACTCCTCCGATAGCCCCGGCCATGCCGGTTTTTTTGTGCTTCGTGAATTTATTGGATATAGTGCAGCACACTATGAAAAGCGCACCGGCAAGAGCTTTTTTTTGGAGAGCTGCTAACTGGCACACAACTGGCACGAATTAGCAAAGCTTGAAATTGAGCGACTTTGAAACTGCTGTAACTCTTTGTTTTTTTGGCTCCCCGACCTGGACTCGAACCAGGGACCTGCGGATTAACAGTCCGTCGCTCTACCAACTGAGCTATCAGGGAATTGAATGGGTCGCTATACTAGCGATGTAGGGGTCTTTGGTCAATACTTGCCGGGCAATTTTATTGCTTCGGGCGTTGGCGTGAAAGCGCGAGAGAGGAAAGTTTCGATATGATACTGCTTGATATTCGAGTGGGTCCTGGATGAATAAACTGTTAAATATTGCACTGATGAACACGATCCAGGGGAAACCGGCAGGATTAGTGCGCCATGGATAACAAGACCGTATTTGTCGTGACCCTCAGGGGTGAAGGCGAAATAAGAAATCATACTCGGCACCTGCGCGAGGAACTCAAGCGTGCCTTAATGCTGGTAGATGACACATCCACTGTAGAAGAATTGACAAGACGAGCCGCCCCAAGCTTGCGTGCCAATCTTGCTGACATGTTACAGGAACTGGCGGATGGCTGGTTTATTCAGGATAAAACGAAGATGAGTCATGTGCCAAGGATGGCTGTGCCCAAGCTCTCTCCTAAAGACGCAGAAGTTGCTGAGCTTGATTTTACTGGCATTGTGCAACCTTCCTCTCTTGAAATGAAGCGTGCTGAAATTGGAAAGAAAGGTGAGCATGAAGCAACTCAACCCCAGCAACGAGGCATTGATACAGTTCGAATCAAGGTAGAGCATGAAGCTGCGGCAGCCAGGGCGCAGCTCGAAGCCGCCCAAGCCAGGCTGGAAGCCGAGGCCAAGGCACGTGCCAAGGCGGAAGCAAGGGCGAAACAGGAAGCGGAAGCAGCCCGGCTGAAGGCAGAGCAGGAAGCTGTGGCAGCCGGGGCGCAGCTCGAAGCCGCCCAAGCCAGGCTGGAAACCGAGGCCAAGGCACGTGCCAAGGCGGAAGCAAAGGCGAAGCAGGAAGCGGAAGCGGTTCGGCTCAAGGCAGAGCAGGAAGCTGCGGCAGCCAGGGCGCAGCTCGAAGCCGCGCAAGCCAGGCTGGAAGCCGAAATCAAGGCACGTGCCGAGGCAGAAGCAAGGGCGAAACAGGAAGCGGAAGCGGCTCGGCTCAAGGCAGAGCAGGAAGCTGCGGCAGCCATGGCGCAGCTCGAAGCCGCCCAAGCCAGGCTGGAAGCCGAAGCCAAGGCGCATGTCGAGGCGGAAGCAAGGGCGAAACAGGAAGCGGAAGCGGCTCGGCTCAAGGCAGAGCAGGAAGCTGCGGCAGCCAGGGTGCAACTCGAAGCCGCGCAAGCCAGGCTGGAAGCCGAAGCCAAGGCGCGTGCTGAGGCGGAAGCAAGAGTCAAGCAGGAAGCCGAAGGAACTCGGTTCAAGGTAAAGCAGGAAACTGCTGAAGCGAGGGTGCAGCTCGAAGCCGCGCAAGCCAGGCTGGAAGCCGAAGCCAGGGGGCGTATCGAGGCGGAAGCAAGGGCGAAACAGGAAGCGGAAGCGG
>JBAUUR010000070.1:0-2947 GCA_049582805.1 Gallionellaceae bacterium | reverse complement strand
TAAAACAAAACGCCCCACCTTTTGGGGCGGGGCGTTTTGCTTTATAAGGAGTCTGACGATGACCTACTTTCACATACGGACGTACACTATCATCGGCGCAAAGTCGTTTCACTGTCCTGTTCGGGATGGGAAGGAGTGGGACCAACTCGCTGTGGTCGTCAGACATAACAGGTGTCAGGGATCAGGATCGGGAATCAGGAATCAGTCCTGATGCCCAGCCATCCGCCTGACGCATTCGGAAGAAGTAAAGTGGTTTTGATTGTTGCGAGTATCAGCAATCAGCTCCCAGGGATCAGTGGTCTTGTATCGCGCTTTGCGCGATGCTTTTTCTGATTCCTGATTCCTGATTCCTGTTTCTTAATGTTATAGGATCAAGCCTCACGGGCAATTAGTACTGGTTAGCTTAACGCATTACTGCGCTTCCACACCCAGCCTATCAACGTCCTGGTCTCGAACGACCCTTCAGGGGGATCAAGTCCCCAGGGAAGTCTCATCTTGAGGCGAGTTTCCCGCTTAGATGCTTTCAGCGGTTATCTCTTCCGAACATAGCTACCCGGCGATACGACTGGCGTCATAACCGGTACACCAGAGGTTCGTCCACTCCGGTCCTCTCGTACTAGGAGCAGGTCCCCTCAAACTTCCAGCGCCCACGGCAGATAGGGACCAAACTGTCTCACGACGTTTTAAACCCAGCTCACGTACCACTTTAAATGGCGAACAGCCATACCCTTGGGACCGGCTACAGCCCCAGGATGTGATGAGCCGACATCGAGGTGCCAAACTCCCCCGTCGATATGAACTCTTGGGAGGAATCAGCCTGTTATCCCCAGAGTACCTTTTATCCGTTGAGCGATGGCCCTTCCATACAGAACCACCGGATCACTATGACCTGCTTTCGCACCTGCTCGACTTGTCAGTCTCGCAGTCAAGCATCCTTTTGCCATTGCACTATCAGTACGATGTCCGACCGTACCTAGGATACCTTCGTACTCCTCCGTTACACTTTGGGAGGAGACCGCCCCAGTCAAACTGCCTACCATGCACGGTCCCCGATCCGGATCACGGACCAAGGTTAGAACCTCAATGACACCAGGCTGGTATTTCAAGGTCGGCTCCACAATGTCTGGCGACACCGCTTCACAGCCTCCCAGCTATCCTACACAAATCTCATCAAAGTCCAATGCAAAGCTACAGTAAAGGTTCATGGGGTCTTTCCGTCTAGCCGCGGGGAGATTGCATCTTCACAAACATTTCAACTTCGCTGAGTCCCGGGTGGAGACAGTGTGGCCATCGTTACGCCATTCGTGCAGGTCGGAACTTACCCGACAAGGAATTTCGCTACCTTAGGACCGTTATAGTTACGGCCGCCGTTTACCGGGGCTTCAATCAAGAGCTCGCACCCCATCATTTAACCTTCCGGCACCGGGCAGGCGTCACACTCTATACGTCCACTTTCGTGTTTGCAGAGTGCTGTGTTTTTATTAAACAGTCGCAGCCACCTTTTCACTGCAACCCCATCGCGCTTCACAAGTAAATCGCTACACGCTACCGGGGCGCACCTTTTCCCGAAGTTACGGTGCTAATTTGCCGAGTTCCTTCACCCGAGTTCTCTCAAGCGCCTTAGAATTCTCATCCTGCCCACCTGTGTCGGTTTGCGGTACGGTCAAAACAGAACTGAAGCTTAGTGGCTTTTCCTGGAAGCTTGGTATCAGCAACTTCAGAGCCTAAGCTCCTCGTCATCACGCCTCAGAATTGACCCCCCGGATTTGCCTAAAGGATCTTCCTACACGCTTAAACCGGGACATCCAACACCCGGCCTGCCTAACCTTCTCCGTCCCCACATCGCATCCTGTTTCGGTACAGGAATATTAACCTGTTTCCCATCGACTACGCATCTCTGCCTCGCCTTAGGGGCCGACTCACCCTGCGCCGATGAACGTTGCGCAGGAAACCTTGGGCTTTCGGCGAGGGCGCCTTTCACGCCCTTTATCGCTACTCATGTCAGCATTCGCACTTCCGATACCTCCAGCATGGTTCACACCACACCTTCGCAGGCCTACGGAACGCTCTCCTACCATATCAATGCTCCTTTTAGAACACGCTCACGGTTGTCGTTCGCGCCACTGGCGTGAACGACAAACCTTCAATTGAGGTGAGGGTGCTTTGCCACCTATCTCTCAGCTGAATGGTTGTCGTTCGCGCCACTGGCGTGAACGACAAACCTTCAATTGAGGTGAGGGACACTACTCTCTGTTTTGTCAGAGGCGTTTTGCGATGAGCCACACTTCGTGCGGCTAATCGCGAAACTTGCATGCCCTAAAAGGAGCATTGATATCCATAGCTTCGGTGCACAGTTTGAGCCCCGTTACATCTTCCGCGCAGGACGACTCGATCAGTGAGCTATTACGCTTTCTTTAAAGGATGGCTGCTTCTAAGCCAACTTCCTGACTGTTTTAGCCTTCCCACTTCGTTTTCCACTTAACTGTGTCTTGGGGACCTTAGCTGATGGTCTGGGTTGTTTCCCTTTCGACACCGGACGTTAGCACCCGATGTCTGTCTCCCATGCTCGCACTTCCCGGTATTCGGAGTTTGCAATGGTTTGGTAATCAGCAATAGACCCCTAGCCATAACAGTGCTCTACCCCCGGGAGTGATACATGAGGCACTACCTAAATAGTTTTCGGAGAGAACCAGCTATTTCCGGATTTGTTTAGCCTTTCACCCCTATCCACAGCTCATCCCCTAGTTTTTCAACACTAGTGGGTTCGGACCTCCAGTGAGTGTTACCCCACCTTCATCCTGGCCATGGATAGATCATCCGGTTTCGGGTCTACACCCAGCAACTATCGCCCTTATCAGACTCGCTTTCGCTGCGCCTCCCCTATGCGGTTAAGCTCGCTACTGAATGTAAGTCGCTGACCCATTATACAAAAGGTACGCAGTCACCC
>JBAUUR010000069.1:0-2455 GCA_049582805.1 Gallionellaceae bacterium | reverse complement strand
AGGCTGCCTGCTGGTTACCGTTCGGGATGCAAAATCGATTTTACGTTTCCTCCGTCGGCCCCCATCGGTTTACAACCCCGAAAGTGGCCGCAAGGTTTCAAGGCCTCCGGAAGTGTCAGTACCACCTAAAAAGCAACGCTTCCTGCGCAGGAAGTTGGACGAGAAAACTTGCGACGAGCGCAAGGTTCTTATCCGATTCAAAAGTAGCACGAGGGTGAGTACCATTCCGGCAGGGCAAAACTGCAAGTGGATGATAACAGGGCAAAGATAGGGGAAAAATTTTTGTCATCGACTTGCAAAACTCGCCACAAGATCCGAATTGTGTTCTCGTGGATGGGGTCGAAGGCCGATTTTTTGGAGAGCAAATTGCCCTTACGGACTTCGGCTGCGCGTCAAAGACGCAACTGTTCTATTCATTCGACTTCCAGATTTCACTTTTTCCCTGATCGCTTTGCATGATAAAGTACTTATCACTTATTCCTTACGTGATGAGCTTCAAAAGCTGATCCGCGGTCAGAGCCAGCACCCCGAACATCAGGTGCGCCATGACCTTGCTGGCACCCCGTACACGGATTTGTCGGCATCCGAATTCATCCTTCAACCGGCCATTCACCCGCTCGATGAGCGTGCGCTCCCGATAGCGATCCGCCTCCGCCCAGGTGAATTCCCGCTGTGGCGCCTTAGGCAGAATCTGACTCTTGGTTCTCCGCAAAGTCTTCGGATCCACAATTGGCACATGGTTCATCCCACGGACGTGCGCCAGGATTTCTTGCGCGTCATAGGCCGAGTCCATCAGCTCATAAAAATAAGTGACCCGTTGCGAACTCATGGTCGCCAAAGGAATGGCGACCTGGGAATCATGCACGGATGCCGAGGTGAGCACGGCGCTGATGGGAATCTGGCCATCCGCCACATCCAGATGCAGTTTGTAGCCCCGCCAATATTGCAGATGACCATTGCTATTCTGCTTGGCACCGAGATTACATCCAGTGGGTAGTTCCGCCAACATTTCTGCTAGTTTCATGGTGCGTTGCCGGTGCAGGCGGGTGTCTTCCCGGAGCGGGGTAATCCGTTTTCCGCCCTTGTAGCGCTGATGGCTCTTGGGTGAAGCCCTTTTCTGGGGCTGACGCGGCGAGCTTTTGGGAGAGCTTTTGGGAGGGTGCTTGACTCTGGGAAAATGCTCGCGCGCTTCGATCGCCGTCGAGTCGCGGGCGATGTGGCCGATGAGGCGGTTGTGCTGCGTCTCGCGGACCAGCGACTCATGCACGAACTGGGCCAGTTGCATTCGGGCAAATTCATCGAAGGCGCGGGAAAAGGTGGATTCATGGGGCACCTGCCAAACCTCTTCCCAGCCGCAGATCCGCCGCAATTGCGCATCCCGTTGCAGAGCATCCAGCAACTGCCTGGTAGTGCTGAACCCGTACACGGCTTTGGCCACAAAGGCGCTGGCGATCGCCAGCCGGTCTTTAGCGGGCCGGCCTATCCAACCTCGGCTGCTGGGCACGAATCGGGCCAGAGGGATCAGTTCCAAGGCTGCCACCAACCGTTTGGCCGGCTCTGTCAACTCCCCCAGTTCCTCGTTCAGAACCGGGAAAAGTTGCGTCTGTAGTACCTGGGCGAATTGCGTGATCTGCTGGCGGAGTGTAAGCTTCATATGGGCTCCCGGAGCGCTGGTTTGTTTCGCAGCAACAGCTTACTTCGAGTGGGCCCACTTTTCCAAACAAAATCGTATCGTTTTGATTTATTTCAACGACTTCACGCAGTTTTGCAAGAGGCTTCTGTGATCGCGGTCATCGCGTCCGATAGACCCACACGCCGGCGGCGTTGATGAGCGCCACCGCTCCGCCCACCTTCAGGCCGAACATCAACGGGCGCGCCACATCCAAAATCGGCACCACGTCGAGCGCTACCGCCAGCACCGTGACGGCGGCAGCGGCGCAGACGGCCACACGAAGCCACCACGGAGCACGTTCCCGCTCGCCCCACTTGCCGCGGGCCACCACGGCGAACATCGCCAGGTAGTACATGCCGGCGCAGGCCATGCCCGCGCCCACCAGGATTTGATTGGCTTCCTGCTCGCCCACCTGGACCAGGCTGGCCGCGCCCAGCACTATGCAGGCGGCCACCGCGAGTCCGAGCGAACGCACGGGCGTGCGGAAGCGGGGATGCAATTCGCTGAAGCGCGGCGGGAGCAGACCATCCCAGCCGGCTACCATGGGCAGACGCGAAACCTGCGCGAGGCAGGCCACCGTCTGCGTGAAATAAGCGAACAGCAGGGCGAGGATGGCGGCGGTGGAGAGCGCGGCCACGAGGGATGAGGATGCGAGCGAAGCGCCGAGGATCTGCGGGATGGGCGCGATGAGGTCGATGCGGTCGCGCGGGGTGTAGGCCAGCAGGGAGCAAGTGCCCAGGATGTAGAGCACCGCGATGCCGGGGCCGGCGATGGAGACGGAGC
>JBAUUR010000068.1:0-2323 GCA_049582805.1 Gallionellaceae bacterium | reverse complement strand
GGATTGGCGTGCTGGACCACCCGGACGCGCTGCACGGGCCGAACAACCGCTTTGTCGCGCGCTACGCCTTCATCGCCGTGCCCGTCGGCAACAACCTCGACCTCAACGCCATTCACAATCAGGTTTTTGACGAACCCACGGCACCTTTGTCAGGGACAATTTCCGTGAATCCGGGGGCGAGTATTCGTGATGGATTTTTCCGCAATGAAGGCGTCGGCTCGTGGGAAATCAACCTGGCCGCGTTTCTGGCGGATTTGAATACGAATGAATGGGGTCAAATTGTTGGCTCAGGCGTTAGCCCGCCGCCACCGCTTGGTTCAGCGAACTATTACCAATACAACGAGCCGAATCTGGCCAATTCCGGGCTTGCCTTTGACGATGCGCGCGCGCTGCTGGCCTATCGTTACGCGAATAATTACAACTCGCTCGCTTCGGTGAACAATTCATACGGTGGCGCTCTGGGTGCCGGTCACTTCGCGTTCTTAAACGACAACATTGACGGCTACTCGGACGGACCATTAATGACCGGCTTTCAATTGCCCGGCGATGTGACGAGTCCGAGGGTGAATGACAATCCGGCGTTGCCTTGGGCCGGCGCGGACAACACGAACCAATTCTTCACGGTGGAGGAATTGTTCAACACCAACGAAACCGCTACTTTTGGCAGTGATTTGCTCAACGCCAACTCGAGCTATTTCAGCGGGACCACCAATTCCACCTACGACCGCTACACGTTTTACCGGATGCTCGACGAGCTGGGTTCCGATTCCGCGCCGGAATCGGGCAAAATCAATCTCAATTACTCCAACGCCGTCGTTCAAACCGACCTCAACGGGATTGCTGCAAATATCTCCATCATTCCGGGCGCAGAAACTAATTTCGTTCCGTGGACGGCCACCAATTTCTTCATGGCGGCCGCCGACCGGCTGCTGCGGCTTTACACGACGAACTGGTTCCAAGCAAATCCGTCGAATTATCTCGCCACTTTCTACGGCATTACCACCAATTATTTATACACCACCAACAGCACCGGCATCACCGCCACCAACGACCCGAATGGATTGGGTCTGACCAACATTCCCTTTTTCGGCATGACCAACCAGATACCGGCATTTGGCGTCGCGAACATTCCCGTCGTGATCAACAGCAACTTTGTCTATTCGCCCGCCGTCAACCGGCTGCTTCAGCTTGCCGCCAACATCTACGACGCGGCTTACTACACCAGTAATTACGTTACGGGTTCGGGAAGTTACTCCGGTGCGTATCTGCCCAGCGTGTTCCGGCCAATCTTCAACATGACGAACGAACCCAATATCAATGGAGTCGTCGTGAGAGACGCTTATATCTGCGGGTATAGTGAAGTAACGAGTGCTTACGAAGCTGATGCGCCCTTGTCCGCGCCATACGATTTGAGAAATCCGACTGTTCTGGCCGACTTCTTCCCGGGAGTTCACAGTGGCGCTTCGGCCATGAACGTATTCGGCGTGCCGATGATTATCGGCGCGAAGAAAGGCTTTCCGAACTTCAACCAGTTTTACATGGAGAGTGCCTTCCAGCTCACGCGCAAGCTGATGGTCACCCGCCAGAGCACCAATGTGCCGTCGCCACCGCCAAACCCGACGAGTTCGTTCTTCAACTATTACGTGATGTACAATGTGAGCGTCAGTAACCAGTTCGGCGTGGAGTGCTGGAACTCCTACCGCTCCAATTACACCCGGCCGATTGATATTTATGTGACCAATTTTCTGTTCATGACGCTGAACAACGACGAAATAACGAACGATCCCAACTTCTACACCTTTAGCAACCATCTGTTCACCAGCGTCTATGTGCCGCTCAATTTAAGCACCGCCAATCCGTGGCCGGGTTACAATCCCGGAGTTAATCCGTTTTCGGCCCCGCTTTCATTCCTGACCAATTTCCCGGACGAATCCGGTTTCAATTCGGGGATCATACCGACCAACTTCGGCGCTGTGCCGGCTTCCAGGTATGTATTCAACGGCGGCTCGCCCTACCTGACTACGAATCTGAATTATTGGTATGAACCGACTCCCACTGCCTTCGGCAAATATCCGCAACCGCACTGGTGGCTGACGATGAACAACAGCCTGCGGGTCATAATGGTGGATGATGCCAGCGGAAGGATAGTTGATTATGTGCAGTTGAGCGGGCCGAACAGTGTTCGCGATTTGACTACGGAAATCCTGAGCGCCTACGACACGGTGAATGGAGGAAACAATACTGGATATAACGATCTATGGGACACGAACCTGGTTAACGGTGTGCCCTACGGAATTGCCAATCAGTATAACATCTCCATGGG
>JBAUUR010000067.1:0-1912 GCA_049582805.1 Gallionellaceae bacterium | reverse complement strand
TCGCAGTTCTTTTTGTCTTATCGCTCGGCGCCTGGCGATGGTGGTCGCAGTCCGGCATCGCCTTGGAGGCTGACATTTTCGTTGCTGTTGCCACATTGGCCGCAAAGCCGGTCGCTGCCGGCAGTGTGGCGACCGCCAGGCTGATTAGAACAGCAAAAATGGTGCGGCTAATGCGTAGAGTCATGTTGTATTTCGTCACAACGACAAACATAACACCCCGATTGTACGATGGCTATATGGCACCTAGTGGCGCCCTCAGGCTTTGATCTGCATCAAGTGTTGAGAAATGGCGAGGACGATTTCTGCTGACTTTAGCCGTATATTACAAACGGGCGATCGCCCCGTTCGCAATCGCGTCGCTGATCGGGTTAGCCGGGTTGCGCCCCGCGTCGGCACGCGGTGGCATTCCCTTGGAAGACCCGTGGACCCGGCGCATTTGGAGGGCCTCCCCCCGCGGCGTTCGCGCCGGCATGGAGCACTCGACCCGTTTTGTGGGGCCACCTCATCTTGCGGCCTCCTACGTCATATGGGATCGCTGGAGTGATGTCGGCTCATGGCCCATAGCGACGGATCGCATTTTGACGGCGGACCGTCGCTTTCGGGGCAAAGCGGACTCTGATACGGCCATCAGCGAAGTGGTCGGCGATCAATCGCTGGCCGCTTTTTCTTTCGGTAATCATCGCATGTCGAGCCCACCGAAACCCGACCGACAAGACCCTTGTTGACTACCGCTACGGACTAGCTACGTTCGTGTCACCGTCGCGACCATGGGGTTCGCGGCAGTCCCCAAACATAGACAGGATCAACGCCGATGCCCGCGCAGCCGCAGCGCGGCGAGCGCGTGCGCCAGCGTGCTTGCCGCAGCCGAGATTTACGGCTTGCCGCACCACGCCTTGCGCCGTCATTTTCTTCGCCGACCACAGCGGGGATTACATCGGCCGCATTTGTCACTATCGGGAATGTCACGCACGTGCCCTTTGCCAGGCGCAGCACTGCGGTCGCCGCAATCACCTCAACCACGACCTGCATGTCGTCACGCTGTCGCGCGAACTGATAGTCGCGCCGCTGGTCGAACTTTGGCCACGCGTTGTCCGACGCATCAGCGTGCCTGCTGACGTTGAAGAACTTCTGCTTGCCGAGCTGGAACAGCCGGATAATGCGCGATTCCGGCAGGGACAAAGCAAAGGTACCCGACTTAGGTTGACGCTTCGGCCGACATCCTTCGAGGCGCGCGCATCGCAGCCAAGTGTACGCAGGCTGCGCCTGCTATGGCGCGGGCACCTCAGGATGACGAACTGGAAGCGCCTAGTCCCGCCCGAACTGCTTGCGCAATTCAGTCTTCGCCTGCTGCAGCGTCCGCCGCCGGCTGGCGGGCAAGTTCTTGCCGGCGCGGTTGATGTAGAACACCAGCATCGACAGCGCCGAGCGGTAGGGCTCCGCCTTGCGCCGGTGGCTCTGCTCCGCCGAGCGCTTCAGCGATGCGGCGATGCGTTTCGGGTCGTTCCAGGTGAAGACGCCGGCGTCGAGATCGAGCGCGTTGCTCTCTTTCGTCACGCGATTGGACCAGTAGCGGGTTGGGCGGCGGGCCGGCTTTTGACCGCTCGCCTTCCGCCGTGGGGTCTTTGGCCGCGCCACCGTGCGAGCCGTAGGCAGGCTCCTCTCTCGCGCGTGTCACAGAAAAGAATATTGCATAAACGCTGAATTCGTTCCTGCCGACGCCAAACCACATCCATCATGTCTCCGCCGCGGACGGGACCGATGAGTGGCGCTGCCTTCGCCTCGACTTTTTCCCGTGACCCCGCTAGAGCATGATCCGGAAAAGTGGACGCCGGTTTTCCGAAAAGATCATGCTCCAGCAAGATATTAGAGCGCTAATCGATTCAATCTGAAGCGATGGCGCTCTAACGCCGGG
>JBAUUR010000066.1:0-1982 GCA_049582805.1 Gallionellaceae bacterium | reverse complement strand
GTGAAGGAGTGGCTGATCATCGTGCAGACCAGGCAACCCAGCAACCGTTAGGAGTTCACATGGATGACAAAACATTTGATCTCTCAGGAAAGGTAGCCATTGTTACAGGAGCCAGCCGAGGCCTCGGCCAGTACTTTGGCCGTGCATTAGCACGCGCAGGGGCGGACTTGATTATTACCGCACGCAACCTCGCGTCCCTGGAAGGTTTCCGCGAAGAGATCGAGGGTCTGGGCCGGCGAGCTGTTCCCTTGGCACTCGATCTGAGGAGCTACGAAAGCATTCAGAGCATGGCGGACGCCGCCGAAGCCGCCTATGGAAAGATCGATATCCTGGTCAACAACGCTGGCTGCAATGTCCGCAAACCCGCGCTGGATGTAGGGTGGGATGACTGGAACCTGGTTTTGGATACGAACCTGCGGGGCACCTTCTTTGCTGCCCAAGCCGTTGCCAGGAAAATGGTTTCCCGGCGGTACGGGAGAATAATCAATGTTGGTTCAGTTACAAGTGTCTTCGGTTATGCGGGCTTGGCTCCCTACTGCGCCAGCCGAGGGGGAGTAAAACAGTTGACGATGAGTCTAGCCGACGATTGGGGACCGTACGGCATAACGGTGAACTGCCTGGCGCCCGGTTGGTTCAAGACCAAGCAGACCGAAGTGTTATTTCAAAACCAGGCATGGGTCGAATACTTGTGCGACCGAATTCCCTTGAAGCGCCCCGGGCAACCTGAGGATCTCGATGGCGCGGTCATCTTCCTGGCATCGGATGCAAGCCGGTACATCACCGGCCAAACATTGCTTGTTGATGGGGGGATATCGACAGGCGCCACCAAAGCCACGATATCTCGCTGAAGGCCGGGGGTAAGCGCTCCGGCTTCTGCGACGCGCTGCGCGTGCTTAACCTATAGGATCTCGCACCGGATCAGCGCCGCTGAACCTCTGTGGGTTGCATCACTGACTGTCTGCTTGTTGCCCATCGGGTGTGCTCGATCCTTCATAAAGTTGGGCCCTCTCCTCGACGTCATTTCAATGCGCGCTCGACGGCCGCTTCCGCCACAGGCGCCATCTGAGAATAGCACCGATTGTTGGCGTGCGCGCCGTCCTCCGAGTAGCCTTCCCTTAGCATGCCTTTGGTGTCAACCACGGCAGAATAATAGTCGGCAACTTCTGCATGTATTTCCGCGGCGTAGCTGCGCAGCCAGTTATTGAGCTTGATAATGTCGGCCAGCGGATGCTTATCCGTCTGTTTGTGGGAAGTGTAGTCGCTGACCGGAAGAATCAGTCCAAGAATTACCCGGATGCCGCTGGCTCGTGCAAGTTGGCACATGGCCCGGATGTTGTCCTCGAAAATTTCGGCAGTTTCCGGCCCTGTGTTACCGGCGATATCATTGATCCCGCCCAGGATCACTACGGCTGCGGGGTGGAGATTAATGACGTCGGGATAGAACCGCACCAGCATTTGAGGAGTGGTCTGTCCTGGAATACCCCGGTTTACATAGGGCTTGCCTGAGAAGTATTTCGCGAGATCCCAAGGTTCGGTGATGGCATCACCAATGAACACGACACGTCCCTTCTCGACGGGTTGGGTCAGGAGTTTCACGTTCTCAGCGTGGTAGTAGCTGATCTCGCCCCAATCCTGCGCCTGGTCAGCGACGGCCTGTGCCTGAAGGGCAAGGGTTTGAGCTTGAATCGTCGGGCAGCAGGCAGACCCTCTGGACCGAGTCAGCTCTGGCACCAGTTGTGCCTTTCCTGGCGAGGGAGCCAAGAGTGGTGCCATTAATAGGAAGACCATCGACAGATGAGGTTTCATGTTAATCTCCAGCGTCAGCGTGGCGGGAGCGCTCGCGTGGGCTCTACCCGCGCGGGATCCCAGATCGCTTTTGAGACACGGCGTTCCTTCAAGCCTTTCCTGGTCCGCTGAACGGATGTCCGTATCCGGTGTATTCTACCTGAAGGAGTACGAGACACGCCCGTTACTTCTCTGCC
>JBAUUR010000065.1:0-16894 GCA_049582805.1 Gallionellaceae bacterium | reverse complement strand
GCGAATTCCATCAGGGATAGAGGCAATAGCCTCACCACAAATCCGGATGTATGGCTGCAATCTTTAACCTTCTCAAAATCATCTATTGAAAGCTTGGCAAAAGTGGGCGTCCATGTATGTTACCTGAGCGGGGGTAGAGATGCGGAATGGTTCAGCGGATTAATGAGCTGCCACAAAGCAGAATTTGGCGAATAACTGGAACGTGCCGAGAGCAGCCATTCAATTTAATGTGCAAATAATCAAGGGAAAGCGGTCGTTGCATAATGTAAATGGCAATGGCTAACAAATTATAGCAATGACATCATCCAATAACGTTCCTCAGCAAACAGGGCCGTTGAATATAGAACAAGCATTGCACCAAGCCATTTCACATCATCAGGCTGGTCGATGGCCTGAAGCTGAACGATTCTACCTTGCAATTCTTCAAGCGCAGCCGAGTAACCCGGATGCGAACCATAATCTTGGGGTGCTGGCGGTGCTGGCAGGGCAGCCTGTTGCTGGCTTGCCTTACTTGAAGGCGGCGCTGGAAGCTGATCCCGCTCAAGGGCAATACTGGCTATCGTATGCCGATGCACTGTTGGCGACCGGCCAGGCTGCGGAAGCCTTGAACGTTATCCAGACCGCCATCCAGCGTGGACTCAATACCCCGGCAATTCAAGCGCTGCGGCAAAAAACCGAAATTGCTGCGCTGAATAACAATACGAATGACACATCACCGACGCACGCCGAAATCAATCAGCTTGTCGCCCTGTTTAATGCCGGGCGCTACAGGGAAATGGAAAACCAGGGATGGTCGCTACTGGAGCGGTATCCGGATTCCGGGCTGGCCTGGAAGTTGTTGGGGGCTGCGCTCAAGGTGCAGGGTAAAGAGGCCATATCGGCATTGCAAAAGGCAACGCAACTTTTGCCTGGAGATGCCGAGGCACACTACAACCTGGGCCTTGCGCTGAAAGACCTCGGGCAACTTGGTGCCGCGGTGGCAAGCTACCGCAGGGCGCTCGAGATCAGGCCGGATTACGTCGAGGCGCACAATAATTTGGGCAATGCCCTGAAAGACCTCGGGCAAATCAGCGACGCAGTGGCGTGCTACCGCAGGGCGCTCGAGATAAAACCCGATTCTGCCGAGACGCACAACAACCTGGGCAGCGCCATGAAAGCCCTCGGGCAACCCGACAACGCGGTGGCGAGCTACCGCCGGGCGCTGGCGCTCAAGCCGGATTACGCGGAGGCGCACAACAATCTGGGCAATGTCCTGGAAAGCCTCGGGCAACTCGATGACGCGTTGGCGAGCTATCGCCGCGCGCTGGAGATCAAACCCCAGCTCGCCATGGCGCACAACAACCTGGGTCATGCGCTGCGCGACTTGGGACTATTGGACGAGGCCGAGGCCTGCTACCGGCGCGTGCTGGAAATTAAGTCGGATTATATTCCCGACGTCGCAACGCCCCCCATCACCGCATTGTTTCCTTTTGGCCGCTCGGGTTCGTTATTTTTCCATTCGCTGTTCGATGGACACCCGGAGATTGCCACGCTCCCCGGATGCTATTTTCAGGGCTGGTTCGGGCTGGATCAATGGAAGCGCTTCGCCCCCAATACCACCAACCCAAATTGGCGCAAGCATCTGGTAGCCGCGATTTGCGAGGCGTACCAACCCCTGTTTGATCCGCGTTGCAGGCAAAGTGTGCCAGGCCACTCATTCAATTCTGACTGGCTGGCAAGAGACCTCGGTTTCATGGATATGGGCGCCGACCGTTCTGGGTGCCTTGTGGCAGATCAGGATGCATTTGCGGCCGTGTTGCTGTCTCTGCTGGCACCGCTGTCTGCTATCGGCCAGAAAGAATGTTTCCAGTTGATACACCGCGCTTTTGAAATGGCCCTACGCGGCAATACCGCTTTGGGCGCCCGGGAGGATGGACATATTTTCTTTCATATTCACAGCCCCGATTCGTACGAGCTTGCCCACTTTCTGCAACATTACCCGGAAGCCAATCTCCTGCATATCCTGCGCAATCCGGTACAGAGCATGGAAGCGTGGATGACGAATAATGCGGTGGGCGGCGCGTTCTCGGGAAAAGATATGGAGATTGGAAATGGAATTACGACCGGCGATATGATTGATTGCTGGAATATGATGATTTCCAAAGTGTCCACCATGTTCAGAAAATTGCAATCACCCTATAACAGGCTGGCCGGCAGCCGTGGCGTGCGTCTGGAAGACGTGAAGCGGGATGCGCATAAAGTCATGCCACGGATTGCCGCCTGGATGGGCGTTTCGGATCATCCGGCGTTGTATGAATCCAGCTTTCTGGGGATGCAGTATTGGGGGCCTTCATCGAAAGCGACCGGCGCCATCACCGGGTTTGACACCAGGTCAATTGACCGGCAGGTAGGCAGATTGCTGGGGGCGCGTGACATCATCATTTTCGAGACGCTTTTCTGGCCTTTATCCCATCTTTACGAATACACTGATCTCGATGCAGGAGACTTTCGCCGCCAACTGGCGCAAATCCGCCCTTGGCTGGATGAGCCGCTCGAATTTGAAATCAGACTCTATGCCGAGTTGCGCGATCACAGCCGCGAACTGAAAGCATTGCGCCCCTATCATCGCCTGCACGGTCTGTTGCACGAATTGTGGGCATTGCTCGACAGGGACGGAACCTATCCTGGCGTGATCCAGCCTCTGGAATTGGATTGATGAAGGCAGAAGCCGAGGGACTGACATTGCAAACCAGGCAAATGCCGACATCCGGTCGGGTCATCTGGATCACCGGCCTGTCCGGCGCCGGAAAATCCACCCTCGCATCCGGGGTGGTGCAGCGTATGCGCGCGCTCGGCGACGCGGTGGTGCTGCTCGATGGCGATGTGCTGCGCGAGGTGTTTGGCGCGGTTGCCACCAATGCCGAAAACCACGGGCGCGACGGGCGGCTGGCGCTGGCATTTCAGTATGCCCATCTGTGCCGGGTCATTGCCGGGCAGGGGCTGACGGTGGTGATTGCCACCATCTCCTTGTTCGGCGAAATACATGCATGGAACCGGGCGAACCTGCCGGGTTATGTCGAGGTGTACCTCAAGGTGCCGGTGGAAGAACTGCGCCGCCGCGATCCCAAGGGAATTTACCGCCGCTTCGACGCGGGCGAGATCGCCGATGTGGCCGGTCTGGATTTGCCCGTAGACGAGCCGGACGCGGCGGATTGGGTAGTAGAATTCGATCCGGCAATATCCGCGAACGCCGCGCTGGAAGATTTGATGAGGTATTTAAATAAAGATAAAGCATGACCCAGACAACGCTCAAGGCCGGAGATTTTACCGGGCTGGCCTCCGACTATTCCCGGCACCGTCCGGACTACAGCGACACCGTGCTGAATGCCTTGCTCGGCATGCTCAATAAACCGGTGCACGATGTTGATTTTGTGGATGTTGGTGCGGGCACCGGCATCTGGACGCGGATGGTCTATGAGCAAGGTGTGGGTTCGGTAACGGCGGTCGAACCCAACGATGACATGCGCGCCAATGGCATCAAAGACAGCGCCGGAACTACCATACACTGGCTTGCTGGCAGCGCCGAGCAGACAGGATTGCCGGATGCATCGTGCGATTGGCTTTCCATGGCGTCTTCGTTTCACTGGGCTGATTTTGCCCAGGCCACCCGCGAATTTCATCGCGTGTTGCGCCAGAATGGGCGCTTCACGGCACTGTGGAACCCGCGATTGATCGAGGTCAATCCCCTGCTGGTGGAAATCGAAGCGCATCTGGATACCTTGCGCCCCAACATCAAGCGGGTTTCCTCGGGGCGTTCGGGGATGACCGAAACCTTGACCGAGCAGTTTTGGGCAAGCCCGTACTTCGAGGATGTGGTGCACCTGGAAGGGCAGCATGTCATCGCCATGACGCCGGAACGATATATGGGCGCATGGCGTTCGGTGAATGATTTGCGCGTCCAGCTTGGCCCGGAAAAATTTGATGCCTTCCTCGCATATGTGGAACAACGGATCAGCGGACTCGCCATAATCGAAGCGACTTATCTGACGCGTGCCTGGTCGGTGCGCCGCAAGGACTGAAAACGGCATGGCGCTCGCATTTTCCACCAAGGCTGGAACATTGGCACTGCTGCAAGACCGGCTGAAGTCTGCCCGCATTGCGCCGTTGGCACGGTTCACGGTGGACGACTGGCGGCAGCATCGTGGCGCTTGCCTGGCGCGGGTCACCGCTACGCTGGGTACTGCTCTATGGATAGTGCGTTCCAGTTGCCAGCGCGAGGACGGGGCAGATAAGTCCAACGCAGGCGCTTTCTTGACATTGCCGGATGTGTCTGCGGCAGGCCTGGAACAGGCCGTTGAGCAGGTGATTGCCTCGTATGGCGTAGCGGGCGATGCCGATGAGATACTGATACAACCCATGCTGCAAAACGTGCTGCGTTCGGGCGTGGCGTTTTCCCATGACCCCAATACCTGTGCGCCCTACCGGGTGGTGAACTGGAGCGAAGGTTCAGACACCACCCGCGTAACGGAAGGACGGGGTGGGAGCACTTGGCAAAGTGCTGCGTTGTCGCCGGTCAGGCCCCCGCCCGAATTGGCTGACGTGGTTATTTTGCTCGATGAATTATTGACCCTGCTTTGCGGTGTGCCGCTGGATTGCGAATTTGCCGTCACCCGGGAAGAGGGGGTTGACGTTCTGTGGCTGCTGCAAGCGCGCCCCTTGGCGTTGCCGACGGCGAGCGAGGCGCCCGAAACGCAGGCACAGCGGCTTGTGCTGATTGCCGAAAAAGTGGCGCGCGGGGTGCGCTCGCATCCTTTTCTCATGGGGCGGCGCACGGTGTATGGCGTGATGCCGGACTGGAACCCGGCGGAAATAATCGGTATTCGCCCAAGGCCCTTGGCGCTGTCGCTATATCGCGATCTGGTGACAGATGCCATCTGGGCTTACCAGCGACACAACTACGGATACCGGAATCTGCGCAGTTTTCCGCTGATGCCGCATTTCTTCGGGCTACCCTACATCGACGTGCGGCTGTCGTTCAATTCTTTCATTCCCGCCGATCTGGACGACGACCTGGCCGGACGACTGGTGGATCATTACATAGACCGCCTGCTGGCCGAGCCGACGCTGCACGACAAGGTCGAATTCGAGATTGTCTTTTCCTGCTACACGCTGGATTTGCCGCAACGGATCGAGCGGCTCGCGGAAGCGGGCTTTTCGGAAAAGGAACGCACGGTGATTGCCGACAGCCTGCGGCGACTGACCAACCGCATCGTGCATCCAGAGAATGGGCTGTGGCGCGCCGACGCCGCCAAGCTGGAAATCTTGAACGCGCGGCGCGAGGCCTTGCTCGCTTCGAACGCCGATCCGCTGGAGCGGATTTACTGGCTGCTGGAAGATGCCAAGCGCTATGGCACGCTGCCTTTTGCCGGGCTGGCGCGCGCTGGGTTCGTGGCGGTGCAGATGCTGCGCTCGCTGGTGTCGGTGGGCGTATTTTCCACGGCAGATCACGATGCGTTCATGGCCAGTATCTCTACCGTGAGCAGTCAGTTGGGACGGGATCGCGCGACGCTCGACAAGACCGCGTTTCTCGCGCGCTACGGCCATTTGCGCCCCGGCACCTACGACATTTTGTCGCCACGCTACGATGAAGCGCCGGAACTTTACTTCGACTGGAGCCAGCGCCCCCCTGAGCCAGCACCGACAAAGCCCTTCGCGCTGACGCTGCCGCAAATGCGCGAGATAGTGCGCCTGCTCGAAGTGCACGGTTTGCATCCGGACGGGGTGGGGCTGTTTGACTTTTTGCAGGCGGGCATCGAGTTGCGGGAACTGGCCAAATTCCACTTTACCCGCAATCTGTCGGACGCGCTTGCGCTGGCTGTAGTCTACGGCGAGCAATGGGGGTTCAGCCGCGAAGACATGGCATTCTGCGGCATCGCGGCATTGCAGGAGCTGCATGTGGCTGCGGCTAATCCCCGCGATGTGCTGGCCCGATCCATCGAGCAGGGCCGGGCGCGTTACCGCGAAACCCTGGCGCTAGCCTTGCCGCCGGTCATCGCCAGCCCGGAAGACGTATGGGCGTTCGAATGGCCGAAAAGCGCACCCAATTTTATTACCCAGAAACAGGTGACGGCGCCCGTGGCGGGATGTGAGAATCGCGGACGGCTGGCCGGGGCAATCGTGTGCATCCCCAATGCCGATCCCGGCTTTGACTGGCTGTTTGCCTACCCCATAGCGGGGCTGATCACCGCCTGGGGTGGCGCCAATTCGCACATGTCGATCCGTGCCGGTGAAGCGGGCCTGCCTGCTGTCATCGGCGCGGGCGAAGTTCTGTACCGGCGCTGGTCGCAGGCCGCGCGCCTGCATCTGGATTGTGCCGGACGGCGGGTAGAGGTATTGGCATGAGTGCCGTTTTGAAAGTGGCCGTGAGCCAGAGGGTGGATGTGTGGGCGGATCGCGGCGAACGGCGCGATGCGCTGGATCAGCGGTTGTACCAGTGGCTGGTGGCAGCCGGTTGCCTACCGGTGCCGGTGCCGAACACCTTGGGCACGCCTTTGATGGCCGGTCACGACGAAGCATTACAGGCCTGGTTGCACGCCATGCAACCTGATGCCATTGTGCTTTCCGGCGGCAATGACATCGGTGCAGCGCCCGAGCGCGACCACACCGAGCGCTGCCTGCTGGCTTACGGCAGGGACAAGGCTTTGCCCGCATTGGGCATCTGCCGGGGAATGCAGATGATGGCTGTGTGGGCGGGCGGCAGTCTCGTGCCGGTGAGCGGTCATGTGCGCACCCGGCACCGTTTGGCGGCAACGGCAAGTGTTGGCGTATGGCCCGATGAGGTCAACAGTTCCCATCATTTTGCCTTAGCCGCTGGTCCGCCGGGGTATGTGTTGACCGCGCGCGCCGAAGATGGAACGATAGAGGCCATGCGCCATGAAACCCTGCCGTGGGAAGGCTGGATGTGGCATCCGGAACGCGAGCAGCCATTCAACCCAATAGACGCAACGCGCTTTCGCGCATTGCTGGATTCGGGGCGCCCCCCTTGAGAGCCATCATCCTCGCCGCCGGTCGCGGCAGCCGCATGAAAAACCTGACCGACGAGCGCCCCAAATGCCTGGTGGAACTGCGTGGCAAGTCTCTCCTCGATTGGCAATTGAATGCGTTGCGTGAGGCAGGCATCACTGAAATTGCCATCGTCACCGGTTACAAGCGCGAACTGTTGGCAGGCTGCGGGCTGGTGGAGTTTCACAACCCGCGCTGGGCCGAGACGAACATGGTCAGTTCTCTGGCCTGTGCTGCGCAGTGGCTGGAGACCGGACCCTGCGTGGTGAGTTATTCAGATATTTTTTATGACGCCAGCGCCGTGAGGGGGTTGATGGATTGCCCGGCCATGATCGCCGTTACTTATGATGCAAATTGGCGTGCACTGTGGGAAAAACGCTTTGGCGATCCGCTGCTCGACGCGGAAACCTTTCGCCTGAACGCGGATGGCACATTGGCGGAAATTGGCAACAAGCCGAAAGCGATGGAGGAAATTGAAGGGCAGTACATGGGCTTGCTGCGCTTCACGCCAGATGGTTGGGGCGAGGTGCTGCGTATTCGCTCCGCCTTGCCCGCCGAACAATGCGACCGGATACACATGACCGGAACATTGCAGAGGGTGATCGAAGCGGGGCGGGTGCCGGTGGCTGCTGTGCCATACCGCAAAGAATGGGGCGAGGTGGACAGTGCCGATGATCTGGCCGCTTACAATTGATCGGGACGGATAGGTGTTTTAAAAACCCTGAGATATTCCCTGCGTGTAAGGATGGTTGGACTGTTGCTTTCAAGAAATCTCAAGTAGAAGTTTGCGTCGGAACTCGCAGGTCAGAATTATATATTGGCTGCCGAATGGCGGAACTTCAAGGCAGTAAAACTACCACTTTCCAGTGCCAAGATTCGCCCGAACCGGGAAGCCAAATTTCAAGCCCCACATCGTTGTGGGGCCTTATATTTTCCATTGCCTTGCCCAACAAAATAAATATTGAGCGTTTAGGGGAATTCGCCATTTTGATCGCTTGACATCGCAGTTGGACACGCGGCCCATTCATTCAGCAACGCTCCCCCGCCGACGATCGATTACATGGAGTACCAATTCCCCCCTGCCCCCCCTACAGCGGAATAGGCATATAGACTATTTGTAATTGCATAGATAGGGACGGATGCTACGAAGGGCTGAAGTTGCCAGTTGATTCCATCTACACTGGTAAAAATATCACCGTTATTATCAACGGAAATAAATTGATGTCCATATGCGACAGCGTTCAGCATGAGAGATGGAATTGAAGCTTGCAAAGTCCAGGTTAGCCCATCCGGACTGGTCTCCAGAACCCCTCCGGCCCCGACCGCAACGAAGGTACTGACGTCATACAATGTACTGGCACCGAAGGCTACACCCTTCAGATCCTGCGAAGTCAGCGCAGCTATTGCCTGCCAATTTATCCCGTCAGTGCTGGTCAGCAATGTTCCTCCCGCACCTACCACTACATACCGGCCATTCCCGTATGTCGCCCCGTACAAATTATTTTTTGTCCCGGACGTAACTGTTGCCCAGGTCGACCCATTGCCGCTGCTGATGATCGTGCCATTGGCCCCGACTGCAACAAATCCTCCGGTGCCATTGCTGGCGACGGCATACAAGTCATTCGTGGTTGGACTAGCCTCCTGAACCCAACCCACCGCATTTGAACTGAGCAGTAACACGCCACCTGCGCCGGCAACAAGAAAATTTCCATTGCTATACCCAACTGCATTAAAGTTGGCTGTCGGCAATGGACTCGTCAATGCCGTCCATGTTTTTCCGTCGATACTGGAAAACAGTGCTCCGTTGGCTCCAGCCGCGATAAAGGTATTCGCCAGAATGGTTTTGGTCTCCGCTCCATATGCAACCCCGCGCAAATCATTGGCGCCAATTGGACTGCCGCTGCTCCAGACAGAACCAGCCAATCGTGGAACTATTGAAACTGAAGGTGTACCGGGCCCGCCACTCGCGCCGCCGCTTCTCCCATTCATCGTAAAAGAATAGGTAGTGCCATTAAACAAGCCGCCGATCACTGCTGGAGAAATAGCATTAACAGTCGTCTGGCACTGTGGCATGGTAATGCAATTTTGTGTCGTGACACCAGTTCCAGCCGCTCTGTATATCCAATAATCCACTCCTGGCAGCATGTCCCATGTAACTACAGCGCTGCTGTCGCCGGCCACGACAGATACATTTGTGGGAGTATTTGCCGGACTTCCCCCGCCGCCAAGGCACCCCCCCAGAAATAAGTCAGCTGCCAGCGCCATGACGCACAAGAAAGATCGTTTCATTTCAAATTCCATATCAGTGACTGATGCATTTAATTCTTCGCCAAATCAAACCCGCAGAAGCATTATCCATGCAGAGGATTATGGCTTTGGCAAGGCGTCGCAGTTAATCCTATAGGCATCTTGCTGTCAAGCAGGCCTCAGTGAAGTGCCTTCTATCCGGTCGAAATAACGGGCACGATACAACAATCGTCGATGTTCGTCCGCATCGATAAACTCCGAACGGTCGTGCAGCACATTGTTGCACAACAACCCCATGCCGGGTTTTAGCAGTGTGCGATAAATGTAAGGTGAATCGGAAGACAGTATTTTTTCCAGGCAGGCTACCGCTGCCAGCGTCGTTTCATTCTGTTTCCATTCGATACTGCGGGTGCGTGCGGTATAGCGCATGTGCAGGTTGCCCATCGCATCCATGGAAAATACCGGGCCGGTTTGCGCGGCCCGTGCCACTCCGTCCTCATCGGTGCGCTCCGGAATCGTCATCGCATCGGATGCAATTAGCGCACGAATGAAATCGGGATTTTCATCGCGCAGCAATAGGTAGGCAATTTCATGATCCATCAACCGATTCTCACCGCCTTGAGCGGCATTGCTCACGCAATGCAGCAGCATGGCCCGAATACGTCTGTCGTAAGGATTGTAATAGCCGTCGGTATGCCATTTGATCGGGCGATTGGTATAAGGAATATAGGATTGCCGCGGCTCGCCGGCACTAACTGCAATTTCAGATACACCGTCTTCGCCTGCAAGCCAGTTGGCATCCAGGTTTTCCAGCCTGAATTGACGCCCGACACGATGAACAATCTCCTTGTCGGCCTCCCTTTCACTGCTCTGATAAATGACCATATTGCAGGTGCGACAACGAGCCAGAAGCGCTTCATGTTCAGCGGGAGATAAATGGCCCGGGTGCTCGACCTGGACGACCAGTTCATCTGCCGAACGCGAAGCATTGGCCAGCTTCCATTCGCGCCATGCCAGGTAAGCGCTCTGGTTATCCAGATCGTATGGACTGTTTTCAGGCCGCGAATTTATAAATCCCATGTTGGCTAATCTCCCCCACTGACCCTGGACGAGCGACGGGGCTTGGATTCCGTATCCAGCAGGCCCTGCATCGACTTTTCCACCATCTCTGCCGCCTCCGGTCCTTCTATGGCCGTGATCTGGTCCACCACCCAGCTCTTGTCTTTCTGGTCCACGATGGCATTGATGCAATGCGCCAGGAAACGCACAAAGGCGAACTTCCCGCCTTCGGCATCATAATCAAAATCGGCATACTCCCCGGCGCGAAGATTGAGCCGTTCGATGAAACGACTTTTATGCTCGGCGGCTGTACCGCCAAGCAGCTCGCTCTGGTTTTCCGCCTGGGTTTCCGCGACCCTGTTGGCAAGCGCCACGGTAAAAGTCTGGCGGTCTTCCGGCTGAAAACGCGCGTAAGCAAGCCGATCCGCGATCTGCACCAGATAGATCTGGAATTCGGTCAGGAACTCGAAATATTGTGCTCCGACTGCGATATCGAAACCAGCCTGCCGCATCTTCTTTAACGCGTTCAGGCCGATACGATAAAGAATAAAGGCCATCGCTGCGCCGATTTCATCAGGCGTCTTCCCCTGCCCGCCTTTGAACCATTGGCTTTTAATGCGCAAAGCTCACCCCCTCCGAATCGCCGTTGAATCTCCAGGCCAAAGCCTGGCCACCGGGATAAACACATGAAACGAATTGCGGAAGAGTATCAAGGAACAGTTCCTCCCAAAGAGGAGAAGCGCGGCGTGGATATCTGACTGGCAAGCATCCTGCAGACGGGAAGACTCGAACAAATAATTGCCACATTGATGTGTGGCGTCCCCAACGAGATTCGAACTCGTGTTATCGCCGTGAAAGGGCGGTGTCCTAGGCCTCTAGACGATGGGGACCTGTAAATAAACTTTTTGGTGGAGGTAAGCGGGATCGAACCGCTGACCTCTTGCATGCCATGCAAGCGCTCTCCCAGCTGAGCTATACCCCCAAAAAGAGGGCGCATTATAGTGACCGAGGCAGTCAATGTAAAGCCGATATCACTCAAGCAAATCAATTCGGATTGTCCATGTGGGCCATACCCGTTCCTTCCCCCTTGCACCCGCAAGGGGGAGGCCGTGGTTGTAAAGCCGCTGAAGCGGCAACAACCACGCACCAGGGGGAAGGTCAGGATGGGGGTAGAACAATGGAGAAGCCGAGCCTCTGCCCCCTTCCCTGCTCTCCGGTGGAGATAACGAGTTTAATTGATTAATTGGAATCAATGCAGATACCGCGCCATGCGCTGCAGCACGATCTCGCGCGTGAACACCGCCACCACTGTATCCACGGACGGCGTGTGCGTCTGCCCGGTCAGCATCACGCGCAACGGCATCGCCAGCTTGGGCATCTTCAGGCCATGTTTGCCGATGATCTCCTTGATCACCGCAGCGATGGCCGGCGCTTCCCACGCTACCTCCCTGAAACGCTCCGCCAGCTCGCGCAAGGCGGGCAGCGCTTCGGCGCTGAGCTGCGCATCCAGCAATTCCTTGGCGGGATGCAATTCGATATAGAACACCTCGGCGGCATCGGCCAATTCGTTGAGCGTGGCCACGCGCTCCTTGTAGAGCGCCACGACGGCTTCCAGCGCCGGCGCATCCCCCACCGTCACGCCGCGCGCCTCGAGGCGCGGCCGCACCAGCGCGGCAAGGCGCGCGTTGTCGGCCAGCTTCAGGTAATGCTGGTTCACCCAGTTCAACTTCTCGGTATTGAACTGCGCGGCGGACGGCGTGATGTGGTCGAGGTCGAACCACGAGCAGAACTGCTCCACCGAAAATATCTCCTCGTCGCCATGCGACCATCCCAGCCGCGCCAGGTAGTTGATCACCGCCTCCGGCAGATAGCCGTCCTCATCGTATTGCATTACGCTGACCGCGCCGTGGCGCTTCGACAGCTTGGTGCCGTCATCGCCGAGGATCATCGACAGGTGCGCATACTGCGGCAGCGTCGCTCCCAGCGCCTTGAGGATGTTGATCTGGCGCGGCGTGTTGTTGACATGGTCGTCGCCGCGGATCACATGCGTGATGCCCATGTCCCAGTCGTCCACCACCACGCAGAAATTATAGGTAGGCGTGCCATCGGCGCGTGCGATGATCAGGTCGTCCAGTTCGCCATTGTCGAATTCGATATAGCCCTTCACCAGGTCCTTCCAGATCACCGAGCCCTGCTCTGGGTTCTTGAAGCGCACCACCGGTGCGATGCCCGCAGGCGGCTCCGGCAGCACCTTGCCGGGCTCCGGGCGCCAGCGCCCGTCATAGCGCGGCTTCTCGCCACGCGCGCGCATCGCCTCGCGCATCGCCTCGAGTTCCTCCGGCGAGGTGTAGCAATGATAGGCCGTGCCCGCATCCAGCATGTGCTGGATCACCGCCTTGTAGCGCTCCATGCGCTGCATCTGGTAGAACGGCCCCTCGTCGTAATTCAGCTTGAGCCACGCCATGCCGTCCAGAATAGCCTGCACCGCTTCGGGTGTGGAACGCTCCACATCGGTATCCTCGACGCGCAAGATAAAGGTGCCGCCATGCTTGCGGGCATAAGCCCAGGAAAACAGCGCCGTGCGAGCGCCGCCGATATGCAGGTAGCCGGTGGGGCTGGGAGCGAAACGGGTGCGTACGGTCATGATGCCAGTCAAAAATCAAAGCGCGCATTTTACGCCAACTCCCCCGCCACGCCACAAACAATTGACCGGCAAATGCCCGATGTGATTTAATTCGCGCCCTCAAATGGGCGGTTAGCTCAGCGGTAGAGCACTGCCTTCACACGGCAGGGGTCACTGGTTCGATCCCAGTACCGCCCACCAGACACATTTGAAATTTCTCGTGGTGACTAAATAATTCTGAAAGCCACGTTATTGCTAGCTTCCAGCGGGTTCCCCTTTCTCGATTTGGTGACCAAATCAAAGCAGTATTCGGGCAATTTTTCGCCCTTAAAATCCAAAAAATGCTTCGTGGTGACTATTTGGTGACTAAATGGTGACTATTTGGTGACCAAAACGATTTTTCAAAACCCAAATTTTGGCCATTTTTGAATACTGCTTCAAATAAAACGTCAAAAATCGTAGCGGCAGTAATCAAATAATTTGATGTCTGAAATTGTGACTACTGCTGCCCAGTTGCGTTGGTGACTATGTAATTATCATCATTCTTTTTATTGATCGGGGCTATTTAGTCACCATCTTATGTCAATTTTTCTTAATTAATTTACCATTTTTGACTACTGCTCTACCATGACTAATGCTCTCATTTTGGCCGCTGCCATTCATTTTGGGCATCACGAAAACGATGTCAGAATAGTTGGCGCATTATCGGCTAGGCGTCTCAAAATCGGCCTAACCGGACGGTAGTAACTTATCTACGAATATCATTTCTGAACGTCCGCTCTTCCGGGTTTCGATTAGCATTTCGACCAAAATTCGTTCTTGGTTCTTTCGCAAAGCGGTCGTTCAATGTTTGAACTCAAAGGTCTGCGGGATTTTTTGCGCAGGTAACCCCGGGCTATCTTGAATTACACGACTTGATAAATATTGACCAAATTCGAATGAAAGTCACATCGTAGGTGCGAGCAACTATTTTGCCTCTACTGAAGCAGGATAAACTGTTTCAATGAAGTCGATGTGCGGTTGTGTGCCAGAATTGGCAGGTAACTGGCAAATTAGAAAAGAGAACAAATATTACCGATCTTGCTTGCCAACGGTCAATGTGCATTGAAATGATTTGAAGGGAGGGTTGTTGCTACTACTGACTTGCAGGTATTAGACCCAATCCGGTTTAGGTGCCACTGATTGCAACATACGCCTCAACATATTCGTTATTGGCTTGTTTCCCGCCATGCTTTCAGCCAGCAGTCTTTGCGATTCTTCGAATCGGCCACGCCCAACAAGATAATTGTTATAGGCTACGAGATCCTGCTCGCAGCTGGGATGTTGAATGGCACCTGTTTCAGAATCATATAACATAACTTTATTGTCATCCCTGTCGTGTATAACGTGATACCTAACATTCTTATTCATAACTATCTCTCACTATTTCCTTAATGTAATCAATGTAAATGACTTCATTACGGCATTACTAAGATTAAGCGGCCTAGCTATGGTTCCATTACGATTTTGTGAAATTAATTTTATGAGTCGCCTTATTGGTGAGCAGCGGTGTTGCAGTAACGCCTTTTTGTGGGCTTTTAGAGGTGACGAATGCTTGGATTAATTCCGGCATTGTTGAACAAGAAATAGTTTGGTGTTGAAATGTTCAAACTGGTTTTATAATTTACCCATAATGTCCAGTTACTTTTCTAACTCCAATCAGTTTCTACCCATGTCCCAGGAAGAGATGGACGAGCTCGACTGTTTCCTGATGTCAGATGCCACATCAGACGATACGATGATGCTGGATACGCTGGATGGTTATCTGACAGCCATTGTGGTGGCGCCAACCACGCTTAATTTCGGGCAATGGTTTTCTGGAATCTGGGGAGCAAGCAGGGATGATCTGCCGAATTTCAAAACGATGGAGGAAGCCCGGCATATCATCGATCTGATCGTTCGTCAGATGAACGGCATCATATGGGATTTGGAGGATGACCCAGATGCCTTTGCTCCCATCCTCGACATTTTCGATTATGAAGGTCGCGAATATGCCGATGCTGAGATGTGGGCATACGGTTTCATGTGCGGGATTGATCTATGCCGGGATGACTGGCAGGCATTCTTTGATGATCCAAACGGCATGGAGGTGCTACGCCCCATCCATCTCCTTGGATCGAACGATGTAACTCCGCAAGAAATTGCGCTCACCGAGACACTCGAACAGCGCGAAGAACTTTCCATGCAGATTCCGGCCAGCATAGCCTGGATTTATCGTTTCTGGCTGCCGTACCGGCAAGCAATGGTCGAGCGCATGGTAGCTACCACTATACAACGAGACCAGCCCAAGATCGGGCGCAATGATCCGTGCCCATGCGGTAGCGGGAAGAAGTTCAAGAAGTGCTGTGGGGCGGCGGCAATATTACACTGATGTATGCAGCGAAGCACAAATACAGTCTGCGCGCTCCATATCTATCACATCAACTTTCATCCCTGTATTGACGATACGTGTCAGGCCGCTATGATGATTACCATATGAGTAATCGACGCGCCCTATTGACACGAATTCGCTTATAAGCGAAGATACTATGCAGGTACTGCACTACCTTGATTCCAGCAGACACGATGTCTATCAAGACTGGCTTGATCGCGTTCGTGATATCACGGCGCGCGTTGCGGTGCAGCGCCGGATCGACCGAATCGTCGATACCGGAAACCTCGGAAGCCACAGCTTCTGCCGCGATGGCGTGTGGGAACTCAAGGTTGATGTCGGCCCCGGCTATCGCGTCTAGTATACCGAGGTGAAAAAGACCGTTATGCTCCTCCTTTGTGGGGGAACCAAGCGGAGCCAGAAGAGCGACATTACCCGAGCAGTGGAATATTGGGAAGATTATCAACAACGATCATGAAAACTACGAAAACTAAAAAGACAGCAAAGCCGCACCGCACGCACGACGAAGCCACCGTCGAGAGTTTTCGTCGTGACCCAAAGTTTGCGGCGGCCTATCTCAACGCCGTGCTCAATGACGGAGATCGTGCTGAGATCATGACGGCTCTCCGTTACGTCACCGAGGCATTTGGTGGCGTGCCGGGGATTGCACAGAAAACAAACCTCAATGCCACTACGCTCTACCGAACGCTGTCAGCAGAAGGGAATCCGGAACTCAAGAGCTTCATGGAAATCATGAAGGCCGTGGGCATGCGTATTCTCGTAGAGCCACTCAGCCCGGCACGTCGATAAGAGTGTTGATGTGCCGCGTCGGCACGTTCTCACCTCTACGATAGTTTATGGTGGCGGCTATCTTTGCAGCATGGCAATAACCACAGAGCGCATGCAGCAGTTCATGCATCTATGGCGGCTGGGAATTGGTAGTATTACTGTCATAACACGGCCACTTGTCGAATTTCTTTACATCCCGATCGTGGGCGTGCTGGCAATTTTTGAGACTATCATTTGTTTCAATTGATTAGCTTATTGGCACGAGGATTGCTTCAAGTGTTTCGCTCACTTCTGCAATACTAGTAGCTGGCAAGAATTGGATACGTAGATCAAAAGAGATTGTTATACCCACCCTATACGGTTTAGCAATTCTTTTTCTAACTGCCGCACCGGCTTTTGCTGTGCCAAGTGCTGTTGAATACCTGAACCCAGCGTTATTGGTCTGATCGGCATTGGTGCCCTCGCTTTCCTGGTAGGCCGTCGCGGCAAGAAGTAAGCACACGGACTCGCGGGGCCGGGATCGCTCTGGGTGTGCATTCTTTTTCGCAGGCTTTGGCGAGCAGAGCTTTGGGTGATTAAATTGGGTGGCAGAATGGACTGGTTTGATAAACGCATGGCAATCGAAGTAATCGATGATGCGCTCACTGAGATAGACACCGCCTATGCTCGCGGGCGAGCATCCGGACTTTGTACTGCATTTTACCTGTGCGGCATGATAAGTGAAA
>JBAUUR010000064.1:0-3456 GCA_049582805.1 Gallionellaceae bacterium | reverse complement strand
TAAGGCGTTCAAAAAGCGATTCGAGAGACAACGCCGTGTCGCCGATGCTGATGTGGGACAACTCAAATTCTCTCGCGCCAGCCAGCGCCGTCCGCTCATCTTCTCTGAGATATTGCAGGTCGCTACTCATCTTCATCCTCCTCCTCTTGCTTGATTGGCTCTCCGTACTCGTCACATAGCTGGCCGTTCTCGTCACGCTCAACCGACATGCAAGCACCCCTCTCGTCGGCATCGCGCCACTTCCCTGTCCTGCCAGGTACCATCAGGACGCTTAACTAGTGGCGTTATTTCCTTGAATCCTGTGCCGTGGCAATCGGGACAGTTCGGGTCACGCCACCACGAACCGCCAACGCTCGCGGGAATGAAAGATCGGAACTCGCCCACAGTAGGGAAGAATTTTAGTTCGCTTTCCTGAATGATTCGGCTTACGGCCTTGTCGAAACGGTCTTGCCCGACACCTGCCCACACGTTTTCGTACTCGGCCATAAGAGCCTTCAGCCGCTCATCAGGAATCGACCAATTTGCCGCGAGCCGCTGCATACTCATTGCAAACACTGTTAAATCCACCTTTTTTCGCGCCACTCCCATTTCCTTTCTGCCGCTGTTTGGCGTTTCTCATCCAAGTGCGGAAAGTCGCATCCCAATCCAGTTTTGTCCCGTTCTGCCCAGCCTTAGCCATCCAGAAGTCTCTGAACTCGTCTATTAGGGAATCGGGGTCGGGCATCTCATTAGCGGTCGCCCATTCGCGATGTTTGTCTGTGACTTTGAAATCGGCTGGTATTCGGCGGCCAGTTTTTCTATCCGCGTTAGCGGAAACGGTTTTGACTTTAATTGCTTCTGCCTCTGCCTCTACCTCTGCCTGTGTGGACATTTTGGACATTGGCACTTTGTCTTTGACTGTCTTGGACATTGCACGATACTGTCTCTTCTTGTCTCGGAAATACTGCTTACGGCTCTCTTCGTCCATGATTGATCTATAATGCTGATAATTAACAACTTGCCAACCCCAATCACGGTGAGAATCGAGCAGAACGATGCGAGCGCCGTCCTCGAGGTGTGATCGGCTTCGCAAGTCCGGTTTGGATAGGCGCTCGAGTGCTCGAGCAACTCCCTCGAGGGGTACATTGGTGCGACGAGAAATTGCTTCGGGGGTCATGTCAACGATTCCGTCGCGGTCGCAAAGCACGAGCAAGTCCATAAAGACGAGCCGAACCATGTAATCTTCTGCTATAGAGGAGTCGAAAATCTGCGTGAAAATCTTGGCAAACACTTGCTTACCTTTCTCAGCAGCCCCACTATAGAGAAATGTCTTGGACATGTCAACAATTTAATTTGACAGTTACGGTGTAACGGCGTAACGTAAGTGATGCGAGGGGTTCGGCTTTGACTCGCGTGAGCCTTTCTCAGCAGAATCTCTCCGCACCAGCCCCTCGCACCTTTTCACCCCGCCACTTCCCCCGGCTTCGCGTAATACTTGCATAGCCTGCCGTGCATCTTGCCATCCCAATTCGGGATAGCGCGTTTGCAGATACAGTCGGAGGTCGAACCGTCTAAGTCCTTCAGAAGTTGCGCCTCCATGTTGCGGTAGCACTCGATTTCCAGTTGCGCCTTCTCGATCTGTCGCTGGTAATACTCGATATTCCAGTGCACCTGTTTCAGATTTTCCTCTATCGTCATGTCTCTGTCCTCCGCACCGCGCTCTGTGGAAGCTCCCGCGTCGGCGGCCACGCCGGAGTCACGGGAATCAGAGCACGGAGCGCGGGACAGATCACGGCTTGCACACTCCATTCAGCGCTCGCTTGGCGTCAGTCTCATCGAAATATAGGCCATAGCTGCCGTCAATGTCGTTGTAAGCCGTCCAATAGGGCAGCGACGTTTCTCCGTTAGGCGACCCCATCTCTATGTGACCGATCACATGTCCATTGCACATCATCTCGTTGCCACGCCAATTTGGGTACGGACGCACGAGTGGCCACAGCCCAACGTAGAACAGGAATGCGGCAACCAGCGCGATAACCGCGACGGCGCATTTGTCTAGGCGGTTCACGGCTGGCGCTCCTTGGCTGCGGCGAGAGCGGCGTCAACTAATGTAACCGCGTCATCGTCAACGAAAGCACGCTGGATCATGTCCATCCTTGCCGCTTTCAGTGCCGTCACCAGTTGCTCAATCAGTGCGCGGTCGGCTTCGGCATTGTTCAGCGCCTTGCAGGTGCGCTCGGCCTCATCTGTGGCTGGTGTACCGTCTGGATGGTAGCCAAACGCCGCCAGCAGGCGACCGTGGACATCTTCAACGCAGGCTCCCATCGCGGAATCCACGTAGCTGGTAAACGGAGTTTGGCGGACTTCGGGAATGTCAGTTTTCATGGTGTCTCCCTGTACCACGGGCCAGCCTTCTCGCCCATGATGTAAGTGCGGACGGCGCCGCAGGTGTTGCAGTGCTGCTTGCCGCCGATGGGCCAGCCAAGCTCCTGATGCGGGCATCCTCGAAATAGTTGACGCACGCAGGCCAGCACAATCACAATCACGCTAGCCAGTGGAATCAGCAGCAGTTCGCGGGTCGTGCTCATGACGGAACCCTCTCCCATCTGCGGCGCTCCCAATTCCAGTAGTAGCGGTCAGCGGTCATGCAAGCGCCTCCTCGTAATTGTCATCATTCCAATCGGCTTCATAGCGGCACAGTGGGCAACGCCACGTCTTGTCAGGGGCCATCATCTGGCGCTCGTACTCCGCTTCGGTCAGGTAAACCAAGCCGCAACCTCCACCGGGTAAATCCCACGGCCCTCGGCAGTCGACTGCATAAGGCGTTCTGGCTCTACCGTGAGCGTCTGTCTTAGGGAACTCCATCATCGCCTCCAATGCTTATCGCAGCGCGGGTCTTCGTTGCTTTCCCAGTGAGCGCCCTGTCCCTCGCCGATGAGGGTTGCGCCAAGATCAATAATCCGCGTTGCCCACTCGTCGCATCTTGAGCACTGCATCTGCTCCATGACCTCGCCGCAATCGTGGTACACGGTCAGGAGCTCGCCAGCTTTGGCGACCTCCATACCGACCCTGAGCAAAACAAATTCGATGCACTTCTGGCAGATCATCACGCGGTCAGTGTCGCTGACTTGCGGAACACGCGGCTGCATCACGCGCTCTACCGCGTCGAATAGCGTTTCGTTGGCTTTCATTTCTCAGCCTCCAGCATTTCCCGCAAATAGATTGGCATGACTTCTTCAGCAAGGCAGGCGAACAGGCGCAACAGTTTGTCGGGCTTCTGATGAGTGTTGACAATCGCCCACAGGCAATCATCTACCCCGTTCAGATCAAGTATCTGCGTCATGGTGATCGGCTTGTTATCGCCATACTTCGGCCCAAGCGCCTGGCGCAGATGGGTGTACCGCGGGACGCAGGCGTCAGCGGCTCGCAGTTGTTTCAGTGTTGTGTGCATGGTCTCCTCCTAGAATTTCGGTCAGT
>JBAUUR010000063.1:0-22385 GCA_049582805.1 Gallionellaceae bacterium | reverse complement strand
TCTTCGACTTCGTGTGAGCTACTTCTTGTGTCTTGAGCCGTTAATAACCATGGCTTTCACCACAATTACCAACACCCCAGCGCACATACCCACACTCGTCGGTTGTCTGTAAAATTTTAAAGAACAGCTGACTGGAATACCTTAAGCGCTGCAAGCATTTATGGTTGCGGGGGCAGGATTTGAACCTACGACCTTCGGGTTATGAGCCCGACGAGCTGCCAGACTGCTCCACCCCGCGTCAGGAAGAATGGAACTATAGCAAAATTAAAAACCACAGTCAAATTGTCCGTTGGATTTTCAGGGAACAGCAGCGCGCTATCGGTACTTATATTGTTGCTCCAGGGCCCATGTCACATGTTCACGTACCACCCAGGATTCATGCTGCGCACGTGATTGCAATGCACCAATAACCTCAGCACTTCCGGGCGCATTACCAAGCGCCACTGCAATATTGCGCAACCATTGATCATGGCCAATGCGAAATATGGCGCTACCGGAAAATTTCTCGTGGAACATCTTCTCATCCCACCCAAATAATTCGACAAGCGCAACATCGTCCATGCCATGTCGCGCAGCAAAATCAGATTCCAGGGATTTATTCGCAAACCGGTTCCACGGACAGACCAGTTGACAATCGTCGCAGCCATAGATGCGGTTGCCGACGAGCGGGCGCAGTCCAAGTGGAATACTGCCCTTGAGTTCAATGGTGAGATACGAGATGCAGCGTCGGGCGTCCAGCTGATAGGGCGCAATGATGGCCTGCGTGGGACAGATTTCGATACAACGTTCGCAGGTGCCACAATGACTTTCCCCGGTTTCATCCACGGGCAAAGGCAAGTCTACGTATATCTCGCCAAGAAAAAACCAGGAACCGTGTTCGCGCGACAGCAGCAGCGTGTGTTTTCCGCGCCAGCCCAGATTCGCCTTCTGCGCCAATTCAACTTCCAGCACCGGTGCGCTGTCAACAAAGATGCGATAGTTGAAGGCACCCACGTCGCCGCGAATAAGCTCTGCCAGTTTTTCCAGGCGGTTGCGCAACACTTTGTGATAATCGCGCCCCAACGCATAACGTGAAATGAACGCACGCTCACCATTCCTTAATATCTCCCACGAGTCCTTCGCATTGGGCGGATAGTAATCCAGACGCACCGAGATCACACGCAAAGCACCGGGCACCAATTCCGCCGGACGACTGCGCTTGACTCCATGTTTTGCCATATAATCCATCTCACCGTGATAGCCGCGCGCAAGCCATTCCAGCAGATGCACTTCGGCATCGTTCAAGTTGGTATCGCTGATGCCAACCGCCTGAAAGCCCAGCTCTCTGCTCCATTCCCTGATGCGCATGGCAAGCGCCGCATAGTCTGTTTGCGAGGTATCGTTTTGCATAGCCCCGATGATAGCCGATTATCCTTTCCTGATGAGGCCGCCACCATGGCCTTTGCCAAACGACTGGCCAATTGTTTGAAGCCCGGACTGGTGATCTACCTGCAAGGCGATTTGGGTTCGGGTAAAACGACACTGGTACGGGCAATGCTTCATTCCCTGGGTTATAGCGGCAAAGTCAAGAGCCCGACCTACACTCTGGTTGAACAATATGAGGTCGCAGGATTACACTTGCGCCACTTTGATCTTTACCGCTTCCATGACGAAGCGGAATGGGAAACAGCCGGGCTTCAGGATGAATTCAACGGACGTAACATATGCCTGATAGAATGGCCAGAAAAAGCAATGGGGTTGGCACCTGCAGCGGACTTGCAAATATCGCTGGGAATCCTGCCCGAGGGCAGGACTGTCAAAATTCACGCAAGCACCAGGACAGGGAGGGAATGCTTAAGCAATCTCTGATCAAGGCAAACATGGTCGCGCACTCGATTTTATTGTGTGCCGGGCCATGCACCGAAGCGCAACGTGCCAGTGTGGACGGATTACCGTTTCGCGCCTTGGCAACTAGCCGCAATTCAGCAAGGTATCGCCGCGGGGATGCAGATTGTGCCAGCAACACGGCTCACGGAAGCCTCCATCAAATGTTCCTCATGCACGCGGCAAAGCTACTCTCACTGCTCCTGTTGGTCTGGCTTCCCAATGCGCAGGCGGCCATCAATGTTACTTCCGCGCGTATCTGGCCTTCGCAGGATTACACCCGTCTGACCCTGGAATCAGCCAGGCCGATCAATTACGACATGTTTACGCTTAACAATCCGGACCGCCTGGTTATCGACCTTGATAACGTAAACCTGCAAGGCCCGCTCAATGATCTAGCTGGCAAGATAGGAAACGATGACCCGTATATCAAAAGCGTTCGTACAGGCCAGTTCAAGCGCGACGTGGTTCGCTTGGTGCTGGATCTGAAAACCGGAGTCAAGCCTCAGTTGTTCAGCCTCAATCCCGTGGCGGAATATGGTTATCGTCTGGTGCTGGACATTTACCCTGCCGTCCCTGTCGACCCGCTGCTGGCACTGCTGGCAAAATCCGGTGGCAGTACTTTGGCTATATCCGCAAGCGCTCCGCCAGCTACAACTGCAGCGAAGTCGAGCCAAGTCGCGGAAACCACCGTTGCAACGCCCCCCGGAACAACATCTCCCAGCCTCGTGCTCGACCGCACAGCGGCTGAACCCGTGGCAGAAAAAAAGCCTCCTGAACTCAGCACGCATAAGCTCATTATTGTCATTGATGCCGGACACGGCGGCGAAGATCCTGGTGCCCATGGACGACACGGCACGCTGGAAAAGAACGTCACCCTGGCGATTGCCAACAAACTGAAAAGATTGATTGAGGAATCTGAGGACATGCGCGCCATAATGACGCGGGACGGCGACTATTTCATCCCGCTCCACATGCGTGTGGTAAAGGCACGCAAGGTGCATGCCGACCTGTTCGTTTCGATACACGCAGACGCGTTCATCAGACCTGATGCCACCGGCTCATCGGTGTTTGCCTTGTCTGAACATGGCGCCACCAGCGCCGCTGCCCGCTGGCTTGCCAAGAGCGAAAATGAAGCCGACCTGATCGGGGGCGTGAATATAGCCGTAAATGATCCTTACCTTGCCCGCACCCTGCTAGATCTCTCACAAACCGCGACTATCAATGACAGCCTGAAACTCGGCAAACAGGTATTGAACAGGCTGGGAGGCATAAACAATTTGCATCGCGGTTTTGTCGAGCAGGCTGGATTCGCGGTATTGAAGGCTCCCGATATTCCCTCCATCTTGGTAGAGACCGCTTTCATCAGCAATCCAGAGGAAGAGCGCCACCTGAATGATGAGGCTTATCAGGAAAAAATTGCTCGCGCCATTCTGGAGGGAATCAAACGCTTCTTCACTCAAAACCCCACGCTATCCAAACAGCGCATCGCACAGAATGAATAGCATCTACTGCCCTGGCGTCAAATTGAATGTGGCTACCCCCGGGGATAGTTCCGGCCCCAGGTTATGCAGCAGTTCGTTAAGGCGCTCCTCATTTCCTGACGATGCGCGGGCCTTGCCCCGAAACTCGAGGCCACTCGAGCCGGACCACTTCCCTTGTCCTTCCAGCACCAAAACCCCGGAGATCGTTGACAAATAGACGCTGACAACATTACCTGCGCCATTGAGCGTCAGACGATAGTTGCCCAGCGGATCAATACTGCTCAGCGCGGAACCGGCATGTTGCCAATCGACGATGGCAATCCCCTCCATGCCGCGCCGCGAAAGCACCAGATGATTGCTCTGGATTTCCAATTGTCCACGGAACTCGGCAGGTTTCAATATGGGAGAAACCTCGTTCAGCAATGCGGCCGGTAACGGAATCAGTGCGTGATTCAATTCAACCTGCCCGCCGGATACCAGCAACTCGGTTGCAGCGGGCGGCGCCGAATCATTCCATTGCAGGCGCGCCCTGAGCACCCCCTTGAGCAGAGGAAGAAAATCAATATCCCAGCGCAAAGTCCGTGTCGCAATCAAATGACCATCGCGCGTACGCAACGCAGGCACTGCGGTTCCTTTCCACATCGTGCCATTGGCATTGGCCATGACCAGACGGCCTTGCGAATAGTGGCGAACCAGGTCATCGAACACTGACGCAGGCGCCATGATGAGCAGCGCAACCAGATAAACCAGCGCAAAAAACCCGACAGCGAGTATGCGCATAGCGGCTACTGCACGCCCCCGTTGGTCAGCGTGGAATTGACCCTTACCATTCCGGATTGCGCCAATGCGGCGATACCGACCGAGTCGACGCGCACATGTTGCTCCTGTTGCAGGTCACGTAGCCACAGCAACCACTGGTCGAAAGGTACGGAATCCAGCGTAACCCGCACCGCACCTGATCCTTGCGCATCAAGCGCGGTTATCGCCTCGCGGATGTGATGCTGCTCCGCAGTGGTCTCGATAACCGACTTCAATGCGTTGCCATCAAGCAAAGCCGGATGAGGATAATGGTTCAGCCTGGCAACTTCGGCAGTCTGATCGCGCAGCAGGGCAGCCTGCATACGCATGGCCGGCACCCTGACGCGCAACCTGGCAACCGCGTTATGCGCTGGCTGCCACAACAAGAAGAAGCCCAGCAATGGTAGCAATATCGAGGCAACCAGCACGATCAAGCGCCGCTCGCCAACCGCGCGCCCATCCCAAAAACGCTTCCTGACCGCCAGGCCGAGCGCCTTCATAGTCCTTCTCCCGGCATCAGCGTCAACCGTGCCTCGGTCCCATTGCCGGTGTCATGCGGGTCACTCATCTCGACCGAAAGCCCCTTGTTGCCCAGGCGCTGACGCAAATTCCTCAATTCATCGCTGCGGGCAAGCTTGATATCAATATCGAGCCGCCCCGATTCGTAATGCAGTGCATGGATGCTTCCCGCTGGCAACGGTGCGAGATCAGCGGCCGCCGCATCCAGCAGGGACAGGAAATCACCATCGTCCTGCAAGCCTGCGGCATGCCGCAATTGGGCCAGGTTGCGCTGCATCTGCAAGGGAGCATTGACCAGCATGCTGGCCTCGCCAAATGCAGTATGAAAACTGCGCGCCATGTCCTGATCAAGCGCATTTTTTTCATGACTGAGCATGGCCCACTCAATGTTGGTTCCGATCGCCTCTAAAACAAACGCAAGCAACATGATCACGGCTAGCGGGCGGATTTTCGGCCACCAGTCGCGCACCTTCGCGCGCGGCGCAAAATCGCCCCACATCAGATTCAGCACACCGTCCGGTATAGGCGCCCGTCGCCAATCCCAATCTTCACCCGCAGAAAAGGTCGCCTGCGGAATATTCCACTGCGGGAATAGCTTCTGCTCCAGCGCAATATGTTGACGAAATCGAATTTCTATATTTTTTGGAGACGATCCCGGTTCCGCATTCAGGCAAAGCTGCAACGCAACCGGAACCGCATTGCCATCGCCATTATCAATCGCCATTCCGCGTGCCGGGCCGGTGCGCAGGAAACCGGCGTGGCCATCCCAGACCAACACCCAGCTCCCTTGCCCGAGAGTCGGTAAAAATATTTCCGGAACGATCTTGCGCAAAGATAAATTCGATCCGCGGCATGCCTCGATGATGCGTTTGATCCACTGCTTGTCCACTACGACCAGCATTGAACGTCCGTCACCCAGTGCGGGGCCGGGAGTCACATGGTTATCTTCCGGATCGGGCAGGGTAAATTCTTCCGCCAGGAATGGCAGTGATGCCTGCCAGCGCCGCCGCGGGCCCGCTGGAAGCTTCGCCGCAACACACAGCACGCGATCCGGCGCAACGATACCGACACATTCGCTCCCTTTGGGCATCGACGCCAAAGGATCAATACCGGATTGCAGCACGGTGCCACCCTCGCCACAAATTGCCCAGGGACAAGGTGAGGCGCTATCGTGCCACTGTCCGGAAAAATAAATTCTCAATACGCTCATGGCATCTCATTGCACGCTTTGCCATACTACCGCAGGCCAATCCCCGCCGGAGCGCTGCAGCAAAGCCTGCGTGATGACCAGCGCATGTCCCAACGTTGCGCGTCCGGTCACCATAAAATACTGGCTGCTTACCGAAATATCCCTGTCCGACACTTGCACCCCCCCATTCGGCAATCGCTGCCGGAAATCTGCCACGCTCTTGAACGGATTGCCCCTGCGCTGCAACACCAGTGTTCGCGCGTCGGCCAGCGTCAAATTCTGCGCCACGGCAGCCAGCACCTCGGGCGGAGAGAAATTGACGTTCACGGGCCCCGGCGTCGGCAAGACCGTCACAAAAGGACGCAGGCGTTCGATAGTCGGTCGGTCAAAACCCCTCACCAGCGCCAGTTCGCTTATCTCGATCAAGGGACGATTTGACGCACGATACGGTTTGGGCAGCGACAGGTAATATCCATCCTCGGCTCCACCCGGATATTGGGTCTCGCTGTCTGCATCCATCCAGTCCGCCAAAGCAGGGACTAATTCGCCCGGCAATCCCAGCAAGCCGAGCAACCTTTGGAATTGTGCCACATCAGGCGCGCTGGTAGCGCCGTTTCTCACCAGATTATTCAGGTTGAACAATCCTTGCCGATCCTCGATCACACCGGTCACTTCGCCGTTCTCCACCGGCATGGCGGGCAAGCGCAGCGCCCACATCTCGTCTTCATTGTCCGTGGAACTCGAACGCGCATCGTCAGCCAGCACGGCGCGCGCCCAATCGATGGCGGCAATGCCTATGCGCCGCGCCTGCGCCCGGTCGAACTGGCTTTCCAGTTGCCGCTGCCACAGGTCTTGCTGAGTCATCATGTAGACGGCCAATGAAGTTGCCAAGGCAACGATAAGCAGCACCATGAGTATGGCCACGCCGTCCTGTCGATTGGATGGCTTCATTGCAATGCGAACACCCGCACGACCTTTTCACCACCGGTCAGGACCAGCGCCACTTCCACCGCCATGGGCAGCATGCCCGACTGACCGGGCGGCCATTGATCCAGCCAGTTTCCGCCTGCATCAAGATAGCGCAAATGGAATTCGCGCACACCATCCAGCAGCGGATAGCGTACGGGTTCGGTACCCGGCGCCTGATCAGGAAACGGCCAGCGCAGCAACCTGATGGAACCCTGCTGCAAACGATAGCCGATGCGCTGCGGCGGCAGCATATCCTCGTCCTGCCCGGGGATCCCTGCACGCGTGAATTCCAGGTCTGCCTCGTCATCCGCCACCACCACGGAACGGCCGATCCACTCCGGCTCAACGACTCCGGCCTGGTTTCTTATCGGCCGATGCACCGCCTGCGCAACATCCTGTTCCATGCGCGAGAAAAAGAATTCCAAATGCTGCCATTTTCTTGTTTCCGCAGCTATGTGTTCGCGCGTTTTCAACAATGCATCCAGTCCCCGATACCCGGCAACGGACAACAGCGAAAGAACCACCAGTGCAACCAGCAATTCAACCAGAGTGAACCCGCCATTGCGCCGCAACATATCACCTGCGCCGCTGCTCAACCAGATAGCCGGTCAATTTGCGTATCACATACTTGGGATCGTCCGCTGTGGAAACACTCACCTCCATGCGACGGAAAGACGGGTTGGGTGTATCACTGATATCTTCACGCCACAAGAACCTGATCCCCGCCTGCGTATCATCTCCCGTCTGGGTGCCCGTCGCGATCCAGTCGCCACGCGCGGCGTGCAGCGCCAGACGATTTTGCGCCACCCAGTCGGCCAGCAAATGCATCCGCATCGCTTCGGCATGACTTATTTCTGCACCTGCGGTACGCATCACGGCAGCAATGGCAATCGCCAGAATGGCCATTGCCACCAGAGTTTCCAGCAATGTGAAACCTGCGTGGCGAAAGGGAATGCGGTAACTGTGCAGCATCGGATCGCCTCTCGACTGTCCTCCCGGGCTATCAGGAGTGCCCATTGATGACCGGTTGGCCCCGCGCAGCAGTAAGTTCAGCTTCGGTCTCGACGGTCACCGACCCGGTGCTGCCTCCAGCCACGCCGGCTTCGGCTTGCCCGTCCCCCAGGGTAACCTGGAACGGCAGAGTGAAAGATGAAGAGCTCAGCAACAGCCGGCCGCCGGGTTGCAGCGGCTGAGACTCAACCATTACGCTTGTGATGCGCACTCCAGCGGGGAAGATGCGGGGACGAAACGCCTCATCATTGTCGATACGCGCCCAGTCGCCATAATCGTCCCTGCTCCAGAACTGATAGCCGTTGCCCTCGGGTGACCATGCCAGCGACCGCCCGCTTGCACGCGCTTCCATTCCCGCATTCTCCAGCAGCAATGCCAGACGCTGCGCTTCTTCACGCAGCACGGCATGATCATCCGGCATGAATTGCACGGCTGCCATGCCCAGCACGATGCCCATCACGACCAGCACGACCATGAGTTCGATCAGGGTGAAGCCGCCTTGCGCGCGCCTGAATTTGCCGGAATTGAAACTCATGGAATCGACACCGTGGAAGATTTCCCCCGCGATTCTACTGCTGCCATGACCCGATATCGGCATCGTTGCCTTCGCCCCCCGGCGCGCCATCGGCGCCGAGGCTCATGACATCAAATTCGCCATGCAGGCCGGGCTGCAGATACTGGTAGGCATGGCCCCAGGGATCCTCGGGCAGGCGCTCCAGATAGCCGTTCCCCTTCCAGTTCGGCGGTTCGGGGGGCAACGTCGGCTTTTTCACCAGGGCCTGCAATCCCTGCTCGGTCGTGGGATAAACCATATTGTCCAGCTTGTAGAGCTTCAATGCCTGCACAATCGTGGCGATGTCCTGCTTCGCCGCAACGATGCGTGCCTCATCCGGACGGCTCATCACCTTGGGCACGATCAGTGCCGCCAGTATGCCAAGGATGACGATGACCACCATCACTTCGATCAGGGTAAACCCCTGCATCGGGCGGCAAGATTGCTTTGTAGGAATCATTGTGTTTTATCCAAAATCAGGTTAAGTCAGCAATGACTGAGTTTAGCAAACCATCGTGACAAACTAAATCCAATTAATCTCTTATCGAGTCGACCATTCAACAGAAAGAAATGATCATTATTCGTAGGGTGCGCCTGCGCACCAATTCTCCAGCATCCCGATGCTTCTGGTGCGCAAGCGCACCCTACATAAAGTCCAGAGTCCGCCGATTCAGTTTTCCAACTCTTCCCAGCGCGTCATCAGGTGCAACAAATCCTTTTCAATGACCGCTGCGCGTTCCTGCAGCTGGCGTGCCTGCGCGGGTTTGTCGCGGTAAAGCGCACCGTTGCCGAGTGCCGCAGCGATCCCTTCCTGCTCATGTTCCAGCGCCGCGATGCGTTGCGGGATCTCGTCCAGCTCGCGCTGCTCCTTGAAACTCAATTTGCCCTTGACTCCCTCTGCTTTGGGGGGATAACCAGCGACTTGGCCGCCGTTTTGGGGTGGCTTAGTCGAATGGCCAGGAGTTTTATCAAAGGGCTGGGGAGAGGGAGCGGAGGACTTGCTCGACAATTGTTGCGCACTTTCGAATTTCTTCACCCGCACCCAGTCCTCGTAGCCGCCGACATATTCCATCAGCCTGCCGCCGCCCTCGAAGGCGATCACCTGCGTCACCACGTTGTCGAGGAAGGCACGGTCGTGGCTGACCAGGAACAGCGTGCCGTCATATTGCGCCAGCAACTCTTCCAGCAGTTCCAGCGTTTCGATATCGAGGTCGTTGGTCGGCTCGTCCAGCACCAGCACATTGGCGGGACGGGTGAACAGGCGCGCCAGCAGCAAACGATTCCGTTCACCGCCGGACAGGCTCTTCACCGGCGAGCGCGCGCGTTCCGGCGCAAACAAAAAATCGCCGAGATAGCTGATGACATGTTTCTTCACGCCGCCGATGTCGATGAAATCCGAGCCCTGGCTGATGGTGTCGGCCAGCGTCGCCTCTTCGTTCAGTTGCTCGCGCAACTGGTCGAAATACGCCACGCTGAGTTTGGTACCGAGCTTGACCTCGCCGCTGTCCGGCTGCATTTCGCCCAGGATGATCCTGAGCAGCGTGCTCTTGCCCGCACCGTTCGGCCCGAGCAGACCGATCTTGTCGCCGCGCTGGATGCGGCAGGAAAAATCATCTATCACTTTGCGCGCACCGAACGATTTGCAGACATGGGTGAGTTCCGCCACCAGCTTGCCCGAGCGATCGCCCGCCTCCAGATTCATCTCGACACGGCCCACCCGCTCGCGCCGCGCGGCACGCTCGATGCGCAACTGCTCCAGCCGCCGCACGCGCCCTTCGTTGCGCACGCGGCGCGCCTTGACGCCCTGGCGTATCCACACCTCTTCCTGCGCCAGCACCTTGTCGAACTTGGCGTTGTGCACCGCTTCGTCCGCCAGCATCTGTTCCTTGCTGCGCAGGTACGCCGCGAAGTTGCCGGGGAAGCTGGCCAGCTTGCCGCGATCCAGTTCGACGATGCGCGAAGCGACGTTATCGAGGAAGCGGCGGTCGTGGGTCACGAACAGCACACTGCCGCGAAAATTGTTGAGCAGCCCTTCCAGCCATTCGATCGAAGAAAAATCAAGATGGTTGGTCGGCTCATCCAGTATCAGCACATCCGGTTCGGCCACCAGCGCCTGCGCCAGCGCCACGCGCTTGCGCACGCCGCCGGAAAGCTCGCCGACGCGGCTGTCGGCGTTCAACTCCAGCTTGGTAATCGCGGTCTCGATGCGCGCCTGCACTGCCCAGCCGTTCTGCGCTTCCAGTGCAGTCTGCAATGGCTGCATCGCTTCCAGCAGCTGTTCGTAATCGGCATCTGGCTCGGCCAGTTGATGTGAAAGGCGATGATAGTCGCTGATGATCTGATGCAGTTCGCCCAGCCCGCGCGCCACTTCGTCGAACACCGTGGCATCGGCATCCAGCACCGGCTCCTGGCTGACATAACAGATGCGCACGCCGGACTGTCGCCACACGCTGCCGTCGTCAAGATGCGCCTGCCCCGCCAGCACTTTCAGCAAGCTCGACTTGCCGCCGCCGTTGCGCCCGATCAGGCCGACGCGTTCGTTCTCGTCGAGCTGGAAATCCACCCGGTCGAGCAGGGCTACATGGCCGTAAGCCAGCGCGGCCTTATCAAGCGTCAGGTAGGGCATCAGTTGTTTCCAGGCTTAACCAGCATTTTCAGATCGGCGATGATTTCCTTCGAGTGGCGCGACGTTTCCACATTGGTATACACCTTGTTGATCCTGCCCTGCGGGTCGATCAAGAAGGTGTAGCGCTTCGCGAATTTCAATATCCAGAAATCCCGCAACGCGCCATAACGGTCCGCCACCTCTGCGGTCTTGTCCGCCAGCAGCGGAAACGGCAAATGATATTTCTTGGCGAATTCGGCATGGCTTTCGCTGTCATCCACGCTGATGCCCACCACCTGCGCGCCGAGATCGTTGATCTCGTGCAGGTCATCGCGGAACGCGCACGCTTCCTGCGTGCAGCCGGGCGTGTCGTCCTTAGGATAGAAATACAGAACCAGCCACTTGCCGGCATATTCCTGCAAGGCATGCACGTGCCCGTTCTGGTCCGGCAGGCTGAATCCGGGCGCAGGCTCGCCGACCTTTGGCACTTCTCCGGCGCGCGCCTGACTCAGCAACAGCGAGGCCAGTGTTCCCAGCAGGCCCAGCACGATCAACCATTTCATCTCGATACTCCTGATTATTTACCTGCTGCGAATCACCTCTGCCAACTTCAAATACGCACAGGAATCGTACAGCCGGAAATTGCAATAGCTTAACATGTCGGTGCATTCCCGGCCTTGCTACTACCGTAAATTCAAGCGAAAGAAAGGTAGTACCGGAATTTGCATTTTTGTTCTACTGCCTTTACGCTGCTTCCAATTTATTTGTTGCCGTGTTTGTTTTGGGAACTCTATGCGAAACAAGATGATGATTGAACCATTTCGGATTATGCGGCACTTGTTGCCGGGATATGCGGCAAGAATGCCGCATAATTTATAGTTGGGCGTCATGAGAACTGCTATTCACCGATTAATTGCCGTTGCTTTAGCTTTGGGCTTTTCAACCTTGGCTTGGCCCCGCGACTTGACCGGACAGTGGAACTTGAATGTTGAGGATAAAAACCACCATGTCGTCACTGCTCTTGTTATCGAGTTCACCGACCACCGGGCTCCGTCGTGTATTGGGGGAAACTGGCTTCGTGTAAATGTGGTGTCCGCAACCACAGAGGACGCTCACTTTTATCCGGTGTCGGACCCGCTGTCGTATAGCATCGAAAACAACCAGCTAACTATTGGCCGCAATGAGGTGTGTGATGCATATCTCATGCTGCACGGCACTCTCGCTGACGAGATCATTCGTGGCGAATATTTCACGTTGGGGTGGGGTAGCACGCCACTCGGCTTCTTTGCATTGAGTAGAAAAAAGTGAGCCCTATGACGCCCAACCCGACATTCAACCCGGACTCCGCAAAAGCGCGGAGCCGGTTAATTCGGAGCCGGTTAATTCTACGTTAGCAGTCTGAGTCCCGCACCTCGAAGCAACATCAAGGTCTAACTGAGAGGAGAACTTGCAATGGCCGAACAGCAACCCTCATTCGACGCAGCTAAGTACAAGAACGCGCAGCGAGAGCAATGGAACAAGGACGGCGCAGCATGGCGACGCTGGAATCCCACTCTGGATCGTTGGTATGGCGAAGTTACCCGCCAGATGCTCGACCTGGCCCTGATTCAGCCAGGTCGGCGCATCCTAGACATCGCCGCCGGCGCAGGTGAACCGGCTGTCAGTGCCGCCGAACGAGTTGGCCCTAGCGGTTACGTGCTGGCGACCGATATCTCCGAAGGGATCGTTGAGCTTGCGCTCCAGGTCGCCCGTGAACGGGGACTCAAACAGGTTGAGACCCGCGCCATGGACGGCGAGAAGTTGGATCTCCCTGATGCTTCCTTTGATGCGGTGCTGTGTCGGCTTGGTCTGATGTATATGCCGCACCCCGTGACAGCGCTATGCGAGTGGCGCCGTGCTCTGAGAGCGGGCGGTCGGGTCGCCGTCGTTGTCTTTTCCACGCCCGATCGAAACAGTTGGGGTGCTATGCCCGCTTCCATCATCCGCCGGCGCGCGCAACTCCCGCCTCCCGTTCCGGGGCAACCCGGCCCGTTTAGCCTTGGCGCTCCCGGCGTGCTCGAAGGCGTCTTCCGTCAAGCTGGATTTGCCGACCCCGAGGTTCGCACCGTGCCGGTGCCCCTGAGAACGGCCAGTGCCGCCGAATACGTGCGGGTCGCCCGAGACGCCTTCGGTGCATTCAATGCCATGATGGCTCACCTGCCCCCTCAAGAACGCGAGTCCGTGTGGAACGAAGTAGAAGGCTCAATGCGTAGTTTCGAATCGCCTGGCGGGTTCGAGGTGCCGGGTGAGTGCCTTGTCGGCGCGGCTACGAAGTGATCGTACGCAGACTGCTAACCATCAGTTTCAGCCGACCCGTTCGGGCGGGGCTTCGCCCGCCTACACGGGCGGCTGAACTGACACGTAAGAGGGCGCCCATGTTTCGCAAAGTCGACAAGTCCCTGAGATCGGTTGGTGTCGTGCAGTCACCAATGGTTATGAAGGAACGCTTAAGCCAGCGCAGGACGCGCTGAGGCACGAAGCGCATCAATCGCGAATGATGTGCCTCCTTCGCCGGCACATCCTGCAAAAGCCGACCATCATCCTTCACGATCCAGCCTTGGCAATTCCACCGAGACGCAGCAACGCCGCGCAGACCAGCGCAAGGCAGCCGGCAAACAGGAATGCCACGCCAGCACTCCAGTAGTGCCACAACGATCCGAACAGCACGCCCGCCGGTATGGCGCTCAACCCGACAGCGAGGTGATACCAGCCGAACGCGGTGCCGCGCTCGCGTTCATCCGCATACACGCTGATCAACGCGCGCTCGGAACCTTCACCCAGACCGGCGACCAGGCCATAAGCGATCACGCAGAACCACAGCGTGACAATATGCCCGACCTGGCTGAACGCGATAAAGCTCAGCCCATAGCCCAGCCAGCTTATTCGCGTGAGACGCGCGAGGCCAAAGGCATCCGCCATGCGCCCGCCGTAACTCGAGGTCGCCGCCTTGGTGATGTTCAGCGTCGCCCACAGAAACAAAAGCAGCACGATGCTCATGCCCAGTTCGTTGCCGCGCAGCAGGATGAAACTCTCCGACGCGCGCGCGAAAGTGAACAGCACCAGCACTTTCAGGTAACGTCGCGTGGCAGGCGATAGCATCGACCAGCGCAGCGGTACGCGCGGTTCCTGTTTCTTGGCTTCAGCGCGCAACGGCTCCTGCACGCCGAAGATCAGCAACAGCATCACCACCACACCCGGCAGCGCCGACCACAGGATCACTTGGTTAATCGACAAACCCAGCCAGCTCAGCGCCACGATCGCCAGCAGGCTGCCGCACATCGCCCCGGCATTGTCCAGCGCGCGCTGGAAACCGTAAGCATGGCCGTGCATCGAAGGAGTCGTGGCATCGGCCAGCAGCGCATCGCGCGGCGCATTGCGTACGCCCTTGCCAACACGGTCGATGCTGCGCAGCAGCATCAGCGCGCCCCAGCTTGATACCAATCCAATCAGCGGACGCGCCAGGTTCGACAGCGCATAACCCGCAACGGTAAGCCGCTTGCGCCGTCCATGCCCGAAATCGGAAAACCGTCCGGCCCACAGCTTTAAAAAGCTTGCTGCCGCATCCGCCACCCCTTCCACCAGCCCGAGCACCACCGGACCCGCCCCCAGCACCGTGGCGATCAGGATGGGGATGAACGGCGTGACCATCTCGGAGGCCGTGTCGTTGAAAAAACTGACCAGCCCCAATATCACCACCGTGCGCGGTAATTTTTGTTTCATCGTATATTTCCCATGACGGATTCTACCGGCGAATGCGCATGCCTCCACGGCAGCGCAGAGGATGAGCAAAGCCGGGTTTGCCGCCCGCACACGGCAGCAGGATTATTCCGTCACCTTCCCGCGCATCGCCTTCACTGCGCCGCGCCGCGTCTTGTTCTCCAGACGCTTCTGCTGCGCGCCGCGCGAGGGCTTGGTGGCAATGCGTCGCTTCGGCAACGCCGCCACGCTTTGCAGCAAAGTCTTCAGCCGTCGCAGCGCTTCGTTGCGGTTCTGTTCCTGATTGCGGAATTCCTGCGCCTTGATGACGACCACGCCATCCTTGGTAATGCGCTGATCGTTCAATTGCAGCAGTCGCTGCTTGAACTCATCCGGCAGCGATGAAGCGGGGATATCGAAGCGCAGATGCACCGCACTGGAAACCTTGTTGACGTTCTGTCCGCCTGCGCCCTGGGCACGCACGGCGCTGAGTTCGATCTCGCGGTCAGCAATAATAACGTTGCGGGAGATGTAGAGCATGGCTCAGGGCAGCACCCGGATGCGCACGTCGCCGAGGCTCACGACCTGCCAGGCGCGTATCTTGGCAGTCTTGCGCAACTCCACCTTTCCATCCACCGACACCGCACCCTCCGCCACCAGCGCCTTGCCCGCGCCGCCGCTGTCGCACACGCCCGCCAGCTTGAGCAGGTTGTCAAGCTCGACGAATTCACCGCGCAATTTGAATTCAAGTTGTTGCATGAGATCCTCAAGTAGGGTGCGCCTTCGCACCAAATTATTGCCATCCCAAACTATGTAGGGTGCGCTTGCGCACCAGAGCAGGTTGCAACAAAACACTCGTGGAATCTGCTGCGCAAGCGCACCCTACATGGCAGTATTGCTTCAAATCATTCTCCAAATATTTCGCCATCGTTCATTTCCACGGCACCGCCCCAATCCACCGGATATACCCCTTGCTTCACATAATGATGAAAAGTCGAGTAAGGCCATTCGGCCACGTTTAAAACATAACCATGTTTTACCGGATTGTAATGGATGTAATCCAGCTGCCGCGAGAAATCCAGTTCATCGCGAACGAGATGCTCCCAGAAGCGCCGTTGCCACAAGCCGCCTTCGCCGCGTCTCTCACGCGAAGGTGAAAGGTTTTGTCGTGGCAGCCACATTGCGCAATCGCGCGTGACATGTTGTTTGATGAGCGACCAGCGCAGCGAAAAATCCTTATCGTCCGGCGGCAGCTGCCAAACGGCATGCAAGTGATCAGGCATTAACACCCATGCAGCAATTTCGAAAGGCATTCCAGAACGCACGCGATTGATGGCGTTGCGCAACGACTCACGGCAGCGCGGGTCGGTTAACAAAGGCTGACGACGATGGGTAGCGACCGTGAAGAAATAGGTGGCGCCGGGGATGTAGGCGCGGCGGTATTCAGGCATGAGGCAGTTTAGCCGGAATGGTTTGATGCGCAAGCCATCAGAATAAACAGGGGGTGAGCGCGCATGGTGCGCGAGCGCACCCTACATGTTTCCTGGAACCGAGCTTGGTGCCCGGGCACACCCTACAGCTTCACCGCATGTTCGCGCGTGGCGTGGAACACCACCTTGGGCCAGCGTTCCTGCGTGAGCTTCAAATTGACGTTGTTCGGCGCGAGGTAAGCGAGGTTGCCCGCCGCGTCGATGGCGAGGTTGTGCGACAGCGCCTTCTCGAAATCGGTCAGCATTTTCCTGTCGTCGCAGGTGACCCAGCGCGCGCCGGTGGTGCTGGTTCCCTCGAACACCGCATCCACACCGTATTCGCCTTGCAGGCGGCTGGCCACCACGTCGAACTGCAACATGCCGACCGCGCCGAGGATCAAATCGCCGCCGTCCAGTGGCTTGAACACCTGCACCGCGCCCTCTTCGCCCAACTGCTGCAAGCCCTTGTGCAACTGCTTGACCTTGATCGGGTTGCGGATGCGCACCGAACGGAAAAAATCGGGCGCGAAATACGGGATGCCGGTGAACTGCAGCAGCTCGCCCTCGGAGAAACTGTCGCCGATCTGCATGTTGCCGTGGTTGGGCAGGCCGATGATGTCGCCTGCATACGCCTCTTCCACCTGCTCGCGGCTGGAGGCCATGAAGGTGACCACGTTCGACACGCGGATCTCGCGGTTGATGCGCAGATGCCTGATCTTCATGCCGCGCTCAAAGTGGCCGGAGCACACGCGCAGAAAGGCGATGCGGTCGCGGTGGTTGGCATCCATGTTGGCCTGGATCTTGAATACAAAGCCGGAAAATGCAGTCTCGGTGGGTGCAACCACACGCACTGTGGCATCGCGCTCGCGCGGCGCAGGCGCCCACTCCAGCAGCGCATTGAGGATTTCGCGCACGCCAAAGTTGTTGATCGCCGAGCCGAAGAACACCGGCGTCTGCGTGCCTGCAAGAAAGGCATCAAGACTGAATGGATGCGATGCACCATGTACCAGTTCGACTTCCGCTTTCAGTTGTTCGATCTCCAGCGGAAACATCCCGGCCAGGCGCGGATTATTGATGCCCTTGATGACTTCGAATTCCTGGTCGGCACGCTCCGCACCCGCGGCGAACAGCAGGATTTCGTCGCGCAGCAGGTGATACACGCCGCGGAACGTCTTGCCCATGCCGATCGGCCAAGTCACCGGCGCGCACTGGATCTGCAGCACCGACTCGACTTCGTCCAGCAGCTCAAGCGGGTCGCGCACCTCGCGATCCATCTTGTTCATGAAGGTCAGGATCGGCGTGTTGCGCATGCGGCACACGTTGAGCAGCTTGATGGTCTGCGCTTCCACACCCTTGGCCGCGTCGATCACCATCAGCGCCGAGTCCACGGCGGTGAGCACGCGATAAGTATCCTCGGAAAAGTCCTGGTGGCCGGGCGTGTCGAGCAGGTTCACCACATGATCGCGGTAGTCGAACTGCATCACCGAACTGGCCACCGAAATGCCGCGCTGCTTCTCGATCTCCATCCAGTCGGAAGTCGCGTGGCGACCGCTCTTGCGCGCCTTCACCGTGCCCGCCAACTGGATCGCACCGGAGAACAGCAGCAGCTTCTCGGTGAGCGTGGTCTTGCCCGCGTCCGGGTGGGAGATGATGCCGAAGGTGCGGCGCCGCGCTACTTCGCGCGCAATCAGATCGCGCGATGCGCGAGCGGGTTCGTTCGATGTCTGTTCGATATCAGCGGACATGATGCAAGTCGGAAAAAAGTGCGCAAGTCTAATGAATGTGCGCGGGAAAGTCTAACGTAGCGTCCAGGTCGAAAAAACCTGTTTGCGACTGCTCACAGTCATGCACCGCCAATCAAGTCGAGAGAAAACACGGAATTGGCGGTAACGGACCCGGATTGCATCAGGTGTGCGGATAGGTCGACGCGGGTCGGCATGCAAAAGGAATTGCCGTGACCCCAGCGCAGCCGGTTCGCTATTACGGCGGAGGAACGGTTAATTTTGCGCGCTCAGTCATCCACCGCTCAAACATCTCGAAGTAGGCAGATTCCAGGTTCCGGGCCAAGTCTCTGGCATCGCACAAAGGACTGTTTTCCATCCGTTTACGCTGGGCCGGGCGCAGCGCCTTGCGCTGTTCAACGTCGCGTGCAAGCGTGACAACCTTGTCAACGTATTCCGCATCCGTGCGGGCAATCCACTCCGGACGCCCGACGGCGTTCAGCATGGAGGCAGTCATGCGCGAGGTGGCGCGATCTCCCAAGGCATGGATAACCGGCACTCCCATCCACAACGCATCGCAGCTGGTCGTATAGCCACCATGACCACTGACAGGATCAAGCGCAATGTCCAGACGGTTGTATTGCGCCATATAATCCGCCCAATCCGTATTGCGCTGAAGTTCAATGCGATCGGAGGAAATTCCATGGCTATCCATGACATCCAGGAACTTCTGGCGATTGCCGGCATCGGCCAGATTCCTGGTCTTGAGCAACAGTCGAGCTTCCGGCAAGGCATGCAGCACTCTCACCCACAAGTTAACCGTTTGTGAATTGATTTTGCCCAGGTCGTTGAAGCTGCCCAGCCACACCGAGCCATCGCTTGCCGGACACCAATCGGATTCTGGCACGTCGGTTGTGGTCTTGTAGGAGACCGACACCCTGGGCAGCCGCCATACCTTCTCGCTGAAGTGCGGGTCCGTTTCTGGCGGGGTCAGGACTTCATCGCCAATGTAATAGTCCATTTCGTTCAGCCCGGTGCTTGCGAAGAAGCCGATGTAATGAACTTGTACCGGTGCGGCGCGGCGGGCAAACACGCCTATGCGGCTGTGCGCTGTATGGCCCGACAGGTCGATGAGAATGTCGATACCGTCCGCTTCGATGCGGTCACGCAAATCCGTATCTGAAATACCGCCAACCGGTATCCAGTGTTCCACCGTGGCTTGTATCCTCTCGGTAATTGCATCTTGTACGCTGGCGGTGGAATAAGCGAACAGCTCTATCCGTGATCTGTCGTGGCAGGCAAAAAGCTGTTCGATGAAGTAAGTCACGGCATGTTGCCTGAAGTCTCCCGAGACGTATCCTACTCGCAGTCGCCTCCCGTCCAGCCCGGTATTCCGGAATGTCCTTCTGCTGGCGGCTTCCCTGTCCTGTGCCGGCACACAGGCTGTTTCCCAACCGCGCGCCAGGGACAGGTACTGTTCCGGATCGAGCGTGGCATGATAAGCATGGAGGAAAAGCAGGTTGCTATATGCTTCGGCAAAATCCGGCCTGAGCTTGAGCGCCGTGAGGAAGCTTTCCATTGCCTCGGCCAGCTTGCCCTGATGGCGCAGCGCCCCGCCAAGATTGGCGTGCGTCTCTGCAAAATCCGGTCTAATCGATAGCGCCCTGCGCAGGTTTTTAACCGCCTCCTCCAGATTGCCCTGCTCCTTGAACAGAGTCCCCAAATTGTGATACGCCTCGGCATAATCGAAGTTGAGCATGATTGCCTGGCGATAGCTTTTTATCGCTTCATCCAGCTTGTTTTGATCTCTCAGTGCATTCCCCATGACGAAATGCGTCTCCGCCAGCTCCGGCTTAAGCAACAGCACCCTGCGATAGCTGGCAATGGCCTCATCAAGCTTGCCTTGCATTTGGAGCGCTTTGCCCAAATTGTTTTGGGCATCGACATAATCCGGCCTGATGGCGAGTGCCTTGCCGAAGCAGGCTATCGCTTCATCCAACCGGCCCTGTCCACGGTGCGTGATCCCGAGATTATTCTGTGCCTCCGCATAATCCGGCTTGATCGACAACGCCCGATGAAAACTGGCAACCGCCTCCTCCGGCTTCCCCTGTTTGCTCAGCAATATCCCCAGATTGTTGTGCACCTCGGACAACCCTGGCCTGGCCTCAAGCACTCCACGCAAGCAGGCTATCGCCTCATCCAGTTTGCCTTGCCTATGGAAGGCAGTCGCCATGTTGCTCAGCACTTCAACATGTCCCGGCTTGAGCGCCAGCGCCTGCCTATAGCTGGCTAGCGCCTCATCCGGATTACCCTGCATTTGCAGGATGTGCCCAAGCTTGCAGTACACCTCGGCGTAGTCCGGCCGGATCGCAAGTGCACGGTTGTAACTCGTGACCGCCTCCTCCAGATTCCCTTGCTCTTGAGACGCAACCCCCAGGTTATAGTGCACTTCGGCTATATCCGCCTTGATCGACAACGCTTTGCGATAACTTCTGATCGCCTCATCCAGTTTCCCTTGTGCCTTGAGGGCCAGCCCCAGGTTGCTGTGGTATATCGCATTCAAAGGATTCGCTTCAATCGCCTTGCCAATCAGCGTGGCGGCAACCACGCTCTGCCCTCTCTGGTGCGCCAGCAACCCCGATAGATGCAACGCATCAGGATGGCCGGGTTCCAGTTGAAGTATCTGCCGATATATTTCCTCTGCCTCCGCCAGGCGCCCCGTTTGATGACGTTGCAGTGCTAGCCGCAATAGCTGCGCCGCCGTTTGACCATTGGTATTAATCGTGACTCTATCCATGACCTCAATGACTTATTCCTGAACAGGCGGGGGGTTCAATCCTGAAGTGCAACTTTCGTGTATTGCAGGTTCAAATTTGAGGTGCAACGGCATTGCACTAAACAACCCCAGCCAGACATCACACCCGTACCGGTTCGAAGCTCGCGTCCAGATTCAGGTCGTCGCAGTAATCGAGGAAATTCCCGCGCAAGGTGGGAATGTGAACGTCCGCATGAATACCCACCGTCATGGTGACGGAAAACATTGCTGTGCCGGTGTGGGGCGCCGGGTAGGTGTCAGTCTGGAGTTCCTCGATATTGATCCCGTTCCTGGAGAAGAAGGCGGCCAGATCGCGAACGATGCCGGGATGATCCATGGCCACCACTTCAACGCTATAGGGAACCGCCGGTTGCGTCCGCTCCCGTTTCTGGGTCCGCTTGTGAATAATGGTGAGTCCCAACTGAACGCCTAACTGCCCCATTTGCCCTTCGAGCTTGGAAAGCGCGTTCCATGGGCCGGAAAGCAGCATGATCAGGGCGAACTGTCCGCCCAAAACTGCCATACGGCTTTCTTCGATATTGCATCCGCTCTCGGTGATCTTGCTCGAAAGCCGATCGACGAGACCGACTTTGTCTTCTCCGGAAGCGGTGATCACCAGATAATTACTTTGAGCATCCATGTTCGTGGGTTGCTGAAATGCCAAGGTTGAATGGTTTTCAGTGTAGACCGCAAAGCGATAATTTGCCAGTGAGCGAGTTGCCTCAGATACTGTTCGACCATGCAGCAGGCTGGTTGCGGGGGATTTGGATCAGTGGTTCCCTGATGAATCGCTGGCGCGTTCACTGTTTCCGGGAAAGAATCAAGGGTTCCTTCCTGGCAGTGGCCGCAGTTTCTCCGCTCGGCACGCCGACGATGATGGGCGCGATGGCCGAGTATTCGTCCGGAATGCCGAGCTCCGCTTTTGACTCCTGCATATTCAGGCGGCCACGGAAGAACCGATGACGCAACTGCCCAGCCCCAGTGCGCAAGCCGCCAGCATCAGGTTTTCCGCCGCCAGCCAGCAATCGGCTTCCACAAAAGGGCCGGATGGTTTGGCGCAGATGACGATGAGCGTGCCTGCGCCATGGAAGATATTGAAATCCGGGTTGGAGAAAATATCGGGTGCATGACCACTTGCCTGGTGCGAACGATGCAACCGTTCGATGAAAAGCGGCTTGGCGCGATCGGATAATTGCTTCAAGACCTGCCTGTCCTGCACCACGATGAACGCCCAAGGCTCCTCATGCATGGCCGTCGGCGCACGCACGGCGGCTTCCAGCAATGTTTGAATGGTCTTGCGGTCAAGTTCATCCGGTGCATAAGCGCGCACCGAGCGCCGCGCAAGAATGGTTTCGAACAAGTCCTTTTTTTGGAGCTTCTCTTTAGCGTACAGGGCCATGACTTCAACCACACCTTTGATCCGATGCTCTACGCTAGCATCAAACCGGGATTGGGACAATCAGTATGAGCACGTACGCGGGTTCGGCGTTTATCATGGTTCCCATGATGTTTGATGCGATGCAAACGTCGCGGCAATGCGAGCGAGTTCCAGCAGGTTGGCTGCACCGGTTTTCTGCATGATATGGGCGCGGTGAATTTCCACCGTCCGGAAGCTGATCTCAAGCCGTTGCGCGATTTCCTTGCTGGTCAGCCC
>JBAUUR010000062.1:0-7681 GCA_049582805.1 Gallionellaceae bacterium | reverse complement strand
AGCGCGCTGGGAAGCTGCATGCAGCGGGAAATTCGTGCCAGCTCCAATCTGGACAGAAGCTATGTTGGCAGCTCTACAAACAGGAGTTAAGGGAGACAATGTCTTCCTCGCTGATCTTGGGTTTTTTCACGATGTATGAAGCCCATCACTTGGCGCGCCAATCCCGATGAGGAAACAACTGACTGGAGAGCCCGTTGCGGGAAAACCGCACACCGGGTTCGGAGGGAGGGGACGGTGATCGCCGTTCCCTACCCCTATCTGCCAGGTTCGACCGTTCCGGCGGTCATAAAAGAGCGAAGTGAAAAATTGGGCGCCATCGTCATCGTCCCCTCCCCCTTGAACCCGCAGCAGGGGTAGGCCGTGGTTGTAAAGCCGCTGAAGCGGCAACAACCACGCACCAGGGGGGGCTAGGGAGGGGGTAGAAACTTTGCATCTCCACTGTTCTACCCCCATCCCAACCTTCCCCCTGCAAGGGGGAAGGAGCGAAAACCAGCCGCCTTGGGCGGCTCACGGGGTTATCGGCCCCTTTGAGGGGCTCAACCAATAAGCCACCGGCTTTGCCGGTAGTAATTTAATTGATGAAACTACTAGCCATTCGACTATCAGCGTGGCTGACATCCAGGCCGACAACTATCGCTCCAGCCTGCGCAACAAACTTGTTGCTGAAGCGCTTTACCTCACTGGCAGCATCGAAAAACATGGCAGCAGTTTTATCCGCGCATTACCTCACTAGAATGTATTGAATTGCGCAACAAATGATCTAAAATGCGAGCACAAAACAAAGGAAATATATCCCATGAGTACGCACGTTGAACCCGATGATCAGTTAATCGCTCAAGTGTTACAGCTTGGCCACTTCCCTACCAAGAAAGCCGCTATCCATGCGGCTTTAGCTGAGTTTGTCAAAACCCTCAAGCGACAGCAATTGCTTGCTTTGCGTGGCAAGGTGATCTGGCAAGGTGACCTTGATCAGTTACGTTCCACTCGCAGCAACGAGGACAGTTGATGCTGGTTGACACCTCTGTTTGGATAGATTTCTTTAACGGACACGAATCCAAGCAGGTGGAACGCCTAGCCTGCGCTATAGGGGAATCGGAGCCCATTGCAATACCGGGTGTTGTGTTGACTGAAATACTGCTCGGACTCAAACATGATGCCGAGGCTGAGAATATTTCATATCTCCTTAATGCATTCGATGCAGTAGCAGAGCCTACGCGGGAACCCAAAGGAAGAAAACATGGCAATCGACTTGGCATCTGGCGCAGACAACATTAGCGACATCGGATTGATGCTCAAATCAGCTCGCCTTGCTGAAGCATCGAAAGAATCCGAAATCAGACTGAAATTCGCGCGTGACGTGGCGGCCCCTTTGTTGGCGCAAGCCCTTGGATCAAAACGCGTGTGGGTGTTTGGATCCGCAGCGACAGAACGTTCCAGATCGGATTCGGATGTCGATATCCTTGTGGAAGGTGGCGAAGGATTCTCTGCATCCAAGCGGCTGTCCATCGCCTACGACATCATCTCCAGCCTGGATGTGCCCTGTGGTTGCGATGTCGTGGTGATGACCGCACATGAACTCGCCACCCGGAAAGAGGTGTCATTCATCAAATCGATGCTGCAAGAAAGGACATTGGTCTACGACAGGGAGTGACTCAAGGCTACAAAGTGCCGCACAATGGTTTCACTACGCAGAAGCCGATACACGATATGAATGTCATTTATCAAGTATAAAACGGCCGAACACAAAGTGTTGGCGATCAAAATAGAAAATATGCGACTCGAAAGGGAGCATATCCGGTATTTTCTTCAGAAAGTGGGGCAGGATGCGACTTGACGAAAAAACCCGCGAAATCATCAAAAGCGAGGTTGCCAGCCAGTTCGGGGCGGAAGCCGTTGTTCGCCTATTCGGAAGTCGTGTAGATGACATTCAACGCGGCGGAGACATCGATTTGCTCATTGAGCCGGGCCAGCCTCTGGCGCACCGCATTCAGGCGGAATGTCGCTTGGCGGCCCGCCTGTTCATCAAGCTGGGTGGTCGCAAAGTCAATGTGTTGATCAAGGATCCGCTCAAGCCACTGCTGCTCATTCATGAGCAGGCGCTACGCAACGGGATTGTTTTATGACAACAGCACAGGACGACCAGCTTATCGTGGGGCAACTACTGCGGGTCACGGCAAAAGAAGCGCGCTATCTCGAGCGAACGGCGGATCGACTTCGAGCCCTGAACATTGATCTTTCCTGGGTCGAGTCGCTTGAAAACAGCGATGAACACAGTGAAATGCTCGACGCATTTGTCTCACGTTATGGACGCCTGCAAGACACTCTGGGCGATAAACTCGTATTGTAATCGGCGGCATTCTCGGTTTAGCCACCGCGCTACGCACTTTGGAAACACGTCCGCGCGTTCACCCAAATATTCCATGAATATGGGTTAAACCTGACCGGATTGCACATTCAGCTATGTGTATACTTGATGTATATATATAAGGAGCTTGATGATGTCTTATGCGCGGGTATTCAAATCAGGAAATAGCCAAGCTGTTCGGTTGCCCAAGGAGTTTCGCTTTGAAACGGAGAAGGTGGAGATATTTCGACGCGGTGATGAAATTGTGCTACGTGAGAAGCCTGCGAGTGCTTTGAAGATATACGACGCATTAGCCAGCTTGCCCCAAGACCTGTTCGCTGAAGAACGAAACGATACCCCTCCTCAGCAACGGGAATCGCTCTGATGCCCGTGCGTTTTTTGCTGGATACCAATATTTGCATCTACATTGCCAAATACAATCCGCCTGCCGTGCGTGAGCGGTTCGAGCGACTCACGACAGAGGAACTGGCAATGTCGGCTATTACATTGGGCGAATTGCGTTACGGTGCGGAGAAAAGTCAGTCTCCCAGAAAAGCATCCGCCGCGATCGAGCAATTGACCAACGCTATACAGGTGATACCGATTGACGATGCAGTCGCGCAACAATACGGGAAAATTCGTGCAAAGCTTGAGCAGGTCGGCCAAATGATCGGCAACAGCGACCTGTGGATTGCCGCCCATGCCAAAGCCGAGAGATGGATACTCGTCACCAGCAACGAGCGCGAGTTCAAGCGAGTGGCGGGACTGAAAATTGAGAACTGGGCGAAACCTTGAATCTTGCCTCTCACGGATTCCTTACATGGCGAGCCTGCTGGAAGTCGGCACAGGGTTTCATCCGGAACTGACCGGGCGGGAAAACATTTTTCCTGAACGGAGCAATTCTCGGCATGAGCAGGGTAGAGATAAAGAGCAAATTTGACGAAATCGTTGCGTTCTCGGAAGTCGAAAAGTTTCTCGACACCCCGGTCAAGCGCTATTCCAGCGGCATGTATGTCCGCCTCGCCTTTGCGGTGGCCGCGCCAACACTTCTTTCTTGCCTTTAGGTAAGCTGGACGCTAAGCTTGACCGATCGTCATTTGGTAAGGAGGGTGTTGATGTCAATCGCCGAACAAATTTATGAAGTCGCCAAATCGCTACCGGAATCTTTGGCGCTGGAAGCGCTGCATTTTATTGAATACCTGAGCAGTAAAAATGCAGATCGCGCAGAGATGTCCGACCTGGCGCGCGTGCAAGAAATTGTAATGAAACACGTTTGGGATAATCAGGATGACGAGGTTTGGAGCGATGTTAAATCGCTCTGACATCGTCCAGATCCCTTTCCCATTCTCCGACCTGACTCACCAAAAGTGTCGCCCGGTGTTGCTGCTTACCGCCCCGGATGCTTTTGGTGATTTCCTCGCCGCAGCAGTCACATCGCAGGCAGGTCATGATGATGCCATTGCTCTACAAGACGATGACATTGTTGAAGGGCACTTGCCGAAAACAAGTTGGATACTGCACTTTCACGCGGGCTGGTTGTTGTAACGCGTAACGTGCGACATTTCGATCCGCTGAGCGTCAAAGTTATTAATCCGTTTGCAAATGTAATTTGATGTCATCTGTCATCTCCGTAGAGAATCTCTCGAAAAAATACATCATCGGCCACCAGCGGCAGGAACGTTACACAGCTCTGCGCGACGTGCTGGCGAATGGCGTCAAGCGCACGGTTGGAAAGCTGCTGCACCCGCACGCCAAACGGGAAGATCCGGAGCACGAAGAATTCTGGGCGCTCAAGGACGTCAGCTTTGATATTCAACAAGGTGACAGCGTAGGGATCATCGGTCGCAATGGAGCGGGGAAATCCACGCTGCTGAAAATCCTGAGCCGCATTACGGAGCCGACATCCGGAAGAGTCTCCATCAGGGGTCGCGTGGCGAGCCTGCTGGAAGTCGGCACCGGATTTCATCCGGAGCTTACCGGAAGGGAAAACATCTTTCTCAATGGCGCCATCCTCGGCATGAGCAAGGCAGAGATCAAGAAAAAATTCGATCAGATCGTTGCCTTTGCCGAAGTGGAGAAATTCCTGGATACCCCGGTGAAGCGCTACTCCAGCGGCATGTACGTGCGCCTGGCCTTTGCAGTGGCCGCACACCTGGAACCGGAGATACTAATTGTGGATGAGGTGCTCGCAGTAGGTGATGCGCAGTTCCAGAAAAAATGCCTGGGCAAAATGGAAGAGGTCGGCAAGGATGGACGCACCGTATTATTCGTAAGCCACAACATGGCGATGATTTCCAATCTATGCCAGAAAGGCATCTATCTTGATGCCGGGAAGATCGCCCTGCAGGGCGATGTTTCACAAGCTGTCCACAAGTATTATCAAAGTACCATCGAAAGTAGCGATATAGCCAGCCGGCGAATTGGAAGTGAGACCGTAGAGCTTCTCGGCGTTGAATTGATCGGTCTGAGCAAGACCCTGGAAACAACTATTCATGATGACTTGACGATACGCATGAAATATAAAATCAAGAGGGATACCGATGCCCGGTGTGTGCCGAACTTTCACTTCTTTGCGCCGGATGGCAGTTACGCTTTTGCCTCTGCCGCTAACGACATTTCCAAACTCCCCACAGGAATTTACCAGGCAGATTGCACAGTCCCGGGTGATTTGTTGAATGAAGGAGCCTACTTCGTCGGTGTCGCGGTAACCAGCTATTTTGACGCGGGAACCTACGAGGTGGATTTTTTTGAGCGCAACGCCTTAACGTTTAACGTGATAGACCCGATGGACGCCAGGTCCAATCGTTACGGCTATGCGGGACCGGTGCCGGGAATCGTGCGGCCCAAACTGCATTGGCATATTTCTGGGGGAAACGAATGAAAGCCGTAATTCTCGCGGGTGGATTAGGAACGCGCATAAGCGAAGAGTCGCATCTGAAGCCCAAGCCGATGATCGAAATCGGTGGCAAGCCGATCCTGTGGCACATCATGAAAATTTACTCCCACTATGGGATCAACGATTTCGTGATTTGTCTGGGTTACAAGGGCTACATCGTCAAGGAGTATTTCGCCAATTATTTTCTGCACATGTCGAATGTGACGTTTGACATGGCGCGCAACCACATGGAGGTGCACGAGCATTATGCCGAACCGTGGCATGTCACCCTGGTTGACACCGGGCAGGACACGCTGACCGGCGGGCGGCTGCAGCGGGTGCGCGAATATGTGGGAGATGAAACCTTCTGCTTCACTTACGGCGATGGTGTCACCGATCTGGATATTGGAGCAACACTCAAATTTCATCGCGCGCACGGCAAGAAGGCAACCATAACCGCGATCCAGCCGCCGGGACGCTATGGTGCACTGAATCTGGAGGGGGATGCGGTCAGCAGCTTTCAGGAAAAGCCTGCCGGTGACGGCGCCTGGATCAACGGCGGTTTCTTTGTGCTGGAGCCATCGGTGTTCGACTATATCGAGGGTGACAAGACCAGTTGGGAGTCGCAACCCTTGCAGCAAATGGCGCAAGAGGGACAACTGATGTCCTACCAGCATGCCGGATTCTGGCAGGCGATGGATACGCTGCGCGACAAGACTCATCTGGAAGAACTGTGGAACAGCAACCCGCCATGGAAAGTGTGGGCATGAGATTGTTCGGCGATCACTATCGCGGACGCCGGGTTCTGCTGACCGGGCACACCGGCTTCAAGGGCAGTTGGCTCGCGCTGTGGCTCACCGAACTTGGCGCGCATGTGACCGGAGTGGCGCTGCCGCCCGATGCCACGCCCAATCATTGGGATTTGCTGCGGCTCGACATTCCGGATCACCGTGTGGACATCCGCGACTATCACGTCTTGGCGCAGGTGGCGAAAGACATTCAACCGGAAATCGTGTTTCATTTGGCCGCGCAACCTCTGGTGCGCCGTTCCTATCGCGATCCGCTGGAAACCTGGTCGACGAATGTCATGGGTACGGCCAACCTGCTCGAGGCGTGTCGCAATACCGAAAGTGTCCGCGCTATCGTGGTGGTGACCACGGACAAGTGCTATGAAAACCGCGAGTGGGATAAAGGCTACTGCGAGACGGATCGCCTCGGCGGACATGATCCTTACAGCGCGTCGAAAGCAGCAGCAGAAATTGTCGCGGCCAGTTATCGCAGCGCATTTTTTCATGAAGCGCATTCTCCGCTGCTTGCCACGGCGCGCGCAGGCAACGTCATCGGCGGCGGCGATTGGTCGGAAGACCGACTGATTCCGGACCTGGTGCGGGCGATTGCCGCAGGCAATGAACTGGAAATCCGCTCGCCCCAGGCCACACGGCCCTGGCAGCATGTGCTCGAATCCCTGTGCGGCTATTTGCTGCTTGGGCAGAAGCTGCTCGAAGGACGGCGTGAATTTGCCGAGAGCTGGAATTTCGGGCCGGGGCCGGAAGACAACCGCACTGTCGAGGAAGTGCTGGCGCACCTGAAAAGCCACTGGCCGGAACTGGGCTGGAAAGTGACGGATCATCCCCAGCCCCACGAGGCCGGTCTGCTATATCTCGACAGCACCAAGGCGCGCGCGCGACTCGGCTGGCATTCCGTGTGGCCGCTGGAGCAAGCGCTGACCGCAACTGCCGATTGGTATCGCGCCTGGCTGGATGATGGCCGCGTCGCAAGCCGCTCCCAACTTGCCGCATTCATGGCCCAGGCACATGCAGCGGGGCGGGAGTGGTGCACTTCATGAGAATTCTGCCAACAAAATTGCCGGGAGTGATGGTCATCGAAACCAATACCCTGTCCGATCATCGCGGCGCATTCACCCGTTTTTTTTGTGAGCGCGAACTGGCCGCCGTGATCTGCGCTCGCCGCATCGTTCAGATCAACCACTCGCGCACTGCTGCAACAGGCGCGGTGCGCGGCATGCATTACCAGCGTGCGCCGCACGCGGAAATGAAACTGGTGCGCTGTCTCAAGGGACGGATATGGGACGTGGCGGTGGATCTGCGCGCCGGTTCGCCCACTTTTCTGCAATGGCACGCCGAAGAACTCTCGCCGGAAAATGCGCGCATGATGGTGATCCCGGAAAGTTGCGCCCATGGGTTTCAGGTGCTGGAAGCGGACAGTGAACTGCTGTATCTCCACACTGCGTTTTTCGCGCCCGAGGCGGAAGGCGGCGTGTCCTGCAATGAACCGCGCCTCGGCATAAGCTGGCCGCTGCCGGTCTCCGATCTTTCGCGCCGCGACAGCAGCCATCCCCCGCTGGCCGCCGACTTTTCCGGAATTGTTGCATGAACCCGGATAATCCGTTAATCCCGATGTCCCCTCCCCCATGCAGGGGGAGGGTTAGGGTGGGGGTAGAA
>JBAUUR010000061.1:0-40559 GCA_049582805.1 Gallionellaceae bacterium | reverse complement strand
GAGTCGCCGCGAATTTCACCGCGGAGTTCGAAGCTGGCAGTTGGCATATAGGCCAGCGTCAAAGTGGTTTCCTTCCATTTCTGTCCGGCTGTCCCTACATACGGCAAGCGCACCCCATCTGTGTCGTTCATGAATTCACTGCGCAGCGATGCACGCCATTGGTCGCTGAACTGGTAGTTCAGGTAGCCGGCGAGTCCATCCCAGGTGCCCGTTCCGACAGAACCATTTGCCAGGGCGGCATTGTCTTGCGAGCCGTGATCATAGTTAAGGACAACAGACAGCTTGTCCATCGGATTGATGGTGCCCACCAGGTCAAACAACTGGCGGTTGCCATTGGTTGCCTGATCGCCTGTGAAACCGCCAGCCAGCTCCTTGCCGCCATAATAGGCTCCTGCCAGGGAGAACATCTTGCTGGGTGCAGCGGTAAAGCCGAGCTCGATGGTCTTGTCAGTGTTGCTGTCCGCAACCTGATCCCAGCCATTGTTTACGCCCGCAATCACGCTGACGGTATCGCTGGCTGCGTAGGTCAACCGCACGCCGGTGTGGGTAAAGGGGATCGCATATCCGAACAGGATCGAGCGGGAGTAGTTCGTATTTGACGGGCTGGTGATAACTTCAGCTCCGGCCAGGGTGGCAAACTTGCCGGCGATCACGGTCAGCGGCCCGCCGGCATAGCTCGCATAGGCCTGGGTCACATCAACATCATGATTGTTTGCGTACGGCGCCCCGCCTGCATTTCCAGCTCCATAGGAGGCAATAACATTGGCATCCTGTCCGGCAGTCAGGTTGATTACGCCGCCGAATCCCTCCTTGGGCTGTTTGGAGACGGTGATTGCGGCCTGGTTAAGATTGAAGCTGTCAACCTTTTTTCCTGCCGCTGGATCGGGAGCATCGAAAACACGCGATGGAACGGCTCCGCCCACAAATAGCCCCGTGCTGTTCAGGTTGGTATAACCAAAATCCACATAACCGGTTGCTGTGATACCGGAAGCGTCAAGGATTTGGCTCAAGGTTGCGACTGGCGCCTTGGCAGCATCAGCGGGGGCGTCTGCCATGGCTATCGCGGGAACGGAGCTAAAACCAGCCAAGATCAGCGTATACAACAATTTATTTTTAAACATGCTATTTCTTTCCATACAGTTAAATTATAAAAAATGCAGATTAACGTGATGCATCAAGCGCCAGATTGAGTTCCAGCACGTTCACCCGAGGCTCGCCCAGAATGCCGAACTGGCGTCCCTCGGTGTGTTCCGCCACCAGTTTGCGCAGGGTATCCGGGTTGAGATTGCGCACCCGTGCCACACGCGCAAGCTGGTATTCCGCCGCCGCCGGGCTGATGTGCGGATCCAGCCCGCTGCCGGATGCGGTCACCAGATCCACCGGCACCGGCTGCTGATTACCGGGATCGGCAGCGCGCAAGGCCTGTACTCTGCCCTTGACCGCATCCATCAACGCCGGGTTGGTCGGCCCCAGATTCGATCCACTGGAGGCAGTTGGGTTATTGGGCGTCGGGCTGGTCGCCGAGGGGCGGCTCCAGAAATACTTGGGATCGGAGAACGACTGGCCGATCAGGCTGGAGCCAACCGGCTTGCCGTCTTGCATGATCAGGCTGCCGTTGGCCTGCTTCGGCATCAGTCCTTGGGCGATGCCCGTCACGACGAGCGGATAGGCGATGCCGGTAAGCAATGTCAGCAGCAGAAAACTGACAACAGCGGGACGAATTTCTTTCAACATGGTAATTCCTTTCTATTAGGGTGCTTCTAAAAGTTCAAGTTTCTAAGCTAGGCAAGGCGCGAACAAAAAATTGCGACGCAGCATATGTCTGATATGTAAGAAGTGATTTTTTGTGAGCAACGCAGCATGGCGACAAAAATTGGATTTTTAGAGGTGCCCTTTTATACCCAGCCAAAACCGACCAGTATCATGTCGATCAGTTTGATGCCGATGAAGGGGATGATGATGCCACCCAATCCATAGATCAGCAGGTTGTTGCGCAGCAGCACGTTGGCCCCGATGGCGCGGTATTTCACACCCTTCAGCGCCAGCGGAACCAGGGCGATGATGATCAGCGCATTGAAGATCACGGCGGACAGGATGGCGCTGGACGGCGTATTCAGGTGCATCACGTTGAGTGCGCCGAGCGCCGGATAAGTGGTTACGAATGCCGCCGGGATGATGGCGAAATACTTGGCCACGTCGTTGGCAATGCTGAAGGTGGTCAGGGAACCACGGGTCATCAGCATCTGTTTGCCGGTCTCGACGATCTCGATCAGCTTGGTCGGGTTGGAATCCAGATCCACCATGTTGCCGGCTTCCTTGGCCGCCTGCGTGCCGGTGTTCATTGCCACGGCCACATCGGCCTGCGCCAGCGCCGGGGCATCGTTGGTGCCGTCTCCGGTCATCGCCACCAGCCGGCCCTGCGCCTGATGTTCGCGGATCAGTTTCAGCTTGGCTTCCGGCGTGGCTTCGGCGAGGAAGTCGTCCACTCCGGCTTCGGCTGCGATGGCGGCGGCGGTGAGCTTGTTGTCGCCGGTGATCATGATGGTCTTGATGCCCATGCGGCGCAGTTCGGCGAAGCGTTCCTTGATGCCGCCCTTGACTATGTCCTTGAGCTCGATCACGCCCAGCACTTTGACTCCATCCACCACCACCAGCGGCGTGCTGCCGCGGCGCGCGACGCTGTCCACGATGGTATTCACCTCAGCAGGAAAGTTGCCACCGAGACTGATGACATGATTACGGATGGAATCCGCCGCACCCTTGCGGATTTGGCGATCTCCCATATTGACGCCGCTCATGCGCGTCTGGGCACTGAACGGCACGAAGGTCGCGCCCAGCGCATGGATGTCGCGTTCGCGCAGGGCGAACTTTTCCTTGGCCAGGACGACAATGCTGCGGCCTTCCGGCGTTTCGTCGGCCAGCGAGGCGAGCTGCGCTGCGTCGGCCAGTTCAGCCTCGGTCACGCCGCTGGCATGCAGGAAGTTGCTGGCCTGGCGGTTGCCCAGCGTGATCGTGCCGGTCTTGTCCAGCAGCAACACGTCCACGTCACCCGCCGCTTCCACCGCACGGCCGGACGTGGCAATCACGTTCTTTTGCAGCATGCGCCCCATGCCTGCAATGCCGATGGCGGAAAGCAGGGCGCCGATGGTGGTCGGGATCAGGCACACCAGCAGCGCCACCAGCACGGTGATGCTGATCGGCGCACCCGCTTTGGCCACCTCGACGCTGTACAGCGAGAACGGCAACAGGGTGACGATGACAAACATGAAGATCAGCGTCAACGCTACCAGCAATATGGTGAGCGCGATCTCGTTGGGCGTCTTTTGGCGCTTGGCGCTTTCCACCATCGCGATCATGCGATCCAGGAAAGTCTCGCCCGGATTGGTGGTGATGCGCACCACCAGCCAGTCGGACAACACCCGCGTGCCGCCGGTCACCGCGCTGAAGTCGCCGCCGGATTCGCGGATCACCGGCGCGCTCTCGCCGGTGATGGCGCTTTCATCCACCGAGGCCACGCCTTCGATCACTGTGCCGTCACCGGGTATGAAGTCGCCCACCTCCACCAGCACCACATCGTCCTTGCGCAAGCCGGAACCGGGCACCAGAGCGTACTTTTCACCATAGTTCGGGCGCACCAGTTTCTTGGCCTGGACGTCGCGCTTGGCCTTGCGCATGGAAGCCGCCTGAGCGCGGCTGCGGCCTTCGGCTATCGCCTCGGCGAAGTTGGCGAACAGCACGGTGAACCACAGCCACAGCGACACCGCCAGGATGAAGCCGGCCGGTGCTTCGCCGTGTCCGCTGAGTGCCTGGATGAACAGCAGCGTGGTCAATATGCTGCCGACCCACACCACGAACATCACCGGGTTCCTCATCTGTTGCTGCGGGCTCAGTTTCCTGAACGAATCCACCACGGCCTGTTTGACGATGTCGCGCTCAAACAGGGGAAACGGAACAGTCTTGGTTGTCATGCAAATCTCCTAAAAAACGTAACACGTAGGGTGGATAAAGCGCCGTCAGGCGCGTATCCACCATTTGAACGGTGGATACGCCGCTTCGCGGCTTTATCCACCCTACGGATCGGTTAATGCACACTCATCATGTTCAGGTGTTCGATCACCGGGCCGAGCGCCAGCGCCGGCACAAAGTTCAGCGCACCCACCAGCATCACCGTGCCGATCAGCAGCCAGACGAACATCTGCGTATGGGTCGCCATGCTGCCTATGCTGGCGGGGATGCGTTTCTTGGCCGCCAGCGAACCGGCCAGCGCCAGCACCGGGATCATCAGCCAGATGCGCCCGAAGAACATCTCGAAGCCGAGCGCGGTGTTATAGAACGGCGTGTTGGCCGACAGGCCGGCGAAGGCGCTGCCGTTGTTGCCGACAGATGATGAGAACGCATACAGGATTTCGCTGAAGCCGTGGGCGCCGGGGTTGGCGACACCGGCCTTGCCCGCATCCATCAGCACGGCTATGGCCGTCCCGCCGAGGATGATCATCGGCGGAATCAGGATCACCAGCGAAGCCATCTTGATGTCGAACGCCTCGATTTTCTTGCCCAGATATTCCGGCGTGCGGCCTATCATCAGCCCGGCCAGGAACACCGCGATCACGGCATACACCAGCATGCCGTACAAGCCGGAACCGACCCCACCGAAAATCACTTCGCCCAGCTGGATTTGCGCCATCGGCACCAGTCCGCCCAGCGGCGTGAAGGAATCGTGCATGGAGTTCACCGCACCGCAGGAAGCCCCTGTAGTGATGGTGGCGAACAGCGCGGAATTGACGATGCCGAAGCGCGTCTCCTTGCCTTCCATGTTGCCGCCGGACTGCGTGGCGGAAGCACGCTGATCTACTCCCAACGCCGCGAAAGCAGGGTTGCCATGCTGCTCGGAATATTCAGCCACGGCGAGGAAGCCGACGAACAACAGCGTCATCGCAGCGAGGATCGCCCACCCTTGGCGCGTGTCACCCACCATGCTGCCGAAGGTGTAGCACAGCGCGGCAGGAATCAGGAACATCGCCAGCATCGCCAGGAAATTGGAGAATGGCGTAGGATTCTCATAAGGATGAGCCGAGTTGGCGTTGAAGAAACCACCGCCGTTGGTGCCGAGCTGCTTGATCGCCTCCTGCGAAGCGACCGGCCCCAGAGCAATGACCTGCTCTTTGGTGGTCGCCTTCTCGGTGACCGGGTTGCCGGCAGCGTCTTTCACCGGGTTGCCGGCGGCATCCATCTTGGGATTGTCGTACGTAATCGTTTCCACTGTCGGCACGGTCTGATAGGCAGACAGGTTCTGAATCACGCCCTGGCTGACAAGCAACAGCGCTATTACCGTGGCAATGGGCAGCAGGATGTAGACGATGCTGCGGGTCAAATCCACCCAGAAGTTGCCGATGGTTTCCGTGGTGTGGCGTGCAAAGCCGCGTATTAGCGCCACCAGCACGGCCATACCGGCAGCGGCGGAGAGGAAGTTCTGCACCGCCAGGGCTGCCATCTGGACCAGGTAGCTCATCGTGGATTCACCGCTGTAGCCCTGCCAGTTGGTGTTGGTCAGGAAGCTGATCGCCGTGTTGAAGGACGAATCGGGACTGACCGCGCCGAAACCCTGCGGATTCAGCGGCAGCATGCCCTGCAGGCGCTGCATCGCATACACCGTCAGCACACCGAACAGCGCAAACCACAACATTGCCAGCGCATACCGGGTCCAGCGCATCTCCTGTTTGCTGTCCACGCCGCACAGGCGGTAAAAAAGATTTTCGAGCGGAGCTATCCAGCGCACCAACGCCGGCAGCTTACCCTCGTAGACGCGCGCCATGTACCAGCCGAGTGGCTTCGCCAAGGCGATCAGCACACCGAGAAACAGCGCGATTTGCAGCAATCCATTGGCACTCATGAGAACAACTCCGGTTTAAGTAAAGCGACGACGAGGTAGACTATCAATCCAAGGGCGACGATGCCGCCCAGAATATAAAAGGTCATGATTGCCCCCTCAGTTTTTCGATGCCGCGTATCAGCAGATCACTCAGGCCGAATATGGCAATAATCAACAGCAGATAGAGCCAGTCCATGATTTACTCCCAGTGGAAAAAAGAACGTTGCGCATGGTAGGAAAAGGCGAAGCAAAACGACGTAAAGATTAATGCCATGCGTATATAAAAGTTGTAAAGATTTCGCCTGGCTGAGTACACAATGCCTGATTTATAGCAACAAGCAATCATGGAATATGGGCGTTGGATTTTTGCCAGAAAGCTTGCTGTTGACGCAAAAAATTGTCCAACGCCGGGCCTTTCGGTAGAATGCGCCTCTTTGCAAAAGAGTATGCAGATGGCTGGCAAATCCAATAAAACACCAGACTTCGAGGCGGCGCTGGCCGAGCTGGAACAGCTGGTGGCAAGCATGGAATCGGGCAAGTTGTCGCTGGAAGATTCCCTGGCTGCGTACAAGCGCGGCGCGGAGCTGTTGCAGCAATGCCGCGCCCGCCTGGAGGATGCGCAGCAGCAGGTGCGCGTGCTGGAAGAAGGGACACTGAAGGCTTTCCAGAATGCGGATGACGCAAGCCAGTCGTGATGACAGAAGTCAATTTCCAATCATGGTCCAGTGCCCACCAGAGCCGCATGGAGGAGACGTTGCGCCGCTTGTTGCCCGCCTCGGATACCGCGCCGCAGCGCCTGCACCAGGCAATGCGCTACAGCGTGCTGGACGGCGGCAAGCGCGTACGGCCTTTATTGGCTTTCGCCGCCGGTGAACTGGCCGGAGCGGATCTAGCCCGTGTCAACATTGCCGCCGCTGCGGTCGAACTGATCCATGCCTACTCGCTGGTGCATGATGACCTGCCGTGCATGGATGACGACGTGCTGCGCCGCGGCAAACCGACCTGCCATGTCGAATACGATGAAGCCACCGCGCTGCTGGTCGGCGACAGCCTGCAAAGCCTGGCTTTTCAGTTGCTGGCCGAACACACGCTTAATGACAATCCCGCGCGCCAGTTGCAGATGGTGAAGCTGCTCGCTGCGGCCACCGGTTCTCGCGGCATGTCCGGCGGACAGGCGATCGACCTGGCCAGCATCGGCAGGCAACTCACCCTGCCTGAACTGGAGAACATGCATATCCACAAGACCGGCGCGCTGATCCGTGCCGCAGTTCTGCTGGGCGCGCATTGCGGTGCAGCGCTGACAGAGGAACAGACGGGACGTCTGGATCGCTACGGCAAATGCGTGGGGCTGGCGTTTCAGGTGGTAGACGACATACTCGACAGCGAGGCGGATACCGCCACGCTGGGCAAGACCGCAGGCAAGGATGCGGATAATGACAAACCCACCTATGTCACCTTGCTCGGCGTCCATGCAGCGAAACGGATGGCCGCCGATTTGCACCGCGAAGCGCTGGACGTTCTGGCCGGATTCGGCGAGGGCGCGCGCAGATTGCGCGAACTCGCCGACTTTGTCGTATTGAGAAAGTACTGATGTATTCCCTGCTCGAAACCATCAACACCCCTGACGATCTGCGCCATCTGGAGCGCAAGCAATTGCCGCAACTGGCAAAAGAGTTGCGCCAGTTCCTGATCGAGTCGGTGAGCAAGACCGGCGGCCACTTGTCGTCCAACCTCGGCACCGTGGAACTGACCATCGCACTGCACTATGTGTTCAACACGCCGCACGACAGGCTGGTGTGGGACGTGGGGCACCAGACTTATGCGCACAAGATCCTGACCGGGCGGCGCGAGGCAATGAAATCGCTGCGCATGCCGGGCGGGATTTCAGGTTTTCCGAAGCGCAATGAAAGCCCTTACGACGCTTTCGGCACCGGGCATTCGAGTACTTCGATCTCCGCCGCGCTGGGCATGGCGGTGGCTGCCAGGCTGGCCGGTTCGGATAGCCATGCCATCGCGATCATCGGCGACGGCGCCTTGAGCGGCGGCATGGCCTTTGAGGCGCTGAACAACGCGGGCGCGATGAACGCCAACCTGCTGGTGATCCTCAATGACAACGACATGTCGATCTCGCCGCCGGTCGGCGCGCTCAACAACTATCTCGCCCGGCTGATGTCGGGGCGTTTCTATGCGGCGATGCGGCGCGGCAGCGAGAAGGTGCTGAAGGGCATGCCGCCGGTGCTGGAATTCGCCAAACGCGCCGAGGAGCATGTCAAGGGCATGGTGACACCGGGCACGCTGTTCGAGGAATTCGGCTTCAACTACATCGGCCCGATCGACGGCCACGACCTCGACGTGCTGACCGACACCCTGCACAACATCCGGCAACTGGAAGGCCCGCAGTTCCTGCACGTGGTCACGCAGAAGGGCAAGGGCTATGCCCAGGCGGAAGAGGACAGCGTGCTGTACCACGGCGTGGGCAAGTTCGATCCGCGCAGCGGCATCGCGCCGAAGGCCGGCGGCAAGCCAACCTACACGCAGGTGTTCGGCGACTGGCTGTGCGACATGGCAGCGCAGGATCAGCGCCTGATCGGCATCACCCCGGCGATGTGCGAAGGCTCGGGCATGGTCGAGTTTGCCCAGAAATTTCCCGAGCGCTATTTCGATGTGGGCATCGCCGAGCAGCACGCGCTGACCTTCGCGGCGGGTTTGGCATGTGACGGGATGAAGCCGGTGGTGGCGATCTATTCCACCTTTTTGCAGCGCGCTTACGACCAGTTGATCCATGACATCGCCATCCAGAATTTGCCGGTGGTGCTGGCGATTGACCGCGGCGGACTGGTCGGCGCGGACGGCGCGACGCACGCGGGCAGCTTCGATCTGAGCTACCTGCGCTGCATTCCCAACATGACGGTAATGACGCCCGCCGATGAGAATGAATGCCGCCGGATGCTGACCACGGCGTTTCATCTCGAAACGCCCAGTGCGGTGCGCTATCCGCGCGGCAGCGGCCCGGGTGTGCCGGTTCAACCGGATCTGCAGCCCCTGCCGGTCGGCCAGGGCGAGCTACGCCGCACGGGAGCCAAAGTTGCCATCCTCGCATTCGGCTCCATGCTGGCGCCGGCATTGCAAGCGGCGGAACAACTCAACGCCACCGTCGCCAACATGCGCTTCGTCAAGCCGCTGGACGAGGAACTGGTGCTGAATCTGGCACTCGAACATTCGTTGCTGGTGACCGTGGAGGAAAACACCGTGCAGGGTGGCGCCGGCAGCGCGGTGGAAGAATGCCTGTCGCGCTCTGGGGTCACGGTTGCGTTGCTGCAACTCGGCCTGCCGGATGTCTTCCTGGATCAGGGCGACCCGGCGCAGATGCTTGCCAGTTGCGGCCTCGACGCCGCAGGTATCGCCGCTTCCGTCACCCGGAAAATAGCAGAGTAAAATAGTCAGGTATGGGTTTATAATTACCCGAATTAACCGAATGAGTTTGCAGGGTGGATTAAAGATGCGTAGCGTAGCGTAGCATCGTATCCACCCTGCCTTTGCACTAACATTTATCCAAATGAGGGCTACCATGAATTCTCCAGAAATCAACACTATCCCCGACGTACAGAACCTGGCTGACGTGCGCCAGCTGGCGATAGACAAAGTTGGCATCAAGGGCATCCGCCACCCCGTTATCGTCAAGGACAAAAGCGCCGGTGTGCAGCACACCATCGCCAGCTTCAACATGTACGTGCATCTGCCGCATGATTTCAAGGGCACCCATATGTCGCGCTTCGTCGAGATACTCAACCATCACGGCCGCGATATTTCGGTGGAATCGTTCGAGACCATCCTGCGCGAGATGGTGCGCAAGCTGGAAGCCAAGGCCGGCCACATCGAGATGAGTTTTCCCTATTTTGTCACCAAGACCGCGCCAGTGTCCGGCGTGCAGAGCCTGCTCGATTATGATGTCACCTTCATCGGTGAAATCGACAACGGGCATTACCGTTTCACCATGCGCGTGCTGGTGCCGGTCACCAGCCTGTGTCCCTGCTCCAAGAAGATCTCCGAGCGCGGCGCGCATAACCAGCGCTCGCACGTCACGATTACCGTGCGCACCAACGGTTCGGTCTGGATCGAGGAACTGCTGCGCTACGCCGAGGAGCAGGCTTCCTGCGAACTGTACGGCCTGCTCAAGCGTCCGGATGAAAAATACGTTACCGAACGCGCCTACGACAATCCCAAGTTCGTCGAGGACATGGTGCGCGACGTGGCGGCAGTGCTGAACGCGGACCGGCGCATCGACGCGTATGTGGTCGAATCAGAGAACTTCGAATCGATACATAACCATTCGGCGTATGCGCTGATCGAACGCGACAAGACACTGTAGGGGCGTATGGCAATACGCCCTTCCCAGCCCTTCTCAGTATGGCAATACGCCCTTCCCATTGTTCGCCAAGGGCGTATTGCCATACGCCCCTACATGATATGAACCCCGTCGCCATCTTCCGCCACACTCCCACCGAAGGCCCCGGCTATATTGCCGACTTTCTCGACGAGCAGGCCATTTCGTGGCAACTCATCCGCATCGATGCGGGCGAGGCCGTGCCGCCTGATGCGGAAGTTTATGCGGGACTGGTGTTCATGGGCGGACCGATGAGCGTGAATGACGACCTGCCATGGATAGCGCCAGCGCTGGCACTGATACGCAATGCAGTGGCACGGGACCTTCCGGTGCTCGGCCATTGTCTGGGCGGACAGCTCATGGCCAAGGCTCTCGGCGGCGTGGTGACGCGCAACCCGGTCAAGGAAATCGGCTGGGGGAAAACCGAAGTTGCGGCCAACGACACGGCGCGCGCCTGGTTCGGTGAAGTGAAAACATTCGAGGCATTCCACTGGCACGGCGAAACCTTCAGCCTGCCGCCGGGGGCGGTGCGCATCCTGTCCAGCGCGCATTGCGTCAATCAGGGATTTGCGCTGGGCAAGCACCTCGGCCTGCAATGCCACGTGGAAATGACCGGGGAAATGATACGCAGCTGGTGCGCAGCCGGCGCCGCCGAAATCGCCGCCAGCGCAGCCAGTCCCGGCGTGCAGTCCGCGGCAACCATGCAGGCGCAGATGATGGACAAGCTGCCGCACATGCGCGCCGTCGCAACACAGCTCTACCGGCGCTGGATCAACGGGCTGGCGAAATAACCTGCAACGCGTTGCCCCAGGAAAAATATCGCGGCACCATGGCCCGAGGCATCACTCCGCTGATTCAAGCCACTCGAAGTTCACCCGCTCGTAATCATCACCTTCCTCCAGCCGCTTCGTCAGCTTGACGAAGCGGCTGTTCTCGCCCATCAGCATTTCATAGATGCACTCCGGCACAAAACTGTGCGCCTCCATCAGCATGGTTGCATTCAGGTAGGAATTTTGTGCGTCCGGCAACAGGATGACGCGCAGATAATCGTAATTGAATGAACCCGAGCTGGTTTCCCAATTGGATACGCGCTCCGTGCCCTTGCCCAGGATGCGCAACCAGACAGACAGCGGTTTGCGGGCCAGTACTTCGATGCCGAAATGCATCTTGTCCTGTGCGTCGGTATGCAGGCGCCGGAACATTCCTACCCACCAAAGCTCTGCCTTCTGGTCACTGATTCCGCACAGAGCCCCGATCTTGACCCAGTTCCCGACCGTCCTGGGCAGGATGCCTCCGATCCCGCCATTGCTTAGGTCCAGGATCGGCCAGTCTTCAGCGCTGAAATCGATATCTTCGTCGGCGATGCCAATGGTGCTGGATTGGATTTTCAGTTTCGCCGCGTCTTCTTCGGAAAGATTGACCATTTGACCCAATTCAATGTGGGCGACCAAATGGCTGATGATCTTGAAGCCGTGAACCACCTTGATGGTCGCATTCACCCCCTTCCTTTTCCGTCTGCGTTGCGGAAGCGCCTTGCCCCAGTAGAGTTGCAGATGCTTGAGCACGGTAAGCTTGCCATCCGGGGTGAATTCATTGCCGATGTGCTGCCCCGCATCAAGCGGGCCGGCCTCGTTCTGATTGATGATTTCCGCCAGCCTCGAAATGGCCCGGGTTGCACCGAAACAACGCATATCCGCCGTAAATGCCGGCTTGTAATCCAGCGGCTCGGGTGCGGCCGGATGGGCCAAATCTATAAAGTGTGTGCATTCGTCATGCGCTGCCGGCTTGAAGTCGAAGAAACTGACCATGCGTGTGGCAATCCGGTAACACCCCTCAATCTGGTCTGGCGCAAGCGTGTCGGGAGAGGAAATGTGCAGAACCAAAGCGCACAGGAATTCGCGTTGCGCATTGCCATGGATGACCTGTCCGGGGTAAGCAAGCACCATGGCCTCGGCGAAACCGTTCTCCTCCGTGTAGCGGTAATAACGGAATAGATCGTCCCAGACCGCCTGCTCGACCTCGATGTAGCGCATCAAATCAAGCTTCATGCATTCTGCCAGAACGTGCAACAGCCTGACGCAGATAACCGGCATCTGCTCCCTGATATCCAGCGGCTTCTTCTCCTCATGCTGGTACTCATTGACGCAAACCGCATAGGTTTCCGCCATCGTCTTCACGAAAGCATGGCATACGCGCCACAAGCGCATGCCATGGAAATCCTGCAAATGCGGTTCCGCCAGATACTGCCGCAGCAAAGCCGCATAAAACTGCCGACCGGTTTCATCCAGCAGCCTGGCAACGGCAAAGCGCCTATTCAGACGAAAGCCTGGCGTGTCCTTGAACGAATCCAGCCACGCGGTGACCTCTTCCAGCGCCTTGAGAGGATTATCCCCGGGAAGATCGGCGAGCAACGCCTGTGCCGTCTCCACATCGGACATGGGATGATCCGGCTTTCGATCCAGTTTGTTTATCCAGGAAAACATGTTGGTTCAATGCAAATTTGCACGGCATATGATATCCCATGCGCAATCAGCCGGCACGGGCGAAACGGTTATACCTGGATTTCGCACAATGCCCCATCACCAAACAGCAATGCACAACGCACTGTTTTGTCGGCGTACACACTCTGCATGGCGTTGCGATAACCCATCATTTGTGCGCGGTAACGCAAAGGGTCGTTGCTGTCCCCCATCTTGTAATCCAGCACCCAGATCTCGTCAGCAAACTCAACCAGCCGGTCAAGGCGTTTCAATTCGCCTTTTTCGTTGATATAGGACATTTCGTTGCAGGCGCTTCGATATTGCTGCGCATCGAAGAAGCGCGAGAGTTGCGGCGCTGTGAGCAGGCATTGCGCCTGCTGCCAGAGCGATTCGATCTCGGAGGACGGGATGGCGAGACGCTGCTTGAGTTGATTCTTGTCTGCGGCACCATCACTGAGGGATTGCAGCAACGCATGCAACCAGATGCCGCGCTGTTGCTGCAAGGTACTGCGCTCGGCACGTTTTCCGGTTGCGACGAGTGGGGGTAATGCCACATCTCTAGCATCAGCCCCTCTCCCCTGCCCCTCTGACAATTCCGCATTAGCTTTAGCTGATAGCGGATTCGGAAGTTCAGTCACTGCTGCCGCGATGCGGTCATACCACGATGGCGATTTCTTGTTCTGCTCCTTGTCTTCCCCCTTGCTGTTGCCGCTCACGATCAGCGCTTGCTTTGCGCGGGTCATGGCCACGTAGAGCAGGTTCATTTCCTCGCGGGCCTGTTGCGCGGCATCCTGTTCGAACAAGGGTGCGCGTTTCTTTCCTCGCGATGCCTGGACGGTATACAGGGAAAAGTGCAACGGGCGGGGTTCGTGCGTCGGCCAATCGAGCAACACGTCGTTGCCTTCCTTCTTCTTCGGCTCCGCATTCGCATCCAGCAGCCAGACTATGGGGGCTTCCAGCCCTTTTGATTCGTGCACAGAGTATATGCGCACCGCGTCGCCCGCGACACCTAGTTTGCCTTCGTCCGGCGCATCGTCGCGGCTGTCGCGCAATTCGCGCAGCTCCTGCAGGAAGCGCGGCAAACTGGGATAGCGCCCGGCATCCACGCTCAACGCGATTTCCATGAAGGCGTTCAGGTTGGCCGCAACCTTGGCACACGTCTCAATGGGCAGCACAGCGGTGTAGCGTGCCAGCACTTCGCCTTCGAAATAGATGCGGTCGAGCAGGTCATGCACCGGTAGTTTGTCAGCCAGCGCCAGCCAGCGTTGCAGCAGTTCAGCGGCGCGCTGCAATCCTGGCGACGGGTCATCAAGATGTTGCAGACGCTGCCACCAACTTGTCTTTAACCCCTCTCTGATGGAACTACTAGCCATCTGACTAGACTGTCCAACATCGACAGCCAAGTCATTGGTTACCCCACCCTCTACCACAAGGGGAGAGGGCGTGTGTTGTGCCAGCCGCATCAAATCTTCGTCACTGCATGCAAATATCGGCATGCGCAACACCTGCGCCAGCGCGAGGTCGGCAAAGGGCGTGATCAGGAACAGCAGCAGCGCCTGCAAATCTTCCGCCTCCAGCGTGTCGAGCAGGCCGCCACGCCGCGAACTGATGAAGGGGATGTGGTGCGCGCGCAAGGCTTCCTCATACATCGCAAGATGGGTGCGGCTGCGCACCAGCACCATGATGTCGCCGTAACGTGCGCGGCGTGCTTTGCCATCCTCGTTCACAGACCAATCGCTGACGATGGTTTGCAGCAGGTCTGCGAACTGTATCGCTTCTTTCTGGCGCGCGCTTTCCTCGGCTTCGGCGCGCGGCGTGGTCAACGGATCGCGCAAGACAAGTGGTGCATCCTCTGCCGCTTCTTCCTTGTTTTGCTCTGCAGCCGCCAATGGCAGAACCGCCACATGGCCGGGTAGATCGGTGTGTTCGGCAGTGTGTCGCTCAAAATCCACAAAACCTTCCGGATGGCCGGCGAAAACGTCATTGACGGCATCCAGCACGGCAGGTGCGTTGCGCCAGGTGTGATTGTTGTGCAACTCGTGCGCGGCGAAATGTTCCTGCAGATACTCGCGTGCCACGCCGAACAGCCGCGCATCGGCGCGGCGGAAACGGTAAATCGATTGTTTGGGATCGCCGACCACGAACACCGTGGGTTGTGACTGCACCGCAACTGCCGCATCGAACCATGCGCGCAGAATCTGCCATTGCAAGGGATTGGAATCCTGGAACTCGTCCAGCAGCACATGGCGGTAACGGCTGTCGAGCTTGTACTGCATGGTCTCGGCGTGTTCGCTGTTCTGCAGCAGGCGGCACAACTGCCATTCCAGGTCGGTGAAATCCATCTGCTGCTTTTGTAGCTTCAATGCCTGGTAGCGCTCAAGGAATACAACGCCGCACTGCAGCACTGCCTCGTTCAAACGATACGTCTGCTGCTCGGCGAGCTCGTCGCGCACGGCTTGCATCCTGTCGAACAACATATCGCGCGCAGACAGGAAGGCTTCCGCATCCTGTTTTTTGGTCGGCTTAAAGCTGCGCGGCTCGCCTGCCTGAGTGAACAACAGCAGCCAAACCTTATCAAAGCGCTCACTCTCTGCGATGTCCGTCCAGGCACTTTCCAGCTCACTCGATTTTTTATTCTGCACATCCGTGCCGCAACTGCCCAATTGCTGCGCAAATGCAAACAGCGCGTCTCGGTTTTCGTCAAATATGCCCCATTCCGCCGCCGGCTCACGCTCCATGTCTACCGCCAGATCCATGACAAGAGTCTCCAGCGCGAACGCCAGCGCATCATCCTGCCCCTGGGTATAAGCCCACCACTCCGCGCGCTTGGCCAGAAAGCTGAACAGCAGCTTGCGAGTATTGAACAGGCCGCACTCGCCGAACAGCCATTGCATGTACTGCGCTTCGATGCTGTCCGGCTGCCTGCGCATCTGCTCCAGCATTTCTTCCCATGCCTCTTCCTGCACGCTGCCCGCGCGCTCGAGCAAACTCATGTTCTGCATCACATCGGCATTCAGCGGCGCGCGCTGCATGACCTGCATGAACCAGCCGTGAAAGGTACTGATGGTGATACACGGCTGCGCCAGCAGCACGCTGCTGTACAGGCTGCGGGCACGTTGCGCTTGCTCCTCGCTCAACGATTTCAATCCGCGTTCGGAAAAAAATTCGCGCACCGCCGCATCGTCTCCCATTGCCAGGCCGCGCAGCCAGAGATGCAGGCGCGCCTGCATCTCCTGCGCCGCTTTGCGTGTGAAAGTGATGGCGAGTATCTGTGATGGCTGCGCGCCATCCAGGAGCAAGCGCACGATGCGCGAAACCAGCAGCCAGGTCTTGCCGCTGCCGGCGCAGGCTTCGACGACGACGCTATGTTTCGGGTCGAGGGCGATGTAGTTGCTCATGCCCAATCCCCTTTCCGGCATACGCCGCGCATCTCGCAATATCTGCATGCCTGCTCGATGCCGTTCGCAGGCAGTCCCGCACCGCCGCGTACGCGCCCCATCACCTGCACCAGACGCGCGACATTGAGCTGAGCCAGTTGCGCGACATCATGTTTGGGTTCGACCGCTTTCACCTTGCCGCTCTCGATGCTGATGAATGCCGCTTCATTTGCATTGTGCGCATAAGCATAACTGGCAAGTTGCACATCCTCGCCCGGCTCGCGCAGCTTGTCCCGCAACTGTTGGTCGCCCTGCATCTTGTAATCCAGTACACGCTTTTGCTGTTCGTTCACATCCAGGCGGTCGATGCGTCCGCGCAGCCGCACGCCGTCCAGTTCCAGATCGAATGAACTCTCCGCTTCACGATAGCGCCAGCCTTGTGCTTCGCTCTTTGCCTGCCATTCGAGATAGGCAGGCAAAGCGGCGAACCAGCGCTCCAGCCAGGCGCGAGCTGTGAAATCCTGTTCGAGCAGATCAGCGAACACCTGCCCGCTGATCAGCCGCAATGCGGCAGCCAGCTCAGTTATCGGATGGTCGCTCGCGTACGGATAGCGTTCGTGGAAATGGCGCAGGATGTCATGCACTCGCTCGCCGTAATCGCGCTTCTCGATGCCTTCCTGCACCTCATCCAGTTCGTTCAGGCGCAGGATATGCCGCGCATAAAATTGATAGGGACATGCCACCAGGCTGTTATAGGCGCTGACCGAGACGCTGTCCGGAACCATCTCCGTCGCCACGCCCGGTGCAGGCGGCGTTGCCTGCGCCAGATCAAGCGTGCGCGCAGCTTCTGTAGCCAGGTAGTAGCGCAACTCGCACTCGGCCAGATCATCAGCGTATGCCAGTGCATGCAGGTCGCGCAGCAGCTCCAGATACGGACTAAGCAACATCGCCTCGCCATCGCGATCCTTCTGCCAGGTGACCAGCACGCTGTCGCTCAACAGCAGCAACGCCAACAGATCGTCACGCTGCCGCGCCGCATGCATGCTGCGCGTGGGCAGGTTCAAACTGCCGCGCACCGCATCGTTGAACCAGCGCCCGCTATCCGGCACACCGGGCAGGTGCTCGGCATCGCAACCCAGCAACAGCACCGCGTCGAAGGCGCGCCAGCGTGTTGCCGCGAGATGGGTAAGGCGCACCGGACTGTCGATGCGAGTATCGATGAAATTCTTCGTGTCCAGTTGCTGCGCCAGCCAGCGCCGCCATTCGGCGAAACGGAACAGGTTGTGATCCCCCTCCAGTTCCCGCTGCCAGTCTTGCAGTGCATTCAGCAACAGCACGCCGGCATCGTCCTGTCGCAATCCCGTGTCTATGCCCAACACACTCAAGCTCTGCTGCAACGCCGCCAGCCAGTCGGCAATCGACAGGCTCTTGTTCAGCTTTAGCAGCGATGCCGCCTGGCGCAAACGCGCCAATGGTTGCTGCAACACGGCTTCATTCCCGGCGAGGACGGCGAACTGCTCCAGTCCTGCCACCACGCCCTGTTTGCGCAACAGTTGTTCCAGTTGATACACCGCCGCCTTGCGTTCGGCGGCGGGCTGGTCGGCAAAGATGAAAGGGGATTTAAGCAGGTCGAGCAGGTCATGGTGGTAAAAGTCGCTTTGCAGCGCATCCAGCCAGCGCATCAACACCGTACTCACCGACAGCGTGGCGAAGGTCCACCCGGTTTCGTCGGCCACCAGTATTTGCGCGCGTTCCAGCAAGGCGCGCACGCGGCGCGCCACCAGGCGATCCTGGGCCACGATGGCGATATCGCGTTTGCCTGCGTTCAGCCAGAGGCGCACCTGCATGGCCGCGGCGCGCGCTTCTTCCTCCAGGCTGGTTGCAGCGAAGAAGCGAAGTTTGTCGCTGAGCGGCAAGATGTGTTGCTCGCGCAGGCCGACGGATGAATCGCGCAACAAACTGCCCCACTGCGCATCCATCTCGCGCAAGTCGAACACTTCCACAGGCGCGCGCTCGGCATATTGCTCAAGAAAGCGTTGTTCCAGCGCATTCCAGTCCGAAGTGCGCAATACAAAGAGCGGCTGGCCTGCCTCCCGTGAAATCATTGCCAGGCGTTGCTGATAGGCGCGTGCGGCATTCAGGGCTTCGCCACTGTTCATCGCGTGCCACAATTCAAATACCAGCCGCGCCTCGAATTGCAGCGTAGCATTCTGCCTGGTCTGGTATGCCTGCTGCACAGCCGCGGCAAATTCTTCTTCATCGTGCGGCAGCACGGTGAGCGCGTGCGTCAATTCATCGAACAGCGCAAGCAGTTCCTGCGCCATGCCCCACAGATCCACGGCGCCGAACCAGCGCCGCGACTGCAACGCCTGATACAGCATGGCCAGGCTGCGGCTCTCGGCTGTCACATCTTCATGCAGCGGAATGTGTTGTGCCCATTCATTCAGCGTGACCATCTGCGGCAACAGCAGCGCGGGCAGTTTCGCCGCGCGCATCAAGGCCTGCGCCAGCGGCTTTGCCGCATGATGATTGGGCAGCAGCACAATGACGCCGCGCAGGTCCGGTGGCGCATGCTGCCCCAGGATGCGGTGCGCGACCTCATCAAAAAAAACAGCGGCTGCTGTCGGCGCGCCGCTGTTCTCCGGTTGTTCCACCTCAATCCGCCTAGCGTTCCAGCAGATGCAATTTGTCCTTCACGTCCTTCCATTGATCGGCGTCAGCGGGCGCATCCTTCTTCTCGACGATCGGACGCCACAGCTTCGCCAGTTCGGCGTTGAGCTCGGTAAAATGCAACTGTTCCTTGGGCAGGTCGTCCTCAGCATAGATCGCCTCGACCGGACATTCCGCCACGCATAGCGTGCAATCGATGCATTCGTCCGGATCGATCACCAGAAAATTCGGTCCTTCGCGAAAGCAGTCCACCGGACAGACGTCCACGCAATCGGTGTATTTGCATTTGATACAGGATTCGGTAACAACATAGGTCATGATTGGATTCCTCTCTGCATGAGGGGCGTATTTTAAACCCAGATTGCTATTTAGGACACCTTGTGGCGCAAGGCGTGTGGTAGATTCAGGCAGTACCGGATCCCCTGCGTTGCACCGCGGGATTATTGAACGCTGATGGCCCGCATGATCCAGCCATGCGGAGTCGGGAATACCTGTCGGGAGAGCCTTTGAGGCTTTATATGAATTATGGAACGTATACGGCCGAGCCCGGTCGAATGCCCAGCACGTCAACGAGAACAAGGCAAATGAAAGCGACGGCTACGATGAGCAATTCAACTGACTCAAGCATCAACGCAGACGCGCCCGGCAGTCCGGGCAACCCGCCTGCCTGGTGCAGCAGCGCCAAGGAAACCATAGGCTGTGCTTTGGGGCCTTCGCGCGTGTGGTTCACGATCGGCGGCGGCATCGTGAATGAGGTGTTCTATCCGCGTGTCGACATCCCGCAGATACGCGACCTCGGTTTCATCGTTGCCGACGACCAGGGCTTCTGGGTGGAGGTGAAGCGCATGCACAGCCATAAGCTGGTCTGGATTTCTTCTGGTATTCCGGCAGTGGAGATCCAGCATCAGCATGATCGTTTCATGCTCAGATTGCGGATCGCGCCCGATCGATTGCGCGACGTGTTGCTGGTCGACATCCAGCTTGAGGGTGATGCGGGCCTGCGGCCTTATGCCCTGCTCGCGCCTCATCTGGGTGGTAGCGGATACAATAACCGGGCCGAGGTGGACACTTATCGCGGCCGTCGAATGCTTTGGGCCGAACAGGGCCCGTTTGGCCTCGCCCTTGCAGCCGTGGACAAACGCCAGTGCGATGCATGGAACCGCACCAGTTCAGGGTATGTCGGCATCAGCGATGGCTGGCAGGATTTCTCTCGTCATGGCAACATGCAATGGCAATATTCGCGCGCCGGACCAGGCAACGTTGCCATGATGGGAGAACTTGGCCGGCAGGCAACGCTGGCGCTTGGTTTTGGCAGCAGCAAGGAATCCGCAGCCACTCTGGCCATCTCCGCCCTGCTGCGCCCGTTTGATGAAACCTGGCAGCAACATATCGACGACTGGTCGGCATGGCATCGCCGCTGTGACAAACAGCGTGAGCTGCAACATGATATTCCCGACTCGTTGCGCGACCAGTTCTTCACGTCCGCCATGGTGATGCGCGCCCATCAGGACAAAACCTATCCGGGAGCGATGGTGGCCAGCCTCAGCGTGCCCTGGGGCAATACCCGCGACGAACGCGGCGGCTACCACCTGGTGTGGCCGCGCGACCTGGTGGAAAGTGCAGGCGCTTTGCTGGCCCTCGGCGCCGAAGACGAAGCACGTGACATTCTGCGCTATCTCATCGCCACCCAGCATGCCGACGGGCATTGGTATCAGAATCAATGGCTGGGTGGCAAACCTTACTGGCAAGGCGTACAACTCGATGAAGTTGCATTCCCCGTCCTGCTCGCCGCACGCCTTGCAAAGCGCGATGCACTTCAAGGCATTGCGATTCCCGACATGATCTCACGCGCTCTTGGTTTTATTGCTCGCACCGGACCGGTCAGTCAGCAGGACCGATGGGAAGAAAACGCGGGGATCAATACTTTTACTTTAACCGTATGTATCGCCGCACTGGTGGAAGGAGCCGAGTGGCTGGAGCCGAAGGCAGGCAAGTTTGCACTGGCGCTTGCGGATTACTGGAATGCACGTATCGAGGACTGGACCGTGGTCTACGATACTGCGCTCGCGCACAAGCTTGGCGTGCAGGGTTTCTATGCCCGTAATGCACCGTCAGCGCGTGAGATCAATCCGCGCGCGCTGCTCGATGTGCTGCCGATCAAGAATCGGACCCAAGATCCATCAATGACTGCGGAAGAACAGGTCGGCGTCGACTGCCTGCAACTGGTGCGATTCGGCCTGCGCCGGGCCGATGATCCTTTGATTCTCGATAGTCTCCATGTCATCGACGCATTACTGAAAGTGGACACGCCGAGCGGGCCTTCCTGGCATCGCTATAACGGCGATGGCTATGGCGAACATGAAGACGGGACACCGTTCGACGGGGTTGGTCGCGGTCGGGCTTGGCCCCTGCTGACTGGCGAACGCGGCCACTACGAACTCGCTGCCGGAAGAGACCCGCTGCCCTATCTGGTGGCAATGGCGGCCATGAGCGGAACGGGTGGCATGATCCCGGAGCAAGTGTGGGACAGCGACCCCATTCCGGAGCGGGGACTCTATCCTGGCCAACCGAGCGGGTCGGCCATGCCCCTCGTCTGGGCGCACGCTGAATACATCAAGTTATTGATCTCCCGGCAACTGGGTCGGCCCTACGACCGTCCGCATGCAACCTGGCAACGCTATCAGGGGAAGCGCCCCGCGATACTGCATGACATCTGGTTGCCGCAGGCTCCGGTTCAGGAAATCATGGTCGGGCAAACCCTGCTCATTGTCCTGTTCGAACCGGGCACCATACATTGGGGCATCGACGAATGGCAATCGATCCAGGATACCTCAACGCAGGACATGGGTCTCGGGTTGCATGTCGCCGAGATTGGAACAAAGACACTACGTTCAGGACAGCGTATCGATTTCACGTACCAGCGTATGAACACAGGCGAGTGGTTGGGCCGCGACTACGCTGTTACAGTGGAAAAGGCGACACAGGGCATTAAATAGTCACCACGCAAGAACGAGTCGAAGCAATAGCAGACCCACGGGCAAGAGAATGCCGTATTGAAGAATTGCTCGATGCTCGCCGCCTTATTTTGGTGCGCCATGCACCTTCCTTATTCCTTAACCAATAAATATCCAAGCAATTGAAATAACTATAATTTCCTTCACCCTCCCACATTGCTGGCGATTGGCTCAATATTTGCTCATGGTTTAAGTAATGTTTTTTGGAAATCACCGGATCCGTGCGAATGGCTGCGCAAAATGTTTTTGACGAGATGTACCGTGGTGATGGGGAAATCAGCACAGCCTATCAGGGTTATCACGACTGGCTGGAACGCATTCCGCCGGAACAGCTCGAGCAGAAGCGCAATGAGGCCGGGGCGTTGTTCAGGCGTCTGGGGATCACCTTTGCCGTTTACGGGGAAGATGCGGGAAGCGAGCGGGTGATTCCGTTCGACATCATTCCGCGGATCATCAGCGCACCGGAATGGTGCCTTATTTCCTCCGGGTCCTGCCAACGCATTCGGGCGCTCAATGCGTTTCTGCATGACATTTATCACGACCAGGAAATCATCCGCGCCGGCCGCATTCCCGCTCAACAGGTGCTGGGCAATCGACTTTATCGTGCTGAAATGCAGGGGCTGGACGTGATGGGTGAAATTTACGCGCATATCGCCGGGATCGATATTGTGCGCGTGGCGGAAAACCAGTTTTACGTACTGGAGGACAATCTGCGCACCCCTTCGGGCGTGTCCTACATGCTGGAAAACAGGCGCATGATGATGCGCCTGTTTCCCGAACTGTTCGCCTCCCAGTCGATTGCGCCGGTCGACCATTATCCCCAGGTCCTGCTGGACAATTTGCGCGCCGTGGCACCTCGCGGCATGCACGATCCCGTGGTGGTTCTGCTCTCTCCGGGCGCCTACAACAGCGCTTACTTTGAGCACGCCTTCCTTGCGCAGCAGATGGGCGTCGAACTGGTCGAAGGCCAGGACCTGTTCGTCGAGAACGATACGGTGTACATGCGCACCACGCAGGGTCCGAAGCGGGTCGATGTTATCTACCGTCGCATCGACGACGAATACCTCGATCCCCAGACATTCCACCCCGATTCGGTCATCGGTGTGAGCGGGCTGTTTGCGGCCTACCATGCAGGCAATGTTACACTGGCAAACGCGATCGGAACCGGAGTTGCGGATGACAAGTCGACTTATGTCTATGTGCCCGAGATGATCCGTTTTTACCTGGGCGAGGAACCGATTCTTTCCAATGTGCTCACTTACCAGCTGAGCAAAAAGGATGACCTGAATTACGTTCTCGAGCATCTCGATGAACTCGTGGTCAAAGAAGTGCAGGGTTCAGGCGGTTACGGCATGCTGGTTGGCCCCGCGAGCACGAAACAGCAGATTGCCGACTACCGTGCACGAATTCTCGACAATCCGGACGATTTCATCGCCCAGCCGACTTTGGCGCTGTCCACCTGCCCGACCTTCGTGGAAAAAGGCATCGCCCCGCGCCACGTCGATTTGCGACCGTATGTACTGAGCGGCAAGACGGTCTCGCTGGTGCCCGGAGGCCTCACGCGAGTGGCCATGAGAGAAGGATCTCTGGTCGTCAATTCCTCCCAGGGAGGAGGAACCAAGGATACCTGGATATTGGAGGAATAACGTCATGTTAAGTCGCACAGCTTCCCATGTTTACTGGATGGCGTGCTATATGGAGCGCGCCGAAAACAGCGCACGCATTCTCGATATCACCCACCATATGTCGCTGCTCCCCCAGGACAATGAGGAAACCCAGCAGGATTGGTACGCGCCGCTCAATATAACCGGCACACTGGATGCGTTCATGGAACGCTACGATACGGTGAATGCAGCCAACGTGCTGCAGCATATAGCGCTTGACCCGGCCAACCCTTCCAGCATCTATTCCAGCATATTTGCTGCCCGCGAAAATGCCCGGGCGACGCGGGGCACCATCACTTCGGAAATGTGGGAAAGCCTCAATTCCACCTGGCTGGAATTGCACGGTATGCAAGCAGACCAGCTCCAATCAATGGGGGTCAGCCGCTTGCTCGAATGGGTCAAGGAGCGCTCCCACCTGTTCCGCGGCGTGACCCACGGCACGATGTTGCGTGATGACGGCTTCCATTTTATCCGCCTGGGCACTTTTCTGGAGCGGGGGGACAGCACCGCCCGAATTCTTGACGTGAAGTATCATATCCTGCTGCCCAGCCTCAAAGATGTGGGCGGCGCAGTGGATTACTATCAATGGAGCGCGTTGTTGCGCTCGGTAAGCGCCTTCGAATCCTACCGCAAGGTCTATCGCGACGTCATTACGCCGCTCAGGGTGGCGGAACTGCTGATCCTGCGCGAGGACATGCCACGCTCGTTACATGGTTGTCTTAACGAAATATCCGGAATTCTGTCCAAGATCGATGGCCTCTCCGGTGCCGAAGCGCGGCGGCGCGCCGGGGAACTGCATGCACGCTTGCATTACACCCGCATTGCGGATATTTTCCAGTTCGGGTTGCATGAGTACTTGACCGATTTCCTGCTGCGCATCAATGAGCTGGCCGACGAAATCGGCCGGGGATTCTGGGCTTACCGTGGAATCGAAGATGTCGCGCCGAACGCCGATCTGGAGATGCCCCATGCCGCTTGATCCTTGCCCTTTGCGCTGTTTTGCCAAAATTCCGTCATGACTTACTGTGTTGGAATAGTTCTCGACGCCGGAATGGTTTTCGCATCGGATTCCCGCACCAATGCGGGAGTGGATAATGTCGCCTCATTCCGCAAAATGACGGTTTACGAACGCGTCGGCGAGCGCGTGTTGGTATTGCTGAGTGCCGGCAACCTGTCGATCACCCAGGCAACCCTCAATCTCCTGGAAAAAAACGCCCATGCCAGCGATGGCCGGGAAACCATATGGACCGCCCCTACGCTGTTCGACGTGGCAAATCTGGTCGGCGAAGCGCTGCGCCAAACCCATCAGCACGAAGGGACTTACCTCGAACAAAGCAATATCAATTACAGCGCCTCGTTTCTGCTGGGCGGGCAAATCAGGGGAGAAGCCCAGCGTCTGTTCCACATCTACGCCCAGGGAAATTTCATCGAGGCCACGCAGGAGACCTCATTTTTCCAGATCGGCGAAACCAAATACGGCAAACCGATACTCGACCGGGTGATCACTCCCGCGACGGCGCTGATGGATGCGGTCAAGTGCGTGCTGGTGTCCTTCGACTCGACCATGCGCAGCAACATCTCGGTCGGACCTCCCATCGATCTGTTGTGCTATAAATGCGACAGTTACAAGGTGCTGCTGCAGAGCCATATCAAGGAAGACGACCCCTATTTCAATATGATTCGCCGCCAGTGGGGGGATGGCGTGCGGCAAGTATTCAGCGGACTGCCAAATCCGCCCGACTTCGAATCCCTGGGAAATCTGACATGAGCAATCCATCCGCTGCAAAGCTGCCATCCACCGGCCTGGCGCGAAACGGCGACAAACTGAACTCGGTCTTCTTCGAAACCTACCTGCAGAGGCTGCTGGTGGAGCGGGACCGTTGCGGCCTCACCGGGATGATCGGCGGAATCGAAGCGCTGATGATCACGGTCGAGCCGGGCAACTCGATCGAGTACATCGCTGAACTCGCGCTGATGACCCCTTACCACTATCTGGTGACGCTCGACAGCCCCCGGCATCTGACCCATATCCTGCGCATCGACATGAATTCCCCGGACATCCTGCTGCGCGAAGTGAAGGATCCCGGTTATTACGATATTTTCCGCAGCCTCAACGATCTGCATCCGGCCGGCTCGCAGCGCCCGCACAGCCGCTACCTCGGGGAGATACTCTGGGTCAGCGACCGGGAACAGGTGCTGGAGCTGCAACAGGCGCGCGAATTCCGCTTCTTCGCGCCCGACGCGCTGGCGGAACTCGACCTGCCCAGCAATGTGAGCATCAGCAAACCCTCGCCCTATACGCAAAACGTGGTCGGTTACATGGAGCGCGATCCCGCTGCCGTGCGCGTCTATCATCCGCTGGGAAATTGCAGCATCCTGCCGCATGCGCAGGATACCTATGAGAAAGCCAAGGAGCGTCAGAAGAAACTGGATATCGGCGATCTGATCCTGCCGATCGACCATCTGGCGACCCGCGTCTACAGCCAGAATCGCGAAGCGGCCCTGCTCGAATATCTGGCCTTGTCCAGCTATTACTACTGGGGCAGCTACGACATCACCGATCAGAATTCTTCGACCAACGTGTGCAAGAGCGTGAGACCGGTGCCGGAATCCGCCAGTCCGGCCAAGGTCTTCACCGCGAACAATCTGCCCTACTGCGTGAACCACCTCGACAATTTGCCCTCGCCCACCGAAACCTTCGTGCGCAATTATGGCGCGCGCCTGCATCACATTGCGCTATCGGTCAAAGACGGCGAGCGCGGCGGCAAGGAGAACATCGACTTTGTGGTTGACGCCATCGCCAGCCAGGGCAAGAGTTTCCTGCTGGAAGTGGTCGGCTCGCGGGATGCCGGATTGAAACAGATTTTTTCCACCGCTTCCCCGATTTCGGCATTGATCATCGAATATGTGCAGAGATTTGGAGATTTTCAGGGCTTCTTCACGCGGGACAATGTGGCCCGCCTCACTGCCGCAGCCGGTGTTGAAGAATCTCTTTTACGAAAATAACCGATCAACATCCCATGACCATACGTGTTGCGCTCAATCACAAAACCCGTTATCAATTTGACCGCCCGGTCGGGGTGTCCCCGCATGAAGTGCGGCTGCGCCCCGCAGCCCACTGCCGCACGCCGATCCTGAGCTATTCATTGAAAGTCCTGCCTGCCGGGCATTTCATCAACTGGCAGCAGGACCCCTACGGCAATTACGTCGCGCGGCTGGTATTCCCCGAGCCCTCCAATGAACTGGAGGTAGTGGTGGACCTGGTGGCGGACATGACGGTGATCAACCCCTTCGATTTTTTCGTCGAAAAATATGCCGAGCATTTTCCGTTTGCCTATTCAGAGCAGTTGCGCAAGGAGCTCGTGCCCTTTCTTGAAACGGAAGAAGCGGGTGCGCAATTCCTTGGGCTGTTCGAAGAAATCAAAAGTGCATTGCCGGAGAAACTGACCACGACGGATTTCCTGGTTGAAGTGAACCGGCGTCTGCACGAGAAGGTCGCCTACACGGTGCGCCTCGATCCGGGCGTGCAGAGTTGCGAACAGACGCTGACCCTCAGGAGCGGTTCCTGCCGCGATTCGGCCTGGCTGCTGGTGCACATCCTGCGCCACTTCGGCATCGCGGCGCGTTTCGCTTCGGGCTATCTGATCCAGCTGGTCGCGGACATGAAATCGCTCGACGGGCCATCCGGGCCGGAACACGATTTCACCGACCTGCATGCCTGGGCCGAAGCGTATGTGCCGGGGGCGGGCTGGATCGGACTCGATCCGACTTCGGGACTGCTGGCCGGCGAAGGTCATATCCCGCTCGCCTGCACGGCGGCGCCGATCAGCGCGGCGCCGATCACCGGGCTGGTGGATGTGTGCCAGGCGACGCTGGATTTTTCCATGAGCGTGACGCGCATCCATGAAGACCCGCGCGTCACCAGGCCCTACTCCGAGGAAGCGTGGCAGGCCATCGATGCGCTGGGCAAAAAGGTCGATGCGCAACTGGTCGCAGCCGACGTGCGCCTGACCATGGGCGGGGAGCCGACCTTCGTGTCGATCGACGACATGGAAGGCGCGGAATGGAACCTTACCGCGCTGGGCAAGGACAAGCGCAAACTTGCGGGCATGCTGCTGCAAAAACTCAAGCAGCATTTCGCCCCGAACGGCCTGCTGCATTTCGGCCAGGGCAAATGGTATCCCGGCGAGCCGCTGCCGCGCTGGGCGCTCGGCTGCTACTGGCGCATCGACGGAAAACCGATGTGGCACAACGCGGAGCTGATCGCCGACGAGGAAAGGGATTACGAATACACGGCAGCGGATGCCAAACGCTTCATGGAAGATCTGGTGAGCCGGCTCGGGTTCGACCAGTCATTCGTGCTGCCCGCCTACGAGGATGCCTGGCATTACCTGATGGCGGAGCAACGCCTGCCGCTGAACATCCAGCCGCTGCATCACGATCTCGACAGCCCGGAAGCGCGCGCGCGCCTGGCCGCACTGCTGGTGCAGGGATTGGGCAAGGAAGTCGGCTTCGTATTGCCGCTGAAGGCGGCTGCGCAGCGCAAGGACAGATGGCTCAGCAGTTCATGGCCGCTCAAACGCGAGCAGCTATTTCTGTTGCCGGGCGACTCGCCAATGGGCTATCGCCTGCCGCTCGACGAATTGCCCTGGGTCGCGCCGGATGAGCGGGAAGTGACGCATCCGCGCGATCCGTTCGACGAACATCCGCCGCTGGATGCCGATGCGACGCCACTGGATAAAAATGAAAAGGAAGTGACGCAGAAGAAGAAACTGCGCAAGGGCGAAGCGCCCGAGGAGATCATTCATACCGCGCTTTGCATCGAGACGCGGGGCGGACGGCTGCATGTGTTCATGCCGCCGCTGCCTTTTATCGAAGATTATCTGGCGCTGGTGAAGGAGGTCGAGCATACCGCCAAAACGCTGGCCATGCCGATCTGGCTGGAAGGGTATCCGCCGCCGCGCGATCCGCGCGTGCAGAGTTTTCAGGTCACGCCCGACCCCGGCGTGATCGAGGTGAACATCCATCCCGCGAAAACCTGGGAGGAACTGGTGGCAAACACCACCATCCTCTATGAAGAAGCGCGCCTGACGCGGCTGGGTACCGAAAAATTCATGCTCGACGGGCGCCACACCGGCACCGGCGGTGGCAATCACGTCACCCTCGGCGGCCCTACTCCAGCCGATAGTCCCATGCTGCGGCGTCCCGATCTGCTCAAGAGCCTGATCGGCTATTGGCAAAATCATCCCGCGCTGTCCTATCTGTTCTCCGGATTGTTCGTCGGGCCGACCAGCCAGTCGCCGCGCGTGGACGAGGCGCGCAATGACAGCCTGTACGAACTCGAGATCGCGTTCGAGCAGATGGACGAAAAGCTGCAGGCCGGCGATGAGTCATTGACACCCTGGCTGGTTGATCGCCTGCTGCGCAATCTGCTGGTCGATCTCACCGGCAATACCCACCGCGCCGAATTTTCCATCGACAAACTGTATTCGCCCGACAGTCCGACCGGACGCCTCGGGCTGGTGGAATTCCGCGCCTTTGAAATGCCGCCGCATGCGCGCATGAGCCTGGTGCAGATGCTGTTGCTGCGCACGCTGGTCGCGCGTTTCTGGAAGAAACCTTTTGCGGGCAGGCTGGTGCGCTGGGACACGGAATTGCACGACCGCTTCCTGCTGCCCCATTTCGTCGCCCAGGATATCCAGGATGTCGTGCGCGATCTGCAGATGGCTGGTTATAAATTTGAATTCGAATGGCTGGCGCCGTTCCTGGAATTCCGCTTCCCGCGCCATGGCACCGTGGTCTACGCAGGCATCGAGCTCGAATTGCGCCCGGCAATCGAGCCGTGGAACGTGCTGGGCGAAGAAGTCAAGGCGGGCGCGACCGCGCGTTACGTCGACTCGTCGCTGGAGCGGCTGCAGGTCAAGGTGAACAACATGATCGACACGCGCCATGCCGTCACCTGCAATGGCAGGCCGGTGCCGCTGCACCCGACCGGCGTGAAAGGCGAATTCGTCGCCGGCGTGCGCTATCGCGCCTGGGCGCCGCCCTCGGCGCTGCACCCCACCATCGCGGTGCATTCGCCGCTGGTGTTCGACATCGTCGACACCTGGTCGGGCCGTTCGATCGGCGGTTGCACTTACCATGTGGTGCATCCCGGCGGACGCAGCTATGAAACGTTTCCGGTCAATGCCAACGAGGCGGAAGCGCGCCGCGTCGCGCGTTTCTGGAATCATGGCCACACGCCCGGCCCGATGAAGGTGCAGCCGGAAAGCCTGAACCGCGATTTCCCGTTCACGCTGGACTTGCGCCGCATGCCCGAAGTTCCATCCGGCCGCAAAGCCAAATAGCCCATAATATCGCGCATGGACTACGACGTACTGATCATCGGCTCCGGCCCGGCCGGCCAGCATGCGGCGTGGCAGGCTGCGCGCATGGGCAAGCGCGCCGCAATCATCGAGCGCAAGCCGAAGATCGGCGGCGCCGGACTGCAGACCGGCACCATACCCAGCAAGGCAATGCGCGAAGTCGCTTATCTGCTGTCGCGCTCCGGCTACGGCGGCATGCGCCAGGCGCTCGCCCCCGACGGCGTGAATCGCCATGGTTTGTTGGCCGATGCGGTGCGGCGCAAGGAAGTGGTGATCGCGCAGCAGGAGTCGGTGATCCTGGAGCGCCTGCTGCGTTCCGGCGTGGCGTTGATTCCGGGCGAGGCAATGTTCGCCGATGCGCATACCATGCAGGTCACCGACGCGGCCGGCAACACACGCCGCATCTCCGCCGCAGCCATCGTGCTGGCCACCGGCTCCCGGCCGCGCCGTCCGGCCGACGTCCCGTTCGATAAAAAAATTGTGCTGGATTCGACCTCGATCCTGAATCTGCGCCACCTGCCGGACAGCCTGACGGTCGTCGGCGGCGGCGTGATCGCCTGCGAATTCGTCTCGATCTTCGCCGCACTCGGCGTCAAGGTCTGCGTGGTGGACAGCCACGCGCAATTGCTGGACTATTTAAGCGAAGATGTGGTGGGCGTGCTGGCCGACAGTTTTCTCGGCATGGGTGTCACCTTCCACATGCAGGAACGCGTCGCCCAGATACGCATCGAAGAAAGCTTCCGCCGCGAGGGAAACGGCACGCTCACCGTGCTCGAAAGCGGCAAACAAATACGCAGCGATGCGGTGCTCTACGCGCAGGGCAGACAACCCAACAGCGAAAAGCTGCAGGTCGAGCACGCCGGCATCGTGGCTGAAGACGGCTGGATCGAAGTCAATCAGCATTATCAGACCAGCGTGCCGCACATCTTCGCGGTCGGCGATCTGATCGGCCGTCCTGCGCTCGCCTCGACCGGCATGGAGCAGGGCCGCGCCGCGGTGCTGCATGCCTTCGGCGGCGAACAGCATGTCACGGCAGAAAATCTGCCGATGGCGGTCTACACCATCCCGGAAATCTCCTACGTCGGCAAAACCGAAAAGGAAGTGCAGCAGGAAAACATTCCGTATCTGGTCGGGCGCGCCTTCTTCAAGGACAGCGCGCGCGGACAGATCATCGGCGACGCGCAGGGGCTGCTCAAGCTGGTCGTGGATGCGCGCAACGAAAAATTGCTGGGCGTGCACATCGTCGGCGAGCAGGCCAGCGAACTGATCCACATCGGGCAACTGGTGATGAACTTTCATGGCAGCGTGCACGACCTGGTTGCCAATGTCTTCAACTATCCGACACTCGCCGAGTGCTACAAGATCGCCGCGCTGGATTGCATGCACCGGCTGAAACAGGACGGCCAGTCAAAATAACTTGTGACTCTGTCCCCAGAATGATGATGCGATCCTTGTAGCAGGGAATAATCAAAATCAACTTGCCAATTAGTAGCTTTTAAGCTACATTCATTTTCATGGTCGAAGTATTCCGATACCAAACAGCCGATGGCAAGGAGCCTTTGACAGAATGGCTCCAGTCACTACGCGACAAGCAGGCTCAGGCCAAGGTTCGCATCCGGTTCAAGAGGTTGGAAGCGGGAATATTCGGGGATTGCGAACCGGTCGGGGATGGGGTGCTTGAGTTACGCGAACACCTTGGAGCTGGCTATCGTGTGTACTTCGGCAGGCATGGTGAAACAATCGTGATTCTGTTGTGCGGCGGCACGAAAAAATCACAAGCCGTAGACATCAAGACCGCCAAGAAATATTGGACAGATTGGAAACGGAGACAAGCATGAGCAAAAAGTTGATAGGCGCGGTATCTCATCATGAGCGGGAAGTTGCTGAACTGCGTGCAGACCACGAGCTTGCGGTGGCCTATCTGAAAGAAGCGATGGAGTCACTGGACAATCCGGATGACCGGGCCGCCGGTCTGCTTGCGCTGCGCACCGTTGCTGAAGCCTACGGCGGGCTCGGTGCTGTTGCCGCCGAAGCGGGTATCAGCAGGGAGTCACTCTATCGCACGCTGTCGCCCAAAGGCAATCCGACATTGAAGACACTCTTGGCCGTGCTGAAGACGGTGGGAATGAAGCTTTCCGTGGAACCTGAGCAGCACGTCTCCGCATAGCCTTCGTCGAATAACAAAATAATTTGACTCCGGTACCCTTGGTTGATTCAACATGGTGAAGAATGGAATGCGCCCGGTACATCCGGGAGAAATATTGCGTGAGGAATATCTCGTGCCTATGGGCATGAGCGTCAATGCGCTGGCGCAGGCACTGCGCGTGCCCGCTGGACATTCCGTAAGAAACCGGCCATGGATTCCAATCCAAACCCTGCCACCGCTTCTATTTGCAAATCCGCCACCTGTATGGCCGAGCCCTTGCATATCTATGTCGATCAACTCGCCTGGCTTTAGTACCAGCCCAATTTTTAATTCTAAAATTGCTATCAGGGTAGAGTTGTTTAGCTGCTGAACTTCCGGTATCAGCTCTGAATAGGACATTCGCGGTATGATTAAATTGCGATTTGACTGGCAGGACAGTGCCAATAAGAGACATCGCGGGTGCATTTGTCTAACAAGTGTTAGATTGCATAAATTCTTACATCTTGCCGCATCACTCTGAGGAGCAAACCATGCAAACTGTTACTTTGAATAACGGTATCACCATGCCAATCGTTGGCTTCGGCGTTTTCCAAATTCAAGATGGGCAAGAGTGCAGGCGTTGCGTCATCGATGCTATACATGTTGGGTATCGTCTGATTGATACGGCTGCCTCGTACATGAACGAAGCGGCCGTTGGTGAAGGGATAAAACAGGTTGGTATCCCGCGTGAACAGTTGTTCGTGACCTCCAAGCTGTGGGTGCAGCACACCGGTTACGAGCGAACAACGAAGGCCATAGACGATTCATTGCGTCGTCTGGGGCTCGACTATCTTGATCTGTACCTCATTCACCAGCCATATGGCGACGTACACGGGTCATGGCGCGCCATGCAGGAAGCCTATCGTGCCAGCAAATTGCGCGCAATCGGCGTCAGCAATTTCCAGCCAGACAGATTGATGGACATCACCGCGTTTAATGACATCAAGCCCGCTGTTAATCAGGTAGAAATAAATCCTTTCCAGCAACAAGAGGACAGCGTGAAATTCATGCGCGATCTTGGAGTGCAGGCAGAAGCATGGGCGCCGTTCGCCGAAGGACGTAATAATCTGTTTCAGAATGAGGTGCTGCAGACCATCGCCGCCAAGCACGGGAAGACCGTCGGCCAAGTCGTACTGCGTTGGGTGATACAACGTGGCATCGTTGCGCTGGCCAAGTCGGTGCGAAAGGAACGCATGGCTGAGAATCTTGCGATCTTCGATTTCGAGCTGGACGCGAACGACACTGAGATGATATCTAAACTAGACACCGGCACCAGCAGCTTCTTTTCCCACCGCGACCCTGCCATTGTCAAGTGGATGAGTGAACGGAAGCTGGACATTTGATGGTTTTCTATCCGTGGGCGGTATAACAATTTGCTGCAGTTGATATATTTGAACGGGTGATCGAAATGACAAGGAACATGTCTATCGTGCTTTACATTGTGGTGTTGATTGCCGTTGTCGTTAGTGTAGATTTACTTTTCTTTAAGAATCGATTCTGGGAACGGCTGATAGTGAACATCGGCATTGTCTTGGTGTTTGCAGCCTTCTATTTGAGATTCCTAAAGAACCCGTAAGTTATGCGCCGCGGCACCAGCGGGTTGCCTAACACCCACATCGAGTCCGACGGCTCATGTGCAACGTTGAAGTTCCGCTTCAGAGAAGTTCGACAGTCCGGAATGTGCCAAAAAGAGATACTCGTCACAGCCTTCTGAATGCCCCAATTGGGTATCATCATGTTAAAAGTTACAAGAAGGTGAACTACCAAGTCAATTGATAGCCAATATAAGACGAAAACTGGTTTGTCATAGCCACATTCATTAGGCCACGGCCAGCCGAAAAGAGCAGGTGGTTGTGCTCATCGAAATTGTAGTATCCGCCAAGATTGAAACCGGAACTCGATCCTACGCCGGGTATCTGTTCAGTGCTGTGGTACACCTCTCCGCCAAGCGTCAGGTATTCAGAGATATCCTTCTGAAGCTGCCAGCCGGAGAACCAGTGGTTCTTGGCGTTCGCAGCCTTGTTGATCCAGTAGCCACCGCCACCATAACTTTGCCAATCCCCCCATCTTTTCTGCACCCAGACGGGCAGGAATACTTGGGTGGCACCGTTTCCGAGTCCCTTGTTTACATTGCCGGCTGGGATTTCTATAAGGGGGAAGATGCCTACCATTGGACGGCTGTCAGCGTCCTGCATAAAGCGGTATTTGGCACCCAATTCAATGTCACCCAACCCCCGTTGGCGAGGTCCGTCCATCGGGCTATTGAAGGCGTAGGGCACAATGACGTGGAGTTGCAGATCAGGCGCCGCACCATAGTTGTATTCGAGATGGGGAAGCGTTCCGCTTTTGCCATCCTGCATTTCCACCTGCTGTGAACTGATATAGAGCTCGTGGTGCTGATATTCGACTGGCTCGGGATCGTCCGTCAAAAACGGTGGGCCAGCGAGTGCCAAACGCGAGGCCGCCAACATCATGTATGCTAACAGAGTACGAACGGCATATTTTACATTGCATGGCTTCATTCTTATATGGGATGGGTGGCTGGTGAGCGTACGTAAAGGGATTTTCCTTTTTGCTCATTATGTCTCCAATCCTGTAATTACTGCTGCAATCAATACGACGAGCCATGGCGGAGATTTCCAGAACACGAGCAAAAGAAAAGCGATAGCGGCAAGGCAAAAGTCAGTCGTGCTCCGAATTGCGCTTGTCCATACTGGGTTGTAGAACGCAGCGAGCAGAAGTCCCACTACTGCCGCGTTAATCCCGAGCATTGCCCGTTGCATCCCCTCATAACGGCGCAGCTGTTCCCAAAACGGCAGAATCCCAATGACTAGCAAGAAAGACGGCAGGAATATCGCAACAAGAGCGATTCCCGCCCCTATCCAGCCGGAAGGCGCCTGTGTGGAGACAGCGCCAAGATATGCGGCAAAGGTGAACAACGGCCCCGGAACGGCTTGGGCTGCGCCATAGCCGGCAAGAAAAACGTCATTGGAGACCCACCCAGAAGGCACGACCTGGGACTGAAGAAGTGGTAGCACGACATGACCGCCACCAAAGACCAGCGAGCCTGCACGGTAAAAGCTATCGAACAGCTTAACAATGTGGCTGCCTGAACCCACCGCCGCGACAGGAACTAAAAGCAGAAGTAACGCAAAGACCACCAGCAGCGCCATACCGGTGATTCTGCTGGTCGTGGTTTGGATAAAACTATGTGGTAGCGTGATTGAAATCTTGAGAAATGCCCAGCCGAAAAGACCGCTGGCGACAATTGCCCCAACCTGTCCAATGGAAGAAGGGATTAGCGTTGCTATGACGGCAGCACATATGGCGATGCTTGCGCGAATCTTATCTGGACTGAGGCTTTTCCCCATGCCCCAAAGCGCCTGCGCCACCACCGCCACGGCGACAATCTTGAGCCCATGCAGCCAGCCGCTTCCGAGCTTGTCTCCCACAAAAGAGAGCCTCAGACCGAAGAGTACGAGCAGAATAGCCGACGGCAGAGTAAAACCGAGCCATGACACAATCGCGCCAGGAATTCCGCCCCGCGACAATCCCAAGCCAATACCGACTTGGCTACTGGCTGGTCCAGGCAAGAATTGACAGAGCGAAACCAGATCAGCGTAAGCATGTTCGTCAAGCCATTTTCGTCGCTCCACGAACTCTCGACGAAAATACCCGAGATGTGCGATTGGCCCGCCGAATGAGGTTAGTCCCAGCCGGAGAAAGATCAGGAAGATTGCCGAAGGGGGTGTGTATTTTTTAGCAGGCTGTTGAAATTCACTCACGAGTCAACCAAGTTTCTTAGAGATCGTTATAGTCGCTGCCGCCCCGCGGAAGTGTAATCGTGAAACACGTTCGCCCTTTCGCAGAGTCGGCACTGATCGTGCCCCCGTGTATCTCGACGATAGACTTGGAGATCGCCAGCCCCAGCCCTACGTTTTCAGTGTCTCCCTCCCGACGCGACGGGTCGGCGCGGTAGAGGCGTTCAAAAATCTTGGTCAGATGTTCGGCAGGAATTTCCGGTCCCGGATTCGCAATGGCGATAATAGCCAAGTCCGCTTTCACTCCAATGGTCACCCCGACGGCCATTCCTTCTGGCGTGAAGCGGATAGCATTCGACAGCAAATTAGACAGAGCGCGCTGGATCATCAATCGGTTGGCAAAAACTGTTGCAGTTCCGCTCTGAACCAGCTGAACACGGCGCTCGCCGGCTAGAGCTTCGTAGAAATCAAACAACTTTGCTATTTCCGTGTACAGATTGATCTCGTCTCGCTTCGGGACGATCAGGCCATCATCTGCCTTGGCGAGAAAAAGCATGTCCGATACCATTCGCGACAGTCGTTCTAGCTCCTCCAAATTGGACTGTAAATTGGCGAGGTATACTCCAGTATCGCGTTCACAACTCAAGGTAACCTGCGTTTGTATCATCATGTTGTTAATCGGCGTGCGCAGTTCGTGGGCAATATCCGAGGAAAACTCCGAAAGACCCCGAAACGCTTCTTCGAGCCGCCCCAGCATCCTGTTGTAGGCGGATATGAGTTCTTGGAGTTCTGGTGGCACGCCCGCCATCGGTATTGGCTTGTCCAGTTGCTGGGTCGAAACGTTAGCCAGCATCGCCGACAAATCACGCAATGGCAAAAGCCCCCTCCTCACAGCGATCCAACCCAGCAACCCCATAATTAACGTGCACCAGCAAATGCCGATCCACAGGAACATCCTGAACCTCTCAATAAATTCCTGGTCGCTGGTTATGTCAAGGGAGATCGCCACATTGGCAGGCTGACTGGCCGGTATGCCAAGCGCAATGCTCTTAGAAGCGATTCGGAAGGTACGTTTGTCGAGTGACCATGTCACCGGCTGTGTCTTGGCTATTCCGGAGCCTTCGAGCAAAAGCTTCACCATCTTCGCTTGTCCAACTGAAAACAGCACAGTTCCATTGCTATCAGCCACTATGATTGTCATATCCGGATGGCCTGCTACTACCGCATTGCGCAACTCCGGCTGTAGTGCCTTGATAGTTTCGTAAGAGTTTTTATTACTGAGTAAGTCACGAATCAAATCCATCTTGCCGTCCATTTCCTCCATATCGTGCCTATGAAACTGTTTTTCGACAGCGAACTCAAATAGCGATCCCGAGACAAGCAAAACGCAGGCCGTTGCGCCAGCGAATAGCAGACTGAGGCGCACCGTCAGTGAAGCGGGGATTTTCATGGTTCGGGAGGTTCCAGTATGTAACCCATGCCACGCATGGTGTGGATGAGCTTGACGTCAAAATCGTCGTCGATCTTGGCGCGTAAGCGGCGCATGGCGACGTCGATGACGTTTGTGTCACTGTTGAAGTTCATGTCCCAGACTTGGGATGCAATCAACGAGCGCGGCAGCACTTCCCCTTGCCGCCGCATCATAAACTCAAGAAGCACGAACTCCTTGGCGGTAATGTTGATCCGCTTGCCAGCCCGCATGACGCAGTGGCGCAGAAGATTAAGCTCCAGATCGGCGACTTTTAGATTTTCGAGTTCTTGCCTGACGCTCCCCCGCCGCAGTAGCGTGCGCACCCGTGCCAGCAGCTCGGAGAAGGCGAAGGGTTTTACAAGATAGTCATCGGCACCAAGTTCCAAGCCTTTGACGCGGTCATCCACATGACATCGCGCAGTCAAGAACAAGACGGGGAAGTGCTTGCCGGCGCGCCGCATCTCGCGCAGGACTTCCCAGCCATCGAGCACGGGCAGCATCACGTCGAGTACTGCGAGGTCATAACTTTCCGTCAGCGCCAAATGCAGTCCGTCTCGCCCATCTCCCGCGAGATCAGCCACGAAGCCGGCCTCGATCAACCCCCGCCTGAGATACTTTCCCGTCTTGGGCTCGTCTTCGATGATCAGTACTTTCATGTCATGCCTCACCGTTATGAGAGGGGTGTGTAGTTTACATGGTAGGAAAGTCAGTTTTGAAGATTACATATTTGTAATGAGCGAGTCACCAAACTGACGGAGCGCAGGAGACATGATTATGCACCAGCGCAATTTTATCAAAGTTGGATATGAAGGATCGGATACTGCTGGGTTCTATTTGATTGGGATGGGGGACATGTGATGGGAGCAAAGCTACTGCACCGAGATTTCTGACCGATAAATTTATTGGGGAGGTAATTATGCGATTCAAGAGAATACTACTATCGACCTTGGCGCTGATGTCCATCGTGCTTTGGACACCGTTAGCGCAAGCTATTCCCGCGTTTGCTCGACAAACCGGCATGGCCTGTGACGCTTGCCATTTTCAACATTTTCCGGTTCTGAACAGCTTCGGTCGCGCCTTCAAGGAAGGCGGTTTCACCATGATGGGCTCTCAAGAAACGATTACGGGTAATTTGGGCTTGTCAATTCCCGTCGTTATAAATGCGGCGATTGAAGCTTACTCGGGATATACAAAAACCAATGGTCCCAGCACTGCTACCGCTACCACCAAAAACACCAACGATGGTCAGTTTAATGCCATAAGTTCATCCAGCGTTTTCTTTGGAGGGCGAGTAGGTGAGCACGTTGGCTTTGAGGCTGAATTAAATATCTATCCAACACCAGCCGGTTTGCTCAATTATAAGATGCCTATCGTTTTTGATGCGGGCTCTGCAAAGGTCGGTGGCGTCATTTATTCTACTGCGGTTTATGGGCCGTCATTTGGTCTCGAGGTGATGAATACTGGCGCTAATGGCGTTCATTTGTTCAATCAGTTTGACATGCCGGTGATTTCCGCGCAGCAGTATCTCAATACTGGGCTCCCCGCCCAAGGAATTGATTTGATTGCAAGCAATGATATGGGATTCGCTGTTCTCGGCAAATGGTTGCCCGACCAAGCGTCCAGTTCAGGTAGCCCGACATCCAATTATCTCCGCATCGCGGCCACCCCTGCGGACCTGATTCCTGGTTTTGATTTTGGCGTAGGGGTTCAATTTTGGAGCGGTACTGGTTCTTCCAGTGGTAACGCTCCTGGAACAGTTGGTTCTGGCGGCGGTGTTTGTCCTACTGCTCCCGGCGCTTTTATTGGCAATCCTGTCGCTCCTGTCGGCGGGACTCAACCAGAATGTGGCGTCTTTGATACCAAGGCAAGCGCAATCGACGCACAGTTGTTGGGGGATGTGAGTGGAATGCCATTGACACTCATTGCATCCTATGCAAGTGCGCCTAGCAGCGGAGCGCCGACAGGGGTCCTCGATGGTTTTCAGGGTAATATTTTTAACCCTGGAACGGCTACACGCTCATCATTCAACATGGGTGCGGAACTCGGCGTTACTCCAAGAGTTACATTGCAGGCAGGTCTTCGTAGAGCGAACAGCGGGTTTGCTATTGGGTCAATCAGTAATGCAACAGACAACGCGTGGCTGATCGGTGCGACTTATAAAATTAGCTTGAACGTCAGGGCGGATTTAACCTTTTCAAAATATAGTGGTGATATGTATAGTACGGCATCCCAACAGATTCAAGGAACAGGCTATATGGGAGACAGTTTCACCTCACTTTATCTTATAGCAGCGTTCTGATTCTACATTACGTTTTAGCGTACACTACCTACGGTTTAGAACCTCTCGAAATTCATCGATTACTGATTTCAAGGGGTTCTGACATGTAAAAAAGGGTCATGTGAATCGGAGGAGTTATGTTCTTGAAGCGTTCAGGAAAGACGTTTGCGCTTTTCACCCTTTTACTCGTAGCGGGTTGTTCGTCGACAGGCGGCGTGAGCAACGATGTGAGAAATCTCTTTCCATCTGCTGATGACAACCCGGTTAAGATCGAATCCGACCCATCCGGGGCATCGGTTTACGTGATGGGTGAAAAAGTCGGCGTGACTCCCCTCAAGATCAGCCGTAAGGATGTCTTCCCGATCACCTACCCCAAGGAAAAAGAATCCCTGTACGGCACCGTGACCCTCAAGAAAGCGGGATGTTCAGATTTCACCAAGACGGTCAACTCGGAAATAACTAACGTCGGGCTAAACGCGCAGCTCGACTGTGGGGGTATGAAACCCGCCTCGCCCCTGAAATCCGAGGATGCTCCCCACGGCGACGAAACCGTAGAGGGGCGGTTGAACAAAATCAAGGATCTCCTGAACAAAGGATTGATCACCGAAGATGAGGCGAAAAAGGCGAGAGAGCGCGTTCTAAACGATCTTTGATCCAGATGTTCTTGGATATGCGGCACCACTGAACAGAGATGTTGAACGTCTCCTTTCGGGAAAGGTCACTGGCTGGTTCGCGCCCTGAGGCACTCCGTCAAGTCATTTTTGCAGATTGCGAGACGTTGGCCAGCAGGGGCGAACCCCGACGCTTTAACGCCTTCAAATAAATGGATTCATCATAAGGAGTCCGCGTCTTCCAGCAGCGATAGATTATTCGTATCCACTTGAACGCCAGAGCTCTTACCGCGTAGGATGTCGACTAACAGTTTGTTGAAATTCTCGATGTTTGCAAATGTAGAAAAGTTTTGACCTCTCAGAAAGCTCTACAATCGATTTTCAGATCACCGGGAGGGGTAACATGACCCCAGAAATACACTTTTTTCCC
>JBAUUR010000060.1:0-110474 GCA_049582805.1 Gallionellaceae bacterium | reverse complement strand
ATCGGCGTCGCGCGGTGCTCGGCATCCGGGGCCGCGTAGCGGCAGACTTCTGTGTACATTCCGGTGCCTGCGCTCCGGGCTCCCCCAATGTCGGCCCGCTCGCTACGATTTCTGTCGCTATGTATAGAATGGCCAGCGGTTCGATGCTGTTTGGGCTAAGTAAGCGCGCAAGTTTTTTCAAGCCATGGAAATGGAATCACTATTGCTCCGACCATTTTAACTGTCCGCCAATAAATCATATGCCAATAGAAGCGAATATCTCCCCGTGGGCAAATCGGTAGTTCACTTTATTCCACAAGCAGACATTGGCAACTCCGACCGTCTGCTTGTATGGTTGGGGTGGTGTAATCGGCTTTCTTCTGCAATAGTGAAGAAGCCGGGGTGGAGGGGCCACCGTCTGCATCTGCCCTCGACAGACTCCGAAAGAATCCCCCCACCCACACCACCAGCGTCGATGACGAATTCAGCGGCTACGCCCGCCGATTTGACCGCAAGCTAACGCAGGTGTGTTCCACCCCAGCATCCTATGATCTTAATCATAGGAGACACATCATGCAAACTCCAACCAAAATACTCAATATCGGTGCCGATGTCGCCAAGGATGTCGTCTTTCGGTCAATAGTATTTGAGGTTGGAAAGCTACCAGGTAAAACCCTAGCTAACCTGGAAATGCCGGTAGAAGAACCGCTTCACAAGCTCCACCGCCACCAGATAGCAGAGCACCATTACCGGCAGGATCATGAAGAACAGCGGCGGCGGGGCGACGAAGCCGAGCTGTGCTGCAACCGGCGTGAACGGCAACGCAATGGCTACCAGGACCACCGTCAGTGAAGTGACGGTCAGCGCGATGTTCGGTCGGCTCTTGAACGGGTTGCCCCGGGTGCGGATCACGAAGATCACCAGCACCTGAGTGGCGATGGATTCGATGAACCAGCCGGTGTGGAACAGCTCCTCGCCCGCGCCGAAAATTTTCAGCAGGATGAAGAACGTCAGGAAGTCGAACACCGAGCTGACTGGCCCGACTACCCACATGAAATTGCGGATGAAGGTCGTGTCCCAATGCCTGGGATGGGTCAGATAAGCTTGGTCCACGTTATCCATCGGGATCGGCAGTTCCGAGACGTCGTAGAGCAGGTTGTTGAGCAATATCTGCGACGGCAGCATCGGCAGGAAGGGCAGGAACAGCGTCGCACCGGCCATGCTGAACATGTTGCCGAAATTCGAGCTGGTCCCCATCATGATGTATTTCAAGATGTTGGTGAAGGTGCGCCGTCCCTCCTGCACGCCCGCGTGCAGCACATTCAGATCTTCCCGCAGCATGATCATGTCGGCCGCCGCCTTGGCCACGTCCACGGCGCTGTCCACCGAGATGCCTACATCCGCCGATCGCAGCGACGGCGCATCGTTGATGCCGTCGCCGAGGTAACCGAGCGTGTGCCCCTGCGCTTTCAGCGACAGGATGATGCGGTTCTTCTGCGCCGGTGTGACACGGCAGAACAGGTTGGCTTCCCTCACGCGAACCGCAAGTGCGGGATCATTCATTTGTTGCAGCTCGCTGCCGTTCAGCACGCCCGTGATTGGCATACCCAGTTGGTCACACACATAGCGGGTGACCAGTTCGCTGTCGCCGGTGACGATCTTGACGTTGACCCCGTCGGCCGCCAGCGCCTTGAGCGCATGCGCCGCGCTTGCCTTCGGTGGATCGAGGAAAGCGGCGAAGCCGGCGAAGATCAGTTCGGTCTCATCATTGACCACGGCATGCGGATGATCCAGTGCCACCGTTCGCCATGCGATGCCGAGCACCTTGAAGCCTTCCTTGCCGAGGCTGTCGTACAGGGCCTGGATGGATGCCCGCGCTTTGTCGTCCAATGGTTGATAGCCTTGCTCTTCGCCCAAAGCATATTGCCTCGACAGCCTGAGGATATCCTCGGGCGAGCCCTTGACCACGAGCAGCCGTTTCTCGCCCTGATCAACAAGTACCGAAACGCGCCGCCGTTCGAAATCGAACGGCACCTCGTCGATCTTGCGCCAGCTGCTTGCATCGATCTCCTTGTGCTCAAGGATCGCATCATCCAGCGGACTCTTCAGCCCGGTCTCGAAATAGCTGTTGAGGTAAGCCAGCTGCAACACCTGCGCGCTGTCGTTGCCCTGCGCGTCAAGGTGACGTTCCAGCCTGATGCGCCCCTCGGTGAGCGTACCGGTCTTGTCAGTGCACAGAACGTCCATGCTGCCCAGATTGTGGATCGCGGCAAGGCGCTTTACGATCACCTGCTTCTTCGCCATGCGCAACGCGCCGCGCGACAGCGTCACCGTGACCACCATTGGCAACAGCTCCGGCGTGAGGCCGACGGCCAGCGCGATCGCGAACAGGAACGACTCGAGGAACGGTCGGTGAAAAAAAGCGTTGATCAAAAACACGAACAGCACCAGCATGAAAGTCAGGCGCATGATCAGCATGCCGAAACTCTGCGTGCCCAGCTCGAAAGCAGTGGGCGGTGGCTTGACCTGCAACGAATCCGCGATATCCCCCACCGCCGTGTCCGCACCGATGCGGCACACCATGGCTTTGGCCATCCCGCTGATGACGGAAGTGCCCATGAACACGGCATTCTCGGCCTGGCTGAGGTCTGCCGCCGGCGCCGGCAAATCGAGAGCATGTTTCTCCACCGGATAGGATTCGCCAGTCAGCAACGACTGGTTGATGAAGAAATCCTTGGCCTCGAGCAAGCGGCAATCGGCCGGGATCAGATCGCCTGCAGACAGCAGCACCACATCACCGGGCACCAACTCCGCAATCGGGATGTCCAGGGAATGTCCATCGCGCAGCACCGTGGCCCGTATCGCCACAGTCTTTTTCAACTGATCCGCCGCGCGGCCGGCCCGGTATTCCTGAAAGAAATCCAGCGTCACGCTCATCAGCACGATGGCCCAGATGATCACGAATCCGGTGATCTCGCCGGTCAACGCGGAAACCGCACTGGCCGCCAGCAGAACCAGCACCAGCGGATTTTTGAAGTGGCTCAGGTACTGGATCAGCAGCGGTCGTTCGCCATGATCGAGCAACGTGTTGGGGCCGAAGCGCGCGCTGCGCGCCTGCGCTTCCTTCTGGCTCAGCCCGGCCTGCGTCGCCTCCAATTGTGAATGGAGGGACTCAGATGACAGATTCCAAAACAGGGCATCGGGACGTTCCATTGGGCGAGTATTTGTTGGCACAGTGATCCGTGGAGTGTTTGACTATGATTATCCTACGCCGGAATGGCGCAACGCGCGAATGTCATGATTACCGTCCTTCGCGAGCGTCTGCTGTCGGACATTGTAATAACAATATTGACAGGCAACTACATGCCAATCCCGAAACTTCAACTTGATATTCCATTTGATACACCGCAGGATGCACCGATAATTTTTCTTACATCGTCGTTCAAATTTCTCCTGAGTTTGTCATGAGGGAAAGGGGGATGACCATCAAACAATTGACAAGACTTATCCCTGCCGGACTGTGTCTGGCGTTTTCATGTTTGTTGGTTGCCTGCCTTGGCGGTGGGAGTTCGGCCACGACGCCGGTGATTCCGAATCCGGTGACGCCGACCTTGGCACTGTTTGCCGGAAACATGGGCGGTGCTGGCAATAACGATGGACCGGAAGCAACGCACACTTTAATGCGCCGTACGCTGTTGCTACTGACACATCAGGCAATGTCTATGTGGCCGATTACAACATCATCCGCAAGATCACGCCAGCCGGAGTAGTCTCTACGCTGGCGGGTAGGCCTGGCGTGACTGGCAGCACCGATAGGACCGGGGCGACAGCAAGCTTTTATTTCCCAACCGGGGTTGCCTGAGTAGTTTCCAACTCCGTGACCTGCGTGCAAAAGCAGCAACAGACAAGACAGAATCATCCGGGGATATGCACCAGGCGCAAAAGCAATTAGGTCACACCACCATCGGGATGACTGAGCCGTATGTCCGTGGTCGCAGGGGTGAAAAAGTTACCCACACGAAATAAGAGTTGCGGAACACTATGCAAAATTGCAGAACAAAGTTAGTGGGTGCTATCGTCTGGTGCCCGGAACCGGAATCGAACCGGTACGGAGGTTTTACCCATCCGACGGATTTTAAGTCCGTTGTGTCTACCAATTTCACCACCCGGGCTGATTGAAACCAGGCTCGCGCGCAGTTGATGTGATATCCAATCGCGCAAACCGGCATTATACAGAGATGACTACGCCGTTGGTGAACAGAGCTACTTCCGAACTCGTTTTAACCTGAACGCGAGGGATATCCCCGAGGGAACGCCTGACTGTGAAGCGCCCCATGAGCACAACTGCGGAAAGTGTTTGTTAGCGGCATGAACCGGGTAGCAATTTGATCCGCGCGTGACAAACACAATATCAAGTTTAACCGCGCATATCTGAAAGCATTATGCCAAAACTAATCTATTGACCCTTCTTCAAGGCTTTCCGTTGATATGCAAAATCTCTATCAATCGCGCACTGAATTGCCAACGGACACGACGTCCGTGCCATGCTTAAATTCTTGACACTTCCCCTGATTTCCATATAATGCGTGCTTCGTTTTTGCGGGAATAGCTCAGTTGGTAGAGCGATACCTTGCCAAGGTATAGGTCGCGAGTTCGAATCTCGTTTCCCGCTCCAAATTTTCTGGGAAAGCTAATGCTTTCCCTTAATTTTTCTTCACGCAGCTCAGCTCACGGCGGGGTAGCAAAGTGGTTATGCAGCGGATTGCAAATCCGTCTACGCCGGTTCGATTCCGACCCCCGCCTCCAACACTCCAACCATACTAATTCCGCCGAAGAATCCTTGCTTCAAGTGAAATAACGATGAGCGACAAGCACGAAATCAGGCCTGGCCAATCGATCGAATTGTTGAAGGAACTGCACATCCTGACGCGCGATGGAAAAATGAACCAGGATTCGCGGCGCAAGCTCAAGCAGGTGTACCACCTGTACCAGTTCATCGAGCCACTGCTGCTGGAAGTGCAGCGCGACCATGCCGACATCCAGCTGGTCGATCACGGCGCGGGCAAGTCCTATCTCGGCTTCATCCTGCACGACCTTTTTTTCAAGACGCAGAAGAAAAGCGCATCGCATATCTACGGCATCGAAACACGCGAGGACCTGGTCGCCCATTCGCGCGAGCTGGCAGCGCGTCTTGGCTTCGTTGGCATGACTTTCCTCAGCCTCTCGGTGGCGGAATCCATCGCGTCCGACAAATTGCCTGCCAGGGCGGACCTGGTCACCGCGCTGCATGCCTGCGACACCGCCACTGACGACGCGATACGCTTTGCGCTGAGCAAACAGGCACGGTTCATTGTGCTGGTGCCCTGCTGCCAGGCCGAAGTGGCTACCGTGCTGCGCAGGAACAAGGGGAAGGATCTGACGAAGAATGTCCTCACCGAACTATGGCGCCACCCCATCCACACCCGCGAATTCGGCAGCCATGTCACCAACGTGCTGCGCTGCCTGCAACTCGAAGCGCACGGCTACCAGGTCACTGTCACCGAACTGGTGGGCTGGGAACACTCGATGAAAAACGAGCTCATCATCGCCAGCGACAAAAACCTTCCGCGCCAATACGCGGCGGAACGCCTGAACGAAATGCTGCAAACGCTGGGGCTGGAAGAAATGGGCAGTCGTTTTTTCACGACGCTGTGACCGGACTATACATGGCGACAGAAATCGTAGCGAGCGGGCTGGCATTGGGGGAGCCCGGAGCGCAGGCACCGGAGTATACATGGCAGTATATGAGGATGCCGAGCACCGCGCGACCCGAATGCCAGTTCGCGCAGTAGATTTATGTCGCTATGTATAAACCGCCCATGAAAATCATCCTGATCCGCCACGGTGAAAGCGAAGCAAACGTCGCCGACCGCATCAACGACGATCCCTCACGCATGGTAAACCTGACCGAGCATGGCCGGAAACAGGCCGAAACTGCATCAAGTGATTTGCGCACGGTGCGTTTTACCCACGCTTACACTTCTGAGTTCCCGCGCGCCCGGCAGACCGCGACAATCCTGCTGCGCCACCATGCCTGCCCGCTGCACATCGATGCCCGTCTCAATGAACGCCGTTCCGGCATGGACAACTTGCCGGTGCATGCTTTCAATGACCTGGTGCACCGCGACCCGCTGCGCATCAAGCCGGAACAGGGTGAATCGTTCCTGGAACTAATGGAACGGTTGCGCGACTTCATGGACGAAATCGCCATGCGCCATTCGCATGGAATGATATTGGCCGTGTCGCACGAGAATCCCATCCTTGCGGCGCTGGCCTTGACCACAGGGGATGCCGAACAGATAGTCCGGCGCAGCATCGCCAACTGTGCACGGGTGGAGCTGGACTGGCCGCAATCCGCCGGCTGGCGGTAAGGCACGAACCCCAGCGTTTGGCGTCCTCGCACATGCTGGGGTTCGCGTTGCCCACCGGCCTGCAAAATAATTTGTTGGCCGACCCGATAGCTATGACTCCCCACCCTTGGCGAGAAACGGTTAGGGCGAAAGTCAAATCGGGTTTAGAACTTTGCCCCGCTCCGCACTTCCAGAATCTTCAGCCACAGCACCAGCAAGGCCAGCATCAGCGTGACCGCATTCGCCGCGATGACCGGCAGGCTGCCGATTGCCAGGCCATAGCCCAGCCACAACGCCACACCCAGTGTAAACAGCGCATACATCGGCAGCGAAATGCCGGACAGATCGCGGGTGCGCCAGGATTGCCATGCCTGCGGCACAAAGGCAATGGTGGTCAGAAAGGCGGCGGGGTAGCCAAGCAGCGTGCTGAGGTCGAAACTCATAGCGCAGACTTTAGGGTGAGTGTCCGGGGAAAATGTGACATGGCGGTCATTCAGAAAGCGGTGTCAAGAGGTCTGCGTGGCCCTGGCCAGATTGCGCAGCCGCATCCTGTTCCAGCAGGCTGCCGATCTCTTCCAGCGAAGGCAGTTCGCGCAAGGAGCGCAGGTTGAGGTCGTCAAGCATTTGCTTCGTGGTGGCGAACAGTTCGGGCTTGCCCGGCACATCGCGGCTGCCGATGATTTCGATCCAGCCGCGCACTTCAAGCGTTTTCAGGATCTGCGGCGACACCGCCACGCCGCGTATTTCCTCGATGTCGCCGCGCGTCACCGGCTGGCGATAGGCGATGATGGCCAGCGTCTCCATCACCGCGCGCGAATAGCGCGGCGGCTTCTGCGGATTGAGACGATCCAGATACCCCTGCATTTCCGGGCGCGCGCGAAAGCGCCAGCCGCTCGCCACGCGGCTGAGTTCCACACCGCTGTCAGCGTATTTCTGCGCCAACTGTTCCAGCAATTCTTCGATGAGTTTATTTTCCATCGGCGTATCGCTCAGTTTTTTCAGTTCTGCCAGCGACAGCGCTTCCTGCGAGGTCAACAGCGCCGCTTCAAGGACCTTCCTGAATTGCATTGCATCGACCAGTGCCCCGGCTTCAACCGGCGGTGCAGCTTCCTCACTCTGCGACGGTGAGGCTACGGCTTGCTCGGACATAGATGTTCCCCAGTGTTTCGGTTTGTGTAATCTCGACCAAGGTTTCCTTGGCCAATTCCAGTATCGCGATGAAGGTCACCACGAGTTGCGGGATGCTGCCATCCATTTCAAACAGATTCTCGAATGGTTCGAACTCGCCGTGGCGCAGCTTGCGCAGGATGTGCGTCATGCGTTCGCGCACGGATATTTCCTCGCGCCGCACCTTGTGGTGGGCATTCAGTCTGGCGCGGGCCAGCAGGGCCAGCCATGCCTGGCGCAAATCCTCCACCGCGACATTGGGCAGGCGCTGCTCCACCGTGCGCTCGATCAGCACCTGTACCAGCTCGAAATCGCGACCGGCCTGCGGCAATTCATTGAGCTTGCGCGCGGCCAGTTTCATTTGTTCATATTCCAGCAAACGCCGCATCAATTCCGCGCGCGGATCTTCCCCTTCCTCCTCATTTACCTTGGGCGGACGCGGCAGCAGCATGCGCGACTTGATTTCGATCAGCACCGCCGCCATCAGCAAATACTCGGCGGCCAGTTCCAGACGGCGGCGCTGCATCAACTCGATGTAGTCCATGTACTGCTGCGTCAACTGCGCCATCGGAATATCGAGCACATCGAGGTTGTGCCTGCGGATCAGGTACAGCAGCAAATCCAGCGGCCCCTGGAACGTCTCCAGCACGATCTCCAGCGCATCCGGCGGAATGTAGAGATCATGCGGCATCACCAGCAGCGGCTCGCCGTGGATATGCGCGACAGGAACGGGTTGGAGGACTGTCTGATTCATCGAATTGGCCTAGCTGTAACTCAGCCCCATCACCTCGCGCACATCGCGCATGGTTTCGCCCGCCAGCTTGCGTGCCTTTTCGCAGCCGTCGGCGATGAGATTGCGCACCAGCGTGGGGTCGTCCAGATATCGCTGGGCGCGCTCGCGCATCGGCTTCTGTTCTTCCAGCACAGCGGCTATCACCGGCTGTTTGCATTCGATGCAGCCGATGCCTGCAGTGGTGCAGCCCTGTTGCACCCATTGCCGGGTTTCTTCGCTGGAATACACCTGATGCAGTTGCCATACCGGACATTTTTCCGGCGTGCCCGGATCGGCGCGGCGCACGCGCGCCGGGTCGGTGGGCATGGTGCGGATTTTTTTGCTGACGCTCTCCTCGTCCTCGCGCAAGGTGATGGTGTTGTTGTAGGACTTGGACATTTTCTGTCCATCCAGCCCCGGCATTTTGGAAGCCTTGGTGAGCATGGCCTCCGGTTCGGACAGGATCATCTTGCCGCCGCCTTCGAGATAACCGAACAGGCGCTCACGGTCGCCCATGCTGAGGCTCTGTTGCTCATCCAGCAATGCCTTGGCGGATTCCAGCGCGCCATCGTCGCCCTGTTCCTGGAAGCGCGTGCGTAATTCCCGATATAGCCTGGCCTTCTTGCCGCCGAGCTTTTTCACCGCGGCTTCCGCCTTCTCCTCGAATCCCGCCTCGCGCCCGTAAATATGGTTGAAGCGGCGCGCGATCTCGCGCGTGAATTCGATGTGCGGCACCTGGTCTTCGCCCACCGGCACCTGGGTGGCGCGGTAGATCAGGATATCCGCGCTTTGCAGCAACGGATAGCCGAGGAAGCCATAAGTGCTCAAGTCCTTCTCGGACAGTTTCTCCTGCTGGTCCTTGTAGGTCGGCACGCGCTCGAGCCAGCCCAGCGGCGTGATCATCGAAAGCAGCAGATGCAGTTCGGCGTGTTCCGGCACCCTGGACTGGATGAACAGCGTGGCGCGCGACGGATCAACGCCAGCCGCCAGCCAGTCGATCACCATGTCCCATACGCTCTGCTCGATGACCTGCGGCGTATCGTAATGGGTGGTCAAGGCGTGCCAGTCGGCGATAAAGAACAGGCATTCGAATTCATGCTGCATCCTCACCCAGTTCTTCAGGACGCCATGATAATGCCCAAGATGCAAACTGCCCGTGGGACGCATTCCGGATAATACGCGATCAGCAAACATGGCTCTTCGACCTGCACTCAAACAATAAAATTTATCAGATACATCAAAGCCGAAATCACCGGCATCAACACCAGGCCCAACAAAGGAGTGAGCGCCATGAAAATCAGGATGAACATGCCATAAGGCTCAACTCTTGACAACATGACCGCCTGCCGGTGCGGCAACAGGCTGACCGCAATGCGCCCGCCGTCGAGCGGCGGCAGTGGCAACAGGTTCAATGCTATCAGAATGACATTGATTCTGATCCCGATCTTCGCCATACCCAGCAGCGGCGCGGTGAAATAACCCCCGGGGAAGTCCCAGGCCAGTTTAGCCAGCAACGCCCAGATTAGCGCCATGAAAAGGTTGGAAGCCGGTCCGGCCAGCGCCACCCAGAGCATATTTTTTTTGGGGTTACGCAAGGCGCCGAAGTTTACCGGCACCGGCTTGGCCCACCCGAACAGAATGCCGCCAAGCCACAGTGTAATGATCGGCAACAGAATGGTGCCCAACGGATCTATATGATGTATCGGGTTCAGGCTTATGCGGCCAGCCCGGTCAGCGGTCATGTCACCAAAATAGCGGGCGACATAACCATGTGCCGCTTCATGCAGGGTTATCGCGAATATGATCGGGATTGCCGCAATGGCGATGGTTTGAATCAACTGGTCAAACTGCATTTTGTTCTCTATTCACCAACGGATTTTTCAGGATTCTGTGATTCCAAAATGGGCAATCTCCCCCTTGCCCCGTCGTATCAGCACAGGCGTGTCGGTAGTCAGATCGATCACGGTAGTCGGCTCAACCCCTACAGCGCCGCCGTCCAATACCAGGTCGAGCTGGCGATCAAGACGATCGCGGATTTCTTCCGCATCATTCAACGCCTGTTGCTCGTCCGGCAGAATAAGCGTGGAGCTCAACAGAGGCTCGCCCAACTCCGCCAGCAACGCCAGCGCGACCGGATGATCCGGTATGCGAATGCCGACGGTGCTGCGCTTGGGATGCTGCAATCGCCTGGGCACTTCCCTGGTCGCTTCCAGAATGAACGTGTAACTTCCCGGCGTATTGTTCTTCAGCAAGCGGAACTGCACATTATCCACCCGGGCATATCGCGCAAGCTCGGACAGGTCGCGGCACATCAGGGTCATGAAGTGGTCTTCATCCACCCCACGGATCCGCCTGATGCGCGCCACCGCGTCCTTGTCACCCAGGTGGCATCCCAACGCGTAACAAGAATCCGTTGGATACGCGATCACCGCACCTTCGCGCACCATGGCCGCCGCCTGCCGGATCAGGCGCGGTTGCGGACTCTCCGCATGAACCACAAAAAATTGCGCCATAACGATCAGCCGCTCAGGCCACGGTATTTCCGGCAACCTTCTCCACCGCAGCGCCACAGGCCAGTGACAATGGAGTAGTGCCAGATGCCCATGCATCCCAAACCGGACGGCAATCCAGCGGAAAGTCAGGCAACCGCCCCAGATCGAAATAACTTTCACCGGGGCCGTGGAAATCCGAACCGCACGATGACAACAAACCGAATTCATTGGCGTAACGCGCAAACAGCGCGAATTGCTCCGGCGTGTGGCTGCTGCTTACCACCTCTATCCCCATTCCGCCCAATCCGATGAACTCGCTTAACAGCTCACGCAACGTCGTGCCTCCCATTTTCCTGCGGCCGATGGTATAGCGGCCCGGATGCGCCAGAACGGCAACGCCTCCGCTGCCGACTATCCACTGGATCGCATCGGGCAATGTCGCCCATTGGTGCGACACATATCCCGGTTTGCCCTTGACCAGATAATTTCTGAACACGCTGCGCACATCCTTGCTATAGCCGGCTTCGACCAGGTAACGCGCGAAATGGGTGCGGCCTATGATGTCGGGGTTGGCTGCATAACGGCTGGCTCCTTCCAGCACACCGCCGATTCCGCTACTGGACAAGGATTCCGCCATCAATATGGCCCGCGCCCTGCGGCCATTGCGGATGTTCTGCAAACCCTCGGCCAATGGCGCATAGACCGGATCGATGTTCAGTCCCAGAATGTGCAGAGTATGATTGCGCCAGCTCACCGATATCTCGACACCATTGATCAGTTGCACACCGTACCGTGCCGCGGCCTCCGCCGCTGCACCCAGGCCGGCCACGGAATCGTGATCAGTCAGCGCAAGAAATTTCACCCCGCGTCCCGCCGCACGTGCCACCAGGTCTGCCGGTGACAACAATCCGTCCGATACGGTGGAATGGCTGTGCAGGTCGTAATCAAGCATGGGACAGCTCTATCGATCCGGCACAAGTTGAAATTGCACTCCGTTCCGCCTGGGCCTGTCGAAGGCGATGAAACCATCCATGTTTCGACAAGCTCACCACGAACGGCTTCACGCATAATTCAATTCGCTTTCGAGACGTACCCATCAAATGTCGCCGCCGCCCTTCTTCATGATCTTTCCTTCTGCCGCACGCTGGCGGCGCACCTCCTTGGGATCCGCGACCAAGGGACGATAGATCTCGATGCGGTCCCGGTCGCGCAATTCGACATCCGGCTTGCTCAATTTGCCATAGATGCCAACTTTGTTGCTGGACAGATCTATCTCCGGACACTTGTCCAGTATGCCGGAAAGCTGAATTCCCTCTGTCAGCGTGGCGCCCTGGGGCACCTGCACCTTGAGCAGGGTCTGCTCATGCGGCAACGCATAGACCACTTCAACATCAATTTTCTCGGCCATAAATATTTTCTGCGCGGTAAATGAAAGCTTCCACAAAACTGTTGGCTACATAATGGAAGACCGGACCGACCACCTTCTCCAGCAGCTTGCTGGAAAATTCGTAATGCAGCCGGAATTCTATTTTACAGGCAGATTCGGTCAGCGGGATGAAATGCCAGCTTCCATCCAGTTGCTGAAACGGCCCATCCTTCAGGGTCATGTCTATCCGATCCGGCGTCCGACGCACGTTTTCAGTCGTAAAACTCTGCTTGATATGGTGATAATTGATGTGCACCGTCGCGTGCACCGTATTTTCGTCGACTTCTCTGACGCTGGTTCCGCCACACCACGGCATGAACTTCGGATAATCCCGCACATTGTCCACCAGCGCGAACATTTGCGCCGCGCTGTAGGGAATCAACACCGTCTTTTCAACTAACGCCATGCTGCATGGATCAACATCGAAACTGATAGAATACACAAGTTATGAGCATCATCCAAAATAAAAAAGCATTTCACGACTACTTCATCGAAGACCGCTATGAGGCCGGATTGGCCCTTGAAGGCTGGGAAGTCAAATCAATACGCGCAGCACGCGTGCAGATCAAGGAAGCCTACGTCACCGTAAAGGACGGCGCGCTATTTCTGTTTGGCGCCCATATCAGCCCATTGCCCACTGCTTCCACTCATATCCACCCCGATCCGCTGCGCACCCGCAAGCTATTGTTGCATGCGGCGGAGATCAGCAAACTTATCGGCAAGGTGCAACGCGCAGGCTATACCCTGATGCCGCTGGACATGCACTTCAAGGCGGGACGCATCAAACTCGAGATCGGCCTCGCCAAGGGCAAGAAACAGCATGACAAGCGCGATACGGAACGTGAAAGGGACGCGACGCGTGAGGCACAGCAAGCCATGAAAAAGCAACGACGCTAAGAACATCGCGCTTGCGGCGCAGGCTATTGGCTGCGGCATGACCAAATGGTTATCCGTACGGCAATGATTTGGGTTATCTGCGCAAATTGTGGAAAACTGCATAAAAGGTTGATAATAACCCTGACGCAGGGATTAAGATGCAGCCTATTATTCAATATCTGACACAACCTGGCTGCGCTCCAGCAATCCGGAGCTCGCAAAAGGTGGCGCCCTGAAATATTCAGGCGCTTGACTATCCTGGTGAGGCATGTGAATGCAGTGGAGTTGTTGAGTCAAAATCTGGTGACCGAATCCGACCTGCAGAGCTTTTCCGGCTTTGTGCTGGAGAGCGTCGCCAGGCTCGCGGGCAACCCTTTTGTCGCCGCTCTCGCTTTGCTTGACCTGATGCAAAGGTTGCGCGCCGATGGGGTTGCTTCGGGTTATCCGGTGACCGTTACCTTTTCCCTGCACGAACAGCAGTTGCAGGTACACTGGGGAGCAAAGGTCGCGCAGATGGTCAACCTGACGCAACTGCCAGCGCCAGAACAAGTCGAGCGACTGCAGAGGTATTTGCTGGATTCGACCATGGTGCTTGATCCGGAACTACTGCTGCAGCGCAACACCCAGATGATGCGCCATTTTGAAGAGGCGCGCGCCCGCAACGAGAGGGAACTGGCAGCGCTTCAGCGTTCCCTGAATGACGGCCGGGCAGAGCTGGAAAAGCTTTCGCACCAGGCGGAGACCGACCAACTGACCAGCCTGTATAATCGACGCGCGTTTGATGTCAGGCTGAAGCAGATGTTCCGCCACACCATGCGGCAGCGTAGTTCTCCGCTCTCACTGCTTATGCTGGACCTGGATCATTTCAAGCAGGTGAACGATGAATTTGGCCACCAGTACGGCGATGCCTACCTGAAAAAGATGGCGCAGGTGCTATGCAGTGTTATCCGCAAAGATGTGGATTTCCCCTTTCGCTTCGGTGGGGATGAGTTTGCTGTAGTGCTGTTTGCCGACCATCCGCTGGCCTGCGAAAAGGCGCAGCAGGTGCTGAAGCTGATGGAACACAAGGTCAGTGTCGGCATAACCGCCATCAATGCGGATACGCCGGAAGGGCTGACCATGGAAGAATTTATCCGCCACGCGGACCATGCATTGTACGAAGCCAAGCATCGTGGGCGCGGACGTGTCATAGTGGAACTCTGCTCTTCGGAGGATGATCTCGCGCGCCGTTCGCCCGGCCCCTGACTGGCACCTTCCGCATGAATACCACATTCGACAGCGCCAAGGATTGCAAGCTGCTATTCGACAGCGCGGTGCGCAATGAAAGCGCACTCATCCTGCTGCGTGCGAAGCTGACGGTAATTGCACAGCGCCTCGGGCTGGCAGAACTCAAGATAGAAAATATGCTGCTGGTCGCGTCCGAGCTGGTCAGCAACAATATCAAATATGCCGGGGCACGCGGCATGATCCAGGTGTGGCAGCAGCCAGGACCCGTGCTCGATCTGGTCTCACTGGATTATGGCCCGGGCATCGCCAATCTGGAGCACGCGGAGCAGGACGGATTTTCCACCGGCAATACGCTGGGCAAAGGCTTGGGCAGCGTGCGCCGCCTGAGCGACGAGCTGTTCATCTTCACCCAGCAACATGACACTGTATCTAAAACAAAATGGAGCGGCACCGTTTTTCTCGCGCGCTTCTTTCCGCAGAACAGTAAGGTCGCCGGCGAGCGGGAGCCACTGCCCGGATTCAGGCTGGGAATGTTCTCGCGTGCTTATTCCAGTTCGCGCTTCAACGGCGACCGCATCTACCTGAACCTGGATGGCAAAAGACTTAACTGGTTGCACCTCGACGGGCTGGGCCATGGCGAAGGCGCGCAGAAAACCACGGCCAGCCTTGCCGCACATCTTGTGCAAGAATCCAGTCCAGGCGCAGTACTGAAGGCGGTAGACCGCCAACTGGAGGGAACGCGCGGCGCGGTAGCCGTGGCCGGAGAAATACACCTGGCCCAGCACACGGTGCAAATCGTCGGCGTGGGAGACATGCATGCCCACGTCTATGACAAGAAGCACATTGACGACGTGCCCTTCGTGCCTGGCATTCTGGGCCGCGAACACCGCACGATGTCGCTGTTCCAGGCCAAATTCGGCAAACAGAGCCTGGTGATCACCGCCAGTGACGGCATACGCCGCAACTGGGATACCACCAGCTTCGTCGGATTGTTCAACCAGCATCCGCAGTTGATAGCTTACGTGCTGGGGAATATCATGAGCAGGGTGTCGGACGACCAGTCACTCTGCGTGTTGACCGCAGGATAAATGCTTACATGGGGGAATAAAGTAATGGAAAAGAAAAAAGTGCTTAGCGAAAAGGTAACGGCATTATTCAACCTGAAAATCGGCGACATCAGCAAAGCGCTGGAAGAACCGGCGAGAAGATTCTTTGGCGGGGATGCCAGTTTGATGGACGACGACGAGATCACCGATGCCAGCGGAGAATTCAAGAATCTGCTCGTCGCACTGCTGGGCTCGGCAGATCCCACGGATAAAGATTCACCGCAATTCCGGGCGCTGGCGATGTTCTTCTCGAGCATGGCGCAGCGGGTGCTGATGCGGGGCGGACATGTGGAAGATGTAGTGCGCTATGCCCAGGCGATGCAGCATACCCTGACCCAGGCGCTGGAACAGGACAGCGGCATCGAGTTCACCCGGTCGCGCTCCACACTGCTGTACTTCAACGGCATCTTCGACGAACTGATCATGACGGTGTTCCGCGTCTACCTTGAGGAAAAGGAACGCGCCCTCTCCGCACAGGAACAGGCGTTGCGCGAGACCGCTACGCCCATCTCTGAAATCTGGGATGGGGTGCTGACCCTGCCGATCATCGGCGCGCTCGATTCCAGCCGCACCATGCTGGTGATGGAAGCACTGCTTAACCGCATCTCCAAGGATCACACCCGCGCCGTGGTGATGGACCTCACCGGGGTCAGAAACATTGATTCGCAAGTTTCGCACCACCTTATCCAGATGGTGCGCGCAATCCAGTTGATGGGCTCGGAAGCGATCATCACCGGCATCCGTCCGGAGATTGCCCGTGCGCTCATCAGCCTGAATATCGACATGAGAGATGTCACCACCCGAGCCATCCTGTCCGACGGCCTGAAAGAGGCATTTCGTCGCATGGGCATCCACGTCAGCCAGAAACCCGAATAGGGTACCACCGATGCCCTTATCCGGCGTGCATCTTACGCAGATCGGCAGGACAGAATTCCTGCTGGAGCCGTTGCGCAGCCTGAATATCGGCGACCACGCCAGCCTGGTCGAGGGCATTGTCGAACGCCTGCTGCACGCAGGCGCATCGCGCCTGTACTACGATCTTTCCACCCAGGCCATCATAGACCCGGTGTACTACACCTGGCTCAACCAATTGGCGCGCACGGTAGCCACCATCAACGTCAGGATGTTCTGCATCCATATGCAGCCCACCGCCGCCTTTGCGCTGGTGCAATTCGAACGTGAAGCTCCCGCGTTTGAAACTGCACAGGATATTCAGGGCTGGCGGGATTCCATGCACAATAAGTAAACAGGACGCAACACTGACTCTGCGGCCAGGTTATCCAGTGACAGGCAATTCGAAATCTTGCCCAAACGCGCACGACAGGATAAAGTTCGCCAGTTCAAGATTTCTGGAGAAGTTGAGTGTTCACCTTGGTTGAAGCTGCCGGCTGGCCCATCTGGTTGTTGATCATCGCGTCAGTGATTGCCGTCACCCTGATCGGGGAACGCCTGATCTTCTTGCGCAACAAGAAAATCGCGCCCCCCGGCCTGCTCAATGATGTTGTGCGTGAATTGCAGCAGAAAGGGGTCTCTGATGCCATGCTGGCGAAACTGGCTGCTCATTCGCCGCTCGGGCGGGTATTCGCAGCCGGGCTGAAAAACATCAAGAGCTCTCCTGATGTGATGAAGGAATCCATCGAGGAAGCCGGGCGCGCCGTAGCGCATGAATTGGAATATATGCTCGTGCCGTTTACCTTCCCCTCGCTCAACACCCTGGGTACCATCGCCTCGATCAGTCCGTTGCTGGGATTGTTCGGAACGGTGGTCGGCATGATAGAAATATTCGGCTCTCAGACAGCCGCCGGCAACAATCCTTCCATACTCGCCCATGGCATCTCGGTTGCCTTGTATAACACTGCGCTCGGCCTGATCGTAGCCGTGCCCAGCATGATCGCTTACCGCCATCTGCGCGCCCATGTGGACAGCCTGACCATCGAGATGGAACAGCAGGCCATCAAGTTGGTGGAAATCGTGCATGGTGCACGCCGGGGCCTGTGATGAACTTCCAGCGCGGACGCGCACGCGAGGAACCGGAAATCAACCTGATTCCGATGATAGATGTGCTGCTGGTCATCCTGATATTCCTGATGATCACCACCACCTACACCAAATTTTCCGTTCTGCAAATCGACTTGCCCCAGGCGGAAGGGGATACTTCCACGCACAAGGGAAATCAGATCAGTGTATCTGTCGACGCCGCCGAACATTACGCCATCAATGACCAGGCCATCACCTTCAGTGGCGTCCCCGGATTAGCTGAAGAACTGCACAAGGCCGCGGGTGACCAGGCCAATCTGACCATCGTCATCAACGCCGATGCCAAGGCAACGCATCAGTCCGTGATCAACATCATGAGAGCTGCGCAACTGGCGGGCATCGGGAGCATCACCTTTACCACCCGCAAGTGACCGTGCCCGGATTCCGGCTACCCAACTCAAACCGGCGAAACCGGAACCAAAAGATCAGGACCTTGTCAGCCACAGAGCCCACAGAGATCCCAGAGGAAATCGGGAGCGCCTATCTGGTTTTCTCTCTGATCTCTGTGTGCTCTGTAGCAAGGATTTGCAGACTGTCTTCTCGTAAAGCATTACGATTTGCCTGACGAGATACCAAAGAATGCACTGGCTGGAACGACACTGGTACCGCATCACCTTGCTGCACCTGATCCTGCTGCCCGCCAGCATGATCTTTCTGCTGCTGGCCGCATTGCGCCGCATGCTGTTTCGCCTCGGCCTGCTGCATGCCGAAAAATTGCCGGTGCCGGTTATCGTTGTCGGCAACATCACGGTTGGCGGCAGCGGCAAGACACCACTCACACTGTGGCTGGTGCAACAGTTGATCGGCAAAGGATGGCATCCGGGAATCATCAGCCGGGGCTATGCGGGAAGCTCCGCTTCCCCGCAGGCAGTGTTCCACACCAGCGACCCGGCTGTCGCCGGCGATGAAGCGGTGCTGATGTCACAACGCAACCTGTGCCCGGTGTGGGTCGGGCGCGACCGCGGCGCCGCCGCTCGCGCATTGCTGGCGGCGCATCCGCAATGCGACGTGCTGCTCAGCGACGATGGCCTGCAGCATTACCGCTTGCAGCGTGACGTGGAAATCGCGGTGGTGGATGGCGTGCGCCGCTTCGGTAATGGGCTGCTGCTGCCTGCCGGGCCATTGCGTGAACTGCCGTCGCGCCTGAACAAGGTGGATGCGGTGGTAATCAACGGCGGCATCGTGACGGGAAAGGAATACCGGATGAGCCTCGAAGGTTCGACGTTCCACAACCTGCTCAATCCGGACCAGGTCCGGCCTCCCTCCTTTTTTCAAAACCTGCGACTGCATGCCATCGCCGGCATCGGTTACCCGCAACGGTTTTTTACCCACTTGAACGACCTGGGACTGAAGGTGCAAGCGCATCCCTTCCCTGACCATCATCGCTACACGCCTGACGACCTTGACTTCGACCAGGCCGACGCGATACTCATGACGGAAAAAGATGCGGTAAAATGCACCCGTTTTGCCACTGAACAATGCTGGGCATTGCGCGTGGATGCGCAAGTTGATCCAGCGCTCACCCATCATATCCTGGAAAGGATCAGCCGGAATGGACGCCAAACTGCTTGAAATACTGGTTTGCCCGCTGTGCAAATCACCCCTGATCTATCGCAAGGCCGAGCAGGAATTGATTTGCAAGGCGGACCATCTTGCCTATGCGATCAAGGATGACATCCCGATCATGCTGGTGGACGAGGCGCGCAAGCTGACGCCGGAAGAAGTCGAGCAACTGTAACGCGCAATGCTGGACTTTCACGTCGTCATCCCCGCCCGTTTCGCCTCCACGCGATTGCCGGGCAAAGCGCTGCTGCCCATTTGCGGAAAACCAATGGTGGTGCGGGTTGCGGAGCAGGCCGCCAAAAGCGGCGCGCAGCAGATCTGGATCGCCACCGATCACCAGTCCATTATCGCCGCCGTGCATGAGCATGGCTTCAAGGCATGCCTGACCCATGCCCATCACGCCAGCGGCACCGACCGCGCCGCCGAGGTGGTGGAACAACACGGCTGGCCGGATGACACGATCGTCGTCAACGTGCAGGGCGACGAGCCGCTGATACCGCCGCAACTGATACGCGACGTTGCGCAACATCTGCACGATCACCCGGAATGCGCCATGGCCACGGCCTGCCATCCGATCCACGATGCAGCAACGATGCGCAACCCGAACGTGGTCAAGGCGGTGCTGGACCAGCAGGGCCATGCGCTGTATTTCAGCCGCGCGCCGATCCCCTGGCCGCGCGATGCGTTCATGCAAGGCACGGCATTGCCGGAAGGTATACCCGTCCTGCGCCATATAGGAATCTATGCTTATCGCGCCGGTTTCCTGCGCACCTTCCGCACGCTGGCGCCCGCCGTCATCGAGCAGACAGAAGCGCTGGAACAGTTGCGCGTGCTGTGGCATGGATACAGAATCGGTGTTACCGTCATTGATGAAGCGCCACCGGGCGGAGTGGATACGGAAGCAGACTTTCTGGTGGCAAGGGAATTATTCGCATCGGTGAAAAGCTGAACGTATAAAGTGATGCAACCCGGCGCGACGTGCCGGACATGTTGCGTTTGCAATTCACGCTTAAAACCATAAGGAAAATCATAATGAGAATGATACTGCTCGGCGCCCCGGGCGCCGGCAAAGGCACACAGGCCAGCTATATCAAGGATAAATTCAGCATCCCGCAGATTTCCACCGGTGACATGCTGCGCGCCGCGATCAAGGCGGGGACACCGCTCGGCCTGGCCGCCAGACAGGTGATGGATGCGGGCAACCTGGTTTCCGACGACATCATCATCAACCTGGTGAAGGAGCGTATCCGGGAAGCGGATTGCGCCAGCGGCTTCCTGTTCGACGGATTCCCGCGCACTCTCCCCCAGGCACAGGCGATGAGGGATGCCGGGATCGACATCGATTACGTGGTCGAGATCGACGTGCCGGATGGCGACATCATCCAGCGCATGAGCGGCCGCCGCGTGCATCCTGCTTCAGGCCGCACTTATCACATCGTGTTCAATCCACCCAGGATGGCAGGCAAGGACGACCTCACCGGGGAAGACCTGGTGCTGCGTCTGGATGATGAAGAGGGTACGGTCAGGAAACGTCTGGAGGTCTATCACGCGCAGACCCAGCCGCTGGTCGAGTACTACCGCTCATGGCAGAACAGCGACGATGCGCACGCGCCGCATTGCATCAACATCCCCGGCGTCGGCAGCGTCGAAGCCATCCGTGACCGCATATTCGCAGCACTGGCACAGGAAGAATAAATGTCCAGCAAACCCATACTGACTCTGGCCGACGCCAAACGCATCGCCGCCGCCGCCGAGGCTGAAGCGCTGCGCAACGAGTGGCGCGTGGCCATTGCCGTCGTCGATGACGGCGGCCACCTGCTCTATCTGCAACGCAGCCACGACACCCAGTTCGGCAGCGTGGAAACGGCCATCCTGAAGGCACATGCCGCTGTTGCCTTCCAGCGCCCGACCAAAACTTCGGAAGAAGCAGTGACGAACGGACGCCTGATCCACCTCGCCCTGCCCGGCGTCATCCCGGCGGAAGGCGGCGTGCCGCTCGTGCGTGACGGACAGGTCATCGGCGGCCTCGGCATCAGCGGTGTACGGTCGTTCCAGGATGGCCAGATCGCGCAGGCCGGCGCGAACGTTCTCGACCAGAACTGATCCATGCTGTACGCACTGGGAAATCGCATTCCGGAACTGCGCGGCGACCATCACTTCATCGCCCCCGGTGCCCGCGTCGTCGGCTCGGTGATCCTGGAAAACAATGTCAGCGTCTGGTTCAACGCGGTGCTACGCGGCGACGAGGAACCGATACATGTCGGCGCCAACAGCAACGTGCAGGACGGCGCCGTGCTGCACACCGACGCCGGCGCACCGCTCAACGTCGGCAGCAACGTCACCGTCGGACACAAGGCCATACTGCACGGCTGCACCATAGGCGACGGCAGCCTGATCGGCATCAACAGCGTGATCCTCAATCACGCCGTGGTAGGCAAAAATTGCCTGATCGGCGCGAACGCGCTGATCACCGAAGGCAAGGTGATACCGGACAATTCGCTGGTGGTCGGCTCGCCCGGCAGAGTGCTGCGCACCCTGAGTGATGAAGAACTTGCGGCCATGCGTGCCAATGGCGCTCATTATGTGGAGAATCTGCGACGCTACGCGACTGCGCTGACGCCTGTCACCCCTTAAACGCGAATGATGCGGTTCGTGCCCCACCGCATCCTGCCTGGCTCACATCTGCTGTCTGTACCAGTTGATAAACTCTGCTTCAGGCAAGGCCCGGCTGAACAAGAAACCCTGGGCTTCATCGCAGCCCAGATCGCGCAACAGGTCAAATGTTTGCTGGTCCTCCACCCCTTCAGCGACTGTATTCAGGTCAAAATTGTGCGCCAGATCGATGATGGTGCGGACAAGCCGCTTGTCGCCAATTGAGTTATGTATGTTGCGGACGAAAAGAATGTCAATCTTCAGTTCCTGGACGGGCAAGCGTTTGAGATAGGCTAGCGACGAGTAGCCGGTACCGAAGTCATCGATGGACAGTCGAATGCCCAACTCCCTCAGCCTTGACAGCATCGAAATCGAGGACTCGATATTCTTGATCATCGAGCTTTCGGTTATCTCAAGGGTCAGCGTCGAAGCCGGCACGCCCCAGATGTCGAGAGCCTGATGAACGATTTGAGGCAGCTCATCGTCTTCCAGCATTTTCGGCGGAAGATTGACGTTTATTCCTATATCAACTCCCGCCCGGTTGAAGGTTGCCACATGACGGAGTGCGGTATTGAGTATCCATAAAGTCAGAGGATTGATCAGGCCGGAATCTTCGGCTGCGCCAATCAGATAACTCGGATTGACTTCTTCTCCCCCTGGCGCCGTCCAGCGCACCAATGCCTCGGCAGAGACGCATCGACCTGTTTTAAAACTGACCTTGGGCTGGAAATTGACGCGCAACTCGTTTGAGTTGAGGGCATTCTTGAGGTCAATATCGAGACCGCTGTATGCTTTAGCCGCAACCATGTCCCTCGGCTGACAAACGTAATATCCATATTCATCCCTGGCTGCAATATGTAATGCAATGTCGGCACACATCAGCAATTGGTTGCTGTCCCGGCTCGTTTCGGGGAAGGTGGCGATCCCTATATGGGGGCGAAGCGTAATTGAACGATTCTCCGCGACAAAGGGTTTCGTTAGCTCGGCAATAATTTTGGCTGCGGCCAGAACACTGTGATCCTTGTTTGCCAGATTGGTCAAAACCAGCAATATTTGTTCACCGTCCAAATGGGCAAAGCGATCTTCATCCCGGAGCAATGAATCCAGGAGCTGATCGACATGCTGCAATACCGATTGTGCAGATATTTTGCCAGTAATTGAATCCAGCCGGTCAGCCCTCCGCAACCCGACGATAAATACCGCGACTGATTTGTCCCCGGCTATACTGATTTGATGACCGAGAAACTCGACCAGTTGCTGGTGGGTTAATTTATGTTCCCTCATTGTGTCGTCAGATCGCCATGCCCTTTTAGAGGCGCCCTCAAGTTACATAAGAAAAAATTCGCGTGCATCGAGACCGAATGCACCGGCAGGCAAGCCACGAAATATATAAAGCTCATTTTTTTCTGCTAACTGAGGCTGGTAAAGCAAATCCAGGGTGGTCGGTTGAGGCAACGGCTGTTTGTTTGAATCACTGATAATCAAAACACGCGGCTTCAGTCGGCGCACTTTGCTGTGGCTGATCACCACCGCCACTTCGCCCGAAGATAATTCGACCATGGAGCCAACAGGAAAAACGCCGATTGCCTGGACCAATTGTTCAAGCATCGAGGCCTGAAAAAGATTAGGATTAAAGTTGCCCAGGCATTGCAAGGCTTCATATGCAGGCATCGTTTCGGCGTATGGGCGCGCGTTGGTCAGCGCGGAAAAAGAGTCGACGATGGCGGCCATGCGTCCGAACAGGCTGATCTCGCTTTTGGATAATCCGCCAGGGTAACCGCTGCCGTTTTCCCGTTCATGGTGCTGGGCAATGCCCTGCAGCACATCGGGGTGCAAGTTGGGCGTTTCCTTGAGAATATCAAGGGCAAGCTGAACGTGGCTTTTTACAGTTTCAAATTCTTCTGCAGTGAGCCGCCCCTTCTTCAGCAACAACTCCTTCGGCAATTTGATTTTGCCTATATCAAGCAGCAAACCAATCATGCACAGACGGTCGAGCATGTCCTTTGGCAACCCCAGATGACGGCCCAGTGCAACCAGATTGACCGCAACTTGCAAACCATGCCCATAAACCACCTCGTCCTGCTTGCGCAACCGAGTAATCCACATCATTGCATCAGGGTTACGCACCATGCTGCCCACAACTTCCTGAGCCACGATTTCGGTTTCTTCGAAAGCAAAACGTCTGTTGGATCTTATGTCCTTGACAAGGTTGTCCAGTACGTCATGGGCATGGTCGTGTGCCTTGACGGCAGGTGCAATTTCTTCTTCGACAGGCCGCGCATCAACATATGCCGCGAGTTCAATGTTGCCGGGAATAAAGGCTGGTCGTTCATTTTTCCCGGCATTATCTTCTAATGCGGGGGGCTGCTGCTTAAACCTGGCACTTGCCTGGGGAACTTTGGGTCTGCTTTGGAAAAAGCCCATCATCCTTTCCGCAAACCCCGAAAGAAAGCCTTGCTGATCTGAATTATCACCAACATCAGGCTGATCCGGCTGACTATCATCCGCAGCTGATTTTTTGGCGGGGCGGCGTTCGATGGCTGTCGGCAATGGCATCGCGGCAAGCGTATCCGACCCCTCGGACAGGGCGGGGCCATCATCGTTTTTGCCGTCAGACGCGGGTTTTGTTTCGGCAACAGAGGGTGGACCGGCGCTGCCCGGAGACTGATTGTCAACGCCAGTTTCAGTTACAGATTGGTCTGTTCGAAGGAATCCGCCGCTGGGCTGCGGCAGTGGCGACCTGCTCCAGTCAACCTGGACGAATTCACAATACCTTTGCAGCAGCCTGATATCTTCCTCTTCCTGAATCAAAAAACCTTGAAACATAAATGGCGTGTCCAGCCACGGACGATCCAGTGATGACACGAACATGCCAAGTTTCAGCTCTGAGGAAGGTACCTTGGTTTGCATATATGGTCAGTTTAGCGCGCTTTTGCCATTCGCCCAAATTCGTTGCAAATGAGCGATGAGCTGAGTTAGGTTGAACTCTGCCTGGCCCTTCCATCCAGCCTTGATGGTCCTCAATCGGCACATTGCAGAGGTCGAACACTCTGCATGCCCCGGTCCGGTTTTCTCGAGGAGAGATATATACATCACCCGCACTTTATCTGCAAAATGTTCCTCTGAACACGCTGAAATAATAGCCATGCATTATGGGAGAATTCGTATCCCTTTGGCATCCCTTACCTTAAACTATACATGACAACATAAATCTACTGCGCAAGCCGGCATCGGCGTCGCGCGGTGCTCGGCATCCGGGGCCGCGTAGCGGCAGACTTCTGTGTACATTCCGGTGCCTGCGCTCCGGGCTCCCCCAATGTCGGCCCGCTCGCTACGATTTCTGCCGCTATGTATAACTCAATACCGGCGCCAGCCAGCGCTCGGCCTCTTCCAGCGTCATTCCCTTGCGTCTGGCGTAGTCCGCGACCTGATCCTTGTCCACCTTGCCGGTGGCGAAGTATTGCGCCTGCGGGTGCGAAAAGTAGAAGCCGCTCACGGCTGCGGTGGGCAACATCGCATAGCTTTCGGTAAGGGTGATGCCCGCATTGACCGGCGCTTGCAACAGCTCGAACAAAGGGCCTTTTTCGCTGTGTTCCGGGCAGGCCGGATAGCCGGGCGCGGGGCGGATGCCGCGATATTTCTCGGCGATCAACGCTTCGTTGTCCAGTTGCTCGTCCGCCGCATAACCCCAGAACTCGCGGCGCACGCGCGCATGCAGCAGCTCGGCGAAGGCTTCGGCCAGGCGGTCGGCCAGGGCTTTGAGCAGGATGGCATTGTAATCGTCGTGCTGCTTCTCGAACTCGGCCACGCGCGCGTCGATGCCAATGCCCGTGGTCACCGCGAACGCGCCGATGTAGTCGGCCACGCCGGTTTCCTTCGGTGCGACAAAATCGGCGAGGCACAGGTTGGGCTTGTCTTCCGGTTTCACCATCTGCTGGCGCAGGTTGTGCCAGGTCATCGCCACCTTCCTGCGCAAGGGTAACGGCGAAGCCGTTGGATCCCCGGCGGCGTCCCCCTTGCGGGGGCTGCGCGACTCGTCGGTATAGATTTCGATGTCGTCGCTGTTCACCGTGTTCGCGTGGAACAGCCCGAACACAGCGTTGGCAGTCAGCCATTTCTCCTTGATGATCTGCTTCAGCATTGCCTGCGCATCGGCGAACAGCTTGCGCGCTTCTTCGCCCACCACTTCGTCCCGCAATATCCTCGGGTAGCGCCCGGCCAGTTCCCACGCCTGGAAGAATGGCGTCCAGTCTATGTATTCCGCGATCTTGTCGAGCGGATAGGCTTCGAATTTGTGCACGCCCATCAGCCACGGCCTGGGCGGCGAATAGTTTTTCCAGTCGGTCTTCAGCCCATGTGTGCGTGCGTCCGCCAGCGAGTAACGCGCGCCCTGCCCCTTCTTGCCCGCATGCAGTTCGCGCGCATGGGCATAGTCGGCCTTGATGCCGCCGACGTAATCATCGCGCAGTGTCGCGCTCAGCAGGTTGCTGCACACGCCCACCGCGCGCGAGGCATCGGGCACGTACACTACCACGCCGTTCGCATAATGGGGTTCGATCTTCACGGCGGTATGGGTGCGCGAAGTGGTCGCACCGCCGATCAGCAGCGGCATCCTGAAACCCTGCCGTTCCATCTCCTTTGCCACGTGCGCCATTTCTTCCAGCGATGGCGTGATGAGTCCGGACAGGCCGATGATGTCGGCATGGTGCTCGCGCGCCGTGTCGAGTATCTGCTGGCACGGCACCATCACCCCCATGTTCACCACCTCGAAATTGTTGCATTGCAGGACAACCGTGACGATGTTCTTGCCGATGTCGTGTACGTCACCTTTCACCGTGGCCATCACGATCTTGCCCTTGGGTCTGGAATCGCCCGACCTGGCTTTCTCCGCCTCAATGTACGGCACCAGATGCGCCACCGCCTGCTTCATCACGCGCGCCGATTTAACCACCTGCGGCAAAAACATCTTGCCTGCGCCAAACAGGTCGCCGACCACGTTCATGCCGGTCATCAGCGGGCCTTCGATGACTTCTACCGGGAACCTCGCCTGCAGGCGCGCTTCTTCGGTGTCTTCGATGATCCAGGTAGTGATGCCGCGCACCAATGCGTGCGTCAGGCGCTCCTGCACCGTGCCCTTGCGCCATTCCAGATCCTCGACCTGTTCCTTGCCGCCGCCCTTGACGCTCTCCGCCAGCTTGACCAGCTTCTCGCCCGGGCTTTCTTCACCGCTGCGGGGGCTGCGGTTGAGCACCACGTCCTCGACCGCGTCGCGCAGGTCACGCGGAATCTCCTCGTACACACCGAGCTGTCCGGCATTGACGATGCCCATGTTCATGCCGGCCTTGATGGCGTGATACAGGAACACGGTGTGGATTGCCGCGCGCACCGGCTCGTTGCCGCGGAACGAAAACGACACGTTAGACACACCGCCGGAAACCTTGGCGTAGGGCAGATGTTTTCTGATCCACGCGGTCGCTTCGATGAAGTCCACTGCATAGTTGTTGTGTTCCTCGATGCCGGTGGCAATGGCGAAGATGTTCGGATCAAAAATGATGTCTTCGGGCGGAAAGCCGATGCGGTTCACCAGGATGTCATGGCTGCGCTTGCAGATGTCGATCTTGCGCTGATAGGTATCGGCCTGGCCCTGCTCGTCGAACGCCATTACCACCGCCGCCGCGCCGTAGCGGCGCACCAGCGTGGCGTACTTGATGAAGTTCGCTTCGCCTTCCTTCAGCGAGATCGAGTTGACGATGGACTTGCCCTGCACGCATTTCAGGCCCGCTTCGATGATGCTCCACTTGGAGGAGTCGATCATCAGCGGCACTTTGGAAATGTCCGGCTCGGAGGCGATCAGGTTCAGAAATTTCACCATCGCGGCTTCGCCGTCCAGCATTGCCTCATCCATGTTGACGTCAATCACCTGCGCGCCGGTTTCGACCTGCTGCTTGGCGATCCCCAGTGCTTCGTCATAGCTGCCTTCCAGGATCAGACGCTTGAACCTGGCCGAGCCGGTGACGTTGGCGCGCTCGCCGACGTTGACGAACAGCGAGTCGTCACCGATATTGAACGGCTCCAGCCCGGACAGGCGACACTTCTTCTCGATCTCCGGCAGCCTGCGCGGCGGCACATTTTTCAGCGCATCGGCGATGGCCTTGATATGTGCTGGCGTGGTGCCGCAGCAGCCGCCGGCGATATTGAGGAAACCGCTGGTGGCGAATTCTTTCATCAGGCGCGCGGTAGTTTCCGGCTGCTCGTCGTAGCCTGTTTCAGACAACGGATTGGGCAAGCCGGCATTGGGATGCGCACTGACATAGCAGCTCGCCACGCGCGACATTTCTTCCACGTATGGCCGCATCAACTCTGCGCCCAGAGCACAGTTCAGACCGATGGACAGCGGCCGCGCATGGCTCAGGGAATTCCAGAAAGCTTCGGTGGTCTGGCCGGACAACGTCCGCCCGGAAGCATCGGTGATTGTTCCCGAAATCATGATTGGAACTCGCACGCCATGCTGGTCGAAGTGGCGCTCGATGGCGAACAGTGCAGCCTTGGCATTGAGCGTATCGAAGATGGTTTCGACCATCACGATATCCGCGCCGCCGTCGAGCAGGCCGCGCACCGCTTCGGCGTAGCTTTCTACCAGTTCGTCGAAAGTGACGTTGCGCGCGCCTGGATCGTTCACATCCGGCGAGATTGAGGCAGTGCGGCCGGTCGGCCCGAGCACGCCCGCAACAAAGCGCGGCTTGTTCGCTGTGGAAAACTCATCGCACAGCCCGCGCGCCAGCTTCGCCCCGGCGACGTTCAACTCGTAGACCAGGTGCTGCATCCGGTAATCCGCCATCGAGAAGGAATTGGAGTTGAAGGTACAGGTCTCGATAATCTCCGCGCCCGCTTCAAGATACTGGCGATGGATGCCGCCGATGACGTGCGGCTGGGTCAGCAGCAGCAGGTCGTTGTTGCCCTTCAGGTCCACCGGGTGGTTGGCGAAGACTTGGCGCTTTCCCGTGTAATCGCCGTACGCCTCGGTACCGCGATAGTGCGCTTCCGATAGCCTGTGGCGCTGGATCATGGTGCCCATCGCACCGTCCAGGATAAGGATGCGTTTCTGCAGCAGGGCTTCGATGGGATGGGGCATGGTACTCATGGCATGCGGCTCAGTAGTGAGCGCGGATTTTATCATGCCCCGGTGCAGGCAATTCCCTGTCTGCACCGGGGAGAACGTCCGTCCGCTGTCATTCTTCTTCAATCGCGAACAGCCGTTTATGTTCCCTGATGGCATAGCGATCCGTCATGCCGGCGATGTAATCTGATACTGCGCGCGCGCGATCGTCTTCTGCCTGACGCTGGTATTGCGGCGGCAATAAGCGGCTGTCCTCCATGAATGCCTTGAACAAGTTGCTGATGATTCGATGCGCCTTAGCGCTCATGCGCATGACGCGATAATGGCGGTACAGGTGCGTGCGCAAAAAGATTTTCAGTTCGCGGTTCTGCTCATGCATTTCAGCACTGAATGCCGCTACAAGTGGTGATTTGCGCACGTCATTGAGATTGCTTATGGCGTGCAGTTTGATGTTCTTTTCGGTTTCATGGATCAGATCAGTCACCAGCGTGTTAATCATGCGCCGTACCGTTTCGTGTATCAAGCGGCGGTCATCCAGATCAGGATAGACCTTGCGTACCGCATCAAGATGCCTCGCGAACAAACGTACGGATGCGAGTTGCTCCAGGGTAAGCAGTCCGGAACGCAAGCCATCGTCTACGTCGTGGTTGTTATACGCAATTTCATCCGCCAGGTTGGTGATCTGTGCTTCCAATGTGGGCTGAAACCCTTGCAGGAAACGTTCCGCCACGTCGCCCAGCTTTTCGGCGTTTGCCCCTGAGCAATGTTTGAGGATGCCTTCGCGGGTTTCAAAACACAGGTTAAGCCCATTGAATGCGGCATAGCGTACTTCCAGCATGTCCACCACGCGCAATGATTGCAGGTTATGTTCGAATCCGCCGTAATCCTTCATGCAGGTATTGAGTGCATCCTGTCCGGCATGGCCGAAAGGCGTATGACCGAGATCGTGAGCCAGGGCTAAGGCCTCCACCAGGTCTTCGTTCAGCCTGAGCCGCCGCGCGATGGAGCGGCCAATCTGCGCCACTTCGATGCTGTGGGTAAGGCGGGTGCGGAACAGGTCCCCTTCATGATTGACGAAAACCTGCGTCTTGTACTCCAGGCGGCGGAATGCGGCAGAGTGGATGATGCGATCACGGTCGCGCTGGAATTCATTTCGTCCTTCCGGAGCGGGCTCCTGGATGCGGCGTCCGCGCGAATTGGATTCGTCAACCGCATATGCCTCCAGATCAGGTGGTGACACAGGTTGCCTCCAAAGTCCGGCGTAGCAGTTCTGCAGGTGCTTCAGATACCACAGCATGGCCGATGGACTTGAGAAGCACGAAGCGGATTTTCCCGCCTTCGACTTTTTTGTCCAGTCCCATCAGTTCGAGGTATTTATCCACGCCGAGCGCAGGGGCGGCCAGCGGTAATTTTGCGCGCCGGAAAATATCCTTGATTCGTGCTTCGTCTTTTGGGCTGATCCAGCCCATCCGGCGTGACATGTCTGCTGCCATCAGGGTCCCGGCAGCCACCGCCGCGCCGTGCAGCCAAACGCCATAACCCATGCCGTTTTCAATGGCATGGCCAAACGTGTGTCCAAGATTGAGCAGGGCGCGTTCGCCGCTTTCCCGTTCATCCGCCACTACGACTTCTGCCTTGTTCTGGCAACTTCGTGCAATGGCGTATTGCAAGGATTCAGCGTCTCGTTCCAGCAGCTTTTCGATATTCTGTTCCAGCCATTCGAAGAACAAGGGATCGCGGATCAAACCATATTTGATTACCTCGGCCAATCCCGCGCGCAGTTCTGCGTCAGGCAAGGTATTCAATGTCTCCGTATCAGCAATCACCACCCTGGGCTGGTAGAACGCGCCTATCATGTTCTTGCCCAGCGGATGGTTAATGCCGGTCTTGCCGCCGACGGAGGAGTCAACCTGGGCCAGCAGTGTGGTGGGAATCTGGATGAACGGAACGCCGCGCAGATAGGTCGCGGCTGCATAGCCGGTCATATCACCGATGACCCCTCCGCCCAGAGCGATGAGCGGCGTAGTACGCTCGCAACGATTGTTGAGCAGCGCGTCATATATCAGGTTGAGCGTTTCCGAATTCTTGTATTGCTCACCATCAGGCAGGATTACAGTACTCAGCTTAACGCCGTGCCTTTCAAGCAAGCCTTGTACCTGAGCAAGATATAACGGCGCGACGGTTGTATTGCTGACAATGACCGCACGTTTTTGCGTCAAATGCGGCAATAGCAGTTCCGCCCGATTCAGTAATCCACGGCCGATGTGTATCGGATAGCTCCTTTCTTCCAGACCAACTGTCAGTGTTTGCATGGCTAATTTCAAGTTGAGGCTGATGAAAAACGATTCAGTTCCTGCTGCAGTTGCAGCACCAGGCTGTGGACACTTTGCTTGCCGGTAGGAATGATCAGGTCAGCCGATTGCATATATAGCGGGTCGCGCTGTTCATACAGGCTTTTTAATTTGGCTCGCGGGTCATCGGTTTGCAGTAATGGCCGATTGCGGTCATGCCGTGTCCGGCGCCAAAGATCGGAAACTGAACTTTTCAAATAGACGACGATGCCGTTGTCGCGTAACGCATTGCGGTTTTGTTCGCTTAGAACAGCCCCGCCACCTGTTGCCAGAACCAGGTTGTCCCGCTTTACCAATTCCTGGATGGCAATTGATTCGCGACGCCGGAAACCGGCCTCTCCTTCAACATCAAATATGTGCGAAATGGTTACGCCCGTACGCTGTTGAATTTCTTCATCGCTATCGACAAATGTCTTGTCCATATTGTGCGCCAGTAATTTGCCGACCGTGGTTTTCCCTGCACCCATCATACCTACAAGGAAGATGTTGCCAGAACTTCGCCTGATGCGTTCTGAGTTGTTATCGGCCATTCGGAATTGTAGCGAACTTTCCATGCACCCTGCTCTGAAAAACAAAAGCCCGGCGCAGGCCGGGCTATTCTTTTCCCAAACATTCTGTTAATGCAGGTTAAGGCTCTCCTTCAGAATCTTTGGCGTAATGAAAACCAGCAGTTCAGACTTGTTATCACTATACTGCTGGTTCTTGAACAACCATCCAACCAGAGGAATATCTCCAAGCAGGGGAACCTTGTTGACCGAATCGGTTATGCCCTGAGTATATATCCCGCCTACGACTACCGTTCCGCCATTCTCGACCAGCACCTGGGTAGTCACCTTGTTGGTATTTATGCTCGGCACTCCGTTGTATACCGTTCCGACGGTATCATTATTTAGGTCTATTTTCAAATTGACATTATCGTCCGGCGTGATTTTGGGTGTCACCTTAAGGCTCAGAACCGCGTTCTGGAACGATACTGCGGTTGCCCCGCTGCTGGATGCCTGTTGATAAGGTATTTCAACACCCTGTTCAATCGTTGCTTCCGTGGAATCCGCCGTCACGACGCGCGGACTGGAAATGCTTTTCGTTTTGCCGTCAATCTCTGATACATCCAGCTCCAAATTCAAAGACCTGGTTGCAACCGCGTTAACCAGCGCAAGGGTAACTTGCCCACCTTGGTTATTGAGCCCCGGCAAGTTGACGCTGCTGCCAGTCCCAGTGCCAGACGTAAACCCATTGGGCACCAACGATGACGGGCCGGTGAAATTCAGTTTCCCGCCCAGATTGCGGGTAAATTGGTCGCCTGCCTGCACAAATCGCGCCTCGATCATGACCTGGCGTACCGGCACATCAATTTGCTTGATCAGTTTGCGCGCTTCTTCCAGGGCTGTCGGGGTATCCTTGATAAAGATCGTGTTGGTACGGGCATCTACCACCGCGCTGCCACGCTTGGATAAGATACGCTGCTTCTCATTGGATAACATGGCTGCAACGACACTGCCTGTTTGGTAGCTGAGCTGAAAACTTTCCGTTTGCAGTGTCTCAAGTTCGGAGATTTCCTGGCTGGCCGATAACGCGAGTTTTTCTTTAGCTGCCAATTCTTCGCGCGGGGCAATCTCGATTACATTGCCGTTCTTGCGCAGATCAAGTCCCTTGCTTTGCAGGATGATGTCCAACGCCTGATCCCAAGGTACGTCCTTCAAGCGCAAGGTAAGATTGCCTGTTACAGAATCGCTGATCAGCATGTTCATGGGTACATTGCTGTTGTTGCTGTTGATGAAATCCGCGATTACATATAACGCTTCACGCACCGCAATGTTCTGGAAATTCAATGTCAGCTTTTCCCCCACATAACCCTGCTGGGCGCCTCTTACCAGCCGGTTAGGGTCATCGACAACAGGCTTGATTTCCAGAATGAATTTGTTGTCTGTCTGATAGGCCGAGTGTTCCCAAGCCCCTTTGGGTTCAACGACCATGCGCACATTGTCGCCGTCAGCAAAGGTGTCAATTCCTTCAACCGGCGTAGCAAAATCGGTGACATCAAGCTTGCGCTGTAAATTAGCAGGCAATCTGGTTTTCTGGAAATCAACTACAAGGTTCCTGCCTTGCTGTTTGATATCTATACCCACATCAGCATCGGATAAATCAACTTCAATTCGGCCTTCTCCGTTCTTGCCACGATGGAAATCCACATCACGCAAACTGTGACTTTTCTCACCGGGCATCGCTTCAGCAAATCGCGACGTCGCTTCCTTAGACGAGGCACTTGGCGCTTGCAGGGAAATCAGCAAATTGTTGCCTTCAATCCGGGTATCATAGGACATCATCTGATTCAGATTTATCACCAGCCGTGTTCGGCTGCCGGCTTGTACAATGTTGGCGCTGCGCAAGTCGCCTTGATTAAACTGCTGCAAGGATTTACCCAGGTTGTTCGTGGTATTCGGAAAATCAAAAGCAATGCGTGGCGGTGCATTTACTGTGAATGCAGCCGGGGTGCTGACCAGCGCATTCTTCAGTTCAATTTGAATCACCAGTTTACCCCCTGGCGCACCGCCAAGATGGATCGACTGGATGCCATTTTCATCCGGATTGTTTTGCGCATAGACAGTCAGCGCAGAAGCCGCAAATAGCGCGGCGGCAAAGCGGACAAGGTTTAGAACTGCATTGCGGAAATATCTCATTTTATAGCCCTCATCATTCCACCAATTGCAGACTGCTCATGCGCTCCGACCAGTCTCCGGCACTATCCTGAATCACTTCCTTGAGTTGTACCTCGGTTTCCGTTATGGCCTTGATTTGCCCGAAATTCTGACCTATATAATTACCCACCTTGACCCTGTGTAATTTGTTGTCAGGCGATCTTATAATTGCGTAATTTTCCTTCCCCTGGTTAAGAAAGCCGACCATTTTCAAACCATCCAGCGGAAACTCTTCCAGGGCTTCCCGGTGCCGGTTCAAGTCCGGCTGATTTAGTCCTGGAATGCCACTGTTCCTCAACATTGCTTTCCGGGGCATAAACGGATTGGGCAAGCCGGTGGAATTATCATAATTAAACGGTTCATATGGCTTGATCTTGGGCGGCGCATCTACCTTGCCCCGCATATCTGCGCCGGAGTTTCTAACAAAATCCTCTAAATCCTGGAATTCCTCGCCGCCACACGCGGTCAATAAAAATAGAATCATTAGCAAATAGGCGGGTTTCATTTTTTGGCTCCGGCCTTGCGTGCCTTCGATTCTTTTTGCTTCTGTGCAGCCAACTCCTCTTCATCAAGATAGCGATAGGTTTTGGCTGTTGCGTTCATTGATAGCTGAACATCAGTAGGCGTCGAGGTTTTGGAGGCTATCGGAGCAATGCTGATATTGTTAAGCGTAACTATGCGCGGCAATTGGGAAATATCGCTGGCGAATTTCCCCAAATCGTCGTAATCTCCAGAGACCCGGATTGTAATTGGCTGCTCAGCAAACACCCCGGTAATTAGCTCACTACCTGGCTTGAATAATTCAAACTGCAGCCCTCGTCCCAAACCGGCTTGATTGATGTCTGTCAATAACGCATCCATTTCCGACTTATTGGGCAACTGCTTTAGCAAAGCGCCAAATGACTGTTGAGTGTCGGTAAGCTGCTTTTTTATGATGTCAAGATTGATCGCCTGCCGTTTCTTGAACAAGAAGGTCTCTTTAAGTTTGCCCTCTTCCTGCCTGGCATTCCCCAAGGATGCCCATTGGCCCTGCCAGTCAAGTACTGCTCCCGCAAACACTACCGCCAAAAACATTCCCGACATAACTATAAGTTTCACTACCCAAGGCCATTCTCCAGGCGTCTTTGGGTCGATTGTTTTTAATTGATCCAGCAACTTCATGGAATTCCTAGCCTTTCTTGCTGGCTACAGCAACCGGGGCAGCAGGAGTTTCCGGTTGCTGCTTGGTCAGAGTGAAATTCAGGGTAAACTGATTCATCTGTTCCCCTTTTTCATTCAAGGCATGAATCTCAACCAGTGTCGGTGATTCCAGCCACGGCGAGTCTTCTATCGCCCGCATTAGAGTGGAGACTCGCGCATTAGACTGCGCATTCCCTACCATATTAATGGAATTACCGGTTTGCTTGATCGATTTCAAATACACGCCATCGGGCAAAATGCGCAACAACTGATCCATCAGGTGTACCACCTCCGAACGGGTCGTCTGCAAGTTTTCAACTACTGTTTTGCGAGCCATCAACGCATCTGTCTGTTCACGTAGTTTCTTTATCTCTGATATCTGTTTGTCCAGTATCTCTGTTTGCTGTTTGAGGAATTGGTTGCGACGCTCCTGATAGGAAATCTGTGCGCTGATCGCCGCATGAACAAAGCCCACAACTAATGCTCCTAAAACCAATGAAAATACAGCTAACGCAATAAACTGGGTTTTTCGGGCCTTGCGCCTCTCTTCGCGGTGGGGTAATAGATTTATGCGTATCATGATGGATCAAATCTCCGCATGGCCAGCCCACAAGCTATCATCAACGCCGGGGCGTCTGCCTGTAACTGACGCGGCTTAATGCGGCTAGACAAGGTCATTTGTGCGAATGGATTTGCTACCAGAGTAGTCGCCTGTGTGCGGGTTGCAACGACATCGTCCAATCCTGCCAATACAGCAGAACCACCTGCCAAAATAATATAATTTATCTCATTATATTTCGTTGAGGTAAAGAAAAACTGTATGGCGCGCACTATCTCACTTGCCACGGTCTCACGAAACGGAGCCAACACATCACCCTCATAATTGTCCGGCAGACCTCCATTACGTTTGCCTATTTCGGCCTCTTCATAGGATAATCCGAAAGCATTCTGGATATGCTCAGTCAGCTGCTCACCGCCAATTTGCTGGTCACGAGTGTAGACCGATTGGCCGTTACGCAGGACATTGACGTTCATCACGTTTGCGCCAATGTCAACCAGCGCCACACACTGATCTACAGCCCCGCCCTGCAATTGAGAACAAATCTGGTCAAGTGCCATCTCAGCAGCATAGGGTTCTACATCTACTACCACCGCTTTTAATCCAGCAGCCTGAGCTGCCGCAACACGGTCTTCCACATTGATTTTACGCGATGCGGCAAGAAGTATTTCTACCTCCTCGGCATTTCCGGATGCAGGGCCGATAACCTGGAAATCCAGGTTAACCTCATCCATTGCAAAGGGAATATACTGGTTTGCCTCGGCTTCGACTTGATATTCCAGGTCTGCTTCGCGCAAGCCGCTGGGAAGGAAAATTTTCTTGGTAATTACCGCCGCTGCCGGCAAGGCCAGGCAAGCATTCTTTATTCGCCCGCCCATACGCTTTAAGGCAAGGCCTATGCTTTCCGAAACTGCGTCAAGATTATTGATGTTACCATCGACCAAAGCATCCTTGGGCAGTGGTTCAATCGCGTAACGCTCAACCACATAACCATTTTTCTTTGGTAATTCACTGAGTTCCACCAACTTAACAGAAGAGGTACTGATATCCACCCCGATTAATGGCGGCATTCCAGTATGGAATAAATCAATAGGTATATCAAAATTTCCTTTAAGCATTAGGCTGGTCAGCACTTTTCTGTATAAATTGGTTTAAATCCTAGCAATAAGTTCAACTCAAGTAAAGTTTCTTTTGCAGGATTATTATCGATCTTACAATAACCGATATAATTCAAGCCCAGATTAAACTCTCCATTTTTCGCCCACATGACCTTACGCTGGTGGTTTTATCCAGTACTTGTCGCATTGGCCTGTATCGTCTTGCCAGTCCTGCTTCTGGCATTTGCGGCTATGCTAACCTATCCTACGTTGCCTTCGCTAGAGACGCTTACGGATTATCAACCTAAGATACCCTTGCGGGTCTACAGCGCAGAGGGTACCTTGCTTGGTGAATTCGGGGAAGAGCGCCGCGCGCTGGTCAAAATCAATGATGTACCTGATTTGATGAAAAAGGCGATTCTTGCTGCTGAAGATGATCGATTTTATGAACATGGCGGCGTGGATTACGCAGGTGTGCTACGTGCTGCATACTCCAATTTTATATCTGGCGGCGCCAAACAAGGTGCCAGCACCATCACCATGCAAGTGGCACGAAATTTTTTTCTGACCAAAGAAAAAACCCTGTCCCGCAAATTTAATGAGGTCTTGCTTTCCCTTAAAATCGAACATAATTTAAGCAAGGATGAGATTCTCCAGCTTTATATAAACCAGATTTACCTGGGTCAGCGGGCATACGGATTCGCAGCTGCAGCCCAAGTCTATTTTGGCAAGAGTTTTGATCAACTCAATGTTGCCGAAATGGCCATGCTGGCAGGCCTTCCCAAAGCGCCGTCCGCCTACAATCCGGTAATCAATCCCAAGCGGGCCAAGCTGCGCCAATTGTATGTCTTGCGGCGGATGCTGGATCTAAATTTCATTACCCGCTCACAATTCGAGGCTGCGCAACAGCGTCCCATAATTGCCAAGCACGGTTACCAGGAATTCCCAATCAAGGCCGATTACCTGGCGGAAATGGTCAGACAGGAACTCTATGACCATTATCAGGATGACGCCTATACTCAAGGTATCAAAGTGTTTACTACCATCCGTCAACGGGATCAGGAAGCAGCTTATCAGGCAGTGCGCAAAGGCGTACTGGACTATGATCGCCGACATGGTTATCGTGGCCCGGAAGGGTTTGTTAATCTGGCCGATAACAATAACAATGAATATCTTGAGGATGCATTACAGGATTTTAGTGAAAGTGATGATCTGATCCCCGCCATCGTGCAATACGTCGGGACCAATTCTATCCGCGCTTATTGCAAGGGGGGGCAACTTATTGAAATCCACGGGGAGGGCCTGAAATTTGCCCAGCATGCACTTGGGAGTAATGTCGCCATAAACCAGCGTATCCGAAATGGCTCAATCATTCGAGTACAAAAGAATGCAGCAGGCTCATGGCTAGTTACCCAACTGCCCCAGGTCGAAGCAGCTTTCGTTTCTGCCAGCCCCCATGATGGCGCCATCTACTCCTTGGTAGGCGGTTTTGATTTCAACCGCAATCAATTTAATCATGTCACTCAGGCATGGCGGCAGCCAGGCTCAAGTTTCAAACCATTCATTTATTCTGCCGCATTGGAAAAGGGATTTACTCCGGCGTCGATCATCAATGACGCCCCCTTATCTTTCAGTGCGGCAGAAACGGGGAGTGAGGCGTGGCAACCAAAAAATTACGATGGTGAATTTGATGGGCCGATTCGCATGAGGCAAGCGCTTATGAAGTCCAAGAACCTGGTTTCCATCCGGATTCTGCAAGCTATTACACCCCAATATGCCCAGGACTACATTTCCAAATTCGGATTTGATCCCGCCAAGCATCCTGCGTATCTCACCATGGCCCTGGGTGCGGGTTCGGTTACGCCGTTGCAAATGGTCACGGGATATTCGGTTTTTGCCAATGGCGGTTTTCGCATAACGCCCTATTTCATACAGCGTATAGAAGATGCCAGGGGAAACATTCTAAGCAAAGCCGAACCTGTTGTGGCTGGAGAAAATGCTGAACAGGTTATCGATGTACGCAACGCCTATACCATGGTCAGCATGATGCAGGACGTGGTGCGGCATGGGACGGCTGCGCGCGCCATGCAACTCGGCCGCCAGGATTTGGCCGGTAAAACCGGAACCACCAGTGATTCCATGGACGCGTGGTTCTGCGGCTTTCAGCCGACAGTGGTTGGGATTGCCTGGATGGGCTTCGATACTCCCCACAGCCTGGGAGATACGGAAACCGGCGGGGGCGCTGCCCTGCCCATTTGGATGGACTATATGGCCCGCGTTCTGAAAGGCGTTCCGGAAGCAACTTACACCATGCCTGACAACATGGTGGCCGTGCGCATCAATAATGACGGATCTCCATCTCCCGATGGAAACCTGCTGGAATATTTTTACCAGGAAAACGCACCCTCGGGAAAGACTTCTGCGTCATCCGAAAAGTCACCGAGTGAAGCCGTAAAGAGCCAATTATTTTAAGGTGCAAAAATGAGCAGAGATAATGTGCAACGGCGCGACCTGATGCGCGAACAACTCGCGCACCGTGCTGCGCGCCTGATGGCGGAGGACGGCATTACCGACCATGCTTTTGCCAAGCGCAAAGCCGCAAAACAGATGGGCGCAGCGGATACCCAGCACCTGCCCAGCAATCAGGAAGTGGATGATGCGCTGCACAGCTATCGCGCGCTCTACCAACAAGATAGCCATCCCGGCATCCTGTACCAACTGCGCGAAGAAGCGCTCTTTGCCATGCGACTGCTGGAGCCCTTCCATCCTTACCTCACGGGCTCGGTGCTAAGCGGCACGGCTGGCGAACGCTCCGACATCAACTTGATGCTGTTCAGCGACGACGCCAAAGCTGTGCTGCTGTTCCTGCTCAAGCACAAGATCGAATTCGAAGATGGGGAATGGAAGGTGCAAGTCGGCGGACGCCAGGAAACCGTGCCGAGCTACACCCTGACCGGCGAGTACGGGACGCAAATCCATATTATGGTGTTGCCCGAAAATGCGCGTTACAGCGGCAGCCGCAAGCCCGAGACCCATGCGGATATTGCGGCGGTGGAGACGTTGCTGGCTGGCTGATGTAGGTTGGGAGGGACGTGTCGCGATACCCCCAACAATCGCTTAGCCTTTTTCCTGCAACCACCGCGCTGCATCCAGCGCGAAGTAGGTCAATATGCCGTCTGCCCCGGCGCGCTTGAATGACAGTAGCGCTTCCAGCACACACGCTTCTTCATTCAGCCAGCCGTTCTGCGCAGCAGCCTTGAGCATGGCGTATTCACCGCTGACCTGATAGACGAAGGTGGGCGCCTTGAATTCGTCCTTCACGCGGCGGACGATGTCGAGATAAGGCAGGCCTGGTTTGACCATCACCATGTCCGCACCTTCCTGCAAATCGAGGCCGACTTCCCACAACGCTTCGTCGGAGTTGGCGGGATCCATCTGGTAGGCGTATTTGTTGCCCGACCCCAGGTTGCCGCTGGAGCCGACCGCATCGCGGAACGGGCCATAGAAACTGGAGGCGTACTTGGCGGAGTAGGCCATGATGCGGGTGTGGATGTGTCGGTTGGCATCCAGCGCGGCACGCACCGCGCCGATACGCCCATCCATCATGTCGGAGGGAGCGACGATGTCGGCTCCAGCGGCGGCATGAGCTTGCGCCTGCTGCACCAGCACTGCGACGGTTTCGTCATTAAGGACATAGCCGCTGGCGTCGATCAGGCCGTCTTGCCCGTGGCTGGTATAGGGATCAAGGGCGACGTCGGTCATCACGCCGAGTTCAGGGAAGTTCTTCTTCAGCGCGGCGACCACGCGCGGCACCAGCCCGTTCGGATTATAGGCTTCACGCGCATCCAGGCTCTTCAGCGGCGCGTCGATCACGGGGAAAATCGCTATCATCGGGACGCCCAGCTTCACGCATCGCTCGGCATCCTTGAGCAGCAGGTCCAAAGTCTTGCGCTGCACCCCCGGCATGGACCTTACATCCTCGACTTTGCTGTTGCCCTCCAGCACGAAGACCGGGTAAATCAAATCCGTCGGAGTAAGTACATGCTCACGCATCAGGTTGCGTGAAAAGGCATCGTGACGCATACGACGCATTCTTTTGTGGGGGTACTGCCCAAGTGTCTGCATTTTTGAATCCTAAAAATTTATCATTTGGTGGAACTATTTCAGCATTCTCTAATCTCATTCATAGATAGCGAAAGTTATCTCCCGTTTCTCCTCCCTGAGCGGGAAGTCTTAACCCTACGTTGAGACGCTTTTGCCCCTAGCTTCCCCCTTTAGCTAGGGGCATTTTTTTACCTAAAATCCCGAATCCGGTCGCTAATACTGCGTTGCATTTGAATTTTAGCTTTGCGCAAACCACGCGGCGATCACCGCTTCGGCTTCATCCATCCCAACTTTTTTCAGGCTGGAAAACAACTGCACCGAACAGAAAGGGAAATGCTCCGCAAGACGTAATTTTACACTATTCAGCGTCAAGGTCGCTTGCTGGCGACTCAGCTTGTCCGACTTGGTCAGCAGCACGTGAACCGGTTTGCCGGTGGGCGCGAACCAGTCCAGCATGTGCTCGTCAAGCGGCCTGAGCGGATGCCGCGCATCCATGATGATCACCAGTCCGCACAAAGCTTCCCGCGTTTGCAGGTACTGACTCAACAGACCCTCCCAGTGTGCCTGCACGTCCGGCGGCACCTTCGCGTAGCCGTAGCCGGGCAAGTCCACCAGAAACCTGTTTTCGCCCAGGGAAAAATAATTGATGTGCTGGGTGCGCCCCGGCGTCTTGCTGGTAAATGCCAGGCGGGTGTGGTTGGCCAGCGTGTTGATGGCGGAGGACTTACCTGCATTGGAACGTCCGACGAAAGCCACTTCCCTGCCGCCGTGCTGCGGCAAATCCTTGATGTGATTTACGGTGACGTAGAATGCAGTCTGTGAAAACAGCCCCATTACTTCCAGGCCGCAAAAATCTTATCCGCCGCAGCAATGGTCGCCGCTATATCGGTCTCGGTATGGGCGGCAGAAACGAAGCCGGCCTCGAAGGCGGAGGGGGCGAAATACACGCCTGCCTCCAGCATGGCGTGGAAGAACCGGCTGAATGCTTCCTTGTCGCACTTCATTACTTCGGCATGGCTGGTCGGCAGCGCGGCGCTGAAATACAGGCCGAACATGCCGCCCACCGATTGCGCACAAAACAGTATGCCGTGTCTTTTGGCGGTTGCCGTCAGGCCCTCGGTCAGCTGCTTTGCCAGCATCGACAATTTTTCGTAAAACCCCTTTGCCTGGATTAGCTGCAGTGTGGTCAGCCCTGCCGCCACCGCCACCGGATTGCCGGACAAGGTACCAGCCTGGTACACCGCACCCAAGGGAGCCAGGCACTGCATGATGTCGCGCCGCCCGCCGAACGCCGCGGCAGGCAGACCGCCGCCCATCACCTTGCCCAACGTCACCAAGTCCGGCTTGATGCCGTAATAACCCTGCGCGCCTTGCAAACTGACACGGAAGCCGGTCATCACCTCATCCAGAATCAGCACCGCGCCATGTTTCGTACACAGGTTGCGCAAGGCATCGAGAAACTCGCGCTTCGGCGCGACCAGATTCATGTTGCCCGCCACCGGTTCGACGATCACGGCGGCGATCTCCTTGCCCATCTCGGCGAATGCGCGTTCCAGCCCCGCCGCATCGTTGTAATCCAATACCGTGGTCAGCGCCGCGATTTCAGGCGGCACGCCGGAAGAGCTTGGCTGGCCGAAGGTCAGCGCACCGGAACCGGCCTTGACCAGCAAGCCGTCGGAATGGCCGTGGTAGCAGCCTTCGAATTTGATGATGCGGCTGCGTCCGGTAAACCCGCGCGCCAGCCGTATCGCGGTCATCGTCGCCTCGGTGCCGGAACTGACCAGACGCACCATCTCCAGACTGGGCAGTAGCTTGCACAGCAGCTCGGCCATTTCCAGTTCGGCCGCCGTAGGAGCGCCGAAACCGAGGCCCTGCGCGGCCGCATCCTGTACCGCCTTCACCACTTCAGGATGGCAGTGCCCCACGATCATCGGGCCCCATGAACCGACATAATCAATGTAGCGCTTGTCGTCCGCATCCCACACATAGGCGCCCTTCCCGCGTTTGAAGAACAGCGGCGTGCCGCCCACCGACTTGAAGGCGCGCACCGGCGAATTCACTCCGCCGGGGATGACGCGTTGCGACCGTTCAAACAATTCCTGATTATGTGAAGTCATGGTGCAATATTCCGAATAAAAAGTTTTGTAAACGCCTGCGCAGCCGCCCGAATATCCGCCGCTCCGAACAAAGCTGAAATAACGGCCAGCGACTCTGCGCCGGCATCCACCAGAGATGCGCCATTCAGCGCGGTAATACCACCTATCGCTACCAGCGGCACATCAAATTCTGCACGGGCCTGGTGCAACAATTCAGTATCCGCCTTTGCGGCATCGGGCTTCACACCGGAAGAGAAAAACGAGCCAAAGGCGACATAATCCGCGCCGGCTGCAATTGCTTCCCTGGCCAGAAATAAACAATTATAGCAAGAGACACCAATAATTTTTTGGCTGCCCAAAACCATGCGCGCCGCTTTCACGCCCGTATCTGTTGCACCCAAATGCACTCCGTCGGCATTGACTTGATATGCCAGATTCACGTCGTCATTCACCACTAAGAGGATCCCGAACTCGCGCGTCAGTCCGCGCAAAGCTGTGGCTTGCTCCAAGCGCAATGAAGCAGCTGCCGCCTTGTTGCGGTATTGAAGGATAGTTACGCCACCACTCAACGCCCGCCGGACCTGCCACAGCAAATCCGAAGTGTCGGCGCAATCCGCAGTGATGGCGTACAGGCCACTAATGACGGGTGTTTGACCCATCCTCTTCTTCTTCGTCGCGCGCCCAAAACAGGCGATCAGGAATATGCTGCCCCATGCCGGGGCGAAATCCATATTGCAGCGTTTGCCAGGTGTATTCCTGTGCTTCTCTCACGGCTTCTTCCATAGGCAAACCGTTTGCCAGAAGCGCCGCTATGGCCGAAGCCAACGTACAGCCGGAACCGTGGTAAATACCGGGGAGGCGCGGCCAATTATCGGTGCGTACCAAGCCCCTCCCTCCATACAGGGTATTAATAACCTTCGGCGTATGTTCATGGGTGCCCGTCACCAGCACATATTCGCAACCCATTTGTACGATCCGCCTGGCACACTCATCCATTGCGGGATTGTTTTCATCGTTCTCTTCATCCTGGATCAAGCGACGTGCCTCAATGCTGTTTGGCGTTAGAACTGTTGTCTGTGGCAACAACAGTTCTCGCATCGCATCCCGCATATCCTCGTTTGCCAACTCGTCGCCACGGCCGGAAGTTAGCACCGGATCAAGCACCAGCGGGATGTCGGGATAATCCGAAATCACTTCCGCAATCGCCGCCACATTCTCCACGCTGCCCAGCACGCCGATTTTGAATGCATCGACCGGTATGTCTTCCAGCACGGCGCGTGCCTGATCGGCGACCCATTCGGAGTCAATCGGCAATACATCATCCACGCCGCTGGTGTCTTGTACGGTCACTGCCGTCACCACCGACAACGGGTGACAGCCCATGCTGGCAATAGTTAGAATATCCGCCTGTAATCCAGCCCCGCTACTGGGATCCGTGGCAGCAAATACAAGGACTACGGGTGGTATCTCGGACATGGTGGAGACTTTCGTCTAGAATATATCGGACTGGTAATTTTAACTGAAATTGGTGGTTATGGCCTCTGATTCAAATTATAAAACCTATATGTGCTTAATCTGTGGCTGGCTGTACAACGAAGCCACCGGTTCGCCGGAAGACGGCATTCCTCCGGGCACGCGCTGGGAAGACGTGCCGATCAACTGGACTTGCCCGGAATGCGGTGCGCGCAAGGAAGACTTCGAACTGGTGGAGGTCTGATGAGAATATTGCACACCATGCTGCGCGTGGGCAATCTGGAAAAATCGCTCGCCTTCTACACCGGGATCCTCGGCATGAAACTGCTGCGCCGCAAGGATTATCCCGAAGGAAAGTTCACCCTGGCATTTGTCGGCTACGATGACGAAGAGCGCAGCGCGGTCATCGAACTGACACACAACTGGGGCGTCGAAAAATACGAGCTCGGCAATGCCTACGGCCACATTGCCATCGAAGTGGAAGACGCCCATGGCGCTTGTGAAAATATAAAATTACGCGGCGGCAAGGTGGTGCGCGAAGCCGGGCCAATGAAGCACGGTTCGACGGTGATTGCGTTTGTCGAAGACCCTGATGGGTACAAGATCGAATTTATTCAGAAGTAGCCGTGTTTGCAGGGGAGCCCGGAAGCCAGGCGGGGTTGCGTCCTGCAGTCGATTATTTTCTTGACCGCACAAGGAAAATAATCAAAGAATGCCGCCCCACTGCGCCAACCTGCTCGCCACGATTTCTGTCGCTATATATAAAAATTCAGAGTTTGCCCAAATGCAAGGCGCGGAAGTCGAAGTTTCAGCGCGGGGTAACCTTCAGGTTAGCCGGAATGAAATTCTTTCCGCAACGCAGCAGTTCGCATGCAATATGGATTTTTAGAGGCGCCCTTAAAAAAGTGGTAGCATCTGGACTGCTCAACAATGTCAGAAAAACAGGGATAAATCTCATTATCCTTTGGAAGATTAATGAACAAACCCATTCTCATCACTGGTTGCCAAAGAAGTGGTACTACCCTGCTCCATCTGATACTGGATTCCCACCCAGACAACACCGGCATAGACGAAACGGTTTTTAGCAAAGTCCCGTTGAGCGACTATCTGAATGACCTCAAGTATCATCCATATGTATCGTTCAAGTTACCAGCAGCTTCTTATCAGGCCGATTTCATAAAGACCATACCCGGAATAAAAGTAGTGTGGTGTGTAAGGGATCCAAGGGATGTAGTCTTATCCATGATTAACTTAAAGGTAAAAATAAGTGAATACGCCATTCTGCCATGGGTCATGCACCCGGAAGGGGCCGTGCGCGAAATAGAAAACATTGCTATAACCTTGCAAAAAATATGTGGTATGAATTTATCAATCTTAATTAATACCTATAGAGAGATAGCCAGCAAACAACCCGCTCTATGGTCGCTGGAAGAGCAGGTCTATGTAGCATCTCTATGCTGGCGAATTAAGCAGGAGCTCCTGTCGATATATGATGAACTGGAAATCCCGTACCGGATACTACCTTACGAAAATCTGGTCAACAATCCTGAACATGCCATCCGTGACGTTCTCGATTTTGTCGGATTGCCGTGGCACGACAATGTGATGAATCATCATCAGTTGCATAGCGGCGAATCGGTGGGCAGCACCGTAAATACCCGTCCTATCGATAACTCTAGCACCGGGAAGTGGGCGAAAGAGTTCGATACTCGGACACTGTCCATCATACAAACAGTGTGCGCGGACACTGCAGCGAAGTTCGGTTACCGGTTAGCGGGCTGATGATTCAGTGCTGCTGCGAAGCTGATCCGAAGAACAAAGTACATAAGCAGTAACACCGGGTCAGCATCACTTTAGGGGACCTCTGAATATTCAGAGTTCGCCCAAATGCAAGGCGCAGAAAACGAAGTTTCAGTAACGCAGCAGTTCGGATCAAATGGGGATTTTTAGAGGTGCCCGTTACTCTTTGTCCATGCGAATCGCCCACTGCCTCTGTGCGCCGCCTCGATCAGCCGCAGGTATCATTTCCCCACAAGATAATTAGCTATCCGCACAAACTCAATTACGTCCAAATTCTCCGCGCGCAACTGCGCATCAATCCCCAGCTTTTCAAAATCCGCTTCATGCAAATAACTGCGCAGGGTGTTGCGCAATGTCTTGCGCCGCTGCCCGAATGCAGCAGCAACCACTTCGGCAAATAATTTTCCATCGCGTACCCCCATCTCGCTGCCAGGCAGCGGAATCAGTCGTACGATGGCGGAGTCGACCTTGGGCGAGGGACGGAAAGACTCCGGCGGCACGTCGAGCAGCTTTTCCATGTGGAAGCGGTATTGCAACATCACGGACAGCCTGCCGTACTCAGGCGTAGAAGGCGTGGCCACCATGCGCTCCACTACTTCGTTCTGCAGCATGAAATGCATGTCGGTGATGCGTTCGGCATACGCGGCAACGTGGAACAGCAGCGGCGAGGAAATGTTGTAAGGCAGGTTGCCCACGATGCGCAGCGGCGCGGGCAGCGTGGCGAAATCGAACTTCAGCGCGTCACCGGCATGGATGACGAGTTTGTCTTTCGGGTAGTCGCTTTCCAGCCGCGCGATGATGTCGCGGTCGATTTCCACCACATGCAGATGGTTCAATTTTTGCAGCAAGGGGCGGGTCAGCGCGCCCAGGCCGGGGCCGATCTCCACCATATTGTCGGCGGGTTCGGGGCGAATGGCGCGGATGATGTCGGCAATGACCCGCTCATCCACCAGAAAATTCTGGCCAAACCGTTTGCGGGCTTTATGCAAAGCAAATACCTTAAATAATCTATGCCACAAAATTTCGTCATTCCCGCGAAGCGGACAACAACGCAGCCTTGTCCGCTTCGCGGGAATGACGGGTTCATGAACTTGCCGGGATTACCTCATTCTCGCCGATCAAGGCGCGGTCGTGCCCGCGCACGCCGAATCATGTTCGTGCCGCACCATGTCCGCCGCCATCTGAATGGCTTCCAGCAAACTTCCAATATCCGCCTGTCCTGTCCCGGCCAGTTCCAGCGCCGTGCCGTGATCCACCGAGGTGCGAATGATGGGCAGGCCCAGCGTCACGTTCACGCCATGGCCGAAGCTGGCATGTTTCAGCACCGGCAAACCCTGGTCGTGATACATCGCCAGCACGCAGTCGCACTGGGTCAAACGTTGTGGGGTAAACAAAGTATCCGCCGGAAGAGGTGCGCTCACGTTAATTCCGTCTGCGCGCAATTTATCCAGCAGCGGAATGATAATCTCGATTTCTTCGCGCCCAAGATGTCCGCCTTCCCCGGCATGGGGATTCAGGCCCGCCACCAGGATGCGCGGATCCGCGATGCCAAAGCGATTCATGAGGTCTCTCCGTATGATGCGTATCACACCCTCCAGCAATTTCGCAGTAATCGCACCCGCTACATCTTTCAAGGGTAAATGGGTGGTGGCCAGAGCCACGCGCATCCCGCCACCGACCAGCATCATCACCACTTGTTCGACATGCATCAGGCCGGCAAGAAATTCGGTGTGGCCGGTAAACGGAATCCCGGCATCGTTGATAACGCCTTTATGCACGGGCGCGGTGACCATACCGCCAAACTCGCCGGTTTGACACCCGTGAACTGCCCGAGTCAGTAAATCGAGTACATATCGGCTATTTGCCGAATCCAGCTTTCCTGGTTTTACCGCCTGTAGCAGCGGCAGGTGCAGTACACACAAATGTCCCGGAGCTAAAGGGAATTCGCTGGTTGTTTCATAATCATGCAACTGCACATTCAGACGCAGAAGTTCTGCCCGCTGTTGCAACAGCATTTTATCGGCCAAAACCACCAGTGGCAGATCCTGCCGGATTTGCGAAAGTTGCAAGCACAAATCCGGACCGATACCGGCAGGTTCACCCGAGGTTATTGCCAGCGCATGGAAACGATTCGACATCAGGTTGTCAGTTGCCCTTGTCGTCCTGCCGGTATTCGATGTAGGCCCGGTCACGCAATTGGCGCAGCCAGTCCTGATAGGCCTCATCGGATTTGAAGGAATGGATCGCCGCACGCGCCTGCTGTCTTTTTTGTTCTTCGCTGATATCGGCATTGCGGCGTTCCAATACCTGGATCAGATGCCAGCCAAATCCCGTCTGCACGGGATCGCTGATCTGTCTGTCTTTCAATGCATTCATCGCAGTTTCGAATTCTGGCACCGTGTCTCCGGGTGAAATCCACCCCAGGTCGCCCCCTTGCGCAGCACTGCCATCCTCGGAATAACGCTTGGCCAGTTCGTCAAAGTCTTCGCCCGCGTCTATTCGCTTCTTGATCTCAAGCAAGCGGTTCTTTGCTTCATTTTCAGGAACCGCCTCGCTGGTTTTAATCAGAATGTGGCGTGCATGGGTCTGCGTAACCATGACAGGCGCATCCTTGCTGCGCTTTGCAAGCAATTTGATGATGTGAAACCCGTTCGGGCCGCGCAGGACTTCACTCACGTCACCGGGATGCATTTTCTGAAGCGCATCGAGAAACAGTATCGGAATTCTGTCCGTGGGTCTCCAGCCAAGCGCCCCGCCCTGCATCGCATCCTTGGCATCAGAAAACCCTGCCGCAACTTGCGCGAATTCGGCCCCGCCTCGTAATTGCGCCAGCGCCTGCTCAGCCCGCTCGCGGCTTGCTTGTATTTTTTCGGCACTGGCCTGTTCCGGAACCAGCACCAGAATATGCGCCAATTGATACTCTTCATTCCTGCCCGGCTGCCTGGCCTGAGTGGCAAGATAATTATCGATCTCATTATCGCTGACCACTATTTTGCTATCGACCTCCCTCTCGCGCAAGCGGGACGCGATTATTTCGCTGCGAATTTCCTCCCGGAACTTCTTGAAGTCCACTCCGTCCTGTTCGAGTTTTGTGCGAAATTCGGCAAGTGAGGAAATATTGTTTTCCTGGGCGATACGCTGCATAGCCTTGTCCAATTGTGCGTCGTCTACGCGAACCCCTGTCTCCTTGGCAAGCTGCAATTGCAGCATATCCATTACCATGCGATCCAGTATTTGCTTTTCTAACACTTCAGGTGCAGGCAATGCAGTGCCCTGCTTTTTCAGTTGATGCACAACAGTATCGATTTTGTCATCCAGCTCATGCCGGGTTATGACATCGTCATTCACGATAGCAACGATTTTATCGATTAGTTCCGGTTTTTGCGGCGCAATGGATTTTTGCAGGTCGTCAGCTGCAAATGTGCTGGATGTACAAGCCAGCCAGAACAAAAGTGCCAGTACCGACTTGCCATTCCATATCGAATTGTTGGTGTTCATCTCGGTTTTACCTGCCTATGCAGCCATTAATTTTCGTCGGCAATGTCGCTTATCGCGGATTGTGATGCGCCATAAGCAATGCTGTTTATGGCATCTGGCTTTTCACGTTCGGGTCATTCAGCTTGGTATAGCCGGGAATGCTCTGACGCAATAAAGCAAGCGGATCCGAGCCAAGCATCACCAAGCCATTCAGCTCCAGCTGCACAAAAACTCCGGTGGAATACTGTTGCGTCGCGGTGACGAAACGCTGTGCCACCAACCGAACCGCCCAACAATCCAGATTATACTCAAGCCCGCCCAGCGCCTCTAGAATTTGTCTATCCTGCAAGGAATAGTTCAGTTGTGCCACACCTTGCCAATGCCTGTACAACGGCCATTGGGTGGACATCTCGATTTGGCGCAGGGTGTTACGCGTAAATCGATAACCCAGATTAAGCACCTTGCCGCTTTCCGGCCGATAGCGGGTAGCGGCGTCGAATTGCACGGTTTGGGCCTGGCTGGGGTCGTATTGAAAAAAGCCATCCAGGGACCAGGCACGCGTTAATTCCCCGGAAGCCGCAAACAGTATGTCTGATTTGTTGGTCGTCTCCGTGGGCGCAACCAGATTTACCTGGGGAGTCGTCACACTAAATCGCTCTCCCACGGCAATCCGAAACTTTTCTGCTCCGCTGGCCGGATCAAGCAGGCGCGAGGTCAGTCCGAGGGTCAGCTGATTGGCGTCTCCAATACGATCGCTGCCGTAGAAGCGATTTTCGGTAAAGATCTGGGCAAAATTGAAGTCGGCCTGGGCCGAATCAAAATTTGGCAACAAGTTCTGGTTGCGATACGGGATGTACACATAGAACGCCCTTGGCTCCAGGGTCTGTATAAAGTTCCGTCCGTTCAGGTTCCAATCGCGCTCCAGTGTCATCCCTCCATCCAGGCTGAAGATTGGCAAGCTCCGGGAACTATCAGGCAATGCGCCGGAATTGTTGGCATCCAATGTGTAATGGGTATTATGCAAACCGATCTTGGGTGTCAGGTAAAACGCAGGCTCGGCGATGAGCGCATAACTTACGCTGGGATATAACACGACACGCCGCCCGCTGATGGAAGTAGGGTGGCGGAAGTCAACAAACTCCCCGGCGAAATTGACTTCAGCCTTGCCCAGCGCGCGTTGCGCGCCGACACTTAGTTGCGGCAGCATGTTATAGGGTACAACCACTGGCGCCGCCGGGTCCTGCAAGGTCTGGAAACTCTGGACTTGGGCGGATGCATTCCACCACCCCTTCGTATAGGACAGCACCGCTTGTCTTGGCAGGGTAGTCTGCGATGTGCCGCTGACCGAATTAGCCAGATCACGGAAATAGGCATCATCAGAAACCTTGTTGAGGTTGACCGACCCAACTAACCCCTGGCCAAAATTCTCGCTATCGGTCAGGGCTATGCGAGTACGAGTTTGATTGGCCAAACGATCGCCGGGTAGTACATCGAGGTCTGCTTCTCCAGCATAGGTTGGGCCCATAAACCGAAACTCATTGTTTAGCATGATGCCGCGCTTGGCAATGATGCGCGGCGAAAATGTCGCGTCACGGTTGGGCGCGATATTCCAGTAATAGGGCAAAGTCAGATCGGTACCTCCCTGTCCGGTGCTGCCGAATACGGGCCCCAGAAATCCCGACTTGCGTTGTGCATTAAGCGCAAAGTTCATCCATGGTGAATACAGAATGGGCACTCCCATGAATACCACTTGCGCATTTCGCGCTACTCCTATTTGACTGTTACGGTCTATATCCAGCTCCCCCATTTTCAACAACCAGTCATCCTGGCCCTCCGGGCAGGTGGTGTAGGTCACATTATTCATGGAATAGTTTTCTCGACCATTAAGGCGTAACAAATCTGCTTTCCCGCGTGCATGATTGCCGCCCAGCCAAAACTCCGGTTGAGTCATTTTACCGATATCGGTATCAAGATTGAGTTGGAGATGTGGTCCCTTCATGACATCGTTGTCCTGCTCAATACGTACCGCATCATCTGCCTCGACTTCCTTGTCACTCACCAGATATCGCATGCGATTGGCATAAATCGCTTGTCCGGATCTTCGCAATTCAACGTCACCCAAACCTTCGATCTGCTCTCCAATTTTTCCGTCGATCTGCCTGGCGGACATAAAGGTCGGCGTCTCTTCATGGGTTTTTTCCACTTTCGTGAGGTTGCGATCCAGTTTGAGCAGCAGCGCGCCATCCTCGGCAAAGGCAGCCGGAGCAATAGAAAAGATCACAAAGAGGGCAACAGGATTGGGGCGAAAGCGCATGATGCGGGACAAGCGAGTTAAGATGCTAAAATCGCACACATTCAAAATTAAAGCAATCCGCAGCCCTCTGATGAAACGCCAGCAACTACTGACTGATTGGCTCCACAGCCTGTTCCCCGACGAACCTTTCAGCATTACCCCGGCTTCCGCCGATGCCAGCTTTCGCCGCTATTTCCGCGTCACCTTTGCAGATGGTGGCCGCGTCACCTCGCCGGCTGGCGAGCCAGCCGTGGGCGAGAACTTCCGCCCTGCTGCCCCTGATGCGTCGGGTATCCATTCGACAAGTCGGCAACAAGATGCAAGCCGCGGCGCTGTTTCTCCGAAAGCCGACTGTTCCGCCGCACCGCGGCAGCCCGCTACGCTAATCGTGATGGATGCCCCACCGCAGCACGAAGACTGCGCTCCATTCCTGCAAATCGCCAGACTATTCGAACATGCCGGTACGCATGTCCCCCATGTGTATGCGGAAGATTTAGCGCAAGGCTTCCTGCTGTTGTCCGACCTGGGCAGCATTACCTACCTGCAAGCACTGTGCGGAAAAGATGCCGCCATCGCGCAAAAATTGTATGGAGCCGCCACCGATGCGCTGATCCACATCCAGCTCTCCAGCAGGGAAAACGCGCTGCCACCGTATAACGAAGCGCTGCTGCGGCGCGAGCTCAACCTGTTTCCGGAGTGGTATATCGGGAAGCACCTGCAAGTTACGCTAAATCAGAATCAGAACGCCACGCTGGAAACCATGTTCCGGCGCATACTCGACAACAATCTGTCCCAGCCGCGAGTGTATGTGCACCGCGATTTCCACTCGCGCAACCTGATGGTCGCCGACCCCAACCCCGGCATCCTCGATTTCCAGGACGCGGTATACGGCCCTATCACCTACGACCTCGCCTCACTGTTCAAGGATGCCTACATCGACTGGGAAGAGGAACAGATCATGGACTGGCTGATCCGCTACTGGGAGAAAGCGCGCAAAGCGGGATTGCCTGTGCCTCGCGATTTCGGCGAGTTCTATCGCGATTACGAATGGATGGGAGTGCAGCGCCACACCAAGGTGCTGGGCATTTTCGCACGCCTGTATCACCGCGACGGCAAGGAAGGGTACCTCAAGGACATGCCGCGGGTAATGAACTACCTGCGCCGGGCCTGCGAACGTTACATCGAGCTTAAACCGCTGCTCAACCTGCTGGATGCGTTGGGGCCGCGCGAACTGCAGACGGGATATACATTTTGATGACGCTTAAACGCACCACCCTCTGCCCAACCCTGCTCCGTGCGTGGTGGTTGCCGATTTATCGGCCTTACAACCACGGCCTACTCCTTGCGCACCCGCAAGCGGGCGAGGCGGCAAAACTGAAAGGCATAACCCCTTGAAGGCCATGATATTGGCTGCCGGTCGCGGCGAACGCATGCGCCCCCTCACCGATCTCACGCCCAAGCCGCTGCTGATGGCCGGCGGCAAGCCGCTCGTTGTTTGGCACATCGAAAGACTGGCGCGCGCGGGCATCACCGATTTGGTCATAAACCACGCCCACCTTGGTACGAAAATTGAAAACACCCTGGGTGATGGCAGCCGTTATGGGGTCCGCATCCGCTACTCGCCGGAACGTCCGACCGCCCTGGAAGCCGCGGGCGGCATTGCCCACGCTTTGCCTCTGCTTGGCAGTGAACCGTTTGCCGTCATCAATGGCGACATCTGGTGTGACTTCGATTTCACGCAACTTCTGATTCGAGCGGCGTCGCTACAAACCAGTGGCGATGGCGCGTATCTCGTGCTGGTCAACAATCCCGCGCACCATCCAGACGGGGATTTCGGGCTGCGCCACGGCCGGGTGACTGATAACGCCCCCAAGCTGACCTTCAGCGGCATCGGCCTCTACCAGCCCACGCTGTTCTTGCACATTCCACGCGGTGCCACGGCGCCCCTCGCTCCGCTGCTGCGCGCGCAGATCGTGCAAGGCAAAGTCAGTGGTGAACATTACACCGGTCGCTGGGTGGATGTCGGCACACCACAACGCCTGGAAGAACTCGACAAGCAATTGCGCGCATCGCAGAATGTCGGCCATGCTTAACTCCGCCATCCATGCCAGCCGACGCAGCCGGCTTATCAGCCAGATGCAGCGCGGCATCGCCGTCCTTCCCACTGCGCCGGAAATGCTGCGCAATGGAGACGCACACTATCCCTACCGTTTCGACAGTCACTTTTATTACCTCACCGGCTTCGACGAGCCGGAAGCGGTACTGGTGCTGGTTGCCGGCCACGACGATGATAGCCCGCCGCAGGCCATCCTGTTCTGCCGCGAAAAAAATCTGGAACGCGAAATTTGGGATGGATATCGCCACGGCCCGGATGCGGCGATGGAAAAATTCGGCTTCGATGCGACTTTCCCCATCGCGCAGCTGGACGACAAACTCATCGAACTGATGGGCAACCAGCCTGCGTTGTTCCATCCGGTCGGCCATGAAGCCGCATGGGATGCGCGCCTGCTCGGCCTGCGCAGCCGGGTGCAGGAAAAAGCCCGCAGCGGCGTCGCTGCGCCGGACGAAATCCACGATGTGCGGGCCTTGCTGGATGAGATGCGCCTGATCAAGGACAGCAGCGAGATCGTCATCATGCGCCGCGCCGCCGCCATTTCCGGTGCCGCACATATCCGCGCCATGCGCGCCACCAGACCGGGCGTGATGGAATATGCGATCGAGGCGGAACTGCTGCACGAATTCCGCAGGAGCGGCGCACAGGCGCCCGCCTACACCCCCATCGTTGCGGGTGGCGCCAATGCCTGCGTGCTGCATTATGTCGGCAATCAAATGCAACTCAAGGACGGTGACCTGCTGCTGATCGATGCGGCCTGCGAACTGGACGGATATGCCGCCGATATCACGCGCACCTTTCCGGTGAACGGCAAATTCAGCGCCGCGCAAAAGGACGTGTACGAAATGGTGCTGGCCGCACAGGCTGCCGCCATCGCCGCCGCCCGTCCCGGCAACCGCTGGAATGATGTGCACGACGCCGCGCTGCGCGTGATTGCGCAGGGACTGATCGATTTCAAACTATGCAGCGGCAGCCTGGACGCCGTGCTGGAGAGCGAGAGCTACAAGCGATTTTACATGCACCGCACCGGCCACTGGCTGGGCATGGACGTGCACGATGTCGGCGCATACAAAGTCGAAGGCAAGTGGCGCGCGCTGCAACCCGGCATGGTGTTCACCGTGGAGCCGGGCTGCTACATCCGTGCTGCGGATGACGTGCCACAGGCCTTGTGGAACATCGGCATCCGCATCGAAGACAACGTGGTCATCACCGCACAGGGTTGCGAAGTACTGACCGAAGCTGCGCCGAAAACGGTGGCGGCGATTGAAGAGTTGATGAGAATCAAAATCTAGCCGCAGAAACCGCAGAGAATGCTGGTGTCAAGCATCGGCTTGCTCTGTGAATTCTGTGTGCTCTGTGGCAGATGGTCTTTTTGGAGATAACGTGAACAGCACAAACTGTGACATTGCCATCATTGGTGGCGGCCCCGTCGGCGCTTCGCTTGCGCTCGCGTTGCGCGACAGCGGCCTGAAGGTCTGCCTCCTGGAGACGCGTCCAGCCAATGCCGCCAGCCAGGATGAACGCGCGCTGGCCCTGTCTTATGGCAGCCGTTTGCTGCTGGAACGTCTCGGCGTGTGGGAAGCGTTGCAAAATGTCTCTCCGATCCACACTATCCACATCTCGCAGCGATATAATTTTGGCCGCGCCATGTTGCGCGCAGCCGAATTGAACGTACCAGAACTCGGCTACGTGCTGCCCTATCCCTCGTTGCAAGGCGCGCTTGACCGGGCTTTGCAGCATAGTGGCATCAGCTCGATCTATGGCGCGAGCGTCGTCAAACTGCAAGGTGAAATTGACTGCGCCATCATTGGATACCAGCAGGATGGTACAGAACATACCGTGCACGCACGCCTTGCCGTGGTCGCCGATGGAGGAAAATTACTGGCGCAACAATTTCCACCAACAGTCCGCGAATACGGCCAAAGCGCACTCATCACCCACATCACCTGCAGCCTGCCGCAAACTGGCATGGCTTTCGAGCGTTTCACTGCGCAAGGGCCGGTGGCGCTGCTGCCGTTTCAGGATGGCTACGAGCTGGTGTGGACTGCGCCACATCAACTCGCGCAGCAAATGCTGGCATGGGACGACGTCAAATTTCTGGGAGAGCTTCATCAGCATTTCGGTGATCGCGTCGGAGAATTCTTGACCGCCGGCAAACGCACCTGTTTTGCTCTAGGCCTGAAACGCGCGCCGCAGCAATCCCCCCTGCGGCACAGCGTACTGCTCGGCAATGCCGCGCAAACCCTGCATCCGGTGGCCGGGCAGGGCTTCAACATGGGGCTGCGCGATGCGTGGGAACTGGCACGGGAAATTCTGGATGCCGCACCGCAGACGGTGGGCACAGACACGATGCTCGCTGCCTATCGTGTTCGGCGCCGCACCGACCGCGAAGCGGGAATACGATTTACCGATAGCCTGGTGCGACTGTTTTCCAATGATTTGCCACTAATCAGCGCAGGCCGCGCCATCGCGCTCAGCGCGCTGGATTGCCTGCCTTTCGCCAAACGCTTCTTGGCGAAACGGATGATGTTCGGAGCAAACGGGTAAGCGCACGGCCCAATGGCACCTCCTGATGGAGATTTAAGATGGAACTGGTCTGTTACCGCAATACTGAATTGGAGCGTGAGTCGCGCCTTGTGCCCGCCGCAGCCTATAATTCTGCACATCTGCTGCTGGAACACTGCCGGGAGGGCGTGGTGTTCGTGCCGATCCGCAGCATGCAATACCTTGCCGTGATAGATCGCGAAGAAATTATTTTTCTGGATGCCGAGCATAAAAGCTGGGTAGAGATTGCCTGGCAAAATTTTCGCCCGCAACAGCGCGGTTCGCTGGATGAGCCCGTCCCGTATGAGGCTGTGTATTACAATCCGGTCGCCAAGGAAACCATGAAGCGGCTCCAGGTCGAGTTTCCGCTGGCACTCAAGGCATTAGCTGCAAAAGATATCCCCACGACGGTTGCGCGAATCATCAAGTTTGATCGCAAGCCGCCCGCTTAATCATCATCGCCCAGTTCGGGATCCCAGCCTTTTGCCTTGGCTCGCGCAATTGCTTCCTGGTGGATGCGAATATAGCGTTCCTGCAATTCCTGCGGCAGGTGACTCGGCAGGTGTGCGTACTTTTCCCACTCCGCCCAGATCCGTTCATAAAGCACCTGCATCTGGCCATCCGTCCAGCCTGCGCAATCCTCAGTATCGGGTATCAGGCCAAACACCCAGGCATCCTTGATCATCTGTCCCCAGTGCGTCATGCCGCCGTTTTCGTCGTTGTGCAGTCCTACATATCGCAGTGGTTCCATGTTGATTACCTCGTCAGACCGGCATAGAGCAGTGGCAGCTTTTCCGGCAGTCGTTCGACGTGATCGACCACCATATAGTTCTTGCCACCAAAGATTCTTGAAACATATTGATCGGCGCGCGGATCCAGCGTCATGCAAAATGTCGTAATGCCGTTTCGCCCCGCATCTTCAACCGCCTTCTTGGCATCGTAACGCAGATACTGCGGGTCGCGCACGTCAATGTCTGCCGGTTCACCATCGGTGATCACCATCAATAATTTCTTGGCGGATCGTTGCCCGCGCAGATAATGTGCAGCGTGGCGGATCGCGGCGCCTATCCTCGTGGATAGCTGGCCGGTCATGCCTGCCAGCCGCGCCTTTGGTGTGTCATTGTATGGCTGGTCGAAATCCTTGAAACGGTAATACTCCACATCGTGCCGGCCATCGGAACAGAAGCCATGAATTGCGAAAGGGTCGCCTATCTTGTATATCGCATCTGACAGCAACACGCAGGCCTGGCGCGTCAGATCCAGCACGGTTTGGTCCTGGCCCAGGACTTTTTCATTGGTCGACTCGGATAAATCCAGCAGCACCAGCACACAAATATCGCGCACCTTGCGCACCGAGCGCATCATGATCCGCGGATCAGGCTGGATGCCCATGCGGAAATCTATCATGCTGCTGATCGCGGCATTGATGTCAATCTCGTCGCCATCTTCCAGCTTGCGGATGCGCTGCACGCCCTGCGGCTGCATCGCATCCAGAAGGAATTTCAAGCGGGATGCAATGCGCTTGTTATCCACAGTGATTTTGTCGATCAGTTGCAAATCGCCCGCTTTGGGGCGCTTCTCCAGCACCGTTGCCCAGGCCGGACGCTCCAGCTGGATCTGGTAATCCCATTCCGCATAGTGATAGGGTTCTGAAACGGGCTCCTTGCCTTCCAGCTCATTGAAACTCACGCCATTGTCTTCGTAAGGGAAAAATTCTTCCGACATCACCCAGATTTCCTGGGCATCATCACCTGCGGTTTCGCAATCCACTTCATTGGCGAACTCCATCACCGACACATGTTTGCGCACCTGCTTGACTGTCTCAAAGCCCGCAGCCTGCGACTTGTTGAAATCGAATTCCTCGAACGCCCAGAAATAACGGTTGTCATCGCGATATGGCGCGCTCAACAAGTCGGTACGAGGATTGAAGGCAATATGTTTTTGCATCAGGCCGTGTGCCAGCGCCACGCCGATTTCCCAGGAAATCGTGTTATCCGACAGACGCGCTGCGGCTTGCGCAAACAGCACACGCGCTCCGGCTATCCACGCATCATCATCCTGATAATCGTTATCCAGCAATGCACGCGCCAGGCGATTCAAATAATCCCCCACCGTGTCAGTCTGGGCGGATTGTGCGGTATGCAGCCTGGCCCACAATTGCCTGAGGCCGGGGAATGTACGAATAGCAAGCGTTTCGACACGCGCATCCTCGATCACGCTGATCACTGCCATTTGCAATGGGTTCAACGCTTCGGCAGAAATCGGTTCGCGGGTATACACCAGGTGGGCGGCGCAATGCGCCGCCGTGGCGCGGTAAACCTCCAGACCCGACACGCCATCTACATCATCGAACGCGTCGGGCACATAAATGAAATAATCTTCGATGTAGGGTTTGTAACCTTCGCGCGATTCAAAGTCGCCGCTGGTGGGGCGCATGAAAAAGTCCCTAGCCCACAGCGCGCGCAAATACATATTGATACGCCGCTGCACATCGACGAACAGCGTGCCCTTGCGCTCCTTTTGCAACATCGCCAGCGACTCTTTGGATTTCAGGCCGAAGTAACTTGCCTGCTCTTCAAAATTGGTTTTGTGGGCATGCGCACCCCAGGTTGCCCAGCGCCGAAGACCCCCCAGAGTGAGTTGCCCCAGCAATGCCTCCAGATTTTCCAGCATCGGACGCAAACCACGCGGAACCTGATTGAGCAGGGTGTTGAGCAGCTGCAAATAAGCCCCAAACAAGACCGCGTCGCCCAATCGTTTTGCCGCAGTCGGTGCGGTGGCCACGATTGCTTCCAGCATTGCACCACTGGTTTTTGAAGCCAGCGCCATCGCTGTGTCCAGCAAGTCCACCACCGAATCTTCGCCGATTTCCTTGGCAATGCTTGGCGCGCTCTGGATAAAGGTAATCACCAGCTCGCTGCCGCGCCCGAGATTCTTAAGAGCCCGCGCACCCTGCAGGTAGTTCTCCAGGCCCTGCGGACTGAACACGCGCGCTGCTTCATACCACGAAGATTGCAGTACCTCACCCGCGTTGGTGCCCAATTCCTCAAGTAGCTCAAGATGATTTTCCAATGAGAGAGACATTTATTTTTCCTATATGCAATGACAGCTCGTCATGCGGGAGATCAGAAAAATGTCGTCACTGCGGCATCCAGCGCATCGCGCATATCAGGATCGTCGGTGATAGGCCTCACCAACGCCACGCGGCAGGCAGCTTTTGCCTCCACGCCCTTGGCGATCAGATTGCCCGCATAAACCAACATGCGCGTGGAAATCCCTTCGTCCAGGCCATGCCCTTTGAGGTTACGCGCACGTTCGGCAATCGACACCAGCTTGTCGGCGATCTCTGCGCTGATTTTGCTTTCATGCACGACAATTTCAGTTTCAACATCGTGTGCCGGATAGCTGAAGTCCAGTGCGCCAAAGCGCTGCTTGGTGGATTGCTTCAAGTCCTTCATCAGACTTTGATAGCCGGGATTGTAGGAGATCACCAGCTGAAAATCGGGATGCGCACTAATCAGTTCGCCTTTTTTTTCCAAAGGCAATACGCGACGATTGTCAGTCAGAGGATGAATCACCACGGTGGTGTCCTGACGCGCTTCAACCACTTCGTCGAGGTAGCAAATAGCGCCATACCGCGCGGCGAGAGCCAAGGGTCCATCCTGCCAGCGCGTACCCTGCGCATCCAGCAGGAAGCGCCCCACCAGGTCCGACGCGGTCATGTCTTCATTGCATGCCACTGTGATCAGGGGCTTGCCCAGTTTCCACGCCATGTATTCGACGAAGCGCGTCTTGCCGCAGCCGGTAGGCCCTTTCAGCATCATCGGCATACGCACCGAGTATGCCGCCTGGTAAAGTTCGACCTCATCCGCCACCGCGCGGTAGTAAGGCTCTTTTTCAATTCGGTACTGCTTGATAACGTCGCTCATTTCGATTTCCTTATTTGACACTCCAGAAAAAATCCCCGCCACCTTGCGGCAACGGGGATTGATTGCGGTTGCCCGTGCGCGCTTAAACCGTCCTGCCGCGGTAGATCACCATCGAAGCACCTTGCGATTGCCTGTAGTTATCATAAGCCAACAAGCGAACGTGGTTGTTGGGGTTGGCCTTGTGGCACGCTTCAGCCTCTTTCAGCACAGCATCCACATTGGTTTCGCCGAACATCGGCAGCTTCCACATATACCAGTAGTTGTCCATCAGGTGCTCGGGCTCGGTGTGTTCTATCGCCGGATTCCAGCCTTTTTTGACGATGTACTCCACCTGCTTCTTGATCTGGTCGGTGTTCATCGCCGGCAGGTATGAGAAGGTCTCGAACTTGCGGCTGGCCGGGTCGCTTACACGTGATTTGTAATCCTGCATTTCACTCATTTTATTTCCTTTGTAATGGTCTGTTGATCAAGTCAGGGCGCATGCATGATGCGCCGCTGGCTCAATGCTTACTTATGGGCTACATCCAGCTTGTCCACGGTGTCGAACTCGAACTTGATTTCTTTCCAGGTTTCCATCGCGATCTTCAATTCCGGGCTGCTGTTGGCTGCCTTGGTCAGAATGTCCTTGCCTTCCTTTTCCAATTCACGACCCGAGTTGCGCGCTTCCACACAAGCTTCCAGCGCCACGCGGTTGGCTGCTGCACCCGCTGCGTTGCCCCATGGGTGGCCCAATGTGCCACCGCCAAATTGCAGCACTGCGTCATCCCCGAAAATATTCACCAGTGCTGGCATGTGCCAAACATGGATACCACCGGACGCAACAGCGAATGCTCCGGGCATGGAACCCCAATCCTGGTCAAAGAACAGACCGCGTGAACGATCTTCCTTGATGTAGCTTTCACGCAGCAAGTCTATCCATCCCAGGGTAGAGGCGCGGTCGCCTTCCAACTTGCCGACCACGGTGCCGGTGTGCAGGTGATCGCCGCCGGACAGACGCAGAATCTTGGTCAGCACGCGAAAGTGAATCCCGTGGTGCGGGTTGCGGTCCACCACGGCGTGCATGGCGCGGTGGATGTGCAGCAGCATGCCGTTGTCACGGCACCAGTTGGCCAAGCCTGTGTTGGCGCAGAAACCGCCAGTGATGTAGTCGTGCATGATGATCGGCGCGCCGATTTCTTTTGCGTAATTTGCACGCTTGTACATTTCTTCCGGGGTTGGCGCGGTCACGTTCAGGTAATGGCCTTTGCGTTCGCCGGTTTCACGTTCCGCTTTCAGTGTCGCTTCCTGCACGAAGTCGAAACGCTGGCGCCAGCGCATGAACGGTTGCGAGTTAACGTTTTCGTCGTCCTTGGTAAAGTCCAGACCACCGCGCAAGCACTCATACACTGCACGACCGTAATTCTTGGCAGACAGGCCAAGTTTTGGCTTGATGGTGCAACCCAGCAGTGGGCGGCCATATTTGTTCATGATGTCGCGCTCTACCTGGATGCCTAAAGGCGGGCCTCCACAAGTCTTCACGTAAGCGATAGGAAAGCGCACATCTTCCAGACGCAAAGCCCGCAACGCCTTGAAGCCGAACACGTTACCCACCAGGGAAGTGAACACGTTCACAACCGAGCCTTCTTCAAACAGGTCGATCGGGTAAGCGACGAATGCGTAGAAACAGGTATCGTCGCCGGGCACGTCTTCGATACGATAAGCGCGGCCCTTGTAGTGATCCATGTCGGTCAATAAGTCTGTCCACACCGTGGTCCAGGTTCCCGTCGAGGATTCAGCCGCGACTGCTGCCGCGATTTCTTCACGATCTACGCCTGCTTGCGGAGTGATCTTGAAACAGGCCAGAAGATCCGTATCCTTGATCTTGTATTCCGGCTCCCAATAAGTTTGCCGATATTCCTTTACACCAGCGCTATATTTTTTCACTGCCATGATTACACTCCCTCCAAAGTTGCGACGCGACGCGACGCGGTTTAAACAAATATTGCATGAACGATATCGTAATCTTTACGATACATAAGAACAATTCAATTATTTTGATAGTTATGATAAGATTTCGCTTATAGATAAATACATAAGCGAAATGTGATGCTACACCTTACCTTGCGTCAATTAAAGGTTTTTGAAGCGGCTGCCACCCATCTGAATTTCTCTGTTGCCGCAAAACAGCTCTACCTTTCCCAGCCCGCTGTATCCATGCAGATCAAGCAACTGGAAGAAAACATCGGCTTGCCGCTGTTCGAGCAAATGGGCAAAAAGGTTTTTCTCACTGATGCCGGCCGCGAGCTGTTTCATTACAGCCGCAGCATTTCACAACAGCTGGCCGATATGGAAGCTGTATTCGACGAGATGAAAGGGTTGGGGAAGGGCAAGTTCACGCTTTCTGTAGTCAATACTGCGAATTATTTCACGCCGCAACTGCTCGCGAGGTTTTGCCAACGCTATCCCGATATCAATGTAATCCTGCAAGTCGCCAACCGCGATGCCGTTCTGAAGCAACTTGCCGATAACAACACCGACCTGGCCATCCTGGGGCAGCCGCCGGACGGCCTCGACATCAAAGCGGAGTCTTTTTTGGAGAATCCGCTGGTGGTGATCGCCGCACCCGACCATCCGCTTGTCAAACTCAAGCGCGTCAAGTTTGCTCAACTCGCAACGGAAACCTTCCTGTCGCGGGAATCAGGCTCGGGTACGCGCAGCGCGATGGAACGTGTCTTCGCGCAACACAAGATACAACCCCATATCAGCATGGAAATGGAAACCAACGAAGCCATCAAACAAGCGGTTCAAGCTGGCATGGGGTTGGGCATCCTGTCGCTGCACAGCATCGAACTGGAACTGGAGACCAAGCGGCTCGCCATGCTCAATGTCGAACATTTCCCGCTGCTGCGTCACTGGTTCGTCGCGCATCGCCGGAACAAACGCCTTTCCGCCTCAGCGCAGGCATTTAAACAATTCCTGTTGAACGAAGCCGTGAAGCTGACCACGCCGGACACGGTTGCGGCCAAAGCGCGGCGATGAAAATAAAAGCGGCTATCAGGCCGCTTTTATTACCGACTACGTTTGCTTAATGCTATTTGACGATGGCCTTCAATTCGCCCTTGGCATAGCGGCTTGCCATTGCATCCAGCGAAATGGGTTTAATCTTGGCAGCCTGGCCTGCGCAACCGAAAGCTTCGTAACGCGCTTTGCAGATTTCCTTCATCGCCTTGGTGGAAACGGCGAGGAACTTGCGCGGATCGAAATCCTTGGGATTCTGTGCCAGGTAGCGGCGCACCGCTCCGGTCGATGCCATGCGCAGATCCGTGTCGATATTGATTTTACGCACGCCGTGCTTGATGCCTTCTACGATCTCTTCCACCGGAACGCCGTAAGTCTGGCCCATGTCGCCGCCGAATTCATTGATGATCTTCAGCCAGTCCTGCGGCACCGATGAAGAACCGTGCATTACCAAATGGGTGTTGGGGATGCGCGCATGGATCTCCTTGACGCGACCAATCGCCAGGATATCGCCGGTAGGCGGACGGGTGAACTTGTATGCGCCATGCGAGGTGCCGATGGCGATGGCCAATGCATCCACGCCGGTTTGACGAACGAACTGCGCGGCTTCCTCCGGGTCGGTCAGCAGTTGGTCGTGGGTCAACACGCCTTCCGCGCCGTGCCCGTCCTCCTTTTCACCCATGCCGGATTCCAGCGAGCCCAGGCAGCCCAGTTCGCCTTCCACCGAAACGCCCACCGCGTGCGACATTTCCACCACGCGACGGGTGACATCCACGTTGTATTCGAATGAGGAGGGGGTCTTGGCATCTTCCTCCAGCGAGCCGTCCATCATCACGCTGGAAAATCCGCTGCGGATGGCGTTGATGCACACCGCCGGCGAGGCGCCATGATCCTGGTGCATCACCACGGGAATATGCGGATAGGTCTCCACCGCCGCCGCGATCAGATGACGCAAAAACGCTTCACCGGCATATTTGCGCGCACCGGCAGAACCTTGCATGATCACCGGACTGTTGCATTCATCGGCCGCCTCCATGATCGCCTTGATCTGTTCCAGGTTGTTGACGTTGAACGCGGGCAAGCCGTAATTATTTTCTGCTGCATGGTCCAGCAGCTGACGCAATGAAACGAGTGCCATTTTTTCCTCCTAAATAAAAATATCCGAATATGGTTTGGCGAAGTGTACGGGTAAACCCGGCTATGCTTCAACCCTTGAGCCTTTGCGGTCGCCACTGGGCTGATCCCCAACGCGCACGATTTTCATAGTGTTGGTATGCCCGGTCTTGCCGATGGAATCGCCGATGGTCAAAACGATAATGTCACCCTTCCCCACCAGTTCCAGTCTTACCAATTCTTGTTCTGCCTCACGTAAAGCAACGGATGGGTCTTTTGAAGAGGGGTTGAACGCTATCGGATGAGTGCCGCTAAACAAGGTAACCTTGCTCAAGGTTGCCGCCACAGGTGTCAGCGCAAAAATGGGCACCCCAGCATTCACACGTGACATCCACAGCGCCGTAGAGCCGGACTGGGTCAACGCTACAATGGCTTTGACCTTGAAATGCGAGGCGGCAAACAAGGCAGACATGGCTATGGACTGATCGATGCGTGAAAACTTCTGCACCAGCATTCGGCGTTCCAGCACATCACCTTCCAACTCTTTCTCGGCCTTGGAACAGATGCGAACCATGGCTTGAATCGTTTCTAGCGGATAATCACCTACTGCTGTTTCCGCAGACAACATGACTGCGTCGGTGCCATCCAGAACAGCGTTTGCCACGTCCGATACTTCGGCACGGGTGGGAATCGGATTGGTGATCATCGATTCCATCATTTGTGTGGCGGTCACTACCAGCTTGTTCTGATTGCGCGCCATCTTGATCATGCGCTTTTGCAGACCCGGTACGGCAGCATCCCCCACTTCAACGGATAAATCGCCGCGTGCAACCATAATCGCATCGGACGCATCTATGATTTCGTCCAGCACCGGAATGGCTTCAGCGCGTTCAATTTTAGCCATCAACAGGCTTTTGCCACCGGCTTCATGCATCAGTTTGCGCGCCAGGGCCATATCGTCCGCTGAGCGCGGGAAGGAAACGGCGAGATAATCAGCATTGATCAGCGCTGCTGTCTTGATGTCCTCCTTGTCCTTGTCAGTCAATGCGGGTGCAGTCAGCCCGCCACCCTTGCGGTTGATCCCTTTGTTGTTGGACAGGACCCCACCTCGCACCACCCGGCAATAAATCTCCTTATCCTTCACTTCGGTTACCACAAATTCCAGCATGCCGTCGTTCAGCAGCAACACCGATCCCTTGTTGACGTCCCTGGGCAGGTCTTTGTAGTCAAGACCAACCCTCTCCTGATTGCCCGGCAAGTTCCACCCTGCGTCGAGAATGAACTTGTCGTTCCGTTCCAATACAATCTTGTCGTTTTCGAATTTGCTCACACGGATCTTCGGACCCTGCAGGTCGACCAGTATGCCGACCGTCCGTTCACAAGCCGCTGCCGCCGCCCGCACTCTTTCGGCGCGATCCATATGATCCTGCGCGGTACCATGGGAAAAGTTCATGCGCACCACGTCTACGCCGGCGCGTATCATTTGTTCAAGGATTTTTTTGTTGTTCGAGGCCGGGCCCAGAGTTGCAACAATCTTGGTTCTGCGCAGCATGTTTTCTCTTTTTTTTTTGAGTTTTATTTGAGTTTTATTTTGAGCGTTGTTCCAGGATTTCCACGGCTGGCAAGGTCTTGCCTTCCAGGTATTCAAGAAATGCCCCGCCTGCAGTGGAAATATAGCTGACCTTGTCATAGATGCCATATTTCTGGATCGCTGCAATGGTGTCGCCACCGCCAGCCAGGGTGAACGCTTTGGTTGTCGCTATCGCTTCAGCAATTTTCCGGGTGCCCGCACCGAACTGGTCGAACTCGAATACACCGACCGGGCCGTTCCATACCACAGTGCCTGCCTTCATGATGATGTCTGCCAATTCCTGCGCACTCTTCGGGCCGATGTCGAAAATCATGTCATCATCGACCACGTCATCAGCGTCCTTCAATACGGCAGGTTCGTTGGCGTCGAATTTCTTGCCAACCACCACGTCCACGGCGATGGGAATGTTGGCGCCGCGTTTTTTCATTTTTTCGATCAGTGCCTGCGCCGTCGGCACCAGGTCGTTTTCGCACAGCGACTTGCCGATGTTCTTGCCGGCCGCCTTGAGGAAGGTATTGGCGATTCCGCCGCCCACTACCAGTTGTTCGCACTTTTCAGACAAGGATTCCAGCACGGTCAACTTGGTTGAAACCTTCGAGCCGCCAACGATGGCTACCATCGGGCGCGCCGGATTAGCCAGCGCCTTGTTCAATGCTTCCAGCTCTTCGGTCAGCAGGATACCGGCACAAGCTACCGGTGCGTATTTCGCCACGCCGTGGGTGGAAGCCTCCGCACGGTGCGCGGTGCCGAAGGCATCCATCACGAACACATCGCACAGGGCGGCATATTTCCTGGCCGTCTCATCGGCATTCTTTTTTTCCCCCTTATTGATACGGCAGTTTTCCAGCACCACCAGCTCACCTGCAGCCACATCAAATCCTCCATCCACCCAATCCTTGATCAAGCGAACCGGTTTGCCCAGGCGCGCAGCAATGTTGTCCGCAACCGGTTTCAGTGAATTCTCTTCCGTCCATTGACCTTCTTCCGGACGTCCAAGGTGAGAAGTCACCATCACTTTCGCGCCTGCCTTCAGGCAATGATTGATTGTAGCCATCGAAGCGGTGATGCGGGCATCAGAGGTAACCTTGCCATCCTTGACGGGTACGTTGAGGTCAGCCCGGATTAAGACGCGCTTGCCAGCAAGTGCTATATCTGTCATGCGGATAAAATTAGCCATCATGTTCTCCTGAATTCAAGTAAGCGGTAAGGGCTGGGCGTACTCAAGCCTTACAACTCACGGTGGAAGCTGGTAACCAGTAGCTGTCAAGGCGCGCGCTGCGCGCGCGGCACATTAAGCTACAAGCTAGCAGCCACCAGCTAAAAGCTTTATTTAGCGACGTGCTGCACCATACGCATCATGTTGCAGGTATAGCCATACTCGTTGTCGTACCATGCCACGACCTTGACGAAGGTAGGATCCAGCGCGATACCGGCTTCAGCATCGAAGATCGACGGGCTGGTGCAGCCACGGAAGTCAGTGGAGACCACCTTCTCGTCGGTGTAGCCCAGCACACCCTTCAGCGCACCTTCGGACGCAGCCTTCATGGCGGCGCAGATGGCGTCATAAGTGGCTTCCTTGTTCAACTCCACAGTCAGATCGACCACGGAAACATCGGAAGTCGGCACACGGAAAGCCATACCGGTCAGCTTCTTGTTCAGTTCAGGAATCACCTTGCCCACCGCCTTGGCGGCACCAGTGGAAGATGGAATGATGTTTTCCAGAATGCCGCGGCCACCACGCCAGTCCTTGTTGGATGGGCCGTCGACGGTTTTCTGGGTAGCGGTGGCAGCATGCACGGTAGTCATCAGGCCGCGTTTGATACCGAAGGTATCATTCAGCACCTTGGCAACCGGAGCCAGTGCATTGGTAGTGCAGGAAGCAGCGGAAACAATAGCTTCACCCGCATACTTGCTGTGGTTTACGCCATAAACGAACATCGGAGTATCGTCCTTGGAAGGGGCAGACTGAACCACCTTTTTGGCGCCTGCGTCGATGTGCTTCTGGCAGGTTTCCTTGGTCAGGAAGAAACCAGTGCATTCGATTACGATGTCCACACCAACCTCATTCCACTTCAGGTTGGCGGGATCGCGTTCGGCGGTCAAACGTATCTTCTTGCCATTCACTACCAGATTGTTGCCATCGACTGCCACTTCACCCTTGAAGCGACCATGCACGGAGTCATACATCAGCATGTATGCCAGATAGTCCGGCTCCAGCAGGTCGTTGATCGCGACCACCTCGATTCCCGGGAAGTCCTTGGCAGCAGCGCGAAACGCCATCCGACCGATACGACCAAATCCATTGATACCAACTTTGATTGCCATGCTTTTCTCCCTACGTAGTTTTATGAAATCTTTTAAATTGGGCGCCCCCTCAATGGCTACCCGACGTAATTGCATAACTTATTTTTGGAAATCCTGGTTTAGCGTCGCGATCCAATCTGGTTGCGTAACAGTTTTGCCAGCTTATAACCTTCTTCACAGTAACAACCCTGTTGCAGCTCCGGCATAACGCATGACTTAGTAACCTGGACTGAAATACCATCCCTGCGCTTATAGAATGCTTTTAACTGTTTTGACGACATTCTCAACGGTGAAACCGAAGTGTTTGAAAAGTTCGCCTGCCGGAGCGGACTCGCCGAAGCAATCCATGCCGATTACCGCACCTTCCAACCCGACATATTTGTACCAATAGCCGGTCACACCCGCTTCTACCGCAACGCGTTTGATACCCTTGGTCAACACGCTGTCCTTGTAAGCCTGGTCTTGACGGTCGAACACATTGCTCGATGGCATGGACACCACTCGTACGTTGACGCCTTCAGTGGCCAGTGCTTGCTGCGCCTTGATCGCCAGATCGACTTCGGAGCCGGTGGCGATGATGATGGCTTGCGGCTTGCCATGGAGGGCTTCAGCCAGAATGTAGCCACCCTTGCGGACATTGGCAATCTGCGCCGCATCGCGCTTCTGGAATGCCAAGTTCTGGCGGCTGAAAATCAGCGAAGAGGGGCCAGTCTTGCGTTCGACCGCGCACACCCAGGACACCATGGATTCCACTGTGTCGCAGGGACGCCAGGTATCCATGTTGGGGATATAGCGCAGGGTAGCGGTCTGTTCCACCGGCTGGTGCGTCGGACCGTCTTCGCCCAGACCGATGGAATCGTGGGTGTACACAAAAATCACCCGCTGTTTCATCAGTGCGGCCATGCGCAATGCATTGCGAGCATACTCCGAGAACATCAGGAAAGTGCCACCGAATGGCAACAGGCCGCCGTGTAGCGCCATGCCGTTCATGATGGCCGACATGCCGAATTCGCGCACGCCGTAACTGATGTAGTTGCCGGGCTTCTTGCCATATACAAGGTGCGCCCCTGTCCAGTTGGTCAGGTTGGAACCGGTCAGGTCGGCGGAGCCGCCCAGAAATTCGGGCAATGCCGGCACCAGGGCATTGATCGCGTTTTGCGAAGCCTTGCGTGTGGCAATGGTTTCGGCCTTTTCGTCAGCTTGCGCGATAGCCTTAGCGGCGTGCTCTGCCCAGTTCGCCGGCAGGTCGCACTTCATGCGACGCTCAAACTCGGCAGCCTCTTTCGGGTAAGCCTTGCGGTATTCGTTGAATTTGTTGTTCCAGAGTTTTTCCAGTCCTTCGCCTTTGGTGCGGGCATCCCATGCCTGATATACATGTGCAGGAATCTCAAATGGGGGATAGTTCCAGCCGATATGCGCACGGGTTGCGGCTATTTCCGCATCTCCGAGTGCGGCGCCGTGCACGTCATGCGTGCCTTCCTTGTTTGGCGATCCCGCACCAATGATAGTCTTGCAGCAAATCAGCGAAGGCCTGTCGGTGACCGCCTTGGCTGCATTGATAGCAGCATTGATGGCTTCCGGAACGTGGCCTTGCACATCGGCGATCACATGCCAGCCATACGCCTCGAAACGCTTCGCCGTATCGTCGGTGAACCAGCCGCCGACGTGGCCGTCAATGGAAATATCGTTGTCGTCCCAGAACGCGATGAGCTTGCCTAGGCCCCAAGTGCCCGCCAGTGCGCAGGATTCATGCGAGATACCTTCCATCATGCAACCGTCGCCCATGAACACATACGTGTGGTGGTTGACAATCTCGTGGCCGGGTTTGTTGAATTCGTTGGCCAGCAATTTCTCCGCCATCGCCATGCCCACTGCATTGGTAATGCCCTGTCCCAGTGGACCGGTGGTGGTTTCCACGCCGGGGGTATAGCCATATTCGGGATGGCCGGGGGTTCTGGAATGTAACTGGCGAAAACGCTTTAACTCGTCCATCGGCAGGGTGTAGCCGGTTAGATGCAACAACGTGTAGAGCAATATGGAACCATGCCCATTTGAAAACACGAAGCGGTCGCGGTCGGCCCACTTCGGATTCGCCGGGTTATGGCGCAGATGGTGATTCCACAACACCTCGGCGATTTCCGCCATGCCCATCGGCGCGCCGGGATGCCCGGAATTGGCCTTTTGCACGGCATCCATTGCCAAGGCACGGATTGCACCCGTTGTGTCATTAAACTTGGGGGGTGTTACATTTCGCGTCGTAGCCATCTCTCGCTGGTCTCCTGAACAATCCTGACGGGTTAAATTGGGTTTCGCCTGAAAAAGGAGAACAATTATGCCGTACCGTCCTGGTTAGGGCAACATCGGTTACCTTTAATTATTATCTATCGAATAAAGGTCAAGGGATATCTGCTTGAATTGCCGGCACGGAATTGCGCACTTCGATATTAACCCTGGGGGAAGTTCGCTGTCTTGTTTCCAAGCATAATACCGGCAACCTTGCTTCAGGGATAAATGCAAAGCAAGTGTTATTTGTCTTCCGGCGCTTTTTTGGAAACCTTGATGCCCAGTTGTTTGAGCTTGCGGTACAGGTGGGTCCGTTCCAGGCCAGCTTTCTGGGCTACGTGGGTAATATTGCCGTTCTCTCTGTGCATATGGTAATTAAAATAGAGAGTATCAAAAAAGTCGCGCGCTTCACGCAAGGGCAGATCCAAAGGTAATGCAAACGCTGGCTCCGCCTCCGTGGCTGTTTTCCCGCTTAATGGTGAGGATTTCTGGCGAACAGGCGGGACCCCCTGGCGTACGGCTTTAGCGATGGTATCAAGCAATCGGTGCAATGCAATGGGTTTTTCCAGGAAGTCGACGGCCCCGATACGTGTTGCTTCTACTGCCGTTTCTATGGTTCCATGACCAGACATCATGATCACCGGCATAGTCAATAAATTTTGCGACACCCATTCTTTCAACAACGTAACTCCGTCCGTATCAGGCATCCATATATCCAGCAACACCAGATCCGGCTCTTGTCGATTGCGAAAGTCCCGTGCCTGCGCCGCATTTTCCGCTAGGAACACCTGATAACCTTCATCGAACAAGATTTCCGAAAGTAATTCCCGTATCCCGACTTCGTCGTCCACTACCAGAATTTTCTTGGCTGCCATTATGCCACCTCAACTAATAGAGGCAGGATAACACTTACTTGCGTGCCACCCTTTGCCATATTTCCAATGGATATTTTTCCCCCGTGTTCTTCCACGATTTTCTTCACAATGGCCAGGCCCAATCCGGTTCCCTTGGATTTCGTTGTCATATAAGGCTCAAATGCCCGCGCAAGAAGATGTTCTGGAAATCCGTTGCCATTGTCTTGTACGATCAATTTAAACACACCCTCATGGTCTGATGTGCTCAAGATGATTTCCGGTTGAGCTATATCTTGTAACTCATCCTGGGCATTCTGTAACAGATTGTGTATCACTTGGCGTAAACGCGTCGCATCGCCCTTCATCATTGAATGAGCCGCATCAAGATGCAAAATGATCTGAATGTTGTTTGCCTCGTATAACCCGAGAACCTCGCGTAATAATTGGTGCATATCCAGCTGCGTCAGTTTGGGAGACGGAGCTCGGGCGTAATCGGCAAATTCCATCACCATATTCTTCATTGCCGCCACCTGACTGACGATGGTCCGTGTAGCCCGTTCCAATAGCTGCGCGCCATCCTCGTCCAGTTTGGCGCTCAATTTGTGTTGCAACCGTTCCGCTGAAAGTTGAATGGGTGTAAGCGGGTTCTTGATTTCATGAGCCAGTCGGCGCGCTACCTCTCCCCACGCTGCCTGGCGTTCCGCCTGCAATAAATATGTGATGTCGTCGAACACTATTACATGACCGTTCTCAACTGCAGTTTCCAACTTTGTACCCCGCACCAGAAGCATCTGATTCCCATTCTTGCTGAGCCGTTCGATCTGACGTTGCCATTCGTTGCCAGGGTTGTTCTCGAAAGCCTGCATCACAGCTGTGCAAAAGGGCCTCAGCAAGGGGTGCTGCACAGCGATTTCCATCAGCGGCAATCCTTGCATATCCGGGAGTGGCGCATCCAAGATCTGGATAGCACTGCTATTGACGGTGCGTAATCTGAATCGTTCATCCACCACCATCACTCCCGAAGACAGGTGTCCCAATACGCTTTCCAGATATGCCTTGGCATTTTTCACCTGGAGTTGCTGTTTCTCGCTCATGGCTTTCGCCTCGGCCAATTGCGATGTCATTTGATTGAATAAACCAGTCAGCGCACCCAATTCATCGCTGCTCTCTACCGGATGCTGATGCGAGAAATCACCCTGTGCTATGGCGCGGGTACCTTCTGCCAGCACGGCAAGCGGAGCACTTAAGCGGTTGCTGATAAAAAATGCTGCCGATACCGCGCTCAACAATACGATAAACAAAGACAAAGTGAGCGTAAGGCCAAATAGTCGCTTTAATCCCAAGCGTGATAAAGTCAGCTGCTGGTAATCACGATAAACGTCTTGTACGGTCTCCGCGTCATTGGAAAGCTGTTTCGGCACAGGCTGAACAAACTGCAAGATTCCATTTACATGTTGTCGATTTGTTGACTTGACCTGAATCAGCACCCTTAGGATCAAACTGTTGTCGGGCCGTATATCAACAGTACTGTAGACTCCTTTCTTGATTACTTCGCTTAACACCGAAATATCCGGAATATCCGACGGGGATTTCCGGTTGCCGCCGGCAAAGGCAAGAAGTTTGCCATGGTTGGTGAACAGGGCGGCTTCTTGAGCTGCGTCGTTAACTACCAGCCTGTTCAATATCTGTGCATAACGGGCAATAGGTTGTTCCGCAAGCACCGAGGCGGCAAATTCACCTTTCTTTTCTAATTCATGAAGCCCGTTTTCCAACGAGCTGCGCCCCAAATTCAGGCCGCCTTCCAGTGCTTTTTCCACCCGCACATCAAACCAGGATTCGATACTTTTGCTGAGAAATTGAACCGCTACGACATACATCAACAGCCCTGGCAGGATTGCGATCAAAGTAAAAAATACCGCCAGCCGCAGAGTAAGCTTTGCCCCGAACACCTGCGCCTTTAATTTGCTATATAGCTGCCAAAGCTGATAACCAACCAGGACAATCAGGCAAAGCGCCAGGATTCCCGCCAATGCCAGCAATCCATAATAATTATGCGAAAACAGGTCTGTTTTGGCACTGGCGCTGGACAACAGGTAAAGTAAAAGACCCCCTATCAATGCACTGACGAATATCAGATACTTCATGTCTGATCGCTCTTAGTTTTGTTCAGCCGTATCCGGATATACAATCCAGCGATACCAATCGGAATCGAAATTCCAATCGTCACTGGCCAAAGCATTTACCTGCAGCGGCTTTGGCAATTGGGACACATCCAGGCGCAGGCGGACCGATGCGACATAATGATCACTTTTCTTGAACAGTTTCTCCGAGATATAGCTGCCACTCCCTTTGACCAACTCTGCCGGAATTGGCGCTGCTGTTTGATGCTCTATGATGCTGAGTGCCTCGTCGAGGCTGGTGAAATTCTGAAACAACGCGCCACGGGCAATGCGGTATTGGCGCGTGAGAATACTGTAGGACAACTTGATGACCTGTTCATTCTGCGCAACCACGTCATCAAACCAGTACCAGCGTGGATGGGTCAAGGTGAATTCACAATTGAAATAAAGCGGGATGCCTTCTTCCAGCGCTTGCTCGATCACGGGATTGAAGCGTATTTTGAAATCCGCGGACAGTTGATAGCTTCCACCAGAAAAGCGTGCTTCTGCTTTGCGCACTTCAATACCATCGGCGCGGGCAACCGAAAGCAGACACAAGACAGAAAACACAAAACATAGCACAGCAAGAATTGGGCGTCTGCAGGTGTCCAGACCGGGCTGCACCAAGCTGTCAAGGCGAAAGGGTTTGGCGGAAAATTTTCTGTCTTTTGTCATCTGTTACGCTGATTTGTGCAGCAACGCGTAAAAAAAACCGTCGTGCGTTTCATTGGGTAGAAGCTGCCCGTCATTCAGGCCGGGCGCGAACAACGCTAACTCCCTTGCATCTTCATGTTGTTGCAAAAATTCGCTGATGACCTGGCTGTTCTCCCGTGCAAATACCGAACAGGTCGCATATAGCAATTTACCATCTCTTGCCAGGAGCCGCCATAATGCGCAAAGTATTTGCAATTGTTGGCGAGCGAAACTGTCAATGTCATCGGGACGGCGCAACCATTTGATGTCAGGGTGGCGCCGCACCACACCGGAGGCGGAGCACGGTACATCCGCAAGTATTCTGTGGAATGGCTTTCCATCCCACCAGCCATCAGGCTGTGCTGCACTGCCGCACTGCACTCGGGCGGATACTTGCAATCGCTGCAAATTTTCCCTTATCCGTTGCAGCCGCCCCTCATCCTTGTCCAGTGCCAGCAAATCGATATCCGCCAACTCCAGTAGATGCGAACTTTTTCCCCCCGGTGCGGCGCATGCGTCCAGCACCCGCATTCCATCGTGCACCTCCAGCAGCCCTGCTGCGTATTGCGCTCCGGCATCCTGAACCGAAACCAGGCCATCGAAAAATCCCGGGAGCACTTCAACTGCCATGGGTTTCTGCAACAGCACCGCTTCCAGTTCGATCAGTCTGGCCGGGATATTTTGCTGCTGTAACAGCGCCAGGTAATCGGCGGGCCTGATGCGACGCCGATTCACACGCAACGTCATAGGCGGATGCAGGTTGCCAGCCAGCAATATCGCTTCCGCCTGCCCGCCATATTGCGCCTTGATAGCATCTATCCACCACTGTTGATATGAGTAACGTCCTTCTTCGCTGCTTGCGGCCGCGTCAAACAGCGCCGCGCGGTTACGCAGAAAATTGCGCAGTATCGCATTTACCAGACCGCTTGCTTTTGAATTGATCCTTCGCGTCGCATGTACGGCGTGATCCACTACGGCGTAAGGCGGGGCTTTGCTGAATTGCAGCTGGTACAAGGCGACCAGCAACAGGCAGCGCAGCTGGTCGTCCGGCACCGGTTTGCGCAGTAGTTGCTGCAGCACGCCCAACAATCTTCCATAATGCCTTAACGTGCCATAGCTCAAGTCCTGCAGAGCGCCTCGTTGTTGCGGAGAAGGGTGGTTGGCTGAAGATTGCAGTGCACTCAATGCGTGGCTCAAATTACGCCCGTCCATTACCTGGCAAACGATCCGGGCGGCATCTAGCTGGACAGCCTGCATGTCAGTCTGAAGAAGCGAAACGGTCACCCGGACGCAAAGCAAACCCTTGAATAAATTGCGCAGCATCCATCGCCTTGGCATTTGCGCGTTGCAGTATTTCCAGACATAGCGCTCCCTGGCCGCACGCCACGACGATGCCTTCTTTTCCTGAAGACAACACGGTTCCGGGATAGCCTTTCAGATTGCCTAGCACACTGGCTTGCCAGACTTTGATAACCGTACCTTCAAACGCTGTCTGAGCAACAGGAAATGGATTATATGCTCGCACCATACGTCCGATTTGCGTGGCATCCTCGCGCCAGTTGATTTGTGCTTCTGCCTTGCTGAGTTTGGCGGCGTAGGTCGCATACGTATTATCCTGCGGCTCATGCTGCAACTTCCCCTGTGCCAGCAAGCGCAATGTTTCGACTATCGCTTCCGCACCCATTATCGCCAGCTTGTCGTACAACGTCAGGGCATTATCCTGCTCGGAAATTGGGCAGGATTTTTTCAGCAGCATGTCACCGGTATCAAGGCCTTCATCCATCTGCATGATGGTAATACCGGTCACATTATCGCCTGCAAGGATGGCGCGCGGGATCGGCGCTGCCCCGCGCCAACGCGGCAACAGGGAAGCATGGATGTTCAGGCAACCCAGGCGCGGTGCCTCAAGAACCGGCTGCGGAAGAATTAACCCATATGCCGCGACCACCATTACATCGGCGGCATAATTGGCAAGCTGTTTTTGAATGTTGGTATCCTTGAGAGTTTGTGGTTGCAGTATCGGCAAGCCGTTGCGCAAGGCCAATTGCTTTATCGGACTGGCAGTAAGCTGCATCCCACGCCCCGATGGCCGGTCGGGTTGCGTCAGCACCGCAACCACTTGGTATTCATGCACCAGTAATGCATCGAGTGCTGCTGCCGCAAAGTGAGGGGTGCCTGCAAAAATTATTCTCAAGTAGACATTCCCTACAGCGTTTCACGTTGGCGCTTTTTCAGCTTCGCACGCAGGCGCGACTGTTTGAGGGGCGAAAGATACTCGACAAACACCTTCCCGTGGAGATGATCCATTTCATGCAGAATACATCGGGCCAGCAGTCCGTCAGCTTCAAGCGAGAAAGGTTTTCCCAGACTATCCAGTGCCCGCACCTGAATTCGCTCTGCCCGGCGTATTTTTTCGTAGATTCCCGGAACCGATAAACAACCCTCCTCGCGCTCACATTCGCCAGCACTGAACTTGAGTTCGGGATTGACAAGTATCCGCAAGTCGTTGTGCGTTTCTGAAACGTCCGCAATGATTATTTGCAAGTGTTTATCCACTTGCGTTGCCGCTAAACCAACGCCTGGCGCTGCATACATGGTTTCCGTCATGTCGCTTATCAGTTTACGTATGCTGTTATCAACTCTTTCTACTCGCTTCGCAACGGTATACAGTCTCGCGTCCGGGTATTGCAATATTTGGAGTAATGCCATAAATACTTGCCAATTTATAGGACTGGATGCAGAATCCGGCTAGTCGCGCGCTGAGCAATATAGAAGCTGCGCAATCTCCCATTTTCTGCTGGAGTTTCCATGCAAAAATTCATTATATCGCTGATTTGTATCCTGTTGTCCGCCCTTGCTTATGCTGATGCATCTGAAATTCTCGATAATGCTCCGGATCAACATATCGTAGTAAAAGGGGATACGCTTTGGGATATATCTGCCACATTTTACAAGAGTCCGTGGAAATGGCAGCAAATCTGGGGATTGAACAAGGACACCATCAAAGACCCACACTGGATTTATCCTGGTGACGTGATTATTTTGAATCGCACCACGGGTACATTGCAAGTTCAAAGTCCCATGTCGAGCAATCCGGTCGTTGTCAATTTATCCCCCAAGGTTCAAGTTGAAAAAAGTGAGCACGACGCGATTCCAAGTGTCCCGGCAAGTGCAATCGGGCCTTTTCTGAGCCAGCCGCTGGTAATTGAAGATAAGGATTTACCCAGTGCGCCTTCTCTTATTGTCGCTACTTTTGAACGTCGCGTGCTTTTGACGACGAATGACATCGCCTACGCAAAAGGCCTGTCCGCGGATAAAGGGTTGTACTGGCAAATTTATCGTCCGGGCAAGGAGCTGATCGATCCAGATACTAATGAAAAGCTCGGGTTTGAAGTCTTCTATCTTGGGGATGCTCAAGTCGAAAAGTTCGATAACATCAGTACAATAAGAATTACCAAGGCGGTTCAGGAAATCAACAAAGGTGATCGCTTGATTCCGGCTTCGGGTGAAATCACCAACAATTACATACCGCATGCACCTGACACCCAGGTTTCGGCCCGCGTCATTTCAATTTATGGTGGGGTTTCCGAGGCGGGACAAGGCGCCATTGTCACAATAAACAAGGGACGTCGCGATGGAATGGAAAATGGTCATGTGCTGGCGCTCTACCGTAAGGGTGAAGAAATAAGAGAAGACGGGAAAAATTTCTCCTTGCCGGATGTACGGTATGGCTTGCTATTCGTATTCCGGGTTTTCGACAAGGTGTCTTACGCGCTGGTAATGCAAACCGCTTTGCCTGTTGAGCTGCTCGATCGTGCATTGACTCCCTGATATATGGATGCAGAACTTGTGTCATGGGTTGCTCTGCACCTGGTTCCCGGCCTGGGCAATGAGAGCTTGCGACGCTTGCTGCAAACCTTTTCCTCTCCGTCCCTGGTTTTTTCAGCGCCGTTACACACCTTGAGACAAGTGGTCAAGCCCACCGTTGCGAATGCAATTGCGCAGGGAGTGGATGAAGCGGCCCTGGCGCCAGTTGCTGAGTGGCTGAATGATGCTCGCAATTGCATAGTTACACTGGCCGATTCCGACTATCCCCAATCATTGCTGAATATTCCCGACCCGCCATTATTGTTGTATGTCAAAGGAAGACGCGAATTGCTCAACTGTCCGGCCCTGGCTGTCGTCGGCAGCCGCAATGCCACTCCTCAAGGACTAGGCAATTCGGAGTCATTTGCCCAAGCTGCAAGCAAGGCAGGTTTATGCATCGTAAGCGGCATGGCACAAGGCATAGATGCTGCAGCTCATCATGGCGGACTGTCCGAACGAGGGTCAAGTATCGCTGTAGTTGGTACCGGACTGGACAAGGTTTACCCGGCCGCCAATCGGCAATTGGCGCATCAGTTGGCGGAAGAGGGTGCGCTGCTTTCTGAATTTCCACTTGGCACCCCGCCGCTTGCTGCCAACTTCCCGCGTCGAAACCGAATCATCAGTGGCATGAGCCTGGGTTGCCTGGTTGTGGAAGCCTCGCTGCAAAGCGGATCATTGATCACCGCGCGCATGGCCTTGGAACAAGGTCGAGAAGTATTCGCCCTTCCCGGTTCGATTCACGCCCCGCAAGCCAGAGGTTGCCATTATTTGATCAAGCAGGGTGCTAAATTGGTTGAGTGCGCGCAGGATATACTTGAAGAATTAGGTTACTTTACTTCCAGCAACCAGATGCTTTCCGATTCAGAAGCCGAGCATCCGCTGTTAGCGCATCTCGGCTACGACCCAACCGACCTGGACAGCCTCAGCCTGCGTAGCGGCTTGACGATTGAGGCGCTATCCGCCATCCTGTTACAGTTGGAACTGAACGGAAGTGTTGCGGTTGTTCCTGGTGGGCTTTATCAACGCATCAATTAGAATCCATTTTTTCGGGATGTTATGTTTGATATTTTGATGTTCTTATTCGAGAGTTATTTCCATGCTGGCAGTTACCCGGATTCAGAGAAGCTTTCCCTCAAGCTAAGCGCTGTCGGATTTGAAGAAGAAGAGATTCGCCACGCCCTGACCTGGTTGACAGACCTGAAGCAGTTGACCCATGCGGATTATCCCGCTGTCATTAACAATAGTGGCGCTCGGTGCTTTGCGGATCTTGAATTGCAGCGCATCAGCCCGGAAGCTTTTCGCTTCATTGCTTTCTGGGAACAAAGCAGAATGATCACGCCGGTAGAGCGGGAAATGATCCTGGATCGTTCCGTGGCGCTCCACCAAGATAAGCTGCCATTGAACCAGGTCAAGCTCATTACGCTGATGGTTCTGTGGAACCAGCACGAGGATCTGGATCCGCTGATCGTTGAAGACTTGTTCACCTTTGACAATTCCGAATATCTGCATTGAGAACTTCATTACAGATGGTGACGAATTTACTGATTGTTGAGTCTCCGGCCAAGGCCACTACCCTGAAAAAATATCTGGGCAAGAACTTTGAAGTTCTTGCTTCCTACGGTCATGTGCGTGACCTCGTACCAAAGTCCGGCGCGGTGGATCCGGACAATGGTTTTGCCATGCAATACGAAATTATCGCCCGCAACAGCAAACATGTGGATGCCATCGCCAAAGCCGCCGCACTGGCTGACAACATCTATCTCGCACCCGATCCGGACCGCGAAGGCGAGGCCATCGCATGGCATATCGCCGAATTGCTCAAGGGCAAGCGTGCATTGAAAAACAAAAAAATGCAGCGCGTTGTGTTCTATGAAATCACCCAGAATGCGGTAAAGGAAGCGGTCGCGCATCCGCGCGAGATTTCCATTCCTCTGGTCAATGCGCAACAGGCGCGGCGCGCGCTGGATTACCTGGTGGGCTTTAATCTGTCGCCGCTGTTGTGGCGCAAAATTCGACCCGGACTGTCTGCCGGGCGCGTGCAAAGCCCGGCGTTGCGCCTGATTGTGGAGCGCGAACAGGAAATTGAAGCGTTCAAGAGCCAGGAGTACTGGACCGTGCATCTGGACAGCCACAAGAATCACCAGCCGTTCACCGCAAAATTGTTCCAGTACCAGGGCAGGAAACTGGAGCAGCTCAGCATCGGCAGCCAAAATGAATACGACGCGATCTTCGCCAAACTGAGCGATGCCAAGCTGCCGCCGAAAGTCGTGCGCGTGGAGAAGAAGGCCAAGCAGCGTTACGCTGCCGCGCCATTCACCACTTCCACGCTGCAACAGGAAGCGGTGCGCAAGCTGGGCCTGTCCGCCGAACGCACCATGCGCATCGCGCAGCAGTTGTATGAAGGCGTGGACATCGGTGGCCAGACTATTGGTCTGATCTCCTACATGCGCACCGATTCGGTATCGCTGGCGAAGGAAGCGGTGCAGGAAATCCGCGATTACATCCGCGACAATTTCGCGGCGGATTATCTGCCCAAAAGTGTGCCCGCTTACAAGAGCAAGACCAAGAACGCGCAGGAGTCGCACGAGGCAATCCGCCCCACCTCCATCGCGCGCACGCCGGAGGCAATGCGCCCCCACCTCACCGCGGACCAGGCGCGGCTGTATGAAATGATCTGGAAGCGCACGCTTGCCTGCCAGATGGCGCCCGCGCGTTTTGACACCGTCAGCCTCGACATCCGCCTCGGCGGAGACGACACACTGTTCCGCGCCAGTGGCCAGACGCTGGTGTTCCCCGGTTTCATCGCCGTATATCAGGAAAGCACCGACGATAGCGAGGAAGAAGAGGGCGGCAAGCTGCCGCTGCTGGCAGAAGGCGAAACCATTCCGCTCGACAAGCTCTACGGCGAACAGCATTTCACCCAGCCGCCACCGCGCTATTCCGAGGCCAGCCTGGTAAAGACGCTGGAAGAGCATGGGATTGGCCGGCCTTCCACTTATGCCAGCATCATCTCCACGCTGCAGGCGCGCGAGTATGCGGTGCTGGACAAAAAGCGCTTCCAGCCGACCGACGTGGGCCGCATCGTCAACAAATTCCTTACCGAGCATTTCACGCGCTATGTGGACTATGGCTTTACTGCGCAGATGGAAGATCAACTCGACGAAATTTCCGAGGGCAAGCGCGACTGGATCCCGGTACTGGACGAATTCTGGAAAGGCTTCTCGGCGCTTATCACCGATAAACAAAGCATAGCTCGCAAGGACGTCACCCAAGAACTGCTCGATGAAGCCTGTCCGAAATGCGGCAAGCCGTTGGCGACGCGGCTGGGCAAGCGCGGTCGCTTTATCGGCTGCACCGGCTATCCCGAATGCGACTATACGCGCAACCTCGGTGGTGGCGAGGAAGAGGAGGGCGAGACGCGCAGGGAGTTAGGAGTGCACCCTGAGACTGGGCAACCCGTGCTGCTGTTGCTCGGGCCTTATGGCCACTACGTGCAGCTCGGCGAAGTCGTGGAAGGCGAGAAGACCAAGCCCAAGCGCGTCTCGTGGCCCAAGGAATTGCCGCTGGAACAGGCCGACCTCAACAGCGCATTAAAGCTGCTGTCGCTGCCGCGTGAACTCGGCTTGCATCCAGAGACCGGCAAAAAAGTCATCGTCAACATCGGCCGCTTCGGCCCTTACATAGGGCACGACGGCAAGTTCAAATCCATCCCGCGTAGCGACAGCATCTTCGACATCCGGCTGGAGCACGCCGTGGAACTGCTGGCGCAGGCCAAGGCCGGCAACGCCGTGCTGCGCACGCTCGGCGAACACCCGGACGACAAGGCTCCCGTCGAAATCTGCAGCGGCCGCTACGGCCCCTACGCGCGCCACGGCAAGGTCAACGCCACCCTGCCGAAGGACACGACACCGGAAGAGATCACGCTGGAGCAGGCGCTGGAATTGATCGCGGCCAGGGCCGCGAAGGGCGGGACAGGGAAGACTAAAGCGGCCAGAAAACCCACAGCCAAGGCGAAAGCCGCCAAAACCAAGGCGACGACGAAGAAAACAACTGAGACCAAGACCGCAACAGCCAAAACGAAGACTGCAACGAAAACGGCAAAGCCCGCCGTGAAGAAAACTACCAAGAAGAGCGCTTGATTTGTATGGCGCAACGCAACGTGGTTGCGCCGGATGAATCATGCGGCGGATGCCCTTGGGTGATCCGCCCTACACTAAAGCTTATACATCCAGATTCTTTACCCCCAGAGCATTCTGTTCGATGAACGCCCGGCGCGGTTCCACCACATCGCCCATCAGCGTGGTGAAAATTTCGTCGGCGGCGATCACGTCTTCGATCTGCACGCGCAGCAGGATGCGGTTCTTCACGTCCATCGTGGTTTCCCACAACTGTTCGGGATTCATCTCGCCCAAGCCTTTGTAGCGCTGGATGTTGACGCCGCGCTTGGCTTCTTCCAGCAGCCATTCGATGGCCTGCTTGAAGTCAGCCACGGGCATGCGCTGTTCGCCGCGCTTGATGAACGCGCCCTTGCCGAGCAGGCCGCCCAGGGCTTGCGCGGTCTGCTTGATCTGAGCGAAATCGCCGCTTTGCAGGAAGCTCTGGTCCAGGTAGCTGACGGAGAAATTGCCGTGCAGATGCCGTTCCACGCGCAGGCGGTTTTCGTCGTTGGCGGGATCCACTTCGGCCTTGACGATGATGCCGGGGCCGCACACTTGTTGTAGGCGCGCGGCGCTCTGCGTCGCCTGTTCCAGCGTGTCCAATCGGATGTCCGGCTGCTTGAGCAGGGCATGCAGCACCTCTTCCGCGATCAGGCGCGACAGGCGGTCGATCACGGCTTCGGCGAGGAAATATTCCTTGGCCAGGCGTTCCAGCGTTTCCGCCTGCAGCACTAAGCCACCCTGATCGGCCTGAAGCTCGGCGTCCACCAGGGCGTTGCGCAGCATGTAGTTCTTCAGTTCGTGCTCATCCTTGAGGTAACGTTCGTCCTTGCCCTGCTTGACCTTGTACAGCGGCGGCTGCGCAATATAGACATGGCCGCGCTCGACCAGCTCGGGCATCTGGCGATAAAAGAAGGTGAGCAGCAGGGTGCGGATGTGGGAGCCGTCCACGTCCGCGTCGGTCATGATGATGATGCGGTGGTAGCGCAGCTTGTCGGCGTTGTATTCATCCTTGCCGATGCCGGTGCCCAGCACGGTGATCAGGGTGGCGATTTCCTGCGACGCGATCAGCTTCTCGAAGCGCGCACGCTCGACGTTGAGGATCTTGCCTTTGAGCGGCAGGATGGCCTGGAACTTGCGGTCGCGGCCCTGCTTCGCGGAACCGCCGGCGGAATCGCCCTCGACCAGATAAAGCTCTGATTGCGCAGGGTCTTTTTCCTGGCAGTCAGCCAGCTTACCGGGCAGGCCCATGCCATCCAGCACACCCTTGCGGCGCGTGAGTTCGCGGGCCTTGCGCGCGGCTTCGCGGGCGCGCGCGGCCTCGATGATTTTGCCGCACAGGATCTTGGCGTCTATCGGATTCTCTTGCAGGTATTCGGTCAGCTTGAATCCAACGACTTCCTGCACCACCGGTTGTACCTCGCTGGAAACCAGTTTGTCCTTGGTCTGCGAGGAGAACTTGGGCTCCGGAACTTTCACTGACAGCACGCAGGTCAGACCCTCGCGCATGTCGTCGCCGGAGGTCTCCACCTTGGCTTTTTTCGCCAACTCGTTTTCTTCGATGTATTTATTGATGACTCGGGTCATCGCCATGCGCATTCCGGTCAGGTGGGTGCCACCGTCGCGCTGCGGGATGTTGTTGGTAAAACACTGCACGATCTCCGAGTAGCTGTCATTCCACTGCATCGCGACTTCGACCGTGACACCGTCTTTTTCGCCGATCGCATGGAACGGCTTGTTGTGCAAGACGGTCTTGTTTTTATTCATGTATTCGACGAAGCCCCTGACCCCGCCGGCATGGGCGAAGTTTTCGCTCTTGCCGGTGCGCTGATCGATGAGCTCGATCTTCACTCCGTTGTTGAGGAATGACAGCTCGCGCAGTCGCTTGGCGAGAATTTCATAGTGAAACTCGACATGGCCAAAGATTTCCTTCTCTGCCAGGAAATGAACCTCAGTTCCGTTCCGCTTGCTTTCCCCGATCACCCTGAGCGGCGAGACTTCCACGCCGTTCTGTTTTTCCACCAGGCGATCTGCCACGGCCCCATGGTGAAATTCCATGAAATACTTTTTGCCATCACGGTTGATGGTCAGCTTGAGCCATTCCGACAAGCCGTTAACACAGCTTACGCCAACGCCGTGCAGCCCGCCGGATACCTTGTAGCTGTTCTGGTTAAACTTGCCGCCAGCATGCAGTACCGTCATGACGATCTCGGCAGCAGAGCGCTTGGGTTCAAACTTGTCGTCAAACTTGATGCCGACCGGGATGCCGCGGCCATTGTCGGCAACCGAGATCGAGTTGTCGGCGTGGATAACAACCTTGATGTCATCGCAATGCCCAGCCAGCGTTTCGTCAATGGCATTGTCCACCACCTCAAATACCATATGGTGCAAGCCGGAGCCGTCCGAGGTGTCGCCGATGTACATGCCCGGACGTTTGCGTACCGCCTCCAGCCCTTCAAGTTGCTGGATGCTTGATTCGTCGTAACTGTCGCTCATGGTTATGCTATTGCTTTCTGTTTCACGTGAAACACTTTAGATGCGCATCGGCATGACGACGTATTTGAAATCGTCGTTATCCGGTACGGTTATCAGGATGCTGCTGTTAGGATCACCAAAGGAAAAGGTAATGGTCTCGCAACTGGTGCTGTTTAAACCATCCAGCAAATAATTGACATTGAAACCTATATCCAGGGCTTGGTCATGGTAGTCAATTTCCATTTCCTCTTGTGCTTCTTCCTGTTCGCTATTGCTGCTAATGATACGCAGATTTTTTTCGGTAAGGACGAAACGCACGCCCCGAAATTTTTCATTGGACAAGATTGCCGCTCGTTGAAGTGCCTGCAACATGCCTACTCTATCGAGAAGCAAATGGTTAGTGTATTTTGGAACCACTCTTTCATAATCCGGAAACTTCCCGTCTATCACTTTTGAAATGAGCACTACATCGGAAAATGTCGTTTTTACCTGGTTTTCCCCCAGGTCCAAAGTTACCTTGTCGGTCGTATCCTGTAGCAGTTTAACCAGTTCATTAACGGTTTTCCTTGGCAGAATTACTTCCCGTTTTGAATATTTCTTACTTAATTTGGTTCTGGTGAAAGCCAAGCGGTGCCCATCTGTTGCAATCAATTTCAAGTGTTCGTCTTCAACCACCAACAAAACACCATTGAGGTAGTAGCGAATATCTTGTTGAGCCATGGCAAATTGAACCATGCCAAACAGTTGTTTCAATTCTTGCTGCTCGATTTCTACAGTTTCTATCTGCCCCAACTGCTCTATAACTTTTGGAAAGTCCTGTGCCGGCAAGGTTTGCAAACTAAAACGGCTCTTATTCGTCTTAAGCAGAATACGGCTATCCTGAATATCCATTGAAATATTGCTTCCATCTGGCAATATCCGCAAAATCTCTTGAAGTTTCTTGGCTGCAACGGTAATTGCAGCATCAGCACCGGTCAAATTTGTATCGACAATTTGTGTGGCAATTTGGATTTCTAGATCGGTAGCTGTAAACCGCAGACTTGAACCAAGTTTTTCGATAAGTACATTGGATAGGATAGGGAGTGGTTGTTTGCGTTCAACAATTCCAACCACTGTCTGAAGTGGCTTAAGAAGGATATTGGTTTCGATTCTTTCAATAAACATTCTATATATCCTTAAAAATAATAATTAAGAAGCAAGGCAGTTTAATAAAACTAGTATTCATGTTTATTTATAGAAAGTTAGGCAGATATAAAAGTGTGTATATCTATGCGAATGGCTGTGTAGATATTGAATGTAATTTTCATGAAGCATGTTTATTTAATAGATTGTTAACAAATGGCTTCAGTATATATAACAGGCTTACTAATTTCTTAGAGTTTGATTCAATAAGTTGAAATCGGAGTTGAAAGCCGTATCTGAATTCCTTAAGTTTTCTACCGTCTTACAGGCATATAAAACCGTTGTATGATCCCGGTCGCCGAAAGCAGAACCAATTTCCGGTAGGCTAAGCTGCGTCAGTTCTCTTGCGAGGCACATTGCAACCTGTCTGGGCCGAGCGATTATTCGTGTTCTTTTTTTTGAAAGAAGATCGGATATCTTTATTCGATAAAACTCTGCAACGGTTTTCTGAATATTTTCTATTGAAACTTGCTTGTTTTGGGATGCCAGTAAATCTTTAAGCGCTTCTTTGGCCAACTCAACGGAAATAGCACGTTTATGGAATCTTGAATAGGCATCAACCCGCTTGAGAGCGCCTTCAAGTTCACGAATATTCGAACGTACATGCTTCGCAATGAAGAAAGCGACGTCTTCACTGATAGGATTGCTTGATAAGGCTGCTTTTTGCAACAAGATAGCGACCCTCATTTCCAATCCAGGCGGTTCTATGGCAACAGTTAGACCCCAGCTAAACCGTGAGGTGAGTCTTGGTGTCATTCCAGATATTTCTTTGGGAAAGGTATCGCAGGTAATAACGACTTGTTTGTGTGCATCAATCAGCGAGTTGAGGGTATAGAAAAATTCTTGTTGGGTTCCGGGCTTATCAGCGATAAATTGGATGTCGTCTATTAACAACATATCCAATGAGTTATAGTATTGTTTGAATTCATCAAACTTTTTTGTTTGAAAAGCCCGGACAACATCAGAAATGTAATTTGTTGCGTGAACATAGCAAACCTTAGCTTGTCCATTTTCCTGCTTGATATGATTCCCTATAGCTTGTAGAAGATGGGTTTTACCCAAACCGACACCTCCATAAATGAACAATGGGTTATAGCTTGTTCCAGGAGATTCAGCTACTTGTATGGCGGCTGAGTGCGCCAATTGGTTTGCCTTACCCGTGACAAAATTTTCAAATGATAAATTTTTATTGAGTTTATCTTGACCTTTTAAAACTTTTGGTTCCGGTGAAATTGCCGCTAGCGTCGCAGAAACGGATTTCTTTATCGGTTCAGTTAATGATTTTTTTCCAATCCGGAATTCAAAGCTAGGAGGGCTTGAGAGATAAATTGCAGCTTGCCTGGAAATTTCCGATAAAAATCGCTCCTGTACAAGCTTCAAAGTGAAGCTGTTGGGCGCAGTCAGGGTAATCATATTACCCTTGATGTCAAGGGTAAGTGGTTTAATCCATGCACTAAATTGTTGTGGAGGTAAAGTATCTTCAAAAAAACGGAGACACGAGTCCCACAGGTTGTTTTCGGTCATGGTTTTCTGAAGGTGGGGCATATAATTTATCGGTGGTATTTTACAGGCAAGGTATAAAGTTATCCACAGGAAAAAAATAAACTTGACATACGCAGCAGTAAATATTGTAATCGCGGGTTTTTGAGAAACAATTTCTAGGAAATGCAAAATGAAGCGTACATACCAGCCATCAGTCACTAAAAGAAAACGTACCCATGGGTTCTTGGTTCGCATGAAAACCAAGGGGGGGAGGGCAGTGATCAATGCTCGTAGATCCAAAGGCCGCACACGACTTGCCGTCTGATATCAGGTGTTCACTCCCGTCTTGTCGGCGCATCAGGCAAAGGGCAGTTTTTAATCTAGCGTTTCGAAAAAAAGGCTTGGTTAACAAGTGGTTTGCCGTATATGCACTTGAAAATGAATGCGGCTTTGCCAGACTGGGAATGGCTATAAGCAAGAAAAATACTCCTACTGCAACCGCGAGGAATTTCACTAAGCGGCTGATCCGGGAAATGTTCAGGCAGCGTTTTCCGGCCAAGCGTGCATTGGACGTGGTTGTATGTGCCAGAAGACCGATAAAGCCGGAAAACTCTGCAGAAGGGCGACAGGCTTTAATCCAATTGCTAAAGGTCATACAGGCATGATGAAGCAGTTTTTAATTAAATTGATAAACATTTATCAATTTTTCATTAGTCCGCTTCATGCTCCCTCCTGTCGATTTACTCCGAGTTGCTCACACTATGCGTGTGAAGTTATTGCTAAACACGGGGTGTTACGTGGTGGCTGGTTAAGCATCAAACGCTTGCTACGATGTAACCCATGGAATCCGGGTGGTTACGATCCGGCACCATAGATTTGATAGGAAAGCCACATGGATTTTCAACGGTTGTTCTTGTTTCTGATTTTTTTCCTTTCAGTTTTCATGTTATGGGATAGTTGGGAACGTTCTAAGCAGGTACAAACTCACATCAATTCTTCTGCGGCGCCTTCCATTTCATCAGTCAGTTCGCCAATAGCAATAGTGCCTGACAGTACTGCAAGTGGAACAGCAAATGTGATATCGGAACCGACAAAGCGGCAGTCCGGGCACACAATCACGGTTACAACCGATTGGTTAATTGCAGAAATAAATTCTGTAGGCGGAGATATCCGTCGCCTTGAATTATTGCAGCAACATAGTGCCAAGGATAAAGATAAACCCTTTGTTTTGATGCAAGAACAAGAAGGAACTTATATTGCCCAAAGCGGTTTGTTGGGTAATGGTTTACCTACTCATAATGCAATTTTTAGTTCTGACGCCAATAATTATCGATTGGCTGAAGGCCAGGATGAGCTGGAAGTTCGCTTGCAGGCAACCGATGTCGTGGGCGCTAAAGTGACCAAGGTGTATACCTTTCACCGGGGCAGTTATTTGATTGATGTTGGCTACAAGATTGTAAATGATGGCAAGGATCCGCTGGTCTCCTCAGCGTATTTTCAGCTGGTTCGCGACAAGACACCTCCAGCGGGCACCACGAAGTTTGTATCCACTTACACTGGTCCGGCCATTTATACGGACCAGGAAAAATTCCAAAAGGTCAATTTTGCGGATATTGATAAAGGCAAGGCAAAATTCCCTGCAAAATCGGACAATGGATGGATCGGCATAGTACAGCATTATTTTGTGGCAGCGTGGCTGCCACAAGAAAAAAGCCAGCACGAGTTTTATATCAAGCCACTAGGAAACGATCTTTATTCGGTTGGAGTGGTTGTTCCGGTGCCGACTGCAGCTCCTGGTCAAAGTATTACCGTGAATGTTCCGCTTTATGCAGGGCCAGCGACGAACTCCTTGGACAAAATTGCTCCGGGATTAGGCCTGACGGTTGATTATGGATGGTTGACTATACTTTCTGTGCCTTTATTTTGGTTGCTATCACATATCGAAAGCTGGGTACATAATTGGGGTATCGCGATAATTTTGTTGACGGTATTTATAAAACTTTTGTTTTTCCCCCTTTCGGCCGCCAGTTATCGCTCGATGGCAAAAATGAAAGTAGTGGCGCCCAAGCTGGAGAAAATCAAATCGCAATATGGTGAAGATCGTGAGCGCTTGCACAAGGCCATGATGGAATTATACAAGACTGAAAAGATCAACCCTCTCGGGGGATGTTTGCCCATGGTGATACAAATCCCGGTATTCATTGCCTTGTATTGGGCAATATTATCAAGCGTCGAGTTGCGCTATGCACCCTTTTTTGGCTGGATTGACAATTTGTCAGCGCCCGATCCTTACTATATTCTGCCACTGATCATGGGTGCAAGCATGGTGCTTCAAAGTCGTTTGAGCCCACCTCCACCCGATCCAATGCAGGCCAAGGTTATGAAAATGATGCCTGTCATATTCAGTGTGGTGTTTTTCTTCTTTCCCGCCGGGTTGGTGCTGTATTCGATTGTTAACAGCACACTTTCTATCGCCCAGCAATGGGTAATCACGCGTAACCTGGAGTTGAGCGCCAAAGGTGCGGCCAAAACCTGAGACAATAGTTGCAATTGCCACCGCGCCGGGCCGGGGCGGCGTCGGCATAGTCCGGGTGTCAGGAAATAATCTTGCTACTCTGGCAAAAGAAATTCTGGGCAAGACTCCGGCACCTAGGGAAGCGACGTTTACTTCATTTCTCGATGCTGAACGCCAAGTCATTGATCAAGGCCTTGGTCTTTTCTTTCCAGCTCCCCGCTCCTATACAGGTGAAGATGTACTGGAACTTCATGGCCACGGTGGTATGGCTGTGTTGCAACTGGTACTGCAACGATGTCTGGAATTAGGTGCACGCATAGCCGAACCCGGGGAATTCACCAAGCGCGCGTTCCTTAACAACAAGCTTGATTTAGCTCAGGCTGAAAGTGTTGCGGACCTGATTGAAGCAAGCACCAGTCAAGGAGTACGCAGTGCGATGCGTTCGCTGCAGGGTGAATTTTCCCGTGCCATTCGCCATCTGGTTGATGGATTGATCCGCCTGCGTATCCTGGTAGAAGCCATGCTGGATTTTCCCGAAGAAGGGCTGGATACGCTCGATATTTCCTTGCGTGATGGACAGCTGGATGACTTGCTGAACGATCTGGAGAAAATCCTGAATTTGGCTCAGCAAGGGAGTTTGTTGAGGGAGGGCGCCCACATTGTGTTGATTGGCCAGCCCAACGTAGGGAAGTCCAGCCTGCTCAACAGCCTGAGTGGCGAAGAGGTGGCTTTGGTCAGCGAGATACCGGGTACAACGCGTGACGTCATCCGCCAAACCATACAGATCGGTGGTGTGCCGCTGCATATCGTTGACACCGCAGGATTGCACGATTCGGCGGATGTAGTGGAACAAATGGGTATCGCGCGCGCGCGGAAGGTCATGCAACAAGCGGATGCGGCCCTGATCATATTGGATGTCAGCCGGGGCATGGATGAGAAAGATCGCAAAATTTCTGAAGAATTGCCGTCCGGAATACCCAGACTGTACGTTTTCAATAAAATAGATTTACTCGCTTTACCCGCACGCATGGAGGAAAAGGAAGGGCATGTCCATATACATTTGTCTGCAAAAACCGGTGAAGGATTGAATCTGTTGCACGACAAATTGCTGGAGATGATTGGCTGGCACCAGGAGGCGGGAGTTTTTATGGCGCGGGGAAGGCATTTGCTTGCGCTGCAAAGTGCTCGAGAGAATTTGCATCGAGCTGCCAGGGAAAAGCGGCGAATCGAGATTTTTGCGGAAGAACTGCGCCTGGCGCAGCAATCGTTAAACTCGATCACCGGGGAATTCACCGCAGACGATCTGCTGGGCGAGATATTCAGCCACTTTTGTATCGGCAAATAATTCTTGCCTACGATTTGTTTCACGTGAAACGTTCAGCATGCCTTTGGGCTAATAGCCCTCGAACAATGCCGTGCTTCTCTGTTGACAGTTCATGTGTCCAACCGGTTTGATGTATCATGCGTGCCTTTGAATTGGCAGGCGGGTTGACGTTCCAGTCGGCGGGCAAAATGAATTTTCCGAAAACTTTCGATGTTATCGTTGTGGGAGGCGGACATGCCGGAACCGAGGCTGCGCTGGTTAGCGCACGCAAAGGTTGCGTCACACTGCTGCTGTCTCACAATATCGAAACACTCGGGGCAATGTCCTGCAACCCATCCATAGGCGGTATTGGCAAGGGGCATCTGGTAAAGGAAGTAGATGCTTTGGGCGGCGCCATGGCAGCTGCAACGGATGAGGCCGGGATTCAGTTTCGCATCCTCAATGCATCCAAAGGGGCGGCAGTGCGCGCCACGCGTGCCCAGGCGGACCGTGTTCTATATAAACAGGCAATACGCCGCAGACTGGAACAACAGCCCAATCTATGGCTGTTTCAGCAAGCAGTCGATGATTTGCTGATTGAGGCAGACCGGGTACGAGGCGTGGTTACACAAGCAGGATTGCGCTTTGACGCAAAAACTGTCGTGTTGACTACCGGAACATTCTTGTCCGGCTTAATCCATATTGGACAATCCAGTTTTCAGGGTGGGCGCGCAGGTGACCCCCCGTCCATCAGCCTTGCACAACGACTGCGCGAATTGAACCTGCCGGTGGGGAGGCTGAAAACAGGTACGCCGCCGCGTATTGATGGTCGCAGCATCGATTATTCAGTAATGACAGAACAACCGGGTGATACGCCGGTCCCGGTGTTTTCATTCCTCGGGCAGGCGCAACAGCACCCGCAACAATTGCCCTGCTGGATTACCTATACCAACCAGCGGACGCACGACATTATTCGCGGTGGCCTGGGCAGGTCGCCACTTTTTACCGGGGTAATAAAAGGCGTGGGACCACGCTACTGCCCATCCATTGAGGACAAGATAGTGCGGTTTGCTGACAAGGAATCGCACCAGATTTTCCTGGAACCGGAAGGGTTGAATACGCATGAAATCTATCCCAATGGAATATCCACAAGTCTGCCGTTTGATGTGCAACTCGATCTGGTTCATTCCATCAAGGGATTGGAGAATGCACATATCACGCGTCCCGGCTACTCGATCGAATATGACTATTTTGACCCACGCAACCTGAAGCGGTCATTGGAAACCAAGTCGATTGCGGGATTGTTTTTTGCTGGTCAGATCAACGGCACAACAGGTTACGAGGAAGCTGCAGCGCAGGGTTTGCTGGCCGGCCTCAACGCCGCTCTACAGGCAAAGGGTGAAGAGAGCTGGTGCCCGCGGCGCGATGAAGCTTACCTGGGAGTGCTGGTGGATGACTTGATAACGCGCGGAGTTTCGGAACCATACCGCATGTTCACCAGCCGTGCTGAATATCGCCTGCAATTACGGGAGGATAATGCTGACTTGCGCCTTACCGAAACCGGTCGCCGTCTCGGGGTGATAAATGATGAGCGATGGCATGCATTCGAGCAAAAACGTGATGCCATATCGCGCGAAAAAGAAAGGCTGAAATCTGTCTGGGTCAACCCAAAAATAATCCCTCTGGAAGCTGCTGAGCGTGTTCTGGGCAAGGCTATCGATCGTGAATACTCGCTGCATGAATTGCTGCGCCGTCCAGATGTTAGCTACGCTGCCCTGATGACCTTGCCCGGGTCAGGAATGCCGGTGGACGATGCGGCAGTATCTGAACAGGTGGAAATTCAGGCCAAATATTCAGGCTATATCGAGCGGCAGCGTGAAGAAATTGCACGACTGGAACACAGTGAAAATCTGGCTCTGCCTGCAACCATGGATTATCGGACAGTACATGGGTTGTCCATAGAGGTTCAGCAGAGACTGAACCAGCATAAGCCGGAAACGGTTGGCCAGGCTGCGCGCATCTCGGGAATTACGCCGGCGGCTATTTCCCTGTTGTTGGTGCATTTGAAACGCGGATTTAAGGATCTCGAAAAAGAGCGTTGCAGCGCATGATACTCCTTGCTGAGGATTTGGCGCATGGCATAGAGCAGCTGGGGCTGAATACGACGCCAGAAATCCGGCAGAAGATGCTGAAATATCTTGCTCTACTGCAGAAATGGAACAAGGTTTACAACCTGACCGCAATCCGTCAGCCGGAACAAATGGTGAGCAATCACTTGCTGGATAGCCTTGCAGTGTTGCCACATCTGTGGCCAGGCCGATGGTTGGATGTCGGTTGCGGGGCGGGCCTTCCCGGCATAGTGCTGGCATTGATGCGGCCACAATGGACGTTCACCTTATTGGACAGCAATAGCAAGAAAATCAGTTTTGTGCGGCAAGCAATAATCGAGCTCGGGTTACGGAATGTGAATGTCTGTTGCGCTCGTGTTGAAAAGTGGCAGCCGCAAGAAAAATTTGACGGCATTATTTCCCGGGCTTTTGCTGACACATCGGAGTTCATTGCCCTGACAAGACATCTGCTTGCGGAAGGGGGGCGATGGGTTGCTATGAAGGGGAAGCCTGCATCCGAATTGAATCATTTGCCTCCCGATACCGAGGTGGAACGGATTATTCCGTTGACAGTGCCGGAACTGGATGCTACTCGTGGCTTGGTAATATTGAAAACGACTGAACATGGCCAAGATATTAGCAATCACTAATCAAAAAGGTGGTGTGGGGAAAACCACCACGGCAATCAATCTGGCGGCGAGCCTGTCTGCATTCAAACAACGCGTCATGTTGGTCGACCTGGATCCGCAGGGTAATGCAACTATGGGTAGCGGAATAGAAAAACGTGACCTGTCAGCAACCGTTTATCAATTATTGCTGGGAAGCAAAACATTGCGGGAAGTCTGTATTCGTTCAGAAACGGGAAAATATGACCTGCTGCCCGCCAATCGTGAACTTGCTGGAGCCGAGATTGAACTGGTGGATTTGCCGCAACGCGAGACCAGACTTAAGCATGCCTTGCAGGCGGTGGCGGAAGAATATGACTACATATTGATAGATTGTCCGCCCGCCCTGAATTTGCTCACCCTGAATGGCTTGTGTGCCGCCCGTTCAGTAATGATACCGATGCAATGTGAATATTATGCGCTGGAAGGATTGAGCGATTTGGTCAACACCATCCGCAAGGTGCGGGCAAATCTCAATCCTGAATTGGAGATCGAGGGCTTGCTGCGCACCATGTTCGACCCCCGTAATACGCTGGCCCAGCAGGTTTCGAACCAGTTGCAGCAGCATTTTGGGAAGAAAGTCTATGCGACCATAATACCGCGTAATGTCAGGCTGGCTGAGGCGCCCAGCTATGGCTTGCCGGTTCTGCGTCACGATAAATTTTCCAAGGGTTCGCAGGCCTATTTAGCATTGGCCGGCGAATTACTGGATAACGCGGCGCAATCCGCGTCAGCTCAATAACAGGGGAAGCATTATGGTAAAGCCAAACAGGGGATTAGGACGTGGTTTGGACGCGCTGTTATCCGGTAATGCCAATGAAACGGAAGATGTGCTTAGCGAGCTGAAAATTGGCCAACTCAAGCCGGGCAAATACCAGCCGCGCAGCCATATGGACGAAGCATCGCTCAAAGAGCTTGCTGCTTCAATCAAGGAACAAGGCATCATGCAGCCGATACTGGCCCGTGTAGTAGCGGATGGCAGTCATGAAATCATTGCCGGAGAACGCCGCTGGCGAGCTGCGCAACTTGCCGGTTTAAGCCAGGTTCCGGTGCTGGTTCGCAAGGTTCCGGACAGTGCCGCGTTGGCAATGGCGTTGATCGAGAACATCCAGCGCGAAAATCTTAATCCGCTGGAAGAAGCAACCGGTATCCAGCGGCTCATCGGCGAATTCCACATGACGCATCAGGCGGCGGCAGACTCTGTGGGCCGGTCTCGAAGCGCCACGACCAATTTGCTCCGCTTGTTGAATCTTTCCGAGCCGGTCCAGAAAATGTTGATGCAAGGCAAGATAGACATGGGCCATGCCAGAACTTTGCTGGCACTGGACGCAGCGCATCAAATATTAGCCGGGAATAAAATTGCTTCGGAAGGGCTGTCGGTGCGTGGGGCGGAAAAGCTTGTCCAAAAAATGCAGGGACAGAAAACCAAAAGGCGGAAATCGACAATAGACCGCGATATCATGAACTTGCAACAGGATATCGCGGAGCACCTTGGAGTAAAGGTCTTGATCAAACACTCAGGACGGGGAAAAGGAAAGATCGAGATTTACTATACTTCTCTTGATGAGTTTGACGGTCTGGTCAAGCAGTTAAAAGCGGGAACGAAAAAACATACAAAATAACAAGGTTGATTGTTGCGCAAACTTGGTTTGACCAAGCAATTGGCTTGGCTTATACTGCGCGCCGCTTAAATTCGATTTCGCCTGCAGAGCGAGTCTCTCGGGGTGGCGAAACGAACAGGGATGCGTAATGAAAACCGGGCTAATAAAGCCAGACCATTATTGATTGGCGTCGGCACCGTGCTGACATCCATGATTGCCGGCGGATTCATTCTGGGTTATCTCGTGGATTGGTGGTTTGGAACCTTGCCCTGGTTCTTGCTGGGGTTTGGGGTGCTCGGTTTTATCGGCGGCATGCTCAAAGTTTATAAGTTACTGACACATCCGGGGATGTTTTGAATATAGTTGCCCAGCAGGTAGCCGCCAAGGCCAGGCATGTCATGGTGGTCCAACTGGTGACGACAACTGTGGTAGCACTTGCCTTCGGGCTACTGCATGGGGGAGGCTGGTCGGCATTATCAGTGTTTTGCGGGGGGCTGATAAGTTTGAGTGTATTGCTGTTGCTTCAGCGCGGCGTAAGGCGAGCCAGCGAAGTAGCGCTGGTTGACCAGAAAAAGAGCATGATGATTTTGTACTTGGGCGCTGTACAGCGCTTTGTTCTGATCATTGCCTTGTTTGCTCTTGGATTGCGTGTGCTTGGTTTAGCACCGCTTGAAATGCTGGTGGGATTTGCGGCGGCGCAGGCAAGCAATATTGTCAGCGCCCGGATGTAGGGGCTATATTAAAGGGGTAGAGTCTTGGCAGCAGAAGAGAGTTCCGGTGGCGGCACCGTTGAGTATATCCAGCATCACCTGACCAACTATTGCGTAGGTAATTGCGATCCTGTAACCCACCAGGATGCGGGTTTTTGGGCTTTGCATGTTGATACCATGTTTTTCAGCCTGCTGATCGCCGGGCTGATCATCGTCGTTTCGATGCGGCTGGTCAGCCGCATGAATCCGGATACTCCTACCGGTTTTCAAAATGTTGTTGAAGGCATACTCGAATTTGTTCAGGGTCAGGTAAGAGATACTTTCCCCGGACACAACCCCTTGATTGCGCCGCTTGCCCTGACCATCTTCCTGTGGGTATGGTTGATGAACTTCATGGATCTGATACCGGTTGACCTGCTTCCGCTGATCGGCCGCTCGGTTGGTATTGAACATTTGAAGGTGGTGCCGACCACCGACCTCAGCACCACGCTGGCGATGTCGGCCACGGTGTTCCTGCTGACCATTTTCTACAATCTTAAGATAAAGGGGCCGGTCGGCTACCTTAAAATGTTCCTATTCCACCCGTTTGGTAAATATCTGGTGCCGGTCAACATCGTCATGACGCTGATCGAGGAAATTGCCAAGCCACTCAGTTTGGCGTTGCGTCTGTTCGGCAACATGTTCGCGGGTGAACTGGTGTTCCTGCTGATCGCCCTGCTGGGCGGCGCTGCTGCCATCGGCGCCGGGATGCTCATCTGGGTGCCGCTGCAAGTGTTGCTGGATCTTGCCTGGCTGATTTTCCACGTGCTGGTCATCACTCTGCAGGCGTTTATTTTCATGGTGTTGACAATTGTGTATCTGGGCATGGCCAGCACGGATGATCACTGACATTCTTTACTTTTATTAATTTGTTTAAGGAGAAAAACGATGACTGCTGAAATGATTGCGACGATTTATGCTTATACCGCAGTTGGTGTTGGTGTGATTCTGGCTGCTGCGGGTTTGGGTTCTGCAATTGGCTGGGGCCTGATTTGTGCCAAGACACTTGAAGGTATTGCACGTCAACCGGAAATGCGTCCTGCGCTGATGACCAACATGTTTATCTTTGCCGGCCTGATGGAATCATTCCCGTTCATCATTTTGGCTTTCGCAATGTGGTTCCTGTTCGCAAATCCGTTTGTCGGCGCTCTGAAGGCAGCTATTGGAGCGATGTAATCCGGATGGACCAAGCCAACCGACAAGTTGGTTATTAGCCGAATAAGGAAAAGATAATGAACATTACCGTAACATTATTGGCTCAGATGGTCGCCTTTGCCCTGTTGATTTGGTTTGTCAACAAGTTGCTCTGGGGTCCGATGTCCGCCATGATGGCAGCGCGCCAGAAGCGTATTGCGGACGGTTTGGCAGAAGCCGAGCGCGGCAAGCATGAACTGGAACTGGCTGCCAAACGTTCTTCTGAAATTCTGCGTGAAGCCAAGGCCAAGGCGATCGAAATTATTGCCCAAAGCGAAAAGCGCTCCAGCGAAATCGTTGAGGAAGCCAAGGGGCAAGCCAAGGTGGAACATGACCGTATAGTGACAGCCGCGAATGCAGAAGTGGAACAGGAAGTGTTTCGCGCCAAGGAACAATTGCGCGTGGAAGTTTCTGCCATTGCACTGGCGGGTGCATCCAAAATACTGGGTCGGGAAATAGACGCCAAGGCGCACAACGACCTGCTGGAAAAACTCGTCGCGGAAATTTAAGCCATGTCTGAAGCCATTACCATAGCTCGTCCTTACGCCCAGGCTGCATTCGATTTCGCGAAGCAGAAAGGCACATTGAAGTCGTGGTCAGATATACTGATAGCCGCCGCCTCAGCGGTTGAAAACGAACAAATGGGCACATTGATTGCAAGTCCTCGTGTAAGTCCTGAACAATTGCAAGACTTGATGCTGGCTATATGTGGTGAATCCGTCGACCAGTCGGAACGCAACTTTATCCGCCTGTTGATAGATGGGCACCGCCTGTCCGTGCTGCCGCAAATTGCTGGCCAGTTCGAGAACCTGCGAGCCGAGGAAGAGAAATCGGTGGACGTGGAAGTCAGTTCTGCGGTTGCACTGGATGAACCGCAGAAACAGAAAATCGCGACAGCACTCAAGACACGTTTGGGCCGCGAAATCAGGCTACGTTGCGAAGTCGATGCTGGATTGCTGGGTGGCGTGGTAATACGTGCAGGCGACAAGGTGATAGACGGATCCATACGAACCCGCCTGGCCGAAATGTCCAGCGCTTTGGCTTGATCACAGAATTATCGAAGATAAGGAAAACCAGATGAAGCTCAATCCCTCCGAAATTAGCAATTTGATCCGCAGCCGCATCGAGAATTTCGAGGCGCTGACCCAGGCCCGTACCGAAGGCACAGTCGTCAGCGTGACCGACGGTATCGTGCGCGTACACGGGCTGTCAGACGTGATGCAGGGCGAAATGCTTGAGTTCCCCGGCAACACCTTTGGTTTGGCTTTGAATTTGGAACGCGACTCCGTGGGCACGGTGGTGCTGGGTGAATACGAACATATCACCGAAGGCGACACCGTCAAGTGTACCGGCCGTATTCTTGAAGTTCCGGTGGGCCCCGAATTGAAAGGTCGCGTGGTGAATGCGCTGGGCCAGCCGATCGATGGCAAGGGTCCGATCAATGCCAAGATGACCGACAAGATCGAAAAAGTTGCGCCGGGCGTTATTGCGCGGAAATCGGTTTCCCAGCCAGTGCAGACGGGTTTGAAGTCGATTGACGCCATGGTGCCGATTGGCCGTGGTCAACGCGAGCTGATCATCGGTGACCGCCAGACCGGAAAGACCGCCGTGGCCGTGGATACGATCATCAACCAGAAGGGTCAGAACATGACCTGTATCTATGTGGCGATCGGTCAAAAGGCTTCCACGGTCGCAAACGTGGTGCGCAAGCTGGAAGAGCACGGCGCGATGCATTACACCATCGTTGTTGCGGCCACCGCTTCCGACTCCGCTGCAATGCAGTTCCTGGCGCCTTATGCCGGTTGCACCATGGGCGAATATTTCCGTGATCGCGGCGAAGACGCGCTGATCATCTATGACGATCTGACCAAGCAAGCATGGGCTTATCGCCAGATTTCGCTGCTGCTGCGTCGCCCGCCCGGACGCGAGGCTTATCCAGGCGACGTATTTTACCTGCACTCCCGATTGCTGGAACGTGCCGCGCGCGTGAATGAAGACTACGTTGAAAAATTCACCAATGGCGCAGTCAAGGGCAAGACCGGTTCGCTGACCGCATTGCCAATCATTGAAACTGCTGCCGGTGACGTGTCCGCGTTCGTGCCGACCAACGTGATTTCGATTACCGACGGCCAGATATTCCTGGAGTCTGACCTGTTCAACGCCGGTATCCGTCCCGCGATCAATGCCGGTGTTTCGGTATCCCGCGTCGGCGGCGCCGCGCAGACCAAGGCAATCAAGAAACTGGGCGGTGGTGTGCGTCTGGCTCTGGCGCAATACCGTGAACTGGCGGCGTTCGCGCAGTTCGCTTCCGACCTGGACGAGGCAACCCGCAAGCAGCTTGAACGCGGTCGTTTGGTGATGGAGCTGATGAAGCAATTGCAATATTCACCGATGTCCGTGGCCGAAATGTCGGTGACGCTGTTTGCGGTGAACAAGGGCTACTTCGATGATGTTGAAGTGAAGAGAGCTTTGGCCTTCGAATCTGCGCTGCATTCGTTCATCAAGTCCAAACATGCACCCGTCATGGATGCCATCGAAGCCTCCAAGGATCTGTCGGCTGAGAACGAGAAAGCCTTGTCTGCGGCAATTGAGGAATTCAAGACCACAGGGGTTTACTGATATAACGATTAGCCATCCCACTAAGCAACCAAAAGACGGTTGCCAGGTGGCTGGTTATAAGGCGGAGTGAGCTATGCCAGGCAGCAAGGAAATACGCACGAAGATCAAGAGCGTCGAAAATACGCGAAAGATCACGCGCGCGATGGAAATGGTGGCCGCATCCAAAATGCGCAAAGCGCAGGAGCGCATGCGCGCGGCTCGCCCGTATGCCGATAAAATCCGCCAGGTTGCCGCGCATCTTTCGCGTGCCAATGCGGAATATAAACATCCATTCCTGGTCAAGCGCGAAACGGTCAGATCGGTGGGTATCATTACCATCTCATCCGACAAGGGGCTGTGCGGCGGATTGAACTCCAACCTGCTGCGCATAGTGGTAAGCCACATGAAAACATGGGAGAGTGAAGGCAAAAAGATTTCTGCCTGCGCCATCGGCAACAAGGGCTTCGGTTTCATGTCACGCATCGGCGTGAACGTCAAGTCACACATGGTTGGTCTGGGCGACACCCCGCATCTTGACAAGCTGGTGGGTGCGGTGAAGGTGATGCTGGATGCCTATGTTGCCGGCGAGATTGACGCCATCTACATTGCCTATAATCACTTCATCAACACCATGAAGCAGGAGCCGCGCATAGAGATGTTGCTGCCATTGTCGGGTGAGCAACTGGGCGCTGCGGAAGGTGTATGGGATTATATATATGAGCCTGAGTCCAAGGTGGTGGTGGATCAGTTGCTGGTGCGCTATATCGAATCGCTGGTGTATTCGAGCGTTACCGAGAATATGGCGTCCGAGCAAAGCGCGCGCATGGTGGCAATGAAGGCTGCTTCGGATAATGCCAAGGATGTCATTGGTGAACTCAAGCTGATTTACAACAAGGCACGGCAGGCAGCGATCACCAAGGAAATTTCCGAAATCGTGGGCGGTGCGGCTGCGGTTTAGCGCAGCACCATAAGATCGGGCGAGACTAACATGAGCACAGCGAATGTTATGGCGAGACCAAATCTTCAAGGTGCGGCTGCGGTTTAAGAATTGAAATAACTGGGGAACCTTAAAATGAGTCAAGGAAAAATTGTTCAATGTATCGGCGCTGTAGTTGACGTTGAATTTCCGCGTGATGCAATGCCCAAGGTATACAACGCGTTGCTGGTTCAGGACGATGCGGGTTCTACCGCAGAAAAGGGATTGACGCTGGAAGTACAGCAGCAAATCGGCGACGGTGTGGTGCGTACCATTGCGATGGGCTCTTCTGACGGATTGCGCCGCGGCATGGTGGTGACGGATAGCGGAATCCCGATTTCGGTACCGGTTGGCCATGGCACGTTGGGTCGCATCATGGATGTGTTGGGACGTCCGATCGACGATGCGGGCGAGATTCAGTGCGACGAGAAGCGCTCGATACACCAGTCTGCTCCGAAGTTCGACGAACTGTCCCCCTCCATTGACCTGCTGGAAACCGGCATCAAGGTTATCGACCTGGTTTGTCCGTTCGCCAAGGGGGGCAAGGTCGGACTGTTCGGCGGCGCCGGTGTGGGCAAGACCGTGAACATGATGGAACTGATTAACAACATTGCCAAGCAACACGCCGGTTTATCCGTGTTTGCCGGCGTGGGCGAGCGTACCCGTGAAGGCAACGACTTCTACCATGAAATGAAAGACTCCAACGTGCTGGACAAGGTGTCTATGGTGTTCGGCCAGATGAACGAGCCGCCCGGCAACCGCCTGCGCGTGGCGCTTACCGGCTTGACCATGGCGGAAAAATTCCGTGATGAAGGCCGCGACATCCTGTTCTTCGTGGACAACATCTATCGTTACACCCTGGCCGGTACCGAAGTGTCCGCGCTGCTGGGTCGTATGCCTTCGGCCGTCGGTTACCAACCGACGCTGGCGGAAGAAATGGGCCGTCTGCAAGAGCGCATTACCTCGACCAAAGTGGGCTCGATCACTTCCATCCAGGCCGTGTATGTGCCTGCGGACGACTTGACCGATCCGTCTCCGGCGACCACCTTCCTGCACCTGGATTCCACCGTGGTGCTGTCGCGTGACATCGCCTCGCTGGGTATCTATCCTGCGGTGGATCCGCTTGATTCCACTTCGCGCCAGCTCGATCCGCTGGTGGTGGGCGAAGAGCACTACAACGTGGCGCGCGGCGTGCAGCAAACCCTGCAACGCTACAAGGAATTGCGGGACATCATCGCGATTCTAGGCATGGACGAATTGGCGCCGGAAGACAAGCTGGCCGTGGCGCGCGCGCGCAAGATCCAGCGTTTCCTGTCGCAACCGTTCCACGTTGCGGAAGTGTTCACCGGCAGCCCAGGCAAATACGTATCGCTGAAGGAAACCATCAAGGGCTTCAAGGGCATCGTCGAAGGTGAATATGATCATTTGCCGGAGCAGGCTTTCTACATGGTTGGCGGTATTGAAGAGGCCGTGGAAAAAGCCAAGACACTGCAATAGGGAGGATATACATGGTCATGACTATACATGTGGATGTCGTTAGCGCCGAAGAAGCCATTTTTTCCGGATTGGCGGAAATGGTGGTGGTGCCGGGCACCGAAGGCGAACTGGGCATCTACCCGCGTCACGCTCCGTTGCTGACTCGGATCAAACCCGGGTCGATACGCATCAAGCGGCCCGAACCAGAGCAGGAGGAGCTGATTTATGTTTCCGGCGGCATGCTGGAGATCCAGCCCGGCGTGGTAACTGTTTTGGCAGACACCGCCATTCGGGGCGCAGACCTGGATGAGGCACGTGCCCTTGAGGCCAAGCGGGCTGCGGAGGAGGCAATGAAGAACCAGCTCTCCGATATCGACTACGCGCAAGCCCAGTCCGAATTGCTGCAGGCGGTCGCCCAATTGCACGCCATACAAAAACTGCGCAAGCAAACTCACTGAAGTGGTTTCACGAAATATAAGAGAGCAGCTTCGGCTGCTTTTTTATTGAGTAACATTGTTACGCTATAAGCGAATTTGGCGGTACTGGTATTTGCACGGTAAACGCGCGCTGGATGTCTGCATTGTTTATAATCCGCCATCTTCTGAAAGTCGGACATGGACTCGTTGAACATTGTGATTCTCGCTGCCGGCAAGGGAACGCGCATGCATTCGGACCGGCCCAAGGTGCTGCACGCGCTGGCGGGCCGGCCGCTGTTGCAGCATGTGCTGGACACCGCCGCCCAGCTATCTGCTGGCAAAACCTGCGTGGTATATGGACACGGGGGTGAGTCGGTACCTCAGGCAATGAAGCAATACACTGCGGATTTTGTGATACAGGAGCCGCAGCTCGGCACCGGCCATGCACTGCAGCAAGTGATGCCGCTATTGCAGGACCGCAGCCTGACGCTGGTGCTGTATGGCGATGTGCCGCTCATTCAGCACGCGACTTTGCGCCAGATGCTTGCGTCCCGGGACGCGCTGACCCTGCTTACCGTCAAGCTCGACAATCCTGCCGGTTATGGGCGTATCGTGCGGGATGGAACGGGGCATGTCAGCCGCATCGTCGAGGAAAAAGATGCCACGCCGGAGCAGCGTGCCATCCGCGAAATCAACACCGGTTTTCTTACAGCCCCGACATACTTGCTGCGTAACTGGCTCGCCAAGCTGAGCAACAACAACGCACAGGGTGAGTACTACCTTACCGACATCGTCGCCATGGCGGTGGCACAAGGTGTGGCCGTGCATACTTTGCATCCCGCGCACGCGTGGGAGGTGGAAGGCGTGAACAGCAAGAAGCAGCTTGCCGAACTGGAGCGTATCTGGCAACGCGAACAGGCGCAGCAGCTGTTGAAACACGGTGTCACCCTGGCCGACCCCGCGCGCCTCGATGTGCGCGGCCGTTTGGTATGCGGACGCGATGTCGAGATTGATGTCGGCTGCATCTTCGAAGGCGAAGTGCATTTGGGCAACAATGTGCGGATAGGCGCTTATAGCGTGATTCGCGACAGCCATATTGCTTCCGGCACACTAATCGAACCCTACAGCCACATCGTCCGCGCCGAGATCGGCGATGACTGTCGTATTGGCCCATTTGCCCGGATACGCCCCGGCAGCAGGCTGCAAAATGACGTCCACATCGGTAACTTCGTCGAGGTGAAGAACAGCGAGATTGCGGCAGGCAGCAAGGCTAACCACTTGAGCTACATCGGCGACAGCACGGTGGGCAGTCGCGTCAACATCGGAGCGGGTACCATCACCTGCAATTACGATGGCGTAAACAAATACCGCACCGTGATCGAGGACGACGCATTCATCGGCTCGGACACGCAGCTGGTTGCGCCAGTAAAAATTGGACGCGGCGCGACCATAGGCGCCGGCTCCACCATCACGCGCGATGCACCGGATGGCGAGCTGACTTTATCGCGCGGCAAACAAGTAACCGTGCCGGGCTGGCAGCGGCCGACCAAGGAGAAAAAATAAAATGTGTGGAATCGTCGGCGCGATCGCGCAACGCAATGTCGTCCCCATTTTGTTGCAAGGCTTGCAGCGGCTGGAATATCGCGGTTATGACTCTGCCGGGCTGGTGGTGGTCAACCATAACCGGCTGGAGCGCGTGCGCAGCACCGGGCGCGTAGCCGAGCTGATCGGAAAAAGCGCGAATACCAGCGGACGCCTCGGCATCGCACACACGCGCTGGGCCACTCACGGCGTGCCAAGCGAGCGTAATGCGCATCCGCATATCAGCAGCGACCTGATCGCAGTTGCGCACAACGGCATCATCGAAAACTATGAAAACCTGCGCGCACGCTTAAGCGCACAAGGCTATGCGTTCACTTCCGACACCGACACCGAAGTCATCGCGCACCTGATCCACAGCCACTATGCGCGCGGCAACAGTCTGCTGGTGGCAACACAGGCGGCGCTCGCCGAGCTGGTGGGCGCTTACGCCATCGGCGTGGTGGCGGCAGACAACCCCGATCAGTTGATCGGCGCGCGCAAGGGCAGTCCGCTGCTGCTGGGCGTGGGCAGCGGAGAACATTTCATTGCGTCGGATGCATCGGCCCTGTTGCAGGTCACCAAAAACATGGTGTATCTGGAAGAGGGTGACGTGGTCGAAGCCGGCTTGCGCAGCTACCGAATCTTCAATGCACAAGGTGAGGCAGTAGAGCGCCCGGCGCATGTCAGCGAACTGACCAATGACAGCGTGGAACTGGGCGAGTACCGCCACTATATGCAGAAGGAAATCCACGAACAGCCGCAGGCGCTGGCGAATACCCTGGAGTCGGTATGCAACAGCCAGTCGCTGATTCCCGGCATCTTCGGCGCGGAAGCGGCGGCGACCTTTGCCGACATCGACAGCATCCTCATCCTCGCCTGCGGCACCAGCAATCACGCCGGCCAGGTGGCGCGCTACTGGCTGGAAGAAATAGCGGACATTCCGTGCAACGTGGAAATCGCCAGCGAATATCGCTACCGCGTAAGTGTACCCAACCCGAAAACGCTGGTGGTGACCATTTCGCAATCCGGCGAAACTGCCGACACGCTGGCCGCGCTCAACCATGCCAAGGCTATTGGCCACACGCATACCCTGTCGATCTGTAACGTGCCGGAAAGCGCGCTGATCCGGTTGTCAAAACTGCGCATGTTGACGCGCGCCGGTCCTGAGATCGGTGTGGCATCGACCAAGGCCTTCACCACGCAACTGGCCGCATTGTTTCTGCTTACCCTTGTCCTTGCCAAACAGCGCGGCAGGCTGAGCAAGGAAGCCGAACAGCAGCACCTGCACGCCTTGCGCCACCTCCCCAGTGCGGCACAGGCCGTGCTGAATCTGGAGCCAGAGATCGCGAAACTGGCGGAACGCTTCATCGATAAACAGCATGCGCTGTTCCTCGGGCGTGGCCTGCATTACCCGATTGCGCTGGAAGGCGCGCTCAAGCTCAAGGAGATTTCCTACGTCCATGCCGAAGCCTACCCCGCCGGAGAATTGAAACACGGCCCGCTGGCGCTGGTGGACAAGAACATGCCGGTCATCGCTGTTGCGCCCAATGACGCACTGCTGGAAAAACTCAAATCCAATTTGCAGGAAGTGCGCGCACGCGGTGGTGAACTGTACGTATTCGCCGATGCCAACACGCGCATTCATTCCAGCGATGGCGTGAACCTGATGCAGATGCCGGAACACGCAGGTTATTTAAGTCCGATCCTGCATACAATTCCGCTGCAGTTGCTGGCTTATTACGTTGCATTGCAAAAAGGAACGGATGTGGATAAACCCCGCAATCTTGCAAAGTCAGTCACGGTTGAGTGACGAACTTGGTGCGCATCAATTGTTGAAGCTTTCGGACTAGATAGTGGTGAAAAGCTGGATCAACACCAAACCAAGCAGCAGCCAGACAGCCATTTCCAGCAAGCGATTGCGCTGTTTCTGTTGTGCTACCAGTTCCTGCAGCGCCGTCTCGATTTTTTCAACGGGATTCTTGTTCAGGCGCTGGTGCAACAGGCGCGGCAATTCCGGCAGCAGGCTGGCGTAGTTCGGCGCTTCCTTGCGCAGCGCTTTCAGGAAGCCGCGCCAGCCGACCTGCTCGCTCATCCAGCGCTCCAGCCACGGCTTGGCGGTCTTCCACAGGTCCAGTTCGGGATCGAGCTGCAATCCCAACCCCTCAATGTTGAGCAAAGTCTTTTGCAGCAACACCAGTTGCGGCTGGACTTCGATGCCGAAGCGGCGCGAGGTCTGGAACAGGCGCAGCAGCACGCGCCCGAAAGAAACTTCGCGCAGCGGCTTGTCGAAAATCGGCTCGCACACCGCGCGGATCGCGGTTTCCAGTTCATCCACGCGCGTTTCCCTGGGTGCCCATCCGGACTCGATGTGTACTTCCGCCACACGCTTGTAATCGCGCCGGAAGAAGGCGATGAAATTCTGCGCGAGGTAATGCTTGTCGATATCGGTCAGTGTGCCCATGATGCCGAAGTCCAGCGCGATATAACGTCCGTCGCGTGCCACCTGCACATTGCCCGGATGCATGTCGGCATGGAAAAAGCCGTCGCGGAAAACCTGGGTGTAAAAAATCTCCACACCGTTTGATGCGAGCTTGTGGATATCTACGCCGGCAGCACGTAGTTCACTGATCTGGCTGACCGGAATGCCGTCCATGCGTTCCATCACCATCACATCGGTCGTGCACCAGTCCCAATAGACTTCCGGCACGATCAACAGCGCAGAATTGGCGAAGTTGCGCTTGAGCTGGCTGGCGTTGGACGCTTCCTGCATCAGGTCAAGTTCATCGTGCAGATACTTCTTGAATTCGCCCACGACCTCGCGCGGCTTGAGCCGTCTGCCGTCTTCCCACCAACGCTCGATCAGTCCGGCGCAAATGTCGAGCAACGCAACATCTTGTGCGATGATGTGTTCGATGCCGGGGCGCAAAATTTTTACCGCGACCTCGCGCCCGTCAGGCAACACGGCGAAATGCACCTGCGCCACCGAAGCACTGGCGATCGGCGTCTCATCAAAACTCTGAAAAACTTCGTTCAGCTTTTTCTTGTAGATGTGCTCCAGAAGCGCTATCGCCTGCGCGGAAGGAAATGGCGGCACCTGGTCCTGCAGCCTGGTCAACTCATCGGCAATGTCGGTCGGCATCAGGTCGCGCCGGGTGGACAGCACTTGGCCGAACTTGACGAAGATCGGTCCCAACGCTTCCAGCGCAAGGCGCAACCTTTCCGCGCGCGGCGCCGACGTGTTGCGGAAAAACAGCAGAAAGTTGAGCGGCACCAGCAACCAGCGCGTGCGCACATGCGCGAGCAGGAATTCGTCCAGGCCGAAACGCAACACCACGAAAATGATCTTCAGCAGGCGGAGCAGGCGCATATTAATGCTCCCCTCTCCCGCTTGCGGGAGAGGGCTTGGTCTGTCCTGAGCCTGTCGAAGGAGGGGAGAGGGTTCCGATGCGTTGCTCCAATCTTGCCACTTCCTCGCGCAACCTGTTTACATCCAGCACGAAAGCCGCAACCTGCTGCGGTTTGGCCAGCAACGGACGCTCCTCCGTCCAGTATTCCGTTAGCGCCTGCGCCAGGTTCAGTGCCGTGTCGCGCGCTTGCCGATGGGTATCCTTGGCGAAGCGCACGATGCGCTCGGCGGCGATGTCGCCGGTAAAGCGGCTCAAGTCTTCTGCCGCATCCCAGCGCAAATGACGGGCTAGAAAAAGTATCTCCTCGATCAGCGCGGCATCGCCGGAACATTCGATCTGATCGAATGCCGATGCATCCTGCAATGCCAGGCGCGGCAACAACGAGGGAGGGATGTGGCAGCTGGCATCAGCGGTGGCGGATGCCAGCGCCTCGTGCAGCATGCCATCATCCTGAATGGTGCAGGCAAAAGTAAACGGCGCAATATTGAAACGCGCCGTCCTCCCAGTGAAACGGGCCAGCCGTGGCAATGCCCATCCGCTCTGGGCAAGCAGGTGATTCAGGGTCGCGACAGCGGGCTGGACGAACACGATGGCTTAGTGCAAAGCGGTTTGCTGGATTCCCGCCAACAGCCACACCGATTTATCGTCATGCAGATTTTTCTGCACATGCCAGATTTCATCCAGCGATTCCGGTGCGCCGTTGTTCTCGCTCAACTGGCCCGTTAAGCGCACGCTCGCGATGGCGTAATCGCCTTCGTTTGCCACTTGCAGCAGATCGGCATTTATTGCAAGCACATCGGTCTTCTGAGGTGTGTTGTCGCGTTCCCGCAACTGCATGGAAATCTCGGCGAACATCTCCGGCGTGGTGTATTCGCGGATATCGTCCAGATCCTTCCGGTCATTCGCAGCCTGCAAGCGGATGAAAGAAGTCTTCGCGCTGCGCAGGAAGGCTTCCACCGGGAAATCCGCCGGAATGTTGTTGTTCATCGGTGTGGTGGCAGATGCAGACAAGCCGGCCGCCAGCGGCGGCGGCACGGGTTGCGGGTCAGGGTACGGTGCGCCTGCCCCAACATACGGTGTCGCGGTTCGTTGCTGCGGCCTGCGCAACATCGAGACCAGGAGCATCACCGCCCCGGCCGCAAGCATCACCATCAGGATCGTGCCCATGCTGCCGCCCAAACCGCTACCGGCCAGCAAGGCGCCCAGACCGGCGCCTGCTGCGAGGCCGGCCAACGGACCGAGCCATTTGTTGCCAGCAGGTTGCGGTTGCGCTGCAGGCGGCTGTGCCGGAGTGGCAGGCGCGGCTGCGGGCGCTTGCTGGCCTTGCGGCGGAGCGGACATGGTACGCTGCTTGCCGATGCTGGTGCCGCCCCCGAAGCGTTTGGCCTCTGCCGTTGCGGCAAACAAACTCAGAATGGTCAAGGCAGTCGTTAACAACAGCAAAAATCGTTTCATGTACTTCCTCATTGATTGGATAAAACAAGGCGGGCGCAAGTATACCACCGGAGATTGCAGCTGAAATTTAACCGGGCCGTGCTGCGGGCTATTTCATTCTGGAAGACAACTTGATCGTCTCGCCGGCCACCATGAACGCGCCTCTTCCCTGATGGTGGATCGTCCGCGGATGTTTCTGTGCAGGGTCGATCCAGGCCTTGACTGCTTCAAGGACAAACAGGTTGTATTTGTCCACCATCTTCCCATCGACGACCTTGCATTCGAGGTTGGCATAGCACTCGGCTATGAGCGGCGCCTGGACGCACGAGGCGGCCATGGCCGTAAGGCCGAATTTTTTGAACTTATCCACCTTGCGGCCGGAGCAGTTTCCGCAGTTCACCACCTGCTTCGCCAGTTCCACCGTTGGAATGCTGATCACGCATTCCCTGGTCGCTTTCAAGGCGTCGAATGAGTAGTTCCGGTTGCTGATCACGCAAGCCACCAGCGGCGGCTCGAATTCGAGCATGGTGTGCCACGACTGGGTCATGATGTTCGACCGACCCTTGCTGGCGGTCGTGACGAGCACAACCGGCCCCGGCTCAAGCAAGCCATAGACTTTAGACAAGGGAAAGGATTTTTTTGCCATGATGTGCTCCCGTAATGGAATGGACGCCCACTTCCTAAAACGGCATCTGAGTGCCAAAGTAGTGGGGGCTTTACTACCACTAAAATAGAAAGGGCGTCCAACATGAAGATTACGACAATTGGCATCGATTTGGC
>JBAUUR010000059.1:0-5784 GCA_049582805.1 Gallionellaceae bacterium | reverse complement strand
TCGAAAAATGAGGCGGTTTGCCTCACTTCCCAACTTAAAGAGCAGCGCACTTCTGTCAACCTTTTACACGCTTAAATCAATCGCAGGCGTATCTACGGAGCGCCCCTACCGCGAAGCGGTTTAGTCCCTCGACACATGCCGGAAGTCCAGCGTCCTTTGCCGAGATGTCTGCTCTGCGCGGGATGGCGGACATACCGAACAGCTCCGCTTACTTCCGCCGAGTGACCGAATCCAACTTGTTATCACTTGATCGATAGCGCAGCGCTTTGACCAGCAGCGCGAATGCAGGCGATGACTGTCGGCTTGGGTAATAGAGATGGAAGCCCGGAAAGGTGGGGCACCAGTCGTCGAGCACCCTCCGCAGGTGTTTCTTTGCGAGATGATCCTGAACCGCATCCTCTGGCACGTAGGCGAGGCCGAATCCTGCCAATGCCGCGCGGATTATCGGGGTGGTGGTGTTGAACACCCATTGGCCTTCAACGTGCGCATTGACCTTGTGTCCGTCCTTCTCGAATTCCCATGCATAGAGGCCGCCGTGCGACAGCGACCGCAGATTGATACAGTCGTGCGCGGCGAGGTCTTGTGGTGTTTTGGGCAATGGCCGCTTTGAGAAGTAGTCAGGCGCTCCGACGACCACCATGCGCATGTCCGGCCCGATGCGCACGGCCACCATGTCCTTGGCGAGCACGTCACCCGTGCGCACGCCGGCATCATAACGTTCGGCTACGATATCAATTAATCTGGAATCGGTGGTGATCTCGATCTTGATATCGGGATAGTCCGCCAGCAGTTTCGACAACCGAGGCCACAGGACCGTGTCGGTCGCATGTTCGGATGCGGTGATGCGTATCGTGCCCGCAGGTTTTTCGCGCAGCTCGCTCAGGCCAGCCAACTCGGCTTCGATCTCGGCAAGCCGCGGGCCGACGGTGCGTAGCAGGCGCTCGCCTGCCTCGGTGGGGGAAACGCTGCGCGTGCTGCGATTGAGGAGACGTAACCCGAGCCGGGTTTCGAGAGCGCGGATGGTGTGGCTCAGCGCCGATTGGGACACCCCAAGCTGTGCGGCTGCCCGGGTAAAGCTACCCTCACGTGCCACGGTAACGAATGCCTGCAGATCGTTGAGATTCTCGTTTGGCATTGATGAATATAATTCATGAGTTCATGCGGATTCTACCATCTAATCAAGAGCGGCATCAGTAAGTACACTGGGCAAAAATCTGGTTTAACGGCTGCACAAAACGGGCGAACGATGCCGAGTGTATACGCCTCCGCATATCGAATTTCAACCAGATTTTTTCCAATTCTGTTAACGATAGAGATGAACTATGACAATGAATGTACGAGCTTACGCCGCCCAGGCCGCCAAGGCCCCCTTGGCTCCCTATCGTTTTGACCGACGCGACCCGCGAGCCGATGATGTGGTCATCGAAATTCTTTACTGCGGAGTGTGCCACACCGATATCCACTACGCGCACAACGACTGGGGCCATGCCGTCTATCCGCTGGTGCCTGGACATGAAATCATAGGCCGCGTGTTGAGTGTGGGGCCGAAAGTGACCCGCTTCAAACCGGGCGATAGCGTCGGCGTCGGCTGTATGGTGGATTCCTGTCGGCATTGTGAGGCCTGTGATCAGGGGTTGGAACAGTATTGCCTAGAGACCCCGACTTATACCTATAACAGCGCCGACCGCCATGACGGCATGCCGACCTTCGGCGGCTACTCAGAGAAGATCGTAGTGTCGGACAGATTTGTCCTGAAAATACCTGATGGTCTGGATCTTAAAGGGGCAGCTCCTTTGCTGTGTGCGGGTATCACCACTTGGTCGCCGCTGCGCTACTGGCAAGTGGGTAAAGGTACCAAGGTTGCTGTCATCGGACTCGGTGGACTTGGACACATGGCGCTAAAGCTGGCAAAAGCGTTGGGTGCGCATGTAACGCTGTTCACGCGGTCGCCCAATAAGGAACAGGATGCGCGTCGCCTAGGGTCGGACACTGTGGTGCTCTCCACCGATGCTGAGCAGATGACTGCGGTGAAAGGCCGCTTCGACTTGATCATTGACACCGTCCCTTATGCGCACGACCTCAACCCGTATCTGCCCACGCTGTCGCTAAACGGTACAGTCGTGCTGGTCGGGTTTCTGGGCGATCTTGATCCCATGTTGAACACCGTACCCTTGATCATGGGTCGTAAGTCGGTAGCGGGTTCGGTGATAGGCGGTATCCCCGAAACGCAGGAGATGCTGGATTTCTGCGGCAAGCACGGCGTCACTTCCGATGTAGAAGTGATCAAAATTCAGGACATCAACCATGCGTATGAACGAATGATGAGGAGCGACGTGAAATACCGCTTCGTCATCGACATGTCGTCGTTGAAAGCCTGACGCAATGTCACTCTGCATGCAAATTGACGGAGGCACATCATGAAAGTCGGCATTCTGGGTTCGGGATTGATGGGCGGTAAGCTGGGGACGATTTTTGCCCGCGCCGGGCATGATGTGGTGTTCAGCTACGCTCACCACCGCAAAAAATTGGAGACGCTGGCGATGGAGGCGCACGGCAACGCGCGTGCGGGCACACCCCACGAGGCCACGCAGAATGCTGATGCGGTGTTGCTGGCTGTGCACTGGTCTCGCATGGACGATGTGCTAGGCCAAGCAGGAGATCTTTCTGGCAAGGTGATCGTGAGCTGCTCGCTACCGATGAATACTAACGATACCGGCTTGGTCGTTGCGCACACCTCGTCTGGTGCGGAGGAACTTGCGAAGAAGCTGCCGAAGGCACGCGTCGTCTCGGCATTCAATACCGTGCCAAGCGAAGTACTGTTTAACGTATTCGAAGCCCGGCGCAGGGTCCGCAAGCCCAGTTTGGTGTACTGCGGAGATGATGCGCACGGCAATGTGGTCGCGGCCGAGCTGATCCGCGATGCGGGTTTCGACCCGGTAGATGCCGGCCCACTGCGGATCGCCCGCTACACCGAGCCATTTGCGCTGCTTATTGGCCAGCTTGCCTACGGTGGCAACGACGGACCGGAACTGGCATACCGTTTTGAACATTACCAATAGGAGGAGCCACAAAATGGACATCAAACGAGTGGGTTCCGAGCCCTCAGCCAAAGGGCCGGACGAATATTTTACGGGCACCGTCCGTGTCGATTACCTCTTTCAGGCAAAGGAACCAGCACGCGCCAGCGGCGCGAATGTCACCTTCGAGCCAGGTGCGCGAACTGCCTGGCACAGCCATCCGCTCGGCCAGACACTAATTGTGACCGCCGGCTGCGGGGTGGTGCAGCGCTGGGGCGGACCGATAGAGGAAATAAGGCCGGGTGACGTGGTCTCGATTGCCCCTTGTAAAAAGCACTGGCACGGCGCCACGGCCACCACGGCCACCACGGCGATGACCCATATTGCCATTCAGGAGCAGCTTGATGGCAAGGCTGCGGACTGGCAAGAGAAGGTCAGTGACGAACAATACAAATGATTATTCTCTGAGCAAGGCTGCATGCCTTGACTTGATGAAAGGAGCGCAAAAATGCAAAAACGCAAACTTGGAAACAGCAATCTGGAAGTATCGGCGCTGGGTTTAGGCTGCATGGGAATGAGTTCCGCATACGGCCCGCCCAAGGACAAGCAGGAAATGATTGGCTTCATACGTTCTGCATTTGATCGTGGCGTGACGTTCTTTGACACGGCTGAAGCATATGGACCGTTCACGAATGAAGAGCTGGTCGGTGAAGCACTCGCGCCGTTCAGGAAGCAGGTCGTGCTTGCGACAAAATTCGGCTTCGAATTTGACTACACTACTGGAAAGCGACTGGGCGGGTTGAATAGTCGTCCGGAACATATCAAGGCGGTTGCAAACGCATCGCTCAAGCGCCTGAAAATTGACGCTATCGATTTGTTTTATCAGCACCGCGTTGATCCGGATGTTCCCATCGAGGAAGTGGCCGGCGCCGTGAAGGAACTCATCAAGGAAGGCAAAGTGAAACATTTTGGCCTTTCCGAGCCGGGTGCAAATACCATACGCCGTGCGCATGCCGTACAGCGCGTTACGGCAGTGCAGAGCGAATATTCGCTTTGGTGGCGCGGGCCGGAGACAGAAATTCTGCCCACACTTGAAGAACTCGGCATCGGCTTTGTTCCATTCAGCCCTTTGGGGGCGGGGTTTCTTACTGGCAAGATAGATGAAAATACCAAGTTCGATGCAACAACCGATTTCCGTGCGAGCGTTCCACGCTTTTCCCCAGAGGCACTGAAAGCGAACATGGCGCTGGTTGATCTAGTCCGGGAGGTCGCAGAGCGCAAGGGTGCAACACCTGCCCAGATTGCACTTGCATGGCTATTGGCGCAAAAGCCGTGGATCGTGCCCATTCCAGGAACCACCAAATTGCATCGGCTTGAGGAAAATCTCGGCGCTGTCGAAGTGCACCTTACTCCGGAAGACCTTAAGGAAATTGACGAGAATGCCTCGCACATCGCATTGAAGGGGGAGCGGCTACCCAAAGCTGCGCTGGAAATGACCGGACGTTAATCGCATGCCCAAACAATAAGGGAAATTGTAATGACCAATGTTATCGTAGTTATCGGGGCCGGAGCTATAGGTCAGGCAATCGCGCGGCGTGTCAGCGCAGGCAAGCATGTTCTGCTGGCCGACCTGCGCCCGAAAAACGCCGATGAAGCTGCAAAAGTTCTCAGCGAAGCAGGGTTCGAAGTGAGCACGGCGACCATAGATATCTCATCGCGTACCTCGGTTCACGCACTGGTCGAAACAGCGACGGCCATCGGCGCCATAACCGGAGTCATCCATGCTGCCGGCGTTTCCCCCAGCCAAGCATCGCCGGCAACGATTTTAAGCGTCGATTTGTATGGCACCGCGCTCGTGCTAGAGGAATTCGGTAACGTCATCTCGCGCGGCGGGGCGGGTGTCGTCATCGCATCACAATCCGGGCACCGCCTCCCGGCGCTAACACCCGAGCAAGACAAGGCGCTGGCGACGACCCCGGCGGACGCGTTGCTCGCACTTCCGATGCTCCAGTCAGACAAAGTGACAGACTCCTTACACGCCTACCAGATCGCCAAACGTGCTAACTCGCTGCGGGTGATGGCCGAGGCGGTGCGGTGGGGCAAGCGTGGAGCACGGGTCAACACAATCAGCCCCGGCATTATAGTCACACCGCTCGCAAAGGACGAGCTGAGCGGTCCGCGTGGCGCTGGATACCGGCGCATGATCGAGTTGTGCGCCGCCGGTCGCGCTGGCACCCCGGATGAGGTGGGGAGCGTTGGCGCTCTTTTGATGGGGCCGGACGGTGCGTTCATCACCGGCAGCGACTTCCTCATGGATGGCGGTGTCACTGCCGCATACTGGTATGGCGAACTCGCTCCAAGGTAAGCAAATGGGCATGGCGTCAATCGGGCCCTTTACTCGCTGATGCCCGCTTTACTACCGTTAGCAGTCGTGAATTTCAAATGGCGTAAGGACAGCAACTGGCACGTCGCTGCCCTTGGAGCCACCCAAATCAACGCATGGAAGCGGAGCTACGACAACCTCAACTGAACCTTCGATTTCCTGCCCGGTGCTGCTGGTGGAATATATCCAGCTAACCGGCATCTTATGCCCTCGATCTTCTTGCCCTTCTCGAAACGGATTGAATGGCACGACATCACTTCTCCCTTGGCAGTAAGCTCTGACAGGTGCAGGTGGACTTTAGCTAGCGAAATACCTGTCGCCATAGCAATGTCCGTGTCGAGTTGTTCACCATGCGTTTTCAGGTACTGGAGAATTTCATTCATA